>NZ_JAOTIN010000004.1 GCF_025660655.1 Streptococcus sp. CSL10205-OR2
CGAACGCGGTGAACAAGGAGCAACAGGTCAATCAGGCCGCGATGGTCGTGACGGTAGCTCAGTCAGCATCACTAATGTCAGAAAAGATGATTCAGGTAATACTGTTATCACCTTCTCAGATGGTAAAACAGTTACAGTAGACAAAGGTGATAAGGGAGACCGAGGCGAACGTGGCTTACAAGGTGAACGTGGTTTACAAGGAGCTACAGGCCAAACCGGACGTGATGCTCGAGACGGCAATTCAGTCAGCATCACTAATGTCAGAAAAGACAGTTTAGGTAATACTGTTATCACTTTCTTAGATGGTAAAGAAGTCATTATAGATAAAGATGACAAAGGAGCCAGCGGTGAACATAGTGCACAAGAAGAACATGGAAGTTTAGTCAATAATGATGATTTTGGTAGTGATAATACAACTAATCGTTATATTCCAAGAGAAAATGTACCAGTAGACAGTGTTCCAAATAATATTACACTTGACAGTAATATTCCAAGAAATAATGTGCCAAACAATACTATCCCTAATATCAATATTCCGATTAAGAATATATCTCAGTCAAATAAACCTAAATTGGATATACCATTTATTCCACTATCAAATATAGGTCAATTACCATCTAACAAAGGGAATCTAATAAAAAGTAATGTAAATAATAATCACTCTGAACTTCCCAAAACGGGAAGTCGTGAAAACTTATCTTTACTTTCTGTCAGTGGTATTATTGCTCTGTCACTAGGTTTGTATGGTTTAATTTTGGAAAAAAAGAATAATCCTAATAATGAAATTTAATTAGTTTAATTATTATCTATTCTTTTATACTAATTCTTCACTTTAAATTTAAAAAAGTTGTCAGAATATTTTAGTCTGACAACTTTTTATTTTCAATAGTATTTTTGAAAACGTATTATTCTTATTAATAAGATTTAATAAGGTGAAATCCTTAGTATTCTCTCATATTTGTGTTATAATGGTTGAGTTGTCAAACAAATAAAGGTTTTATAGGACAGCTTCGCACTGTTCTTTTAGAAAAGAGAAATATATTGAAATTTAATGAATTAAACTTGTCAGAAGACATTTTATTGGCTGTTACAAAAGCTGGTTTTACTGAACCATCACCTATCCAAGAAAAAACGATTCCCTTAGCTTTAGAAGGTAAGGATGTGATTGGTCAAGCCCAAACAGGAACCGGAAAGACAGCGGCATTTGGTTTGCCAACCTTAAATAAAATTGATACGTCAAGTAATTTGGTTCAAGCACTTGTTATTGCACCAACACGCGAATTAGCAGTGCAAAGCCAAGAAGAACTATTTCGTTTTGGCCGTGAAAAAGGCGTTAAAGTTCGCTCTGTATATGGTGGAACAAGTGTTGAAAAACAAATTAAAGCTTTAAAATCAGGTGCTCATGTGGTTGTTGGAACACCTGGACGTTTACTTGATTTAATTAAACGTAAGGCACTTCGCCTTGAAAATGTTGAAACATTGATTTTGGATGAAGCAGATGAAATGCTTAATATGGGCTTTTTGGAAGACATTGAAGCAATTATCAGTCGTGTTCCAGAAACTCGCCAAACCTTACTATTTTCAGCAACAATGCCAGCTCCCATCAAGGAAATTGGTGTTAAATTCATGAAAAAACCTGAGCACATTAAAATTGCTGCCAAGGAATTAACAACAGATTTAGTTGAACAACATTATATTCTTGTCAAAGAAAATGAAAAATTTGAAACCATGACAAGACTTATGGATGTTGATCAGCCAGAACTTTCTATTGTATTTGGTCGTACCAAGCGTCGTGTTGATGAGTTGACTCGTGGTCTTAAAATCAGAGGTTATCGAGCAGAAGGTATCCATGGTGACTTAGATCAAAGTAAAAGAATGCGTGTTTTAAGAGACTTTAAAGGTGAAGCTGTTGATATTTTAGTAGCAACTGATGTTGCCGCTCGTGGTCTTGATGTGACCGGTGTCACTCATGTTTACAACTATGATATCCCTCAAGATCCAGAAAGCTATGTTCACCGTATCGGTCGTACTGGACGTGCGGGTCAAACAGGTCAATCTATTACTTTTGTCTCACCAAATGAAGTGGGTTACCTTAAAATCATTGAAAAATTGACTAAAAAGCCAATGCTACCAATGAAACCACCGACTGCAAAAGAAGCTTTTCATTCGATGAAAAAAGTGGCTTTGCAAAAAATCGAACGTGATTTTTCAAATAAAGCCATTCGTGCTAACTTTGATCGTTTTGATGAAGATGCTGCAAAATTAGTCGCAGAGTTTTCACCAGAAGAATTAGCAAAATATATCCTAACCTTGACTGTTCAAGATCCAGAGTTACAACCTAAAGTGATTATTCCTAATGAAAAACCATTACCATTCAAATATGTTGGTGGTGGTAAATCAAAATCAGGAAAAGGCAATCGTGGTGGCCGTAAAGGTGGCAATGATCGTCGTGGCGGTTATCGTGGCGATAGAAAACGCGATGATAGAGATCACAAACGTCGTTCAAATAAAAAAAATAAAGATTTTTATAATAAGGATTCCAAAAAGTCTAACCGTTCTTCTAATGATAAAAAAGGTGGATTTGTCATCCGAAAAAAGAAAGATAACTAAGAAAACGTCCAGAAATGGACGTTTTTTATTATAATGATAAGAAAACCGTGTTAAGGAGAAGGTATGTCAGAAACCATTAAAAATTGGGTTAATATTTGTGTCAAAAAAGAAAGCAAGATTCTCCTAATAAATAGTCAACACGATGATTTTAAAGGATGGATTCAACCAGGTGGCAAAGTCGAATTTCCAGAAAGTTTTTTTGAAGCGGCAGTCAGAGAATTAAAAGAAGAAACTGGGTTAACAGCACTAAATCTAGAATTAAAAGGCATCTCTGGTTTTACAAATCCTCTAAAAAAAGAAAGATATGTCTACTATGATTTTCTCTGTCAATCTTTTGAAGGCGACTTGTTAAAAAACTCAAGAGAAGGTGAACCAAGGTGGTTTAGTCTTGAAGAAATTGCGCATCTAGAAATGCAGGATGATATTAGAGAACGCCTTCCCTTATATTATAGAAAAGGCAGTTTTGAGCGCATTCACTACTGGGATGATCAGTTAAAAAAAGTTGTTAAGACGGTTACAAAATGTTATGAATAATTAAAGAAGGCTATTTTTAGGATTTTAATATCTCTGATATGTCCTTTTGAAAGAGACTATCAAAACCATTTTTTAAAAAAATCTCTTATATTCTAAAAAAATCGTGTATATTAAAGTAAAATGCTTGTAAAATTTTTTAACTAATGATAAAATAAATGTATAAAATTTAAAGGAGACAATATTATGTCAGGACAAATTCGTGTATCCCCAGAAACGCTACAAAGTCGCGCTCGTGAGTACGGAAAAGCTTCAAATGATATTACAACTATTTTGAACAACCTTCAACGCTTACAAGATACTCTTCGTACTGAGTGGGAAGGTCAAGCCTTTCAAGGTTTCGACAATCAATTCAATGAATTGAAACCAAAAGTTCAAAACTTTGCTGAATTGATGCAACAAATCAATACACAACTTGATAAAACTGCTCAAGCAATGCAACAAAATGACCAAGACTTATCTCGTAACTTTGGCCTACAATAAAGAAAACGCTGATAAGGTTGAGGCAATATCCTCAACCTTTTTTGTATTATAATGGAGACAATAATGAAAAAGAAAAAATTGATAATACTAGGAATAGGATTACTTTTTTTTGTGGCCCTCATCTCTTATTTAGGTGTAATAAAGCCTAGTCCTATTAGCTCAAAACCTTCAAATACAACGCAAACAACAAAGCAAAATGCTTTGAAAATAGCAGTTGTTAATGAGGATTCTGGTGTTATTTATAATGGTGAACCTGTTAAAATTGGTGATACGCTAATTAATGCCTTTTCAGCTAATTCTAACTATGATGTTGAGTTGGTATCAAGATCTTTGGCAGAAAAAGGTTTAGAAAATAATACCTATCAATTAATGCTTATTTTACCTAGTAAGTTTTCTCAAGATAGTTTATCTTTAGAAGCAACGGATCCACAACAAGCTATTTTTCAGTATCAGAT
Source organism: Streptococcus sp. CSL10205-OR2 (assembly GCF_025660655.1). Taxonomy (GTDB): domain Bacteria; phylum Bacillota; class Bacilli; order Lactobacillales; family Streptococcaceae; genus Streptococcus. The sequence continues at coordinate 4,080 of NZ_JAOTIN010000004.1, forward strand.
TAAATCTGATAAACAGTTAGTTGCTCGTCAAGCTGAACAAGCTGTTACAGACTTGAAGAGTTTCTTTAATAAAGAGTTAATCAATATTTACTTTTTAAGTATTATAGGCAATCTTCAAACTGCACAATCACGTGTTGGAGAAGTTGTCTCTAATGAAAATAGAACTCTTGATTCTTTCAATCTAAGATTGACTGATCCTTTAAATACTTATTCTCAACAATTTAACGGTCTCAGCTCACCCATAAATGATATCTTGAGTTCCTATGATATTTTCAATCGTGATTTGAATAATTCTAATGATGCTTTTACAGCGATTATCAATACAGATCGCACTTATGATTCTGAATTAGAAACCATTAAATCATTGCAAGAACAATGGCAAGTCTCAATAGATGCTAGAGAAGACAGTCTAAATACTTATGATAATAACTTGTCACAATTATCTGTTGAAGAACAGTTGGCTCAACTAGAAAATATTAATGCAACTCTTGCCAATACTGTGACTAATGCAACAGTTTGGGAAGAAACAAAAGGAAATACTGAACAGTTTAATGTCACTATTAATGAGTTATTAGAGGAATTAAAAACACAAAATGATGAGATTGATTCAACATTAACGAATTATGATCAAGCAGTAGCAGATGCCGTGAAAGCTTCCATAGAGAGTTCAGATGGTGATATTAATGGAGATCAATCAGTGATTAATACTTTGGGTCTTTATGTGGCATCGATTAATGCTGGTATGACTAATAAAGTCAATAAAAAACTAACTGAATTAGTTTATTTTGATGATGCAGCAATTAATCGTATGGATTTAAGTGACTCAGACAAGCAATATTTGAAAAATATCAATGCTTTTGTTACTTGGTACACTATCAAGAATAATATTGCAGCTCCAGCTAAGAGAGAAACGACTATCCAAGATAGCCAATTAGTTGAGGTAAAAAATGCTACCAAAGCACAATTGGGACAACAACATCAGATTTCTTTCGTTAATTTAAAAGGTGATATTAAAAAAGTTATCTTAACCGCTCCAGAAAACTATCGTTTGAATATTAGTAATCAATCTGCTCAACTAGAAGGCAATACTTATATCATTAATGTTCCTGAAAACACTAAAGAAGCAATTACTATCAATTATTCAATTGCTCCAGCTAATGAAAATGAAATTGATATTTTTGAACCAGTTGAAATTAAGGTAGACGTTGAAACCATTGAAAAATTGAGCTATTTTGAAGAGGATGAAACTGTAGAAAAAACGACAACATCAGATGTGTCATCTCAAAATAGTGGAGAAACGTCAGACTCAAATGCTTCTGCAGGTAATGAATCTGATAAAACAACAACTGAAAGTAATGATGTCCCTGGAACGGGCGAAACTAACACAGAGAGTTCAAGTGATGGTTCAACACAAACAGGTGAAACAAATACTTCTGATGCTTCTAGTCAAACTGACAGCTCAACTGGTGTTGAAACATCAACTCAAACCGAACCTGTAGTGACTTATAAAAAGTCTGAAAAGGAAATTGATCGCGTTTACAGCAAGACTAATGTTCACTTCCCATACCAACAGTATTCAGGAAAAACAAAAGGTATGGCTCTTTATGAAGATATTCGTTCTTACTTAGAATTGTCTGGATTAGTGCAGGCCTTCTACGATATTGATTTAGCAAAAGGCGCATTATCAGCGGATAGTATTACAGTAGGTAAAGAAACCTTGATCGGTCAAACAGAAGTAGATAATCTTAAAGAAATCATTGTTAAACTTCTTAAAGATGCAACTATTACAAGCTTAAAAGATAATCTTAAGATTACAGATGAAAAACTAAATGATTTTGAAGCTTTAAAAGCTAAAAGTGATGCTTTAAATTCTAGCGTAGTAGAGCTTCAAGAGACAACGGCTCAATTGACAAAACAATTAACTGATACAATGGCAACAACTAAATTAGTGCAGGAACAGTTGACTAACAAACCTGAAATTGTGTCAAACGAAAAACGTGATAACACAGACATGGTCACTGTCAGTCTTGATATTAATAAAGACCTAGTTACCCTTTTATCAGCTAGTAGAACACTAGTTGATAATACTAAGTCAAATCAATTAGTTTCTGATAATCTTCAAAGAAATATCAGTCAAGTTAATAACGATATTAACTCTCTTGAAAGAGAGGGTCAAAATCTTTCAACTCAAGTGGCTGATTTAAAAGCTGTTATGACAAGAGAATATGGTTCAAATGAAGAGTTTCTCAAATCTTTTGCTACCGTTTTGAATAATACTAAAACAGGTAACGAAAAAAATAGTGCTGTTTATGAATACCTCTCGGATCCTGTAAATGCTTCAAAAATTGAGACAGTACTTGGAACAATTACTGAAGAAACAGCAACAGCAAGACAAGACGAAAGATCAAGTCTTCTACTCGTTTTCATCAGCTATTTAGCAAGTCTTGTTATTGTTTATTTCATGCAACATACTGATATTAGCCAATTACAAAAACAATTTAAAATGACAGATCGAGTTCACTGGAAAAATGCCACTGGCCCTCTTGCCTTTCTCACAGGTATGGGTGTTAGTACCGCTCTTCTTATTGCTGTCATTTCTGGCTTAAAATTAAGTTTAAAAGGTGGCGAAATCATGATGTTATTTATCTTGATGATGGTTACTACCCTTTTATTCACCTATGGTATCAACTTGTTGATTCAAAAAATTAAGAGCTTTGGTTTCTTAATCAGTTTATTGCTCTTGATGCTTTATATTGTGACAGCAACTCAATTATTAGATGCCTATTATGTCACAAACAATACTTTGATTACCAGTTTGTCACCACTGACTCATATTGAAGAAATGTTGACAAGCTATATTAACCATAGTAGTGGTTGGGGTCAACCCCTTGTTGTGATATTACTTGCAACACTTGTCTTTGCTGCTTTTAATCTCTTTACCTATAATAAAGTAAAAGAATCATAAGGTTAGCCTATGAAAAAAAGAATATTAATAATTGTTATGACTGTAGGAATAAGTATCTTTATTCCTACAGTTTTAGCAGATGACGGATCTCTCAAGATTAATACCGATATCCAGTCAAACGAAACACGAAAAGAAGTCTTCTATATTGAGCAAGAAAATGAATTATCTCAACTCTTTAAAGAAGAAATTACAAAAAATATTGCCCAAAAACAAGAAAGTAGTCTTTCGCAAGAACGTGAGTTAAAAGAGACTATTTTTTTACAAGAAATTGAAGAAGAAAACTTGGTTGACAATTATCAACCCTTGTTATTTATTACCGATACAGCAAACTCCAGCTTAGGAGAATATAATGTCACGCTTGGACAAAAAAAGTCTTCTATTTCTATCCAAACAGTTGTCATTTTTCTTCTGGGATTCTTAGTGATGCTTTTTTCACTGTACCGAGTTTTTGGTCATAAAAGAGGAAAAAATCATGGATAATTATATTGATATTAGTATTGATTTTAACGATTTCTTAGGTCGTCAATTGGATTTAAGAGTGCCAAGAACAATGCGTTTCAAAGAAATCTTAACCATTGTTTCAGAGTCTTATGGCCTTCATTTGACCATTGAAAATCCTACTGCAAGAATACGTGAAACCAATGAATTAGTGTTTAGTACAAATGATTTGTCATCTTTTAATGATGGCATTCTTTTGCTGCTTGAAACCTTATAGGAGAAAGAAATGAGAGAATTAAAACGTGAGTTAGTATTAGAGGATATTAGAGGAAATCGTGAACTGGCCTATACCTTGTTAGAGGCTAGCCATCCTCTTTTTCTTGATGTCGCTCTTAGTCAAGATGACGATGGTATTTCTTTAGAGAGTATTGTTTTTGATGGTATATACGACTTTGAACAGCTAACAGCAATGACTGAGGAAGAAAAATTAAGACACTTGATTAATCTAGGTCAAGTCTACCATCAATTAAAACATTCAAAATACAGCTATGATTTGGCACCTGAAAACATCGTTTTTACAAGAAATGGTTTACCACTTTTTATCGAAAGAGGTATTGTTGATCAAGTGCCTCCTTATGAGGCAATGACAGAGGAAACTTTCTTAACTTCTTATAAGGCAATGATTATCTCGTTACTTGACAAAAGAGCAGATTATCACGCTTTAATGTCTGGTAAATTAGAATTTTATAAGGGTAAACTATTCTCAGAAACGATTAACAAACAAACCACTGTTGATACTATTTTGGATTTACTCAATGAAAAGTTTGAAAAAGAGAAAAAAAATAACCAAGAGCATTATTCACGTGTTTCTAACAATACACTAACACGCTTAAAAATTGCCTCTATTGTATCAGCCATTGTAGGTGTTTTATCACTTCTAGGCGTACTCTATTTTGTCTTTTTTGCCATTCCAAAACAAGAAACAGTCTCAGAACTGCGTTTGGCTTTCATCAATCAAGACTATTCACGAGTGATAACAGCCATAAAGAATACTGATAGCCGTTCTTTGACGCAAGATGACAAGTACGTTGTTGCCTACTCTGTTATTATGACTGAACCTTTAACCGAAGAACAAAAAGAAGAGTTAAGCAAAATTTCAACACAATCTAATGAAGATTATTTGCGTTATTGGATTTTAATCGGCCAAGCTAATATCGATGAAGCCATTGATATCGCAAGTTTTTTAGATGACCCGCAATTGTTAATGTATGGGATGACTAAAAAGATTGACGAAATCCAAAGAAACCCAGAGTTGAACTCCGAAGAAAGAACGCAGCAAATCAACAGCTATAAGTCAAAATTAGATGAATTGAAAAAGACTTATTTAACCTTTGATAGTGAAGAAGATGACGAAGCAACTTCAGATGATTCAGCTACCAACAATGCTAACACTGATAAAAACTAGGAGGCACTATGATTACTTATCTCATATATGAAGAGAATGCTTATCCTATCTATGAAAATACGATTTACTCACTGGGAAAAGAAACAAATGACATCTATCTTCCTCTAGAAAATTCTGTACAGATTGAAACTAAAAAAGATGACGTCATACTCGCTGAGAAAACTTATCAAAAAGGACGACACACGATTGTTCTAGAAGATTCAGTAACCCTTCATTTATTAGTACTAGAAGATGCCGACTATTTAGGATTACCAGATGGGACTATTTATCTTTCAAAAACTGATGATGCCCTGATTCAACTAGTAGACAGTAATATAGAAGCTGTTTTGTCACCCACCGATAAAGGTGATTATGAGTTTATTGGAAACAGCGACTATTTCTTAAATGGTAGGAAAACAAGTGGTAAGGTGTCTCTCATGACCAATGATACCATTGTTTTTGAGGCTGGTTTGGTTTTGGTTTTAAAAGAACAGCAACTCATGTTGGCTAGTCTTTTTCTCGTCAATACAGAACTTATCCATTTTTCAAAGGATGTTACAGAAGATCGTTCTAAAGATTTTCATAGATCTCCTCGTATCATTTTAAGAGAAAATGAAGCAAAGATTACCATCGCTTCAGCACCAACAGAAGATGAAGGGAAAAAGCAATCACTGATTAAACTTTTAATCACTCCATTTGCTATGATTGTCTTTACTATCTTACTTTATGTTTTCACGTCGGGCGGTGCCATGCTTTTTATGATGATGGGAATGTCTGTGATTACGATTGGAACATCTATCCATAGTTATTTTTCTGATAAAAAATCACACAAAGTCACTCAGAAAAAGAAATTAGCAGATTATATGGACTATCTTGATACCAAGTATAAAGAGTTAGCCCAGTATAAAAAAGAACAAACGACGGCTCTTTTCTACCACTACCCAGATATGACTGACCTATTAGAAATGGTGAAAAAAACAGATCGTAGAATTTATGAGAAAACACCTTATCATTTTGATTTTCTCACTTATCGATTAGGACTTGGTGACGTTCCAGCTAGTTTTAAAATTGACTATGCTGATTCAGAACTCACGCAGTACAATAAAGATGCTAGTCAAAAAGTGAGAGAGCTGATTCGTTACTATCAAACGATACCTAATGCTCCTATTTTAAATGAAGTGGCTGGTCCAATTGGTTATATTGGAACGAGAAAAGTTGTGATAGAACAAGTGCAACAGTTGATGATGCAACTAGCAACTTTTCAAAGTTATCACGATGTTCAGTTTATTCCGATTTTCCGTGAAGACGAAATGCCTCTTTGGCATTGGAGTAGGTGGCTTCCTCATATCAAGTTAAAAGCGTTTAACAGTCGTGGCTTTGTTTATAGTCAACGCACAAGAGATCAACTCTTGACTTCTCTTTATCAAATCATCAAAGAGAGAAAACTTGATAGTGAGCAAGATAAAAACACTCAAAAAGAATACGGTCCTCGCTATATCCTCTTTATCACCGACTTGAGTTTGATGCTTGATCATAATATCATGGAATACATCAACGAAAATCTCTCACATTTAGGCATTCACTATGTCTTTGTTGAAGAAGTAATTGAAAGCTTGCCTGAACACGTACAAACCGTCGTTGATTACCGTGGTGATAAAAAAGCCACTCTTATCCTTCAAAAAGAAACCTACGTTAATAAAGAGTTTGTCCCGCTTCCTGTTATTACTAACAAGGAAAAAGAAGATTTTGCCCGTCATATGGCTGGGATTAACCATGTGCAAACACTGAGAAACTATATTCCAAATAGCATCACTTTCCTTGAGATGTATGGCGTTGATCAGGTGGAAGACTTGCAGATATTACATCGCTGGCAGGAAAATGAAACCTATCAGTCTATGGCCGTCCCTCTTGGTGTTAGAGGAAGAGATGATCTTCTTTATCTCAATATTCATGAAAAGGCCCATGGCCCTCACGGACTGATAGCAGGAACAACTGGTTCAGGGAAGTCTGAGTTAGTTCAGTCTTATATCCTCTCCTTAGCGGTTAACTACCATCCTTACGAAGTTGCTTTCCTCCTCATTGACTATAAAGGTGGTGGGATGGCCAACTTGTTTGCCAATCTACCGCACGTTGTTGGGACAATTACCAACCTGGATGGTAACCAAGCCAACCGTGCCCTTATCTCGATTAAGGCAGAACTCCAAAAACGTCAACGGATATTTTTGGAAAATAATGTCAATCATATCAATCAGTATATGAAATTATTTAAAGAAGGCAAGGTCACTGAGCCTCTTCCTCACCTGTTTATCATTAGTGATGAGTTTGCTGAGTTAAAGATGAATCAACCAGAATTTATGGATGAGTTAGTATCAACGGCTCGTATCGGTCGTTCCCTAGGAGTAAAATTAATTTTAGCCACTCAAAAACCTAGTGGTGTGGTTAACGATCAAATCTGGTCCAACTCTAAATTTAAGATTGCCCTCAAAGTGCAAGATGTGGCAGATTCTCGTGAAATCATCAAGACGCCTGATGCTGCTGAAATTACACAGGTCGGACGAGCCTATCTTCAAGTGGGTAACAACGAAATCTATGAACTCTTCCAAAGTGCCTGGTCAGGGGCTGACTATGTTCCAGGTGGAAAAAATACTATCCAAAAAGAGACCACTATCTATGAAATCACAGATAACGGTCAGTACACAGCCATCAATAAAGATTTGAGTGGTCTTGACAAGAAGAAAAATGTCAAAGCCATTCCAACCGAGCTAGATGCCATTGTTGAAAAAACGAAAGCAATCTTTAATCAGCTGAAAATAAACAAGGTGGCAAGTCCATGGCTCCCACCACTTGCTGAAAAAGTCTATGCTAATAGTCTTCAATCAATAGATTTTAAGGATTACTGGGATAATCGTGATAAGTCCTTATCGATTCTAATCGGCTATCAAGATATTCCTGAAAAACAAGAGCAGTCACCACTTTACCTTGATATGGAAAAAACGGGTCATATCTTACTTGTTTCAAGTCCTGGTTTTGGGAAGTCAACCTTCCTTCAAAACTTAGCCCTTGATGTGATGAGAAAACAAAAACCAGATCAGGCGCATTTTTATCTTTATGATTTTGGAACGAGTGGGATGATTTCACTTTCTGATTTTCCTCACGTGGCAGATTATTTTGCCCTGGATGAAACAGAGAAAATTAAAAAATCACTTCGTTTCCTTGAAAGAGAAATTAAACAACGTAAAGTAGCCCTTTCACAAGTAAAAGCGACGAATCTTAGCCAATATAATGAAATCTCAGAAGAGAGCTTCCCACGTCTCTTTATTCTCATTGACGGCTTTGATAGTGTTTCTGACGCTAGCTTCTCAGATACTTTCTATGAGGTCTTAAATGTAGTGGCGCGTGATGGGGTTTCCCTTGGCATTTATCTGGTGGTTACCTTATCTCGTCTCAATGCTATGCGTCTACAATTGCAATCAAACTTTAAAACCAAGATTTCCCTCTTCCTATTTGATAAGAGTGATTTATCTGGTGTTGTTGGTCGTTCCAACATCCCAATCGATGAGATAAAGGGACGTGCCATCACTAAGTTTGATGAAATGGTCAACTTCCAAGTCACACTGCCATACCACAGTGAGCATTATGTTGATTATATTAAAGAAGTCAAGACAGAAGTTGAAAAAATGAGAGAAAGCTTTAACGGAGACTTGCCACAGGCGATTCCAATGTTGCCTGAGACTGTCACTCCAAGTATCCTAGAAGACCCATTACTTGTGGCAAATAAAGAAGATAATGAATTTGTTCTAGGACTTGAGAGAGAATACGTCAAACCAGTTGCCTTTAGCTTTAAAAAACCAATGCTACTAGCATCAGACAGTCCTGTTTTTGTGAATCATTATTACCGCCTCCTCGACTATCATCTTGATCGTCTTGGGGACAGTTACCACAGTGTTATCTTGGATTCAGGTCAACAAATTGCTAACCAGTTCTTTGAAAACGTGCAACGCTTCACGACAACAGCAGAAGTGAAAGATGCTTTAACAACGATTATTGCTGATCTTCATAAGCGCCTCAAAGAACCAAATCCTGACTATCCAAAATGGCTTGTGATTATCCCAGATTTAGCTGCAACAGCACTCGCATCAGGTATTAGTGACGCAGACTTTAAAGTATTAGTCACAGAAGGGCCTAAAAACGGTGTAACACCAGTCTTTATCGGTAACTACCAAGACCTTGTTACAAACACCTATGATAGCTACGTCAAGCAGATGCAACACTTGGTTGATCAAGTCTTCCTAGGAATGCGTATCAGTGACCAGTCACACACTCGCTACCCATATATCACTAATGAACCAAGCCTAAAACCAACACAAGGTTATGTTCTCTACCCAGACGGCTATGACTTTGTTCAACTGATGGCACTCACCGAAAAATAGCGGGACAATCCTTTAAACCAAGTCAACTAGTTAAATGATTTAAAAAAATACAGTTAGTAAGTAAACAAGACAAGTTTTTTTGAAAAAATACGTTTAAAATGATAAAATATAAGAAACTTTAAAGAAATTTAAGGGAGAAACAGTGATGGCATCTAATTCAAACTCTATTTTACATAATACTGCCATAGCAAGAGAAGCAGCTACTGCTTTATCTGATGCAGTTGCTTCTTTAACAAGCAGTAGCATAGCTACCAAGGATAATCAAACAACTGTGGCTGGGAATACTAATGCCCACTCGGTAATCGATCTTGCTAAAAGTACTGAATCGCAAGTAGCAAAAGTTATCATGACTATGTCAGAGAATATTCATAAAATGGCTAGTGAGTTTCAGGCATTAGATGAGAATATGCGTTCAGCAATTGAAAAATCAAATTTACCAAACGCTAGTACGGGGTTCACTTTAAATGAGTGATGATGATTTTTATTTGAAAGAAACACATTTAAAGGAACAAGAGGATCAATTAGAAACTGAAAAACGTCAATTATTACGAGACAAGGAAAATTATATATCTCTCTCCAATGACACCAAACGTTTTTTAGAAGATTTATTTCAAGAATTTCGCTTGTCCTCTAACCGTTATAAATTTTCTCAAGCTATTGAAGAACAAGTAACTGTTTCAAAGTTAGTAGTTGGATACTTTGAAAAACAGGAAGAGGTTTTAAGAACTGAACACCTTCGCCTTGAAAATGAGCAACAAATACTTAGAGAAAAGCAGAGAAAGGAAAATCTCACAAAATGAGTATTGATATGTATCTAGGCTCATCACAGAGTCAAGCAACTAGTATTTCAAGTATGATTTCCAGTCAAAATACAGGTTATGAACAATTGCAAGCTGCCTTATGTAAGTTTTCTTTTCAGGAAGGTTTGAAAGGAAAAGCTTATGATTCTGCGAAAGCATACAGTAACACTATTCTAATTCCCTTGGTAAAGGCTTGTATTCTTTTGAACGATGCTATCAATGATAGTGGTAAGAAGTTACCTGCAAAATATACTGCAGAAGTTGATAGTGTGGACTTAAAGGAGAGTGAACTTCGTGAAAAAATCATGCAAACAGACCGTATTATTGGTCGTTATCAGGATTTGAGTTACAGTATGCGTTGTCGTGAAAAACCAAATTGGCAGACGATTAACAATCTTGATTACAGTATCTCCATTCAACAGGGAGTGAAGCAAACACTTGAAGAAAAATTGACAAAATTACTCAATTTTAATGCCAGTTCACCGGCTATTTTCGATCAAATTTCCACTCTCCAAGCAGCAGTGACTACTGGTCTTGGTCAAGCAAATGCTTCTTGGAACGCTAGCACGCAACTTTTTGAATTACCCTCAAAAAAAGAGATGGAGTGGACAAAAACAGTTGATGAAGAGTGGGAGAAAAAACTAAAAAGTCAATCTCAATTATTAAAAAATGACTTAAAAGATTATGTAATAGCTGTTTCTGGTGGGAATGAAGAGAGTGTCCAAGAAATATTAGACGAAATAGAAGAAGAATTTTCATTTGAATTGATAGAGACTTTTTTGAAGAAAGGTTCAGAAGAGTTTTTAAAAAGATTGCCTAAATTCGCTGCCTACATGCAAAGGATGGGTTTAATTTCTACCTTATATACAATGATGAAAACATATGGATTAACTGGAAGTGCTAAAGTAGCAGGTAAATTTAGTGAAGCGGTTTCCTATGTTAGTAGTGGAGCAGTATCAGCTTCTAATGGTATTGGTTCTGCTTTTGGAAATTTGTTAAATTATGGTTCAAAAGCTATTTCTGTACTTGCAGCAGGAAAAGATTTTTATGATCAAATAATAGAAGGTGAAAATTTCATAGATGCGACAGTCAAAACCGTTGGACATTTTGCTATTGGTATAAGTGTAGGTTCTCTGATTGCTAGCATAGCGTCAGGAGCACTTTCTGGTGCAACTATTGGAAGTGGTATTCCTGTTCTTGGTACTTTTGCTGGTTTTTTTGCAGGTGCTTTAGCTGGAGCAGTAGCAACTGTTGCGTTTTCAATTAAATTTGATGAAATGTACGATGCGTCAGTTGGAAAAGTTGTAGACTTTGTAGTTAACAATAGCTTTTTAAAGGATATTAATAAAGAAATTACAAAAACTGTTAAAGAAGTTGGAGATGCTGTAGTATCAAAGGTTGAAGACACTATATCAGATGTTGGAGATGCTGTTTCAGGTTTCTTTTCTGACATAGGTTCTGCTTTTTCTTTCTAAAAAATTGTCATTAATATGCTAAATTGACGTTAAAAGGAGATTTATGTATACCATCAAAACCAAATACCTAGTACCATTTAATGCCATTGATGATGAGCGTGCTATTTTTTATGATAGACTTCGAAAACAGTATGTGATTGCATCAATCAATAGATACGGAATGGATAAAAAGCTTGCTGTTCCTGGAGGTTTTTATCTAATGATTATGGTTTTAAATAGATCAATCCATGTTGATAGTTTTTCAATGATTTTTGTTTTCTATTTTCTTTCATTTTTATTAGCCAAACTTGTGTGGTTTAAAGTGAATCAACAAGAATTGCAGATATATGAAGACTATTTTCCCCAAGATGACTTTTACAAGACAGAAAGAAAAAATGTTTTAAAAGGGATTATTTACTTTTTTATATTTTTCACTATAAGTCTTGTTTGTGCCTACATAAGCTATACATCAGGTTTATTTATGTTTTTGGTTTTTGGGAGTCTAGCATTTGTTCCAACGTGTCTGTATGCATCAAAAGGCTTTTACCAAAAAATATTTTTACTATGGTAATAAAATATTTTTTAGTAGTTTAGCTTCTTTAGCTGAGAAAAAAATGAGGAAATTATGAAATATTTACCACTTGGAAGTGTTGTGCAATTAAAAAATGGTGATATCAAATTGATGATAACATCAAGATTTCCACTTTATAATAGTAATGGGGAATTAGGTTACTTTGATTATTCATCTTGTATATATCCTACTGGAACCATAAATAATCAAGCTTACTTTTTTAATCAAGAAGACATCGCTAAAGTATGGTTTGAGGGCTATGTAGATGATTCAGAAATAGAAGCACAAGACATTTTTGAAAGAGAGAAAGATACAATTCCCTATAATAGATTAACTATTGCGGATTTAAAAAAATAAGACAAAAGAAGATTAAGTAACAAGCTCACATTTTGTGAGCTTGTTTTTGTGAGATGAAAAATTCTTTAATATTGTGATATAATAGACAAGAAAAATGATCCAGTAGAATTAGCCGAAGGTTCAAAAATGTTTCTTAATGTTGATGGCGAAGAAGTATTACTTGCTATATATGAAAAAGGACATTTCCGATATATTAACTAAAAGAAAGTGTGGTCACTATGTTTATCGCTGTTTACCGAGATGACTTATTTTTTTACTATAGCGAAAAGGAGAAAGGCTTTGAAATTGTTACCCATGATCCGAAATATCTTGAATGGGGGTTTATTCAATATTCTGAGGATACTTTCTACAAAGAGGTTCCCACAAAAGATATTTCCGCCATTTACGAAGTAACCGTTGAAGGATATTATAAAGGAAAAGAGATATTAGGTTTTGAAGCTCATCCAATTGAAATTGAAAAACCAAATGGGGTTGTCTATTTCTTTACAAGTGATGTTGAATTTTTAAAAGCCAACCAACTATTTGATCCAAATAAATTATTTATGGAAGAATATGGTAAGGCTTACTACTACTCTTTACCGGTTCCAATAGAAGATGTTGAATTAGTCATTAGTCGCAGAAATGTACCGATTAAGGGAAGAAAGTGGTGGGAGGAATTATGATAAAATCATTTTTAGTCTATCAAGATAAGGTTTTTAATCATTTTGAAATAGGTGAGGAGATGAGTGTCATCTATACAAAAACGCCAAATTTGTTAGAGGATGGCATGGTCGAAGAAGGGGGTTGGTTTAAACAGGTTATTCCAACCAAGGAAATTGCCCAGCGTTTTGATATTCACTATAGTGCCAAGAGTGATGAAAAAGAATTAGAGATTTTTTCAGCGAGTCATGAGTTTTTTATTAGACCTGCTTCATGGGCGCGCTTAATGACTAATGATGTTTTATTTTTAAAGTCAAAGGGATGGTTTAAAGGGGCAAAGTCTTTATCATCTCAAGAAGGTTTTCTTAGTGACGTAGTTGATACGGTGACATCACGTTTAACGACTAAATCAGATCTTGAAGCAAGTGAGAGTGTTTGGGTAACACAACCAATTCAAACAACAGAGTTTAACATTCTTTCAAGAAGAAAAAATATCCCTATTAATGGTAGAGAGTGGTGGAATAATGACAGTAACGATATTTAATATAGCAAGTCAAAAAGAATTAAGGATTGCAGATATCATTGCAACAACTGATCTTTTCGAATGTTTTAGTGTGACATTGAAGACTGCCAATCAAAAAATGGATGAAACGTCTTTAATATCTGACTATGAAAGAGTTTTATTTGGTGTTAGAAATAAAAGTGTATTTGGTTTTTATATTAGCTACCAAAAAGAAAGCTATCAAGTGAAAGTTCCTTCTTTGGCAACACCTTCTGATTGGACAGGAGCCTTGATGGTTATCAAATTAATAGCGGCTCTAACTGATGGTGTTATCAGTGATGAACAAGGTAATACCTATACAGCTGAGCAAATCACTCAGTATTCTTTTACAGATCATATTATTGATCATTTGTCACAGTTATACTTAGAATTACAAAAAACCTCTGAGGTTCGTCAGTTTTCAGGTGTCAAGAGACCCATTTTTCTAGATAGCAACATGCTACAACACTATTTTTCTACATCAGATGAGCGCTTTTTCGACACTTATGAAAAACTACTCATGGTAACTCAATATGTCACAGATTATCAATCTAAACAACATGTTTATCGCATTGAATCAGGAGAAACAACACATTTTATCGGGACAAATTTTCTCAATGTTGACAAACCAACCGTTTTATCATTTGTGCCAAGTCTTGAACCAGAACTATTGAAGCAGTATAATGATAAAGAGATAACAGATTGGCGTTTATTTGCCAAGACGGATGACAATAAAGTGATTGCTGAGGTAGACTATCAAGATTTCTTTAATCAGCTACCAGAAGGGCAATATTTTATGATAGATGCCAAATATGCTTTAGTGCAACCACTTGGTCAAGACTATTTTCAAAAAAATAAATAAAATCATTTTTAGAGACTGGCGACTATGTCACAGTCTTTTTTGAAATAATTATGTTAAGCTAAAGCGTAGCTTAATCAAGCAAGCTAAAGAAAAGTCATTATGATATCATAAAAAGCATATAAGATAAGAAGACAAAGATATCAAAAAAAGACTTCAATACCAATAGGAAATAAAAAAGGAGATTTTATATGGCACGTAGTGAAATGACATGGGAAGAAGTTAGTCAATATGAAGAAATGGCACCTAATGGTAAAATTTGGCGTCATAATGGCCTTTATTATTTGGTTAATGAAGAAGGAATTGCAGCCGAACGAGTGGTTTATGAACTACCAGAAGACCTTTATCGTTTATATGAAAAGGGTGAAAGAACTTTACTTGATCTTAGTTTCAAAGTTAAGACAGGCAATTGGCCACCAACAGAGGAAGAGAAAAGAGCTAGCAGGAAAGAGTTAATTACTGAGCATCCTATTTCCTTGGTTGGTAACCCAAGTTCACATTCTCTTTTTACGGAGGAAGAATTAGAAAAATTGATTCCAATTGCTGAGAAATAGTGGATAGACTGGAAGGGCAAACTTCCAGAACGTTACGTCTCACCTTTAAAAAATAAAACAAAGGAAGATTAAGCACAGGCTCACATTTTGTGGGCTTGTTTTTGTGATGTAAAAACTTCTTTAATATTGTGATATAATAGACAAAACATCGTGATGAAAAATATTGGTATTGAAGAAGGAGATTTTACATGGCAAAAACTAGATTAACATGGGAAGAAGTTAGTCAATATGAGCCAATAACACATGATGGTAGAATTTGGCGACACAAAGGAATTTATTATTTGGTAACTGAAGAAGGTGGAATTGCAACACAAAGAGTGGTTTATGAACTACCGGAAGATTTTTATCGTTTATTTAAAAAAGGGGAAAGAACATTAGGTGATATTCATACAAAACTTCGGACAGGCAATTGGCCACTGACAGAGGAAGAGCAAAGGGCTAATATTAAACAGGCAATTACCGAACGTCCAATTACCTTGGTTAATACTTCAAATTACTACAATCTTTTTACGGAGGAAGAATTAGAAAAATTGATTCCAATTGCTGAGAAACAGTGGATAGACTGGAAGGGCAAACTTCCAGAATGTTACGTCTCTCCTTTAAAAAATAAAACAAAGGAAGATTAAGCACAGGCTCACATTTTGTGAGCTTGTTTTTGTGATATGAAAACTTCTTTGTCATTGTGATATAATAGACAAAACATCATGATGAAAAATATTGGTATTGAGGAAGGAGATTTTATATGGCAAAAACTAGATTAACATGGGAAGAAGTCAGTCAATATGAACAAATGGAACCTGAAGGTAAAATTTGGCGTCATAATGGCCTTTATTATTATGTGACTGAAGAAGGTGGTATTGCAGCCCAACGAGTGGTTTATGAACTCCCAGAAGAACTTTATCGCTTATTTGAAAAAGGTGAAAAAACTTTTCATGATATTACTTTTAAACTTCAGACAGGCAATTGGCCACCGACAGAGGAAGAAAAAATTGCAAATGATAAAAAATTCATAGCTGAGGAATCACGAACAGTTTTGATAGATTTACCAGAAACAAGAGATTTATTCACTCAAAAAGAATTAGAAAAACTTATCCCCCTAGCAGAAAAAGACTGGATTGAGTGGAAAGGCAAATTACCAGATGATTACGTCTCACCTTTAAAAAACAAAACAAAAGAAGATTAAGCACAGGCTCACATTTTGTGAGCTTGTTTTTAATAATATTAAATATTATTCATTATTATGTTATAATAGTCATCATAGGTTGATAAAAAAATAGTGGTTTGTTTTGGAACGTTTTAATAATATTACTTTCATTTGGAAGGCCAGCAATTTTTTAACTGTTTAATAAGTTATCTGAAATTCAATGACTTAGACTTGGAGAAAAAATGACTATTACAAAAATAATTGAGGGTGAATTTTTTAATCTAACATTTGATCACAAAAAAATCATTAAAGGCTGGTATTTAATTTTAACAAAAGAGGGTGACGAGTACTTAGTCCAAAGAAATTATAGCTTTTCATCTAATTGGCCAAGAAATATCTATCAAGTAGAGCAAAGTTTAAAAGAAAAAATAATTTCAGAGGAAGACTATCAGAAGTTTCTTCCTAATCCTAGAAACAAAAATCTAGGTGTTATTTTAGGTATAGCACTGGCTCCGCTTGGTAAGTTTCTTCCTAGACATTGGTTTATTGGTGATGCTGTTGATGTTCATGATATGTGGCGTGGTTTGCTCAATGTTTTATTGTTAATAATGGCTTATAGTGTTTCCATGTTTTTTTTATTTGCCTACCGAAAAATTGTCATGGAAAAGAAGGTTGGAAAACTTCATTATATTGGAAAAGTGAAGGCAAAAACCCCTTTAAAGATACTCAAAAAAGGAAAAGGATTCTGGTAATATGAGAAGAATAAATTATGTTTTTGTCCTGACAGTCTATGTTTTACCCATTTTGATTTTAAACTATTATGTTGAATTTAGATTGTTCATGGTTTTATCTATTTGGTGGGTAGGATTTTTATTCTTTAGAGGAGTTCATAAGAAACCTGATGGACTAAAAATTGAATTTGAAATCACAACAGAAGATAATGTTTAAAGGAGTTTTATGTATACTATAAAAGCAAAAAAATTATTGTCATTTTATGCTATCGATAACGAACGAGCCATTGCTTATGATAGACTTCGAAAGCAGTTTGTGATTGTAGCTATCAATAAGTTTGGAATGAATAAAAAACTTGCTATTCCTATTGCTTTTCAACAATTACTTATAATCATAAACAGAGCAATCCTTGTTGACAATTTTTCAATAATTTTTGTATTTTATCTTGCTTATTTTTTAATAGGAAAACTGTTAGTGCTATTTTTATGTCAATTGAAAATTCAGGTACTTGAAGATTTTACTCCTGATGATGAGTTTTATATTGATATTAGAAAAAAATTGATAAAAAGTATTTTACTTCCTATCACTTTTCTCACTCTTAGTCTTATTATTGGTTATCTAAGTTATATAACTGGCATGTTTTTATTACTTAACCTAGGTGCTTTACTTTTTTCAGTTTGCTCATTTTACTCACCGAGAGATTATTATAGAAAAATAATCTTACTTTTTGGAAAGAGATAAGTTTATAGTAGTTTATATGAATCTAGGTAAAAAATAATTACTATCAACAACAACAAAACTGTTAATTGATTCCATTATTTCTTTTTAGCAACTATGATTGATGATTGGGAAAATTCTTAACTAAAATTTTCTCTTTCATTGATATAAATCCAATTGACTGACATAATGATTCAACTTGACCGTTTGTATGAATCGGTTTTGTAGAGTTATCTAAGAAAAAATTTGATTGAGTAGAAGACGTTTAACTGAATTTTAAAATAATTAGTAGGACTCTCAACTATCAAATTTTTAAAAAGATTTATAAGGTGATACAATGAAAAAATAAGAAAAATTTCAAAAAAATTAGCAAAATGGAATCATCAGCGTAGCTTCAAAGCTATTTTGATACAAGAAATAGCTATTAAGGTAGTATTATTGATTATTACAATTGGTCTCATTGTTCTTTTAGACGGTTTTAATAATTTAATAATGCAAGTATTAGCAATATCTTTTTGGTTTTTCCCCTCACTATTGGTTAATCTTTGTTACATGTTATCGTTCATGTTTATATTCTCTGACTATTGTAATATTTCTTTATACGATTCTTATCTTAGGAGATTTAGGAGGTATAGATTCTTAAGTTCATTAGCGAAAATTCATAATAGTTTGTCTCGTTCACAAAGTCATTTTTTCAGAGGAAATTTTCTGGATGCTCTCAAACTGCTAGAAGAGATAGATTTAACAGCATTAGAAAAGAGACCAACCTATAAATTAGCCTACGAACTTCTATGGACACTTTCTATGATAATGAGTGACCAAGTATTTGATTTTCAAGCAGTCATTAATCGAGTGAAGTCAGTTGAGGCAGACCAAGCTACCATTGAAAAAGTTGTTAATGAATTAGAGGCAGTAAGAGATATCATGCTTCTCAAAAAAGAAAATTCTTTTTTTGAAGAAGCTATTCCCAATAGCAATCTAAAAAAAGTATATTATGATTTTTACAAAAGTCAAAATAGACTGCTTTCTGGGAACAAGGTATCTGGAAAAGAAACTTTTCAAGAATTGGCTCAAGGCAATTCGGACTTATTCATGGTTCGTTATGCCAAAGATTATCTGAAAGGAAATAATGAAAGTGTCAAATAAAAAGAAAAATCCACTCCCTATTGGAAGTGTTGTGAAAACGAAAATAGATAAAAGACCACTTATGATTGTCAGTCATTTTCCAATAACTATTGTTGACTCAATAAAATATGAAAAATTTGGAAAACTTATTTAAAATAGTAAAGGATATCAGATGAAAAAGAAGAAATATTTAATTTTCATACCACTAGTTTTGATTATTATTAGTTTTTTTGGCATTATACTACATAGAGATGAACCGCTTAATGGGCGTTATTATCTTATTAAAAAAAATCGTAGTCAACATACTGAATATCTAGATAAATCAATTTATATTGATATTGTTGATAATAAAATTAATTTTACTTCTGATGAGTACCGTGAGAGTGCGACTCTGAATTTCGAGGAAAAAACTTTTGAATTAAACGGAGAAAAAATGTTTTATAACTACAATACAGGCGAAATAATTATTATTCGAGATAAAAATGATCCTGGTACTGAATATGCTAGTAAAAAATCTCCCTTCTTTTCGGGTTATGAGTCTGGTACGGTTAAATATAAGGATTAATTCAGCTTATTAGACACGACCGGTATTCATACTATAGAATAATTTCTGTATTGAAGAAGGAGATTTTACATGGCAAAAACTAGATTAACATGGGAAGAAGTCAGTCAATTTTAACAAATGACAGACGATGGTCTTGTTTGGCGTCATAATAATATTTACTATTTAGTTGATGAAGTGGGGGGTATTGTTTCAGAAAGAATTGTTTACAAACTTCCAGAAGACCTTTATCGTTTATATGAAAAAGGTGAAAGAACATTGGCTGATATTAGTTTTAAAATTGAAACAGGCAATTGGCCGCTAACTGAGTAAGAGCAAAGGGCTAATATTAAACAGGCAATTACCGAACGTCCAATTACCTTGGTTAATACTTCAAATTACTACAATCTTTTTACAGAGGAAGAGTTAGAAAAATTGATTCCAATTGCTGAGAAACAGTGGATAGACTGGAAGGGCAAACTTCCAGAACGCTATGTTTCTCCTTTAAAAAATAAGACAAAAGAAGATTAAGCACAGGTTCACATTTTGTGAGCTTGTTTTTTTGATGTAAAAACTTCTTTATCAGTGTGATATAATAGACAAAACATCGTAATAAAAAATATTGGTATTGAGAAAGGAGATTTTACATGGCAAAAACTAGATTAACATGGGAAGAAGTCAGTCAATATGAACAAATGGAATCTAATGGTAAAATTTGGCGTCATAATGGTCTTTATTATTTGGTTAATGAGGAAGGAATTGCAGCTGAACGAGTGGTTTATGAACTCTCGGAAGACCTTTATCATTTATATAAAAAGGGTGAAAGGACTTTACATGATCTTAGCTTTAAAGTTCAGACAGGTGATTGGCCAGCAACCGAGGAAGAAGACAGATATTATAGAAAAAAATTTATTGCCGAAAAG
Organism: Streptococcus sp. CSL10205-OR2; assembly: GCF_025660655.1. Classification (GTDB taxonomy): domain Bacteria; phylum Bacillota; class Bacilli; order Lactobacillales; family Streptococcaceae; genus Streptococcus. Next base: position 24,314 of record NZ_JAOTIN010000004.1, read on the forward strand.
TCGCGAACTGTTCTGATAGATTTACCTCAAAAAAGAGAGCTATTTACACAAGAAGAGTTAGAAGAATTGATCCCCCTAGCAGAAAAAGACTGGATTGAGTGGAAAGGTAAATTACCAGATGATTACGTTTCTCCTTTAAAAAATAAGACAAAAGAAGATTAAGCACAGGCTCATATTTTGTGAGCTTGTTTTTATGATATGATAACTCCTTTGTCATTGTGATATAATAGAAAAAACATCGTGATAAGAAATATTGGTATTGAAGAAGGAGATTTTATATGGCAAAAACTAGATTAACATGGGAAGAAGTCAGTCAATATGAACAAATGGAACCTAATGGTAAGATTTGGCGTCATAATGGACTTTATTATTATGTTATAGAAGAAGGTATTGCAAGTATTCGAGTGGTCTATGAACTACCAGAAGATCTTTATCATTTATTTGAAAAGGGTGAAAAAGATTTACATGATCTTAATATTAAAGTTAAGACAGGCAATTGGCCACTGACAGAGGAAGATAAAAGGGCTAGTAGAAAAAAATTTATTACAGAACATCCAATATCTTTGATAAATACTTCAAGTGGTTATTATCTATTTACAGAGGAAGAATTAGAAAAACTGATTCCCATTGGTGAGAAACAGTGGATTAAAGCAGAAGGCAAACTACCGGATGATTACGTTTCTCCTTTAAAAAATAAAACAAAAGAAGATTAAGCACAGGCTTACATTTTGTGAGCTTGTTTTTGTGATATGAAAAGTTTTTTGTCATTGTGATATAATAGACAAAACTCATAATAGACTTTGATGAGTAAAGAGGTGAAAAATAATGTCAACTATAAAAGAGTTATTCTTATCAAGTTTGCAGAAAGTTGGAATTCCAATTTTGAATACTATGACGTATTTTTTTGATACAAAGCCAGAATTTTTTCCAGAAGGAACAAGTGTTTATTCAGACAATAATAAATTTTATCTTGTTGGTAAAGAACGTCACCTGATTATCAAAGAAAAAGAATTTGAATCAGAATCTGATTTACTTTTTGATTTGTTAGATAGTCATATTATTTATGAAGCAAGTCTTTTTTCATCTAAGAAAGCTGGTGAAAATTTGGAATTATACAAGGAATTATTTAAACGAGAGCAAATACGATTATTTAATCTCATTTCATCAGATTATGATAGAAAAAAAGAAATTCAAATAAAAGAAATGGAAAAAAGTTCTCCTGATATTAATTGGTAAGAAGAAATAGTTAGCATCATCAGATTGAGATAAAAACATTGGTATTGAGGAAGGAAATTTTACATGGCAAAAACTAGATTAACATGGGAAGAAGTCAGTCAATATGAACAAATGGCACCTAATGGTAAGATTTGGCGTCATAATGGTCTTTATTATTTGGTTAATGAGGAAGGAATTGCAGCTGAACGAGTGGTTTATGAACTACCAGAAGAACTTTATCGTTTATATGAAAAAGGTGAAAGAACATTGGCTGATATTAGTTTTAAAATTGAAACAGGTAGATGGCCACTGACAGAGGAAGAAGAAAGAGCAAATGAGAAGAAATTTGTATTGGGTACTTTGACTGCATTAGTAGCAAATCCAAAAAGTCATGATCTATTCAGTCAAGAGGAACTAGAAGAACTGATTCCCATTGCTGAAAAAGAATGGATAGACTGGAAAGGTAAATTACCAGATGATTATGTCTCACCTTTAAAAAATAAGAAAAACCAGCATGGTCTTAATTGACCATGCTCTTTTAGTGGAAAGAGAAAATAAAGATCACAAAAAAATTATCTTATAAAATTTCAAACCATTTATTTTAACCTAAATCTATTATATAATAGTAATAAAAAAGGCGTTTCCATGATATAAGTTTTGTATTATTATTAAAATATAACAAAAAATGATTTTTATTATTTTAAATCAAACAATTCGATAAATAAAGAGTGATAAAATAGCAATATCAAGAATTGAGAAATAAGCCTATAATAAAAAACCTAGCCTATTAAAGTAAGCAAATGTAGAAAAGAGAGAGATTCACATGTTCCATAAAAAAACGATTTTGGCAATAATAGTTAGCAGTCTTGTTTTAATCGCAGGACTCACATTAATGTTTAGTTTAAATCAAGAAAAAACCGACACCCAAGAAAACCTAACCAAGCAGCAACATGCCCTAGAAACAAGTATAGTAAAATTATTGGTTAGTGAGTATGAAGGCGTAGAAGCAGTCTCGTTTAATGGTTGGGGCTATTCTCCAGAAACAGGTTCGTGGGCAACGATAGCAACCATTAACCGTGACAATACAATAAGTTTTTCATTCGATGGTCTTTCTGGACTTGAGGAGATAGATGGCAGTACTTATCATCCTGATACCTTTAAATTAGAAGAAAAACCGGGTTTTGAAGATCTTCCAGGTGCTAGATTCCGCGTAGAAGAAATTGAAAAAACTTCTATTGAAGGAATAAAAATTATACATTCTAAAAATCAAAAAGAGGATTAAGATGGAGATACCAGATAGTAGTTATTAAAGACTGACTAAAGAAGTCTCTAATAAAAAAACTAGCCTATTAAAGTAAACAAGTGTAGAAAAGTGAGAGATTCAGATGTTTCATAAAAAAACCATTTTAGCAATAATAGTTAGCAGTCTTGTTTTAATCGCAGGACTCACATTAATGTTTAGCTTAAATCAGGAAAAAACCGACACCCAAGAAAACCTTGCAGAGCAGCAACATGCCCTAGAAACAAGCATTGCAAAATGGTTTGTCAATGATTATGAAGGCGTGGAAGAAATAGAATTTACAGGTTGGGGTCATTCTCCTGAAACTGGTTCTTGGGGAACAACTGTTATTATTAACAAAGATAATGAAATAAGTTTATCATTTTCTGGTCTTTCAGGTTTGGAAGAATTAACTGGAATCACATACTACTATTATGAATTTCATTTAGAAGAAAGACCTGGTGTTGAAGATCTTCCATCCGCAAGATATAGAAGTGAGAGCATTGAAAAAATATCTCTTACAAATATTAAAATTACTTATTCAAAAGATTATAAAGAGAATTATGATGGGAATATCAGATAGTAGTTATCAAGAACTGGCAAAAACATCTATAACATTAAACCAAGTAAAATAAACTTAAGCATATTCAAAAAAATGGGAGAGAAAAATGTCAAAAAATAAAATGATTTTGGCAATAATAGTTAGCAGTCTTGTTTTAATCGCAGGACTCACATTAATGTTTAGCTTAAATCAGGAAAAAACCGACACCCAAGAAAACCTTGCAGAGCAGCAACATGCCCTAGAAACAAGCATTGCAAAATGGTTTGTTAGTGATTATGAAAACGTGGAAGAAATAGAATTTACAGGTTGGGGCTATTCACCTGAAACAGGATCATGGGGAACAATTGTTATTATTAATAAGAATAATAGAATCAGTCTTTCGGCAGAAAGTTTGACAGACATAGAAAAAATTGATGGCTTAACTTATCATCCTGAAGAATTTAAATTGGAGAAAAATCCAGAGATTGAAAATCTTCCTCCTATAAGATATCGAGTAGAAGATATTGAAAAAATATCTCTTGAAGGAATAACAATTACTTATTCTAAGGATTATAAAGGTAACTAATAAGAGTATTTCAGATAGCAGTTTTCAAGAAATTGCTGAAAAGGTTTCTGAACATAGCTTAGAAGAGTGAAATCAAAAAATACCAGAAAGATGAGGTAGTCAGATGTTTCATAAAAAAATGATTTTAGCAATAATAGTTAGCAGTCTTGTTTTAATCGCAGGACTCACATTAATGTTTAGCTTAAATCAGGAAAAAACCGACACCCAAGAAAACCTTGCAGAGCAGCAACATGCCCTAGAAACAAGCATTGCAAAATGGTTTGTCAATGATTATGAAGGCGTGGAAGAAATAGAATTTACAGGTTGGGGTCATTCTCCTGAAACTGGAGACTGGTATATGAGAGTCATTGTTAATAAGGACAATAGAATGAGTCTATCTTTTGATAACTTAGAAGGATTAGAAGCAATGTCAGGTAGCGTTCATTCTCCAAAAACTTTTAAAGTAATTGAAAAACCAGAGGTTGAGGAACTACCGGCAATAAGATATCGAGTAAAAGATATTGAGCAAACATCACTTGAAGGTATAATTGTTATTTATTCTAAAGATTATAAAGGAGATTAAGATGGGAATACCAGATAGCAGTTATCAGAAAATTGCTAAAGAAGTCTATAATACAGAGCTTAGAAGAGTGAAATCAAAAAATACCGGAAAGATGAGATAGTCAGATGTTCCATAAAAAAACCATTTTAGCAATAATAGTTAGCAGTCTTGTTTTAATGCTAGGACTCACATTAATGTTTAGTTTAAATCAAGAAAAAACCGACACCCAAGAAAACCTTGCAGAGCAGCAATATGCCCTAGAAACAAGCATAGCGAAAATGTTTGTCAGTGATTATGAAGACGTTAAAGAAATAGAATTTACTAAATGGCTTTATTCATCCAATACTAGCTCATGGTATATTACAGTTATTATTAATAATGATAATGAGATTAATCTTTCGTTTGATAGTTTATTAGGTTTAGAGGAGCTTTCAAGTAGTGTCTTTTCTTCAGAAACTTTTAAATTAATAAAAAAATCAGGAATTGAAAACCCAATGGTTGTAAACTCTCGACTAGAGAGTATTCAAAAAACATCTCTTGAAGGTGTAAAAATTATCTATTCTAAAAATCAAAAAGAGGATTAAGATGGAGATACCAGATAGTAGTTATTAAAGACTGACTAAAGAAGTCTCTAATAAAAAAACCTAGCCTATTAAAGTAAACAAGTGTAGAAAGATGAGGTAGTCAAATGTTTCGGAAAAAAATGATTTGGGCGATAATACTAAGCAGTTTAGTTCTAGTAGTAGGAATCACATTAATGTTTAGCTTAAATCAGGAAAAAACCGACACCCAAGAAAACCTTGCAGAGCAGCAACATGCCCTAGAAACAAGCATAGCGAAAATGTTTGTCAGTGACTATGAAGACGTCAAAGAAATAGAATTTACAAAGTGGGGTCATTCAAAAGAAACTGGAGACTGGTACATGATAGTTATTGTTAATCAAGATAATGAAATTAGTCTTGCTTTTGACAGTTTATCGAGCTTAGAAGAACTTTCAAGTAGTGTCTACTCTTCAGATACTTTTCAATTAATTGAAAAATCAGAAATAAAAAATTTACCAGCAGTTAGATATCGAGTAGAAGATATTGAAAAAATATCTCTTGAAGGAATAACAATTACTTATTCTAAGGATTATAAAGGTAACTAATAAGAGTATTTCAGATAGTAGTTTTCAATAAATTGCTGAAAAGGTTTCTGAACATAGCTTAGAAGAGTGCAATCAAAAAATACCGGAAAGATAAGGTAGTCAAATGTTTCGAAAAAAAATGTTTTTAGCAATAATACTTAGCAGACTCGTTTTAATAGGAGGACTCACATTAATGTTTAGTTTAAATCAGGAAAAAGTCGACACCCAAGAAAATCTAACAGAACAACAACATGCCCTAGAAACAAGCATTGTAAAATTATTGGTTAGTGAGTATGAAGGCGTAGAAGAAGTCTCGTTTAATGGTTGGGGCTATTCTCCAGAAACAGGTTCATGGGGAACGATAGCAACTATTAATAAGAATAATATAATGGATTTTTCATTTGACGGCCTTTCTGGACTAGAGGAACTAGATGGAAGAAGCTATTATCCAGACACTTTTAAATTAGTTAGAAAACCTGGTGTAGAAAACCTTCCAGGTGCTAGATTTCGAGTAGATGAAATTGAACAAACTTCTATAGAAGGTATAAAGATTACACATTCAAAAAAACGAAATGAGGATTGATATGGGAATATCAGATAGTAGCTATCAAGAATTGGCAAAACAAGTCTATAATACTGAACCTGCAAAAGCTCAATCAAACGGTTATAATGTTGTTAATGTAGGTGATTCTTTGTCTGATCGTTATACCAAAAAACAATACCAAGTTCTTGCTGTTCAAGACAACAACAATGATGCTGACCCCACTAATGACAATGGGATGCAAGCCATGGCTGTTGCACCAATAGTCAATGGGAAAGTAGATACAACGCAAATTGTCATTGCCTATGCAGGGACAAATAGTGCAGATTTTCTTGATTATCCTTTAACAGAAAATAGGTCTTCAATTAATGTGATGCTTGTCTAAACTTTTTAATGATAAACTTCGTATTTTTAATCATTTTTTGATATAATGATGACAATAATAATGTTTGACAAAATGCGTCCGTCTAAGTGAATCAAAAATAATCTGATTGTATTTATTAACAACTAAATAAAATGAGATGATGTTTGCTTCTTAGATGACAGTTAAAAACATATCATAGAAAAGCAATAAAATTGCAGAAAGATGAGGTAGTCAAATGTTTCGGAAAAAAACGTTTTTAGCAATAATACTTAGCGGACTCGTTTTAATAGGAGGAATCACATTAATGTTTAGTTTAAATCAAGAAAAAGTCGATACCCAAGAAAACCTAACAGAGCAGCAACATGCCCTAGAAACAAGCATTGCGAAAATGATGGTCAGTGACTATGAAGAAGTTAAAGAAATAGAATTTACTGGTTGGGGCTATTCTCCAGAAACTAATTCATGGGGGACAACAGCAATTATTAATAAGGAAAATCGAGTAAGTTTTTTATTTGATAGTCTTTCAGGGTTAGAAACTCTTTCAGGATATAACTATCATCCTGATACCTTTAAATTAGAAGAAAGCCCAGGATTTGAAGAACTTCTGGGCCCTAAGTTTCGTTTGGACAGTATTGAGAAAACATCACTGGATGGTGTAAAAATTATTCATTCAAAAAATCAAAAAGAGGATTAAAATGGGAATACCAGATAGTAGTTTTAAAGATTTAGCTAAACAAGTTTACAATATAGAACCTAGTAAAGCTAAGTCAAATGATACAGATATTATTTATGAAGGTAAAACTTTATTAGATGGTGTTACATTAAAAAAATACCAAGTCATTGCTGTTCAAGACAACAACAATGATGCTGACCCCACTAATGACAATGGGATGCAAGCCATGGCCGTTGCACCAGTAGAAAATGGCGAGGTGGACACATCACAAATTATCATTGCTTTTGCAGGGACTAATACTGATGATGCTCGTGATCTCGGTACTGATTTTCAAAACATACTTATAAATCAAAAGCTTGGCTTAATAACTGATATCAAACCTGTGTTTTCTTCAATGATTAATGACCATTCAGAAAATTCAGTTGTGCTTCCAAATCTTTTAATGCCAACACCAGCTCCAGCTCTCTCAATCACAGGTAGCGAAACTCAACTGGAGTCTAGCCTCCAATTTTATTACCAATTAAAAAAAGATTTCCCAAATTCTAACTTTAGCTTTACTGGACATTCTTTAGGAGGGTTTATAGCTCTTTTTGTAGCAGTTAAAACCCAATGGCCAGCTACTGTTTTTAATGCTCCTAATGCTGGACGTCTATTGACAATGCAAGAGATTATTTGGGTCAAAAAGAATCAAGAATTGTACAATAGTTTTCGTATTAACAGCGATTTAATTGGTAATTTTGGTGCCTATTTTGGAGTTGATATTTTGGGGGTTTCAAAAGGAGTTAATGGGCCATATTCAATTCATGATATCATAGATAATCATGATGTTGATACTATTTTTGCTAACCACGACATTGATGCTTTCCGTTTCAATAGTAAAGGGCAATTGATAGATGAAAATGGTAAAGTGATTGGCACACAATACTTAGATAGTCATTTCTATGATAATCTCGTTTCTTCTAAAGAGAAAATGAAGCATTTCAAAACCTTAAAAAAACGTTGGCAAGAAAGTGGTGGTCGTTTATCAGGAGCAGAGAAGTTGTTTTTAGATGCTGCTCAGGGCCAAATATTAGCGTCTTCAATGGCAAAAACAGCACGCGCCGGAGCTGATCAGGTCTCTGATTTTAGAACTACTGCTAATGAAGCTGTACAAGCCATTTGGAACGCTATTGATTTTAGTTCTTATAACGAATTAACCTATTATGAAGTTAAAAGTATTTTTGCTGATGAGGGAATTACCTATGACAAATTCGTTAATTCTTTTCACTCTTATACTGATGCCATAACTTTAAAGATGACAAGTCTGGCTGAAGATTTTGAAACACTAGACACTGAAATTCAGACAGTCATTGATAGCAAGGTGGCACTGGATGATAAACTTGCAGGAGAATTTAAAGCATGGCAAGAAGAACTATAGATATTAGTGACATTCATCAAAAAGAAATAGCATTGGAAGCTGAAGAAACAAGCTACTACACGCAAAAGAAAAAATATCAAGAAAAAGAAGAAAATCTTGAACACAGAAGATTTTTGCTTCATCAAATGGTTCAAGAAGAAAAAGAAAAAATGAATCAAACCTTGAAACGTTTTTCTTTACCACCAAGTGAAGCTATGGATTTTTTTAATAAAATGGAACACCTCTTGTCAGAATCAGACAGTCAATTTAAAAGACAATACCATCAGTTAGAAGAAGAAAGAGAACTAGCAAAGAGTAAGTTTCAACAGTTAAAAAATCAATTGGAAATTGAGCTTAAAACATTAAGAAAGGAGTATGCAAATGATAATGAATGATTACTATTCCTTTGACTTCGACGAATATGAGTTAGTTTTAAAACAAATTCGTCGAGATGTAGAAATAGCTCGTATTGTAACAGAATCTCGTTTGGCTAAGCAGAGTAGAAAAATAGAAAAAGAAAACTTTAAAACGAACACTGAAAATAGTTCAAAAACGACTAAAAATAATATTGAAGCCATCAAAGATCAATTAGATACAGCCATTAAAGGTGAGGTAAGGAATAAATTAGAAACATTGCTATCAGAAAAATTAAACAATTATGATAGTATCATTTAATAAAAGAAACGGTTTATAACGACAAAGAAAAACGCTAGACTAGCGTTTTTTTGTTATTTTAGGCAGATAGTCACAAGCACTATAAGACAAAGGCACCTTGTCTCCATCAATCCTTGTTCAATTTTGAGTGTTGAGCAATGTAGGCCAGTTTTTCCTGTCTTGTTTTTTGTTTGAAGTAGTTCTCAGCGCTCATGGCCTCACTTTTTGTCGCGAATTCTTCTTGATAGATGAGCTCAACCGGCAAGCGTTGCTTGGTGTATTTAGCGCCTTTACCGGCATTATGAGTGGCTAAGCGTTTTTTAACATCTGTGGTATATCCAGTATAAAGTGTGCCATCAGAACATTTTAGCACGTACATAAAAGCTTTTGTGTTATCGTCCATAGTATATCTCAAAAATTTCCTTTGTATAATCACCATTGTCTTCGTGAACAATTAGAGGTGGTAGGATTTTTAATCCCTCAATGGAACCATCTTTAATGGCTTCAATTAAGAGCATATTGGCTTCTTTTCCTGCCTTTGGGTGAACAAACTGAACACGCTTTGGCGCCAAGTTATGGGCCTTCAAGGTTTCAAGAATTTCTAAAAAACGATCAGGACGATGCACCAAGGCTAAGCGGCCATTACTTTTTAAGGCGTGACGACTCACCTCACAAATCTCAGTCAAATTGGTTGTGATTTCATGCCTAGCCAGTAGGTAATGTTCACTCAGATTCTTTTTAGACGTGTTGGTTGCTTTAAAATAAGGAGGATTGCATAAGATAAGATCCACCTGAGATCTAGGCACATGGGTTAAAAGATTTTTCAAATCATCATTAATCATTGTCACTTGATTTTGCAAGTCATTAAGCAAAATAGAGCGTTGTGCCATTTCAGCCAAGCGTTCTTGCAGTTCAATCTCAACGATTTTGGCGCGTGTTTTTGTGGAGGCAAATAAGCCCACAGCCCCGTTACCACTGCACAAATCAACAATTAAACCACGACTGGGAAATTTTGGGAAACGAGCTAGCAAAACACTATCAATCGAATAGCTAAAAACGTCCTTGTTTTGAATGATTTTGACATCTGTTGAAAATAATTGGTCGATGCGTTCCATGTCTTTTAGATTTACTGATTTCATGTTATAATTATAGCATAAAATTTAAGGAGAGTTTAACGTGTTTTATACCTATCTACGTGGTTTAGTCGTTTTTTTACTATGGATTATCAATGGCAATGCCCATTACCACAACCAAGATAAGATTATTGATCAAAAAGAAAATTATATCTTTGTTGCCCCACACAGAACTTGGTGGGATCCCGTTTACATGGCTTTTGCTGCTCGTCCAAAACAATTCATCTTTATGGCGAAAAAAGAACTCTTTGAAAATCGCTTGATTAGTTGGTGGATTAGAATGTGTGGTGCCTTTCCAGTTGACCGTGAAAATCCAAGTCAAAAAGCTATTCGTTACCCGATTAAAATGTTGAAAAACAGTCAACGATCGCTCATGATGTTTCCAAGTGGGAGCCGTCATTCAACGGAGATTAAAGGTGGAGTCGCAGCCATTGCCAAAATGGCCAAGGTGAGAATTATGCCAGCTGTTTATCAAGGACCAATGCACTTAAAAGATTTGATTAAAGGTGATCGTGTTGACGTCAACTTTGGTAATCCTATTGATGTGTCAGACATTAAACGTTTGGATGATGAAGGGCTAAAAGAAGTGGCGAGTCGTATTCAAAATGAATTTGACCGTTTAGATGAAGAAACCAAACCTCTTCATAATAACAAAAGAGTGAATCCTCTAACCTATCTTTTTAGAATTCCTTTTGCTTTGATTGCTCTTGTTGTTGTCATCTTTACCTTTTTATTTAGCCTGATTGGCAGTTTCGTCTGGGACCCAGAAAAACATTTTAAATAAAGCTTTTCCTTAACAGGAAAGCTTTTTTATTTACGAATAATGAGATAAGAGGTGATGTATGGAAACAATGATTGAAAAACTTAAAGAAAATAAAATAGTGGCAGTTTTAGTAGCTATTATTGTGGTTTTAGCCCTCAGTGTGATTATCCCTATGATGATGCCTGAAAAAGAAACGACACAAGTAGATATTTTGGAAACGCCACAAATAGAAGAGACAACTACAACCCAAACAAGTGTGGCAGAAAATCCTCCTCAAGAAGTGACTATCGATTTAAAAGGTGCAGTCCTTAAAGAAGGTGTCTATCAAATGCCTAGTGGTAGTCGTATCAATGATTTAATCAACAAGGCAGGTGGTTTTTTAGAAACTGCTGATAAAAAATCAATCAATCTTGCTGAAAAATTAACGGATGAACAAGTGGTTTATGTTGCTAGTCAGGGTGAAGATATCAGTGTCATCACACCAGAAACCAAGTCAAAAGAAAATGGAAAAATTAACCTTAATACGGCTAGTTTGGAGGAGTTGCAAAGTCTTTCAGGTATCGGTCAAAAAAGAGCGCAAGATATCCTTGATTACCGTGAAGCAAATGGTTCTTTTAGTTCCCTTGATGACTTGAAAAATGTCAGTGGGATAGGTGAAAAAATGGTTAATCAATTAAAAGAAGAGGTGCGTTTTGATTAAGTGGTTTCCTCTTAAACCGATTTATTTGGCTTTTTTACTCGTTCTCCTTTATTTTAATGTCTTTTACTTTTCCTATCTTCTTTTGGCATGGTTTTTACTAAGCCTTTTTCTTCTTGTTAAACAACACAATCGACAAACGATTTATCAAACAGGTCTTTTTTTGAGCCTCTTTTGTTGTTTTTTTCTGTTTATCAAACAACAAAGTGAAGTTCAGTCTAAAGAAGCATTAAGAGAAGTGACAGAGGTTCAGATGCTGACTGATAGTCTTGTCATTAATGGCGATCAACTAAGTTTCACAGGTCGTTTTGATGGACACAGCTATCAAGTCTTCTATCAGTTGAAAAGTCAAAAAGAGAAAGCTTTTTTTGCTGAGAACACACAAAATCTTCTCTTAAAAGTAGAAGGAGTGACGCAAAAAGCGACTCCTCAGCGTAATTTTAAAGGATTTAACTACCAACACTATTTGAAGACAAAAGGCATTTATCAAACGCTTCATATCAAAGAGATAAAAGCGATTGAAACGACACCAGCGAGTGATCCTTTTGCTTATCTCGCCATGCTGAGGCGACGTGCTATTGTTATGATTCAGACCAACTTTCCTGCCCCGATGAAGCATTATATGACGGGGCTTTTGTTTGGCTATCTCGACAAGGAATTTGCTGAAATGACGAATTTATACAGTAGTCTGGGGATTATTCATTTGTTCGCCTTATCAGGTATGCAGGTTGGTTTTTTTCTCCGCTATTTTAGAAAATTTTTCCTAAGAATAGGGATTTGTCAGGAACATGTTCTCGTTCTCCAAGTTTTTTTCTCTTTCATCTATGCTGGCCTAACCGGTTTTTCAGTCTCGGTCATTCGTAGCTTGATTCAAGCCCTACTATCAAAATGGCAAATTAAAGGACTAGATAATTTCGCCACCACCCTTATGATAAGCATGATTATAATGCCATTTTTCCTACAAACCACAGGCGGAGTCCTCAGTTTTTCCTTTGCCTTTATTATTGGTGCGATTAATAGTGAAGGCAAAAATCCTTTTCAACAAAGGGTGTTTAAGAGTTTAAGTATTTCACTAGGAATTCTTCCACTTTTAATCTGGTTTTTTTCTGGTTTTCAACCTTTTTCGATTATCCTAACAGCCGGTTTTGCTCTTTTATTTGATGTGTTTTTATTGCCTCTCTTATCGATTGCTTTTTTATTGCAACCCGTGCTGTCGCTTTCTTTCTTTAATCCTTTCTTTATTTTGTTAGAAAGGATGATTTCAAGCCTCAGTCAGATTTTAGGTCAACCCTTGATTTTTGGTAGCCCCAATTTGGTCCAGCTGATGTTACTACTGCTAGGTTTATTGTTTTTATATGATTATCGGCACAAGAAAAAAGTGATTGTCTGGCTGGTTTTAGGACTAGCTCTTGTTTTTATTAGCATCAAACACCCTTTTGAAAATGAGGTAACCGTGGTTGATATTGGTCAAGGAGATAGTCTTTTTATCAGGGATATGACAGGAAAAACGATGCTGATAGATGTCGGTGGTAGACTTGATTTTGCACCTAAAGAAGCTTGGCAGAAAAAATACAGTGTGTCAAATGCTGAAAGAACTCTGGTTCCTTATCTGAAAAATAGAGGGGTGACTAACATTGACCAGCTGGTTCTAACTCACACCGACACAGATCATATTGGTGATATGGAGGTGATTGCCAAACAGTTTACGATTGGTGAAGTGCTAGTTAGTGAGGGTAGTCTGACTAATCCAGATTTTGTCAATCGTTTGAAAGCGATGGCTGTTAGTGTTCGCGTTATAAAAGCAGGAGATAGATTACCAATCATGAATAGTCAGCTCCAAGTTCTATATCCTCATCAGCTGGGTGATGGTAAAAACAATGATTCCATCGTTTTATACGGAAAATTATTGGACAAAAGCTTTCTATTCACTGGTGATTTGGAAAAAGAAGGCGAAGAAGACCTCTTAAAACACTATCCTGATTTAAAAGTCGATGTTTTAAAAGCAGGACATCATGGTAGTTCAGGTAGTTCGACGCCAGCTTTTTTAAAAGCTCTTTCACCAGCCTTAGCTCTTGTATCAGCAGGTGCCAACAATCGCTACCACCATCCCAATCAAGAAACACTAGAACGTTTTAAAGAAGAAAAGATTAGTGTGCTTAGAACAGATACTAATGGCGCCATTCGTTTTAAAGGGATTAATCAATGGACAGTTGAAACGGTGAGATGATATCTAAGCTAGTTTCAAATTGTGCTTTAATCCTCCAAGACCAAGATGTCTATCAGAAAAAGTATAGGAACTTAGCTGATAAGTATGAAATATTGATTGTTGAACTTGAAATCAGTGGAAAAGAAACTCCTAGAAGAAGCACACTATCACAAAGGTCTTATAGAATTTTTAGTGAAAGAGCAATAAGAACGTATTCGTGAGGCATTCGAAAATTAACGAACAGCTGATATTATTCCAGCTAAGCGTGAGTTTACGGATGTTAAAGCAACAAGTTGAGAGTAGAAGTATATTGTCGTGTCAGTACTTTTGATGAAACTCAGTCTACAAAGTGGAAGATATACATATCCTATAAGATAAGGCTTTCGTCTTTAAGCATATTAAATTTGAGAAGTTGCTAGACTTCAGAAAGAATGATAAGTAAATGTAAGTCCACTCACTCACAATTCATATTGGTAGGGACGTGGTCTCTGTGTTCCTACTATTTTCTATTTTGCTGTAAGTGTTTTCGTGGTATAATGATTTTAATGAGGTGTTTCTATGAATAACAAAATTACTAAAATTCGCCCACAGTATCCAATAGGTAAGAGAATAATTTGTGTATGCCATCAAAATACAATGAATATCACAGATTTCTGCTTAGTCGTTTAGGACAACCCCCATTAGTTGCAGTTTGTATGAATCCATCCGCAGCTAATAAGTCCTACAGTGATAGAACTATCAATAGAATAATCAATGCAAGTAAGAAGTTAGGATATAATGGTTGGCTAGTAGCTAATGTGTATCCTGAACGAGCTACTAATGCCTCTGATTTGGATGACTTTAACCCAGACCTTTCTGAAGAAAATGTCCAGCTAATTTTGGAGTTTTTAATTGATAACGGTATCGACGAAGTTTGGGGTGCTTGGGGGAATCTAGGACAACATTCCTTAGTAAAAGTTAGAAATCACCTCTTAGACTCATTTAAGCAGAATAATAACTGTGTGTATTCTTTCGCACCTCTAATTAAGTGGGGGCAACCAGTCCATCCTTTGAACCGAAGTGTAAAACAGAATATTTCAGAAGCTGGTAAGCTGTATTTAGATTTTTAGGTAATTTTTATGGATTTAACAGTTGATAAACGAGAGAGGTTAGTCCAACTATTAACCTCAGAGTATACCGTACCAGAAGAATATATAGATTGTGTAATGGCAGCTGTAAGGCAGTTTGCTACTAAGAACTACTCTGATGAAGTCATAGAGAAAATGGTGAGAACACCACAAAGTCTTTCAAAAGGACTTGCTCTACTCAGGGAAAGAAATGGTAAAAATGATTTAAGTTTGTTTAGGGGCATTATTGCTGAATGGTTTGTCTGTGCTGAATATAATGCGTTGAAGAACAAGGGTACAGTTATTATGACAATAACAAATCCTGATCCTTCATCGAAGGCAGATTTACTTCATATTATCAACACAGGCGAGGGTTTTAAAGCAGTTCCAGGACCTGATGTAAAAAGTGGTGGCAGTACATATATATTTAATCAGTGGAAGAAGATAGTTAATGAGAGATATGAAATTCCTATGGTTGATATTGAAGGTATTCTAACTACTGAGGAAGGCTTAAAACAACTGACTAAAAAACAACAAACAGAGTTTGATGAGTTGTGCATTCAATTCCCAAGTAAACGACCGCTTGATACTTCTTTTGATAAGTCAGACATCAATAGAGTAATGGCCGATTACTTGAAGTTTGTAGAGTTTGATTTGTTGCCAAGTGCCGAGTCGGAGCTCTCTGTACAAGATATAAATACAACAAAAATCAAAGAAAAATTGTATAGTGGTATAGTATCAAATGGACAATCTTATGATTGGATGGCTTATGCAAAAGAGAGCAAAAATATCTTTAATGAAGAGGTATCTACTGGTACTTCTGAGAATAACACGACAAAGGTGGAAAAAGATTCTGATTCTAAAGAGAAAGCATCTTTTGTAGTTTCATATCAACCAGTTAATAAGAAAAAGGGACTTTTAAAGTTTATTTCTCCAACAGCAGTTAATACTAGTAAAAAAGTTGCAATTGGCATAGGTCATGGTTTTAAAAAAATAGGGAAGGCAACTTTAAAATTTGTTGATGAGAATCCAGAGTTCGTTGAAGCTGCAGTAGCTATTATTGCTGTTGCTTTATCTAGTAATAATGAAAGCCGTGATATAAGTAAATCGAACAAAGGTGACTACTATTATGGTGACGAAGCAAAATCTTATGATGATGAGTACTATGCAGATTTTGAGAATACTTCAGTATCTAAAAAATCTTCCTTAGCTAGTGATGAGAAAATAGGAGAGCCTTTAAAGGATGAAGATACGTTTATTGAAGTTAATAGTTTCTCAGATGAAGCTTTAAAGAACAGAGAGGCACATGCAAGTAAGCACATTAGAAAACTGCGTGAAGGGCAGAAAGCTTCACCAGAAAAAATTGCAACAGCTAAAGAAAATGGATTTGATTTAGCGCCTGGAGAAACCTGGGTTAAAGATTATTGAGTTCTTAAAACATTGGGGAGTTATTTGAATAATTAATATCGATATGGAAACAGAAGTAGGTAACTGAATTATACAAAATACAGGAGGTCTGACTTGTTACCAGAAAAATATAAACCAAATCAAAAGGAAGTAGAGAAATATCTAGAAAAGTGGGATTCATTGGAAAACTATGTTCTTCAAGAAAATGCGTTAGATAAATTGTTCTTCACTACCTATCCTAAAAATGTTGATATTGATGACATTCTTATAAAGGTTTCGGCACTAAATGATTTTTACAGTACCAATATTTTTAGCGTCTTTCCAGTTGCAAAGCATATCTTAAGTCTCAATATTGATGAAGCTATTAAAAATTCTGATGAGTCTATTGTAAATAAGATGGCTTTAGTTAATATGAATGGAAAGACAAAAAACTTCTACTCTTTTGCAACTAAATACTGTAGCCATCACTTTCCTAACGAATATCCAATTTATGATATTTATGTCGAGAAAGTATTAATGGCTCTAAATAAAAGAGATCATTTTTACAAATTCAAAAAAATTGAATTGAAGAATTTTTCTACCTTTAAATCGGTTATAATTGCTTTTAGATTATTCTACGGTTTAGACAAGTTTAGCGTCAAAGATATTGATCGGTATATTTGGCAACTTGGTAAAGAATATTTCCCTAATAAGTATTAGAGGCTTGTCAGTCATAACAATCAACATATTTATTTAATATTTAAAAAATCGGAGTCATTCTGAACTGCACCCTTAAAGTTAGACAATAAATCTAACTTTAGGGGTGTTTTTTCTATGAAATTAAGTTATAACGATAAAATTGAAATATATCAACTGAGATAATTGGGATGGACTTGGTAGCGTCTCTCTCAAAAATTTGGTGTCCTCGACTCTCTTCTTGAATACATGATACGTCTTATTGATAAGCATGGAATAGAAATTGTTCACAAATTGAAAAATGGTAATGATTTAGTAGCTTACAGTTAGAACTATATTTTTAAAAGAATTTGCCAAAACTAGATTGACAAAAGTTAAATTTATGTTTAAAATAAAAGAAACTTAATTAGACCTGAAATCGGGTGAGAGGTTCGACTCCTCTCCTCACCATACAGAGCTAACCGGTGATGCAGGCTCTTCCCCAATTATTTCAACATCTATTCAAATTGGTGTGGAAATTCTTATTGATATAATAAGTACTTGGTTTGCTGAATGGCTAGAAAATAGGGAGAACAAAGTTATGAGTATAATAATGGCGTCAATTTTTAAGTTTATGTGCCTCGTAGTAGCGGTGGGAGTTTGTACGGTTACTTTAGCTTGAACGAGGCACTACAAAAGGACATTTCTTCGGAAATGTTCTTTTGTAGTTCTTGGTAAATAAGTAAATTGTATCAAATTGAGAACCTATACCGACACAGACAATATTGGTGATATGGAGGTGATTGCCAAACATTTTACGATTGGTGAAGTGCTGGTTAGTGTGGGAAGTCTGACTAATCCAGATTTTGTCAATCGTTTGAAAGCGATGGATGTTAGTGTTCGCGTTATAAAAGCAGGAGATAGATTACCAATCATGAATAGTCAGCTCCAAGTTCTATATCCTCATCAGCTGGGTGATGGTAAAAACAATGATTCCATCGTTTTATACGGAAAATTATTGGACAAAAGCTTTCTATTCACTGGTGATTTGGAAAAAGAAGGCGAAGAAGACCTCTTAAAACACTATCCTGATTTAAAAGTCGATGTCTTAAAAGCAGGACATCATGGTAGTTCAGGTAGTTCGACACCTGCTTTTTTAAAAGCTCTTTCACCAGCCTTAGCTCTTGTATCAGCAGGTGCCAACAATCGCTACCACCATCCCAATCAAGAAACACTGGAACGTTTTAAAGAAGAAAAGATTAGTGTGCTTAGAACAGATACTAATGGCGCCATTCGTTTTAAAGGGATTAATCAATGGACAGTTGAAACGGTTCGGTGATTATTTAAGTTTAAAGTCTGGAGACTCTTTTGTCCCAGTCTTTTTTCTTTAACGTTAAATCTAGCCTTATAAGCTAGACACTGATAACTTTTTTTCAGAAATATCATCCTTAAGGGAATCTTAAGTCTTATTTAAGAAATAGTTAATAAATGACTAAGAAGCACTTAAGGTCTTCTTGCTATACTAGCCTCAGTAAATAGAAAAGAGGAATTATCTCATGAAAAAAAATAAATCTAGCAATCCGTATAAGACGGCTTCTTATCAAAAATGGTCCATTCGTCGTCTCAGTATTGGTGTTGCATCTGTGATGTTAGCTAGTGGTGTCTTAATCTTTGTGACACCAACCTCAACTGGTTTTGCAGATGAAACAAGTAAAACGGTAGCTGTCGAACAAGTTGATAATCTGGAAAATCCTGAATCAGACTTGGAGACAAAACCTATCTTAGAAGAAGACATAACCAAAGTAGCAGAAGATGCTAAAGAAGTCATTGATGAACCAGCCCTTGAACCAATTGTTAAAGAAAAAACACAAGAAGCTGTTTCTGAAGCAGATGTTATTGAAGAAACATCACCAATAGTTAATGAAGCATTACCTATTGAGGATGAAAACTTACCAGCTTCTGAAATCATTCCAGTTGCCGTTGAAGAACCAGTTAACGAGCCAGAAATGATGATGAGCACACCAGAAGAAGTGAAAGCTTCACTCGCTGATAACATTCAAGCTCACACTAATGTCCCAGCTTCCTACTTAACAAACGCTCAAGCCCCTGGTCCATTTACAGCAGGTGTTAACCAAGTGATTCCATATGAAGCTTTCGGTGGTGACGGGATGTTAACACGTCTTCTCTTGAAAGCGGCTAACGGTGCCCCATGGTCAGATAATGGCACAGCTAAAAATCCAGCACTCTTACCATTAGATGGCTTAACACAGGGAAGCTATTTCTACCAAGTAGCCTTATCAGGTAACCTTGCAGGCTTAGAAGGTCAAGCATTGCTTGATCAACTAAGAGCCAATGGCACACAAACTTATGACGCTACTGTTAAGGTTTATGGGGCTAAAGATGGTATGGCCGATATGAACAACCTTATCGGTGAAAAAATGGTAACAGTAACCATCAACAAAGAAACCACACCAGAAGAAGTGAAAACTTCTATCGCTGACAATATTCAAGCCCACACAGATGTGCCAGCTTCTTACTTAACAAACGCTCAAGCCCCTGGTCCATTCACCGCTGGTGTTAACCAAGTGATTCCATACGAAGCCTTCGGTGGTGATGGGATGTTAACACGTCTTCTCTTGAAAGCGGCTAACGGTGCCCCATGGTCAGATAATGGCACAGCTAAAAATCCAGCACTCTTACCATTAGATGGCTTAACACAAGGTAGCTATTTCTATCAAGTAGCCTTATCAGGTAACCTTGCTGGCTTAGAAGGCCAAGCATTGCTTGATCAACTAAGAGTCAATGGTACACAAACTTATGACGCTACTGTTAAAGTATACGGTTCTAAAGACGGTATGGTTGATATGAACAACCTTATCGGTGAAAAAATGGTGACCATCACTATCAACAAAGACATGCCAAAAATGGATGATAAGAATGATAAGATGGAAAACATGCCAAAAGACAAGATGGAAAATGATTCAAAAAATAAAATGAATCACTCTTCACAAATGTCAAAAGACAAAGAAATGAAGCAAGAACACCAAAAATCTTCTTCACAACCAACAACAACTATGTCAGCTAAAAAATCTGATAAGATGTTACCTTCAACTGGTGAAGAAAGTCATTCACTTCTTACTATTGTTGGTCTTCTCTTAACAATGATTGTGGCAGGTGTTTCCTTCTTAGCCTTTAAATCAAAAAAAGACGCCAATAGCTAAACCAACTTGTAGAAGATAGCGTTTTAAAGAGGATAGTGTTATACTAATGGGTGGTATAACACTATTTTTCTAACTAGGAGAAAAACATGACTTATAGGATTCTATTGGTTGATGATGAACCTGCCATCATTGACATCAATCGTCGTTATTTAAAACAAGCAGGCCACGATGTCGAGATTGCTGGTAATGGTCTTGAAGCACTAAATTTAGTAAAACAGTCAGACTTTCATATTATTATTACGGATATTATGATGCCTCAAATGGATGGTTATGATTTTATCAGTGAAGTGTTATTGTTAAATCCAGATCAACCTTTCCTCTTTATAACCGCTAAAGTTTCAGAGCCGGATAAGATTTATTCTCTTAGTTTGGGGGCAGATGATTTTATTTCAAAACCTTTTAGTCCCAGAGAATTAGTCCTAAGAATTAATAATATTCTAAAACGTATTTACGGTCAAAATGAAGAGCAAGATACCTTGACGATTGGGGATTTGATTATCAATCACGTCAAACGTGAGATTAGGATTGCCGGTCATAAGCTTGAAATGACCAATAAAACATTTGAACTTTTATGGATTTTAGCTAGTCATAAAAACCGTGTCTTTTCAAAGACTGAACTTTATGAAAAAATCTGGGAAGATAATTACATGGAAGACACCAATACCTTAAATGTGCATATTCATTCTCTTCGCAACGACATGGCAAAATATAGAACGGATAAGACGCCAACGATTAAAACCGTTTGGGGGTTGGGGTACAAGTTAGAGGATTAAGATGAAATTAAAATATTATATAATTGTTGGTTTTCTAGTTTCGATTTTCATAACTGTTTTGGGAGTGTTTTTCGGAGCGAGTCGGATGCTGATTGATAACCAAGAAGTCAGCTATGTTTTACTCATGACGATTTTAGCTAGTTTAACAGGTGCGTTGATTAGTCTTCTTTTACTTGGTCGAATCTTTCGTTCGCTTGATCAATTAAAGGATAAAATGAAAGAACTGACCTTGCGAAATTTTGACACTGAAAGTCGCATTCAAACACCTCTAGAATTTAAAGAATTGGAAGCAAGTTTTAATCAGATGGCAACAGAATTGCAAGACAGCTTTCAATCGCTCAAAATGAGTGAAAAAGAAAAGGCAATGATGGTTGCCCACTTGACTCATGATATTAAAACACCAATCACCTCTATCCAAGCAACTATTGAAGGGATTTTAGACGGGGTCATTCCAGAAGAAGAAGTTCATGATTACCTTAAAACGGTTAATCGTCAAACCAATCGTTTGAATCGCTTGGTCGAAGAATTTAACATCTTAACGCAAGAAACACTAGATCCTTCGCTTCAGGAGATTAAAAAAGAGACGATTTATCTTGATAAACTGCTTTTGGAAATTTTATCAGAATTTCAATTAAAAATTGAAAAAGAAGAACGACAGATTACTTTATCCGTCGATCCAAAAGTGGCTAAAATTCAAAGTGACTATGATAAATTGTCCCGCATCCTTTTAAATATCATCACTAATGCTTTTAAATATTCAAATGAAGGTACTAAGTTAGATATTAAAGCCAGTGGTGATGATGACACTATCCGCATTGCAATTAGCGATCAAGGGATGGGGATCAAAAAAGAAGAACTAGAAACAATCTTTCAACGCTTGTATCGCGTAGAAGCGTCACGCAATATGACAACAGGGGGCCACGGCTTAGGACTTTATATCGCTCGTCAATTGGCTCACCAACTAGGAGGGGAAATTACAGTAGCTAGTGAGTATGGTTCTGGCAGTGTTTTCACCTTAGTCTTAACAAAATAAAACTAAAAATAAATGAAAAAAATCAGTTTGCAGCCACACTATAAAGTTATGACACAAAAAAGTGTTATGGCTTTTTGATTTTTATAAATGCGATAACTTAAATAATTTTGATAACATCTATGCTAATCTAACCCAATCTCTATTTGAAAATGATTACCTGAATTTTTAGATTTAAAAAATTATTTTAACGATCTGTGATAGTAATAATATGAATAAAGGACTTCTTAAGTCTTTTTTTTTAATTTTTCAAATGCTGTCTATGATTTCAGAAAGACAATATTATTCAAAAATAGCATTATAAAAGATTATCTATATTTGTATGATATAATAAAAGCATAAATAGATAGCTCTTGAAAGGAGTTTTCATGAAATTACGACTAAAAATATTACTCGGATTTGTAATTGTACTATTGCTTGGAGGAGTAGCAATCACTATGTTAAATGATGGACAACCTTCTTTTTTAGGTTTTCAAACGACTAGACAGAAGCAAATTACTTATTTAAGAGAACATGAAAAAGAAATGGAAGATTATATAAAATCTGAATATCCCACCGTTGAGAGTGTGCAATTTGATTGGAATAGTATGGAAGTGGAACAAATAGGAAATGGTCTTCCTCAAGGAAGTGGCTGGCTCATAAGTCTTGAAGGTAAATTCAATCATTGGGAAAATACAGAATTTATTATGTCATTTGGACTTGATTCAAAAGATGGTCTTCCTTCTACTGAAAGAATGGGATTCTTAGCTCCTCTCTATATTTATAAAGATGGGGGATGGAATCGTTATTAATAGCTTTTTTAATTTGTAAGTTTTTCTAATATAGCATGTTGTAAACCAATTATTGAAAGGATTTTTCATGAATCTACGACTAAAAATATTACTCGGAATTGTAATTGTTTTATTGATCGGAGGAGGAACACTCACTATGTTAAATGAGGAACATCCATCTTTTTTAGGCTTTCAAACGACTAAACAGAAACAAATCACTTATTTAAGAGAACATGAAAAAGAAATGGAAGACTATATAAAATCTGAGTATCCCACCGTTGAGAGTGTGCAATTTGATTGGAATAGTGTTGAAGTAGGGCAAGAAGGTAATGGAACCCCTCAAGGAGGAGGTTGGCTAATTAAAATTAAAGGAAAATTTAACAATATTGAAAATACTGATTTTACTTTAGCTTTTGGACTAGATACTAAAAACAGTATTCCTTCTATGAAACGTTTAGGATTGATTCAACAATTATATATATTACGAAATGGTTATTGGGATCTTTATGAATAGTTTTTTGAAAAGATTCATAACTTTTTATGGGTTTATCCTCATTTAATAAACATATTAAGGAGAATACACTTTGACAAATGCTAACTTAAGTACTTTTGATAATATTTATGCCGATTTAACTGAATTGTCTTTACAAAATAAACACATATATTTTCTAAATATTTCACTTTAAAAGTTATTTTAGGGGAAAATCACAAATAGATAACTCTTGAAAGGAGTTTTCATGAATCTACGACTAAAAATATTACTCGGAATTGTAATTGTTTTATTGATTGGAGGAGGAGGAACAATCACTATGTTAAATGAGGAACATCCGTCTTTTTTAGGTTTTCAAACGGCTAGGCAAAAACAAATCACTTATTTAAGAGAACATGAAAAAGAAATGGAAGACTATATAAAATCAAAATACCCAACTGTTGAGAGTGTCCAGTTTGATTGGGATAGTATTGAAGTTGGTCAAGAAGGGAATGGAACCCCTCAAGGAGGTGCTTGGGTTTTGTCTATTCGTGGAAAATTTAATCATTTAGAACATACAAAGTTTGTTATGGCTTTTGGACTGGATTCAAAAGATAGTCTCCCTTCTACTGAGCGAATGGGATTTATTATTCCTTTATATATTTATCGAGATGGGGGATGGAATAATTATTAATATATATCTCTATATAAAAGTATAAATAAACGTATAATAACTTCGTTTTTATTTTATAAATTAAGAAAAGGAATCTATTTTGAAAAATACTAATTTAAAAACTTTCGATAATCTTTATTCCAATTTGGACCAGTCTGCTTCCACTGGTCGACAAAATATGTTTTTAAATAAAAGTTATTTTAAAAATTTTTGGTTGTAATGATATGAAAATGAGGCTTTGTTAAGTCTTTTTTTGTCTCAAGATAGTTTAAGGATAATAACTTTAAAAAATTAGTATAGAAAATGAATGTTTATATTTTTTTATGATATAATAAAATCACAATGGACAACTCTTGAAAGGAGTTTTTTATGAAGTTACGATTAAAGATATTACTTGGTATTGTAATTGTTTTATTGATTGGAGGAGGTACAATCACTATGTTAAATGAGGAACATCCGTCTTTTTTAGGTTTTCAAACGACTAGACAAAAACAAATCACTTATTTAAGAGAACATGAGGACGAAATGACTGAATTTATCAAGTCTTTATACCCAACTGTTGAGAGTGTTCAGTTTGATTGGGACAGCATGGAAGTGGCGCAGGAAGGTAACGGTTTACCTCAAGGTGGTGATTGGCTCATAAGTCTTGACGGTAAATTCAATCATTGGGATAACACGGAATTTACGATGGCTTTTGGTCTGGATTCAAAAGATAGTCTTCCTTCTACTGATCGAATGGGATTTATTACACCTTTATATATTTATCGTGATGGTGGTTGGTATGATTATTAAAGGTTTTATTGAGCTAAAGATTTAAAAAATGATAAAACTTTATTTTCAAAATTTTTAAGAAGGAGATTATTTTGTCTAATACTAACCTATCTACATTCAAAAGTTTATATGCTAATTTAGCACAGTCAACTTATACTGACAGGCCACGATCTTTTTCAAAGTATCAAAATGCAAAGAGTTTTAGAAGAATCAATTATGGGTCAGATTTGATTGATAAAAATGGTAATGTTCTCACCAAAGGTGGTCAAAACCTTCCCAACAATGGTGTTTTCTACCTTCAACCAGATAAAACGGTTGAAGCTGTTACATTTGGAGAGCATTATAAGGAAAATGGAATAAATCTTGATTGGTTGAAGGGGTATCCCCCTTTTGATAAGAAAATTTCTGAACCTCTTTATAAAAGGGGACTATTAATAGATGAGGCTAAAGGTTACAATGCCTATTTTTTAACAGATACAAAGGAATTATCACAAGAAACTGAAAAAGCCTACTTAGCGATTCGTGGTAGCGATGGTATTAGTTTATCTTCAGCAAATGATTGGATAAATAATTTAGAATTTACAGTATCTGATGCATATATTGAGCAAGCCAAGTTAAATAAAGAAGCTATAAAATCAAAATTGGCTGAAATGGATAAAAAAGCACCTAATGCTACATTAGACCTCACCGCTCATTCCCTTGGGACAATGATTGCGGTTCAATCTGTAGCTAATTTGAGTGAGAAAGAACTTGAAAAAATTGAAAATGTTGTTTTGTTTAATGGTCCAGATGCTACTGAAAGTTTAAAAAAAATGGGATTAACACAAGATCAAATTGATAAGGTTGGTGAAAAAACGACTTATTATCTTAACCCCTTTGATGCGGTTAGTATGTTGAATCGTGATAAACCTTACTCAGAGCAGTTGGGAACTGTTAACGTGATTGTCCCTCTTCATTATAATACTACTTTTGAGTCTCCTAGCTCTCATGATTTTGGTGAATATCAGATTGATGACATGGGAAATATCTTAATTGCTTCGGAAGATTTTCATCCAGAACTACTAGAAGCAGGGCGTAAAACAGCTCTTTTAGATAAAAAGTATCTTCAAATACTTAAAGAGAGAGGTTATAACGATGATATTGGTCAGGATTTAGTAAATTTTCTTTATAATTTAGAAGACAGAAAACTTATTGATGAATTTAAGAAAGAGGCAGAAGCAATTGCTGAAGAAGCACGTTTAGCATCTATTGCATGGGATAAAGAACACATCCCTCTTTACCAAGAGCAAATTAAAACAGCAACAGGCGGTCAGAAAATTATTCTTAGAGTCCAACTTCTACACTCAGCAGCCCAATTAGCTTTGTTTGAAACTGAAGATAAGGTTGAACATTTAAATGGACTTATTGAAGATTATAAAAATCAAATAGATGATAAGATTAAAGAGACTCATACAGAAGCAAGAAATATAGCATTATATTTAAGTTCAACAGAAGTTGGAAATTTGTTGAATTCTTTTCAAATGTTTCATTTATGGGACAATGAAACTGAAAATTCTACTAGACAATCAGCGCAAAATTTTAAAAAGAATATTGAAGATTTCTCTACAAAAGTTGTTGAGGCAAGTTATAGAATTGAAGAAGTAGATGCTGAAAATGCCAATTTGTTTAGTCAATAAGCAATCATTATATAGAAAAGTATCTAAATTATTGGAGTAAAATTAATGAATAATGAGTATTTCATAAAAGATGTTTATAATAGAGATTTACAAAGTGAGTTTTTCCTGAATTATATGAGAAGTCAAGAGAGGATAGCAATTAATGCACTTTTTCGTAGTAAGACTCTGGAAGTCAATGCGTTAGGTCTGTCTCTCACAAATGATTTAAACCAAGCATCTACTGATATGAAGGATTATGCTTCTAATACCTATGCTAATAATATCAAAGAAGGCTTTCAAGGGGCAGCAGCTGAGAGTGCTAACACTTATTTGACTCAAACGCTTACTGCTCCTGATTTGAAAAGTCCAATCAAGTAGGAAGGCATGGTTATGATCGACAAAAAAGCATTACAAGCGTTAGAAGATGAACATTATGAACGCTTGAAGCAGTATAAAAAAGCAGAAGAAGAATTAGAAGAGTATTTTCATCAGTTTAAATCACGGACAGATGACTTGATGGAGCAAATTTACTATGCTTATCGTCATCTCCCCGCTCAAGAAGGACGTCCGTTTTTAGCTGAATTACAGCATAATTTAATGGCGTATCAACGCGATTATGAAAATAGACGTTCACGTATTGATGAAGCTCGTCAAAAAGATAAGCGTGAGTTTAACAAGAAAATTGAAGCGTTGGAGAATCGCGCTAAAGAAACAAAAGATATTGACTAAAAGCCGAAGGGCTTTTTTTCTTGTCTTTATAAAGGTTTGAATGCCACTACTGTTAAATTCTTTTTATCTAGTATAAATCCTTTAACTTCTGAATAATTTATCTGGTTTGTTATTTTTTCTATCTGAGTGATAGCAAGATACTCAGTTTCACTTGGTTTAGTAAAGTCAAACTGAAGTTTTGAGAAATAGCATCTCATGTTGTTTAGATAATATTGTGTATAAAAAAACCAAAAGCTAGATCTTAATCTAACTTTTGGACTGCAATTTATAATGATTCTTTGGTTATAACTCGCTCCTTAATTTCCGACTGTTTCTAATCTTTTTACCAATAAAGCTAAATTGCCTGATATCTGTATTTAACGATAGGCCAAAGATAAGGTTTATTATCCAGATGAAGGACATCAAGACAAGAACAGGTATGACACAAGTGGTGACGATAAAAACAGCAACGGCATCAATCATATTGCTCAGGCTATTTTCCATGTTATTGATGATTTTAGAAGTTTCACCTGTAACGGTGTCGACAATACCTGAAAACCAATTACTGTCTTTGCCTTTTTCAAGTTCCTTGTCAATTTTTTCATTTTCTTTCTGTGTTTGTTCAATCGTTTGTTGAATGGACGCTTGAAAGGTTGTTTCGATATGATTTGAAATAGCTACACTGGTTGGAACAATCCCAAAAAGCAAGAGTCCAAACAAGGCAAGCTTAAAAGTTAACTGAAGGAAAAACTGTCTTCGTGTGAAGAGATAGGCAATCAAACCCAAACAGGCAACCGGTAGAAAGAATTTAAAAGATACCATGCCAGCAATCGCAATCAAATACTTTTGTAACCAGATAGCTCCAATAACGACGATTAGATAGTCACTAACATCAGCCAAGTTTTCAGCTAGGGGCATACCAACATCACCTGGAATCAGTGTGATAGCAGTAGAGGCAGCTGTTGACGTTGCAGCTAATAGCATGACTTTTTCTTTCTTGTCATCCAATGACGCAATGGTTTTTTGATTGAGATCTTGTATCTGATGAGACGAATCTACCTTGGTAAAGAGTAAAATAGCTAAGAGTAACAGGATGGCAGAAATGATTATCGTTTTTTTGTCCTTGATAATTTCCATGAGAAATCTCCTTTATGATGATAAGTTTATTATAAAATAAAGTCTGACTTAAGAAAAGCTTTTCTGACACTTATTCCATTAAGTGCCTTGTAAACATTGGGATGTCATTGATGGATAATGGACTTGTTTTTGTTCATGAATGAATTTTTAAATAGAGGAAACGCTCATTTTTAAGGCTTATAAAGTAATCTTATCAGAATTTTTATAATCTTTAAAAATTTATGATAAGCTATTTTATTTTATTTTCGATATAATAAAGTTGTCAAAAAAGAAAACGCTTACCTAAAAGGAGGAAGAAGATGACTGAAGAAAAATATATTATGGCGATTGACCAAGGAACGACTAGTTCACGAGCTATCATCTTTAATAAAAAAGGTGAAAAAGTAAGTAGTAGTCAAAAAGAGTTCCCGCAAATTTTCCCACAAGCTGGCTGGGTTGAACATGATGCCAATAAAATCTGGAATTCAGTTCAATCAGTGATTGCAGGTGCTTTCATTGAATCAAATATCAAACCAAATCAAATTGAAGCCATTGGTATCACCAATCAACGTGAAACAACAGTTGTTTGGGATAAGGAAACTGGTTTACCAATTTATAACGCGATTGTTTGGCAATCTCGTCAAACAGCACCTCTTGCCGACCAGTTAAAAAATGACGGTCATGCTGAAATGATTCATGAAAAGACTGGGCTTGTGGTTGACGCTTATTTCTCAGCCACTAAAGTACGTTGGATTCTAGATCATGTGCCTGGCGCTCAAGAACGCGCTGAAAAAGGGGAACTCTTATTTGGTACGATTGATACTTGGTTAGTGTGGAAATTAACTGACGGTGCTGTTCACGTGACAGATTATTCAAATGCTGCTCGTACTATGCTTTACAACATTAAAGAACTAAAATGGGATGATGAGATTTTAAGCCTACTTAACATTCCTAAAGCAATGCTTCCAGAAGTCAAATCCAATTCTGAAGTTTATGGTAAAACAGCGCCATTTCACTTCTATGGAGGTGAAGTTCCAATTTCAGGAATGGCTGGTGACCAACAAGCAGCCTTATTTGGTCAATTAGCGTTTGAACCAGGCATGGTTAAAAATACCTATGGCACAGGGTCATTTATCGTTATGAATACTGGCGAAGAGATGCAATTATCTCATAATAATCTTCTCACAACAATTGGTTATGGTATAAATGGTAAAGTTTATTACGCACTTGAAGGATCTATCTTTATTGCTGGTAGTGCCATTCAGTGGTTACGAGATGGTTTAAAAATGATTGAAACCTCTAGTGAATCAGAAGGACTTGCAAAAGCATCCACCAGTGAAGATGAAATTTATGTTGTACCAGCCTTCACTGGACTCGGTGCGCCTTACTGGGATTCCAATGCTCGCGGAGCTGTTTTTGGCTTAACACGTGGGACAACAAAAGAAGACTTTGTTAAAGCGACGCTTCAATCAATTGCTTATCAAGTGCGTGATGTTATTGATACCATGCAATTAGACTCAGGTATTAACATTAAGCAATTACGAGTTGATGGTGGTGCAGCAATGAATAATCTCTTGATGCAATTCCAAGCCGATATCTTAGGCATTAACATTGCGCGTGCTCAAAATCTTGAAACAACTGCTCTTGGGGCAGCCTTTTTAGCAGGACTTTCAGTTGGTTATTGGAAAGATTTAGAGTCACTTCAAGAATTAAATGCAACAGGACAATTATTTGAAGCTAGTATGAAAGAAGACCGCAAAGAAAAATTATATAAAGGTTGGAAAAAAGCGGTGCATGCCACACAAGTTTTCGCCCAAGAAGAAGAATAAAAGAGGTTAAAGAATGGAATTTTCTAAAGAAACAAGGCATTCAGCCATTCAAAAAATGAAGGACCGTTCTCTAGACTTATTAATTATTGGTGGCGGGATTACTGGAGCTGGTGTTGCTTTACAAGCTGCTGCAAGCGGACTTGAAACAGGTCTTATTGAGATGCAGGATTTTGCTGAAGGGACATCTAGTCGTTCAACTAAACTGGTTCATGGTGGTCTTCGTTATTTAAAACAATTTGATGTCGAAGTCGTTTCTGATACCGTTTCTGAACGTGCTGTGGTACAACATATTGCGCCACACATTCCAAAACCAGATCCAATGCTTTTACCGGTCTATGATGAACCAACAAGTACTTTTAGTCTCTTTCGTTTAAAAGTAGCTATGGACTTATATGATTTGTTAGCTGGTGTCACTAATACCCCAATGGCAAATAAAGTTCTTAGCAAAGAAGAGGTTCTAGAAAGAGAACCAGACCTACAAAAAGAAGGCTTACTTGGTGGTGGTGTTTATCTTGATTTTAGAAACAATGATGCCAGACTTGTCATTGAAAACATCAAGAAAGCTAATGAAGATGGTGCTTTGATAGCTAATCATGTTAAAGCAGAAGATTTCTTGTTTGATGACAATGGTAAAATCGTTGGTGTCCTTGCTAGAGATTTACTGAATGATGAAGTTTTTGAAATCAAGGCACGTCTTGTTATCAATACAACAGGTCCTTGGAGTGACGAGATACGTAATTTTTCAAAAAAAGGGGATATCATCCATCGTCTTCGTCCAACAAAAGGTGTCCACTTAGTTGTTGATCGTCAAAAATTAAATGTCTCTCAACCAGTCTATGTTGACACTGGACTTGGTGATGGTCGTATGATTTTTGTTCTTCCTCGTGAAAACAAAACTTATTTTGGTACAACAGATACAGATTATCATGGTGACTTAAAACATCCAACTGTTACTAAAGAAGATGTTGACTACTTATTAGATATCGTTAATAAACGCTTTCCTGATGCAAATCTAAGCGTTTCTGACATTGAAAGTAGTTGGGCAGGCTTACGACCTCTCCTTTCAGACAATAGTGCTTCTGATTATAATGGTGGTGATAGTGGTAAAGTCAGCGATGAAAGTTTTGAAAATCTTATTGAAACGGTTAAAGCTTATATTAACCATGAAAAAGAACGATACGCTGTGGAACAAGCGATAAAAAATGTTGCATCAAGTACTTCTGAAAAAGAGCTTGATCCGTCTGCTGTTTCTCGAGGTTCTAGTTTTGAACGTGATGATAATGATTTATTGACGCTTGCTGGTGGAAAGATTACCGACTATCGTAAAATGGCAGAAGGGGCCATGAAATCTATTATTGAGATTCTTAATAGTGAATTTGGTCGTGAGTATCAGTTAATTGATTCAAAAACTTATCCTGTCTCAGGAGGAGAGATAAATCCAGAAAATGTTGCTGAAGAGCTTGAAAAATTAGCTCAATTGGGAACTTCTAATGGCTTATCTCTTGATGAGGCTAGATATCTGGCTAATCTTTATGGTTCAAATGCACCCAAAGTGTTTGCTCTAGCTAGACAACTGGAGGCAGCAGAAGGCTTAAGTTTAAGTGAAACGATTTCTCTTCACTATGCAATGGACTATGAAATGACTCTTAATCCAACAGATTTCTTCTTACGTCGTACCAATCATATGCTTTTTATGAGAGATAGTATGGATGACTTGGTTAAACCAGTCTTAGCTGAAATGGCAAGGCATTACAACTGGTCAGAAGAAGAAAAAAATGCCAAAGAAGTTGAGCTTTTGGCGCTGACAAAAGAAAATGATTTAGCAACTTTAAAAACTTATAAATAGGAGATAAATTAATGGATATATTTGGAGAATTTTTAGGCACAGCCATCTTAGTCTTACTAGGTAATGGTGTTGTTGCTGGTGTTGTTTTACCTAAAACAAAAAATAATAACTCTGGCTGGATTGTGATTACTCTTGGTTGGGGGATTGCTGTTACACTTGCTGTATTTATCTCAGGACAAATGGCTCCTGCGCATTTAAATCCTGCTGTTAGTCTTGCTTTTGCCTTAAAAGGAGATATTAGTTGGGGAACTGCTATTATTTACTCTATTGCACAAATTCTTGGAGCTATGTTAGGATCTCTACTTGTTTATTTGCAGTTTAGACCACACTATGAAGCAGCTGAAAATCAAGGTGATATTTTAGCAACATTTGCGACAGGTCCAGCAATAAAAGACACTCCTTCAAATGTGATTAGTGAAATTCTTGGAACTTTTGTTTTGGTACTTGCTATTTTAGCATTTGGATTATATGATATGCCAGAAGGCTTAGGCGTACTAGCAGTTGGACTTTTAGTAACAGGTATTGGTCTTTCACTTGGTGGAACAACAGGCTATGCCATTAACCCAGCTCGTGACTTTGGTCCTCGTTTATTACATGCTATTTTACCGATGAAAAATAAAGGGGATTCTGACTGGGGTTATTCTTGGATTCCAATTGTTGCTCCAATTATCGGAGGTTTCCTAGCAGTATTATTCTTTAATATGATGGGATAAATTGAAAATGGCATACCTAGCCTGGGAAGTTTTTCTCAGGCTTTTTATATTAAAGACTTATTCAATAAAAACGCTTCCATTATTAGACTAACTTTTGGTATAATAATTCAAGAAAAGGAAACCAATATGAAAGAACGTATTATTATTATCGGAGCCTCTTTTGCGGGCTTAAGTTGTGCTAAAAAAATTGCACAGCTTAGAAAAAACATAGAAATCATTTTAGTGGACAGTGAAGAAGAACACTACTATGTTCCAAATGGCCTAAATTGGTTATATAGAAACCAAATTGATGACTTAAATCAAGTTACGATGACTTCGTTTTTAGGATGTCACAACAGTAATATAAAACTTATGGATAACACAAAAGTCACAGCTATCAATTCATCTGATAAAACAATAACGATTAGAAAAAACAAAGCAACATCTTTAATGTCTTATGATTATCTTATCTGTGCTCAAGGTTCTCGAACAGAATCTTTTTATATCAAAGGAACAAAAAGCGAGAAAGTGATAACTACAAAGACCTTTAAAGATAGTCAAAAAGCCAAAGCGCTTTTAGACCAGCATGAGAAGGTTATTGTTGTCGGTGCTGGGCCAATCGGACTTGATATTGCTTATAGTTTAAGTCTTAAAGGCAAAGAAGTGCAATTGATTGAAGCATCAGACCAGATTGATTTTAAACAAACTGATAAAGATATGCTTCCACCAGTATTAGAAGCTATGTCATCTTCAAATATCAGTCTTCATTTGGGCCAACGCGTTGAAAGTGTTGAGGAAATTGATGATGGAATAATTGTTTCAACCAGACAAGGACAGTCCTACTATGCCCAAGTGATGATACTGGCTGTTAATTTTAGACCAAATAGTTCTTTATTAAAAGGTGTGGTTGCTCTTAACCCTGATCAAACTGTTATTGTTAATGAAAACCTTCAAACAACTGATCCATTTATTTTTGCAATTGGTGACTTAATAGCTCTTGAGATGAGTCATTTTAACCAAAATTATTATATGCCTCTTATTAATGTTGCTATTCGTTCTGGTGAGAGACTTGCTTACTATTTAGCAGGAATTGAGTCTCCAAAATTACAAACAACGAGAGTATTGGGAGCTTTTCAATTTGGCTATTATCGTGCCAGTCTAGGACTAACACAAGAAGAAGCAGAGCTCTATCAAGATGTGGTTTCTTATCGTTACTCATCAAAACTCTCTATACATCAAGAACACTCTATCTGGTTAAAATTAGTGGTCTCAAAAGAAACAGGTCAATTATTAGGCGCACAACTCTTAAGTCAACAAAATATTTTACTTTTAGCTAATCAATTAGCACAAGCCATGAACCAAGGAATGACTGATCAAACCTTAGCATTCCAAGATTTCTTATTTAGTATGGGCAATGATGAAATACCCATTCATTTTCATTATGCCGTTCAAGCTTTATATGAGAAAAGGATGGGTCTATGCAAATAGAACAATTAATGGAGAAAGAAAAACAAGCTCAATACCAGCTTATCAGTCTATTTTATCAAAGTACTAATGAAATGACTTTGAAAGAGGCGACAAGAAATACCAATCTTTCAAAACAAACAGTGATAAAGTATATTGAGTCCTTAAATAGCACTCTTCAACTTAGTCAGTTTAATACACGATTGATTGTTAAAGATGATCGTTTGCTGTGGGAA
Organism: Streptococcus sp. CSL10205-OR2; assembly: GCF_025660655.1. Taxonomy (GTDB): domain Bacteria; phylum Bacillota; class Bacilli; order Lactobacillales; family Streptococcaceae; genus Streptococcus. The sequence goes on from NZ_JAOTIN010000004.1 coordinate 58,449, forward strand.
ATGCCAGATGATTTGAGTTGGCAACATCTAGTCTTTATGTTCTTAAAAGATGATATCAAATATCAAATTTTATATCATTTATTTAAACACAGACAGTTTAATATTACCCAGTTAGCTCAAACGCTTCTTATTAGTGAAGCAACTTTAAACCGTCATCTATCCGGATTAAATAAACTCTTGGCAGAATTTCATATTGGCATATCTCAAGGTCATCAAGTCGGTGAAGAATTACAATGGCGTTATTTTTACTACGAACTATTCAGTCAAAGTTTACCCCTTAAAGAACGACAGCATTTTGTCAGACAACTAGATGTCACACCTTATGTTCGACTAATCGAGCGCTTGTGTGCAACAACCTTATCTCAAGATAAGATTGACCAGCTTATGCTTTGGTTGAGTATTTCACAACAACGCCTCATGATGCTTAATAAAGATAATACGGTGTTATTAAGAGAAAAAGCAAAAAGTTATCTCGAAAATGTTTTTTACAGTCGACTTGAAAAAGCTGTTTCTCATTACTTTAGTCGTTTTGCCATTGAATTTGACACCAGTGAAGTGATGGCCTTGTTTGCCTTTCTTACTTCTCAAGACTTATTACCAATAGCAACTATGAAATATATATTAGGATTTGGTGGACCTGTCTCTGAAAAAGTCACTGAAGCACTTTGGTTGCTTCGAAAAGGTCAGATGATTGAGGAAGGAACTATTGAAGAAGTTATCTATGGACTGGGTCAGTTGTTTAGTAAGGCGTATTTTTTTCAAGGCAAAATTTTATCGCAACCTACTGATGATTATCTTACAGAAGCTATTGTTGCTAAAGAAAATAGAGATACCTTAGCTCTTCTTTTAAATCACGTTCTTGTTCTTGCCGATGCTAGAGAATTTCATCATAGTGATTTAGGAGAAAGTTGTAAAAGAGAATTAAGAGAACTTTTAATCTTTAGCCATGAAAAACGTCAAAAAATCTTAAATGTTGGAATTGACACAGGCGATAATCCTGTTAGACAGGCTATTCTTATTTTGAAATTACGTCATTGTCTAGATAATAATCAGTACGTCCATTTTAAAGCGTTTGATGAGAAAACAAGATTCGACTATATCATCAGTGAACTAGATAGACAGTATCAACCTCTTATTCCGATCTATCGCATGAAGCAAAATGGTTCACCTAGAGACTTAGCTATTATTGGTCACCATTTAAAAACATTACTACGAGAAAAAAGTGGTCTTTAAAATACTTTTTCTACTAAAAAAGTTATTGACAGGCTTTTTATCAGTGTCTTTACGCCTTCTTCAGTTGAAGAAAAACTCTAACAAGTTCACTGCTTTCCAAAGCTAGTGATTTTGAAATCTAATATCTAAAAAAAGGAGTTTTTATGAATAAAAAAAATAATTATATTTTCAGTATCTTATTTGTTTTTTCTTTCTGGTTACTGATAGCCTGTTCCAACCAATCAGAAACAAAAAATATTGCAACTAATGATAAAACAGTAGAAGTGAACAAAAAAGAAAAACATGCTGACTTGGGTAATGATGTCCAATTTATGACAGATAAAAGGTGGCAAGTCGATGATGAAGAGGGTCCTTTTGATTTACAATTGTGGCATGATTCATCCTATATGGGGGTCTTGGTTTATCATTTAAGTGATTTTAATGACGATTTAAATAGTGCTGAGAAACTCTTAAATTTTCATATTGATGATTTAAAAAGTAAACGTAATGAATTCATAGAAGTTGAACCATTAACAGTTGTGGATAAACAGGAAAATATCAAGATTTCGCAAGTGGTTTATAGTGGAATTAAAAAAGATGAATCAACAAAATTTATTTATTTCTTTAATATGATTACATTTGATGATAATCCTGATCTTGTTGCCTTTGTTTTAATGACAACTCTTCCTTCAGATTTTGAAAAAGAAAAACAAGAATTTAATGATATCTTATTAAGCGCCGAATTGTTAGAACCCTAAAAATTGTTTTATTGTAAAAATATTTTTTAAAGTATTAGATTTTCTGATACTTTTTATTTTCTCTGGATAGATAAAATTATCTTATTTTTTGGTATAATAAAGACATGATAGCTATAGAAAAAATCGCACAATTAACAAAAACTAATCTAGCGCCAATCACTGTGCTAACAGGCGAAGACCAAGGGCAATACGCTCAGATGAAACAGCTTTTGTTTGATCAACTGGATTATCAGGCTAATGATTTAGGTATTTCTTATTTTGATATTTCAACTGCTAACTATCAAGACGCACAAATGGAGCTTGAGAGTTTGCCTTTTTTTGCGGAAGACAAAATTGTTATTTTTGATTATTTTTTGGATATCACAACAACAAAGAAATCTTACCTTGACACAAAAGCATCTAAACAATTTGAAAACTATCTTGAAAATCCTATTGAAGAAACTAAACTCATTATCCTAGCCCCAGGTAAGCTGGATAGTAAAAAGCGCGTGGTCAAACTGTTAAAAAGAGATGCCACCATTTTTGAAGCGACGTTCTTAAAAGAAAGAGAATTCAAGACCTATTTTCAAAAATATGCCCATCAACTTGGCTTAATTTTTGAGGCAGGCGTTTTTGAAGAGTTAGTGATGGCATCCAATTTACAATTTGATGATATGATGAAAAATTTGCTTTTTTTACAATCTTACCAATCTAATGGTCATATTAGCCATGAGGATATCGTTGACGCTTTACCTAAAACATTAAAGGATAATATTTTTGATTTAACGCAGTTTATTCTTAGACAAGACATTGACAAAGCAAGACTTCTAGTGCATGATTTAACCCTTCAAGGTGAAGATGAGGTCAAACTGATTGCTATTATGATTAGTCAACTAAGAATCATGCTTCAAGTTAAATTATTATCTCAAGAAGGTTTTGATGAGAGACAAATCATTGAGGAGTTATCTTCTCATTTGGGGCGTCGTGTCAATCCTTATCAGATAAAATTTGCACTCAGAGACACAAGAGTTCTGTCTATTTCTTTTTTAAAACGAGCCCTTTACTATCTTATTGACACTGATTATCAAATAAAATCTGGTCAATACGAAAAAGATTATCTTTTTGATTTAGCACTTTTAAAGCTTGCTAACCTTGATAAGCAGATTAGTTGATAACGCTCTTTATTTTAGGTATGATTAAGGTAGTTTTTAAGAAAGAAGGAAATCAAAATGACAATTCTATTACCAGAACTACCTTATGCCTATGATGCTCTTGAGCCTCATATTGATGCGGAAACAATGACACTTCATCATGATAAACATCATGCTGCTTATGTTGCTAATGCCAATGCCGCTTTAGAAAAACACCCTGAGATTGGTGAAGATTTAGAAAGCTTACTAAGTGATGTTACTTCAATTCCAGAAGACATTCGTCAAGCTTTGATTAACAACGGTGGTGGTCATATCAACCACGCGCTTTTCTGGGAATTAATGACACCTGAAAAAACAGAAGTGTCTAAAGCACTTAAAGAAGATATTGAAAAAACGTTTGGCTCTTTTGATGCCTTCAAAGAAGAATTTTCAAAAGCAGCAGCTACACGTTTTGGTTCAGGCTGGGCTTGGTTAGTTGTTAACAAAGAAGGACAATTAGAAATCACTTCAACAGCAAATCAAGATAATCCAATTTCAAATGGTCTTAAACCAATTTTAGGGTTAGACGTTTGGGAACATGCTTACTACCTAAACTACCGCAATGTTCGTCCAAATTATATCAAAGCATTCTTTGAAGTGATTAACTGGAACAAGGTTAACGAACTTTACGAAGCCGCTAAAGCATAAGACATTAAAAAAAGATACCCATAGGATATCAAGAAGTATACACCCCAATTGTTAGGCAATTCGCTAACTATTGAGGTGCTTTTTTAGTTTATTTGATAAACATAGCATCACCAAAACTAAAGAAACGATAGTGTTTTTCTATGGCATGCTGATAAGCAGATAGCACAAATTCTCTACCAGCAAAAGCAGAAACAAGCATGACTAGAGTTGATTTTGGTAGGTGAAAATTAGTTGAAAAGGCATCGACAACCTTAAACTGATAACCAGGTTTAATGAAGATATTGGTCCAGCCAGTGTCAGCTTTTAAGTGACCATTAAATTTATTACCTATGGTTTCAAGTGTACGAATGGATGTTGTCCCTACAGCAATAACACGGTGACCTGATGCTTTAACATCGTTTAGTGTTTTTGCGGCTTCCTCAGAAAAATGGTAAAACTCTGAGTGCATATCATGTTCTTCAATATTATCAACTGCTACAGGCCTAAAAGTACCAAGACCAACATGAAGCGTTAGATAGACTAATTTAACGCCTTTTTTCTCGATTTTTTCTAAGAGTTCTTTAGTGAAATGTAAACCAGCAGTAGGAGCAGCTGCTGAACCATTTTCTTTAGCATAGACAGTTTGATAACGTTCTTTATCTTCTAGTTTTTCATGGATATATGGTGGTAGTGGCATCTCTCCCAAACTTTCTAAAACTTCTAGAAAAATACCCTGATAGGAGAATTGAACAATTCTACCGCCATGTTCCAATTCTTTAGTGACAGTGGCTTTTAGACGACCATCACCAAAGATAATAACAGATCCCACTTTTAATCGTTTGGCTGGTTTTGCTAATACTTCCCAAGCATCACCTTCTATATTCTTTAAAAGAAGGAGTTCAACGTGACCATTTGTTTTTTCTTTTTGACCGTAAAGTCTGGCGGGCAATACGCGAGTATTATTCATAACAAGAGCATCACCAGGGTTTAAGTCATCAATGATATGATCAAAATGGGTGTCAACAAACGTTTTTGTTGTTTTATCAATAATGAGTAGTTTTGATGCATCTCTTTTTTCTAGTGGTGTTTGGGCAATGAGTTCCTCAGGTAAATCAAAATCAAAATCCTTAGTATTCAACGTGTCTCTCCTTTGGTAAAATATCTCTTTCATTATAACACTTTTTAATGAAAATATTGACAAAAATTGGTATATACCATATAATAGGGTTAAGAATTAGTCTATACCAAAAGGAGAAGATCATGAAAATTATTACAGTGAAAGATCAACTAGAAGGGGCACAAGTTGCATTTGATATTTTAAAAGAAAAAATTGAAAATGGTGCCAAAACACTTGGTTTAGCAACTGGAAGTACACCAATTGAGTTATACAACAAAATGGTTGCTAGTGACTTAGATTTTACTGATATGCGTAGTGTTAATCTCGATGAATATGTTGGCTTGTCAAAAGAAGATTCTCAATCTTACTATCAATTTATGAAAGAGTATCTTTTTGATAAAAAACCATTTAAAGAAAGCTTTTTACCTGATGGAATGGCTACTGACATTGAATCACACACCAAAGAATACGATGCCATTCTAGAAAAATACCCTATTGACCTTCAAATATTAGGAATTGGGAACAATGGTCATATTGGTTTTAACGAACCTGGCACAGCATTTAATACAAAAACCCATCTCGTTGATTTAAAAGAAAATACTATAAAAGCTAATGCTCGCTTTTTTGAAAAAGAATCAGATGTTCCTAGACAAGCTATTTCTATGGGCATTGCGTCAATTTTAAAAGCAAGAACGATTATCTTAATGGCTTATGGTCAATCAAAGGCAGATGCCATTGCTAAGACAGTTAATGGTCCAGTCACAAAAGATGTTCCAGCTAGCGTTCTTCAAAATCACAAAGATGTTTATGTTATTGTTGACGAGGAAGCTGCTTCAGAACTATAAGAAATGAAAGATGAGTCAAGGAGACTCATCTTTTTTTCGAATAAAAAGGTAACCGCATTTAAAGGAGACCTATGTTAACAGCAAACAATAAAAATGGAAAACGAATTAATCTAATCACTTTATCTCATCTTGATAAAAAGGGATTAGTCAAAGAGTCATTTACTTGTTGTGCTTGTAGGCAACCTGTTAGACTAAGGTTTGGACAGATTTATCAGGCTCATTTTGCTCATGTCAGATTAAAGGATTGTTTATTTTCTTCTGAAAATGAAGGAGAGGAGCATCTTGGGTTAAAATCAGAATTGTATCATGCCTTGTCAAAAAAACATGAGGTGTCCATTGAAACTATATTACCCAAATTCAATCAAATAGCAGACTTACTCGTTAATCAATCATTAGCTATAGAAATTCAGTGTAGTCCCTTATCGCAAAAAAGATTAAAAGAAAGAACAAAAAGTTATCAAAAAAATCACTATACTGTTCTTTGGTTACTTGGTCATAAACTATGGTTGGGAGATAGCATCACTAGCCTTCAAAAACAGTTAATCTATTTTTCAAAAAATATCGGATTTTATCTCTATGAAGTTGATTTAAAAAAGAGATGTCTGAGAATAAAGTATCTCATTTACGAAGATTTAAAAGGAAAAAGTCATTATCTGGAAAAAAGTTGCTCTTTTGATGAAGACCTTCTAATGTTTTTAAGATTTCCCTATCTAAAACAAAAAATGAGTAGTTATCAGATTAAAATGGCTGAAGATATTCTTTTTTATATTCAAAAACAACTATACTACAAATCGCCAAAATGGTTGAAAAAACAAGCACATGCTTATCAAGCTGGTAATAATATTCTCTTAAAGAAACAAGATGATTTTTATCCACAAGTTAATCCCTTAAAATCTGACAATGGGTTTGCTCAAATAACTGCCAATCTAATGGTCTATTATCAAAATTTTGAGCACTACTATCAAAAAGTTGATAATAAAAGGCAACAAACGTTATACCCTCCAAAATTTTATGATACAATACAGTAAGAGAAAAGTGTAAAAAGGAGAGCCAAATGTCTGATAACAGAAAACATATCGCTAAAGAATTTACGTGGGATTTAACAACCATCTTTGCTACGGATGAGCTGTGGGAAAAAGAATTAGCATCCCTATCAAGTGCCTTAGATGATGCAAAACAATATGAAGGACACTTACTTGATTCAAGTCATCAATTACTCATAGTCACTGAAGCACAACTAGATCTCATGCGTCGCATTGAAAAAGTTTATGTTTATGCTTCGATGAAAAATGACCAAGATACGACAGTTGCCAAATACCAAGAATTTCAAGCGAAGGCAACTGCCATCTTTGCAAAATTTAATGAAACGTTTGCTTTTTATGAACCTGAATTCATGACTTTAGACATGAGTGATTATGAGCGCTTTTTGTCTGAAGAAGAAAAACTTAAAGACTATGCTCATTATTTTGATAAATTATTGAAACAAAGAGATCATATTCTATCACAAGTAGAAGAAGAGTTACTTGCTGCAAGTAGTGAAATTTTTGAATCACCAGCAGAAACCTTTGCTATATTAGATAATGCTGATATCGTATTTCCAATGGTTAAAGATGAAGAAGGTAATGATGTTCAGCTGTCTCATGGCAATTATATTAGCTTAGTTGAATCAAAAAACAGAGACGTTAGAAAATCCGTTTATAAAGCTCTTTACAGTGTCTATGAACAGTATCAACATACCTATGCTAAGACCCTTCAAACCAATGTTAAGGTTCATAACCTAAATGCTAAACTTAGAAAATACAAAACAGCAAGAGCTGCTGCTTTAGCACAAAACCATATTCCAGAAACTGTTTTTGATACCTTGGTTAAGGCAGTTCATAAGCATCTGCCACTACTCCATCGTTACATCAAACTTCGTAAAGAAATCTTAGGTCTAGAAGATTTAAAAATGTATGATCTTTACACACCACTTTCAAAAACAGATATGAGTATTTCTTATGAAGATGCTTTGAAAAAATCAGAAGAGGTCTTGGCTATTTTAGGAAAAGACTATTCAGATCGTGTTAAGAGAGCCTTTAGTGAACGATGGATTGATGTTTATGAAAATAAAGGGAAACGCTCAGGTGCATACTCTGGAGGTTCTTACGATACTAATGCCTTTATGCTTCTTAACTGGCAAGACAATCTGGATAATTTCTATACTTTAGTGCATGAAACAGGACACAGTCTTCACTCAGTATTTACGCGTGAAAATCAGCCTTATGTTTATGGTGATTATAGTATTTTCCTTGCTGAAATCGCTTCAACAACCAATGAAAATATTTTGACAGAAAAATTATTAGAAGAAGTGACTGATGATCACACACGCTTTGCTATTTTAAACCATTACTTGGATGGTTTTAGAGGAACAGTCTTTAGACAAACACAGTTTGCTGAATTTGAAGCGGCTATTCATAAGGCAGACCAAGATGGTGAAGTCTTAACCAGTGAATTTTTAAATGCCTTATATGCTGATTTAAACGAAAAATACTATGGACTTTCAAAAGAAGACAACCCAGAAATTCAATATGAATGGGCTAGAATTCCTCATTTTTACTATAATTTCTATGTCTATCAATATGCGACAGGTTTTGCTGCAGCAAGTTTCCTTGCAAATAAAATCGTTCATGGTACTCAAACAGATAAGGAAAATTACCTTAACTACCTTAAGGCAGGAAATTCAGACTATGCATTAAATGTGATCAAAAAAGCTGGTGTTGATATGACAACCACAGACTATTTGGATGAAGCTTTCAAAGTTTTTGAAGAGCGCTTAGATGCTTTTGAAGAACTTGTCAAAAAAGGCATCCGTTAAAAAGAATCCCGTAAGGGATTTTTTTGAAAAGGAGTTAAGCTATGGATGACATTAGAACACTTCGTCTATCAGATGAAAAAGCTTTTTACACGTTTAATCGCTTGTTAAATAAAGAAAAAGAAGCGGGAAATTCTTTTATACAAACAAGATTAATTGATGATTACTCTAGTTTTTACCAAAAGACCAAACAATTGGAGACATTAACAGACCAAGCTGATTGGTCAACGGTAACTTCCTATTATTACTTTCGCGATCAAGAGATTTTAGCTAAAATTTCATGTCGTTGGGAGTTGGAAAAAGGAAATTTGTCTGAGATAGGTGGTCATATTGGCTATGTCACACTTTCTTCTTATCGCAGACAAGGAATAACAACAAAATTACTATATTTTGCTTTTGAAAAATATAAAGAAAGAAATATCAACGATATTTTTATCACAGCTTTGGAAGATAATATTGCTAGTCGTAGAACGATTGAAAAAGTTGGTGGCAGATTGCAAGATATTATTACCATGGAAGATGGGAAAAAATTAGCTCGCTATTGGATAAACATAGAAAGGACTTTAGCATGACGACATTTATTTGGGATTTAGATGGTACTTTAATCGATTCTTATGATGCCATGCTTGCTTCTTTAGAAGTAACTTACAATCACTTTAACTGGACATTTGAAAGAGAACCCATAAGAACTTTCATCTTGGAAGAATCAATTGGTAAACTCTTACTTGAAAAGTCGATTGAAACAGGCATTTCTTTTGAGCTTATTAAAGGAGTGATGTCAGAGGATGTTTTAAAGAGAGATGATGAGTTTCGACTTATGCCAGGTGCTTTGTCAGTACTTGAATGGACACGTTCACAAGGGATTAAGAATTTCATGTACACCCATAAGGGTGATAATACATTCTCTGTTTTAAAAAAATTAGGGATTTCTGATTATTTCGAAGAAGTATTGACAGGTGACTCAGGTTTTAAACGTAAACCAGATCCAGAAGTGATTGATTATCTGGCTAAAAAATATCATTTTGACAAAGCAAGTGCCTACTATATTGGTGATCGTAAGTTGGACAAAGAGTTAGCCATTAATAGTGGTATAAAGAGTATTAATCTTGGTGTAAAAACATCAGCAGATAACCAACATATCACTAAATTAGAAGAGATAAAAAGTTTATTTTAAAAAACAGCTATATCGTAGAGAAAGAATGAATAAAATAAATTATGGTGAAATCATATAGTAAAAATGCTAATCATAACATGAGACGTCCCGTTATTAAGGAAGAAGTCGTTTCATTTATGAGAACGGCACAAAAAGAAAACACTGGTCATTTAAAAGAATTGGAAATTTTTGCAAGAAATGAAAATATTCCAATTATTCAACCGGAAATTGTTTCTTATTTCAGATTTTTAATACAAACACTAGCACCTAAGAAAATACTTGAAGTAGGAACAGCTATTGGTTTTTCTGCTCTTCTTATGGCAGAAAATGCTCCTACTGCTAAAATCACAACGATTGATCGAAACGAAGAAATGATTGGGTTTGCAAAAACTAATTTTGCTAAGTATGATACGAGAAAACAGATCACACTTTTAGAGGGTGATGCGAGTGAGCTTTTAGCAACTCTTGAAGAGACCTATGATTTTGTTTTTATGGACTCTGCCAAATCAAAGTACATCGTTTTTTTACCAGAGATTTTAAAACATTTAGCAGTTGGTGGTGTTATCGTTTTTGATGATGTTTTTCAAGGTGGCGACATCGTTAGACCCATTGAAGACGTTCGTCGAGGGCAACGGACCATTTACCGTGGTCTTCAAAAATTATTTAAAACAACTTTGCGTCATCAAGAGTTGACGGCAACTATTCTACCTTTAGGTGATGGTTTATTGCTCTTAAGAAAAAATTCTGATAGGATTACTATCGAAGATTAAGTTTTTTTTAAGACATTATGGTATAATAATGAAGTTAACGATAAATAAGGAGTACTATTACTAATGAAAAAACGTCTATTTGCAACAGGTCTTGTCACTTTATTATCAGTGGTGACATTAGCAGCCTGCTCAACCAGTAAAGATGCTGATGCTAAATTAGCAACAATGAAGGGTGATACTATCACATTGTCAGATTTCTATAATGAAGTGAAGTCTTCAACAGCTGCACAGCAAACAATGGTCACTCTAATTTTAGAGCGTGTCTTTGAAGATCAATATGGTGACAAAGTGTCTGATAAAGAAGTCACTGATGCTTATAATGAAAATGCTAAACAGTACGGAGATCAATTCGAGCAAGCTCTTGCCCAAGCAGGTACTACAGCTGAACAATATAAGAAAACCATTCGTCTTGAAAAATTACTGGAATATGCTATTAATAAAGCAGCTGAAAAAGAATTAAATGATGATGCTTATAAAACAGCTTATGAAAGCTACACTCCTGAAACAACAGCTCAGGTCATTGTTCTTGATTCAGAAGAAGCCGCAAATGCTACTTTAGAAGAAGTGAGAGCTGAAGGTGCAGACTTTTTAAAAATTGCTCAAGAAAAATCATTAGACAAAGATAATATCGAAGTTACTTTTGATTCAGCAGATAATAAGGTCTTACCTGATGTGATGAAAACAGCTTTTGCTCTTGATGCTAATGGCATTTCAGGAGTTGTTCCAATCGTCGATACATCAACTTACAGAACAAATTACTATATTGTTAAAACAACTAAAAAAGCTGAAAAAGATGCTGATTGGAATACCTATAAAGATCGTTTGAAAGAGATGTTCATCACTCAAAAAACTAATGATCCAGCTTTTAGAAATGTTGTCATTTCAGAGGCACTTGATAAAGCTAATGTTAAGATTACAGATGATACTTTTGCAAATGTTCTTTCTCAATTTACACCAACAGATGCTAATCAAGCAGATGATAGTAAAGAAGCTGACGACAAAAAATAATGATTTCTTTATTGACGAAAGTCTATAAAGAACGTATAATAGTCCTGTTAAGAATTGTTTTTAATCGGGTTGATCCAGAAAAGTGGCGGTTGATGCAAGCCATTCAGACTCTAAAAACATGCTACTTAATAGAAAATTAAATAATAAATCATGAAGAATGACAAGTTCATTGAATGAAGGTGGTACCGCGGTTTTCGCCCTTCTTTAGTGGACTTGTTTTTTTGAAGGAGCTTGTTATGACAAAAGTATTTCGTATCAAACAAAAAATGTGGTCACTTGGTGGAAAATTCTATATCAAAGACATAGAAAATAATGCCCATTATGAAGTGAGAGGAAGCTTTTTAGAAATTCCAAAACGTTATACCATCCTTGATATGAATGGTAATATGGTCAGTCATATTACTAAACGACTGTGGTCATTTCTACCAAAATTTGATGTTGAACTTTCTGATGGTAGACAGTTTATTATCATTAAGGAGTGGACTTTGTTTAAACCAAAGTTTCGCATCGAAAACTTGGGAATGGTCGTGAAGGGTGATTTTTGGTCTATGAATTTTAGTTTATATTTACAGGGCCAATTAGTCGCAACCATTTCAGAAGAATGGTTTAAATTAACTTCAACTTACAATGTGAAAGTTTTTGATGAAAACTATAGTGATTTGGTTATTTCTCTTGTCATTGCGATAGATAGAGTAAAAGAAGAAATGGCAGCAGCAAGTTCTGCTTCTTCAAATAGATAAACACGAAAATAGAAAAGGAAAAAATAAAATGAAAAAAATGACCAGTGCAGAAATTAGACAGATGTTTTTAGACTACTTCAAATCAAAAGGACATTCTGTTGAACCTTCTGCTAATCTTGTACCTGTTAATGATCCCACACTGTTATGGATTAACTCAGGTGTTGCCACCTTAAAAAAATATTTTGATGGGTCAGTGATTCCTGACAATCCAAGAATTACCAATGCTCAAAAATCAATTAGAACTAATGATATTGAAAATGTTGGTAAAACAGCCAGACACCATACCATGTTTGAAATGCTTGGTAACTTTTCTATTGGTGATTATTTTAGAGATGAAGCCATAGCTTTTGCTTATGAATTATTAACTGGTGACGAATGGTTTGCTTTTCCAAAAGAAAAACTTTACATGACTTATTATCCAGCTGATAAAGATTCTTACAATCGCTGGATAGAATTGGGTGTTGAACCAAGTCATTTGATTCCTTTAGAAGAAAACTTCTGGGAAATTGGTGCTGGTCCTTCAGGCCCTGATACTGAAATTTTCTTTGACCGTGGTGAAGCTTTTGACCCCGACAATATTGGTATTCGTTTACTTGAAGAAGATATTGAAAATGACCGCTATATTGAAATTTGGAATATTGTGTTATCACAATTTAATGCGGATCCAAGTGTTCCAAGAAGTGAGTATAAAGAACTACCAAACAAAAACATTGATACCGGCATGGGACTTGAGCGCATGGTTGCCATTATTCAAGGCGCTAAGACAAACTTTGAAACAGACCTCTTTATGCCGATTATTTGTGAACTAGAAAAACTTTCTGGTAAAACCTACGATCCAGATGGTAACAACATGAGTTTTAAAGTTATCGCCGATCATATTCGTTCACTTGCTTTTGCCATTGGTGATGGGGCACTTCCTGGAAATGAAGGGCGTGGCTATGTTTTACGTCGTCTTCTTCGTCGTGCGGTTATGCATGGCCGTCGTTTGGGGATTAAAGAATCATTCTTATATCGTTTGGTTGTTATTGTTGGTCAAATCATGGAAAGCTATTATCCAGAAGTTCTTGAAAAACATGACTTTATTGAAAAAATTATTAAACGTGAAGAAGAAACATTTGCTAAAACCATTGATTCAGGTTCAGTTCACTTAGACCAATTATTAGCTTCGTTAAAAGAAAAAAGTCAAACTACTCTAGAAGGAAAAGATATCTTTAAACTCTATGATACTTATGGTTTCCCTGTTGAACTGACGGAAGAATTGGCTGAATATGAAGGCTTCACTATTGATCATGAAGGCTTTAAAGAAGCAATGAAAGAACAACAAGAACGTGCGCGTGCTAACGTTGTTAAAGGTGGGTCAATGGGCATGCAAAATGAAACCTTGGCTAATATCACTGAACCATCGACATTCCTTTATGAAACAAATGCAACAGAGAGTACTTTGTCAGCCATCGTCGCAAATGATGAACGTGTTTCAGCAGTTAGTGAAAATGAAGCCTTCTTAATTTTTGAGGAAACGCCATTTTATGCTGAAAAAGGGGGACAAGTGGCTGACCATGGTGTTATTAAATCACCTACTGGTGATGTGGTTGCTAAAGTCGTTGATGTTCAATCGGCACCAAATGGCCAACCGCTTCATAAGGTAGAGGTTTTAAGTCTACTTGAAGAAGGTCAAACTTATTATCTAGAAATTGACAATGACCGTCGCTACCGAGTGATGAAAAATCATACAGCAACCCATCTACTTCATGCAGCACTTCATCATATTGTTGGTAATCATGCAGTCCAAGCAGGTTCATTAAATGAAGTAGCTTTCTTACGTTTTGACTTTACTCACTTTGAAGCTTTGACCAACCAAGAACTACGTCAAATTGAAGAAGAGATTAACCAAAAAATTTGGGAAGCTATTCCAATCAATACGATAGAAACTGATATAGATACCGCTAAAGAAATGGGAGCTATGGCTCTCTTTGGTGAGAAATATGGTAAGGTTGTTCGTGTTGTCTCTATCAGTGATTATTCTGTTGAGTTGTGTGGTGGTACCCATCTTGAAAACACTTCTGAAATTGGTATGTTTAAAATCATCAAAGAAGAAGGAATTGGCTCAGGAACGCGTCGTATCATAGCTGTGACCAGTAAAGAAGCTTATCTTGCCTACCGTGATCAAGAAGATGCTCTTAAGGAAATTGCTAAAACGATTAAAGCGCCTCAGCTTAAAGAAGTATCAAATAAAGTAGCGAGTCTTCAAGAACAATTACGCGAATTGCAAAAAGAAAATGCTATCTTAAAAGAAAAAGCTGCGTCAGCAGCAGCAGGTGAAATCTTTAGTAATCCTCAAGAGATTAAAGGAATTCGTTTACTCGCCAAAAAAGTTGATGTTTCAGATGCAGGTGCTCTTAGAACTTATGCTGATCAATGGAAACAAAAAGATTATTCAGATGTGCTTGTCTTAGTGGCTGCAATTGGTGAAAAAGTGAACCTCCTTGTAGCAAGTAAAACAAAAGACATTCATTCTGGCAATCTTGTTAAAGCATTAGCTCCGATTATTTCTGGTCGAGGTGGTGGAAAACCTGATATGGCGATGGCCGGTGGTTCTGATGCCTCTGCCATTTCAAAACTCCTTGATACTGTTCAAGATTATATTTAATGAAAAAACTGGTTATCTTTTTAACCAGTTTTTTTGTAAAAAAATATTTATATTCCATTAAGAATGTTATAATTAAACTAAGAATTAATAAATTGAGTTTAAATTGAAAGAGAGAATTTGAATGAAAAAAATCACAAAAAAACACTTGATTGTTGGAATGGTTGTCGTTTTTATTTTTATTATAGGATATTTCGCCTTCTCTAGTGAATCATTTAATAGAGACTCCTCAGAAAAAAGAGTAGAGAGAACGATTTCTAACGATGAATCTACTAATTTGTTCGATTCTTCAGAAGAGAAAAACGACACAGAAAAAAAAGAACAATCATCGTCAATACTTCCAATAACAGTTGATTTCGACACTGCAATGGAAATTGCCTTGACTCATGCTAAAGAAGGATTTGTTTCCAAAATAGAAGTTTATTTCGAAGACAATATACCATACTTTAGTCTTGATGTTTCTTATGAAGATAGTAAAAAATTTTATTTTATTAATGCAAACTCAGGTGAAATCATATCCATTCTGAGTGCGAGTGAAATAGGCTATACCATTAATAAACCTCAAATAAGTGTTGGTGATATTTTAACATTAATTGAAAATAAATATAAAGGTGCATTGGTGCATAGTATTAGTTTGAATTATGACTCTCCAGATCAAATGGTTTATGAAGTTGTTATTTTCTCAGAAGACATGGGAAAAGTATTAATAATAAGCGCAGATGATGCATCCATTATCTCTGAGAAGGAAGAGTCAAACACAAGCCAACTGACTTAATTGTCAAAAAGATTAGAATTAACATTAATAATCTCTTTAAAATAAGCTGTCGTTATTGTTTATTTATTAATGAATGTTATAATTAGAGTGTCGAAAAGTAACTCAACTTTTATATTGAAAGAAGGAACTAAATGGAAAAAACAACGAAAAAATGGTTAATGATTGGGATTGTTGCTGTGCTTATTATTGCATTAGCAGGCTTTGCTTTTGGTAATGGAGTGTTTGATAATGATTCAAAGATGGAAGAAAAAGTAGAAACTGTTATTGATGATGACGATTCTTTTGACAAGGATTTAGATGATGGTTTTGACAAAAAAGATGAGTCAAAAAAATCTAATCAATCAACGTTATTGCTTCCAATAGAGATCGACTTTAATACTGCTATGGATATTGCCTCAACTCACGCTAAAACAGGTTTTATGACTAAAGCTAAAATTGATATTGAAGAGAATATACCATATTATGATATTGAAATTGCTGAAAATGATGATTTAAAATTTTACCTTATAGATGCTAATTCAGGTGAAATCATTGTTAGCATGCAAGCTAGTGATATTGGGTACACAGTCTTAGAACCAAAACAAACTGTTAAAGACATCATGACAATGATTGAAAACAAATATAAAGGGGCAGAGCTGCAAGGCATTACTTTAGAACATGACTCTCCAAATCCAGTTTATGAAGTTACTATTATATCTGATAATGTCGAAAAAGAATTAAAAGTAAATGTGGCTGATGGTTCTATTATTTCTGAAGAAGTTGATGACTAAAAATTTTTTGTTTTTCTTAATTTTCAATGCCATATAAAAATATATGTAATGAAAAACTGGTTATTCGTTTAACCAGTCTTTTTTTAAAAAAAATTTTAAAAAAGTTTGAAAATTCATTTTCCATTCATTTAAGAATTTTATCATTAAATTGTAAATAAGAAAACTAACTTTTTAAAATAGAAAGAGGTAACTAAAATGAAACAACTAACAAAAAAATGGTTAATGATTGGAATTGTAGCTATTGTTGTTATTGCAGCAGGAGGTTATGCTATCGCTAATGAATTGTTTGATAGAGATTCTCCAATGGAAGAAAAAGTAGAAACTATTTTTGATGATGATGTTAATGATGTCGATGACGATGATCATTTTGAAAGTAAAAATAATACACAAAAAGCAGTGCAATCACCACAACCAAAAGCTGTTAAAGTTGATTTTAATTCTGCTATGAAAACAGCATTAGCAGATGCTAAAACAGGATTTGTGACTGATATTGAGTTAGATTTTGATAACAATCAACCACACTATGATATTGAAATTGCAGAAAATAATACACAAAAATCTTATATCATTGATGCAACAACAGGTCAAATCATCTCAAGCATGGTTGAAAATGAGGACGATTATCCAATCACTGAGCCAAAACAAAAAATGGCAGATATTATTGTTTTGATTGGAAACAAATACAAAGGAGCACAATTAAAAGATATTTCACTAGATTCTGATTTCCCAAATCAAATGGTTTATGATGTCACTATTATTGCTGATAATTTAGAAAAAGAAATCATCATCAGTGCTGATGATGCGTCTGTTATTTCAGAAAAACTAGATGATTAAACATTCAAGTTTAAAACTTGCAATCAAATAATCAAAAGAAGAGGGGATTCCCCTCTTCTTTATATCACACAGATGTCTTGTGTTATAATAAATAAGAAAGGGATTGCAAAATGAAAATTTTAATTGTTGAAGATGAGTTTGATTTGAACAAAAGTATCGCTAAATTATTAAAAACACAACACTATACGACTGATAGTGCTTATAATGGTCAAGAAGCCCTTGATTATGTTGCTGTTAGTGAGTATGACGTGATTATTTTAGATGTCATGATGCCCAAAATGGATGGCTTTGAATTTCTCAAAGAATTAAGAAACAGTGATAATCAAGTTCCTGTTTTAATGCTTACTGCTAAGGATGCTTTAGAGGACCGTGTTTTTGGTCTTGATTCAGGAGCAGATGACTACCTCACAAAACCTTTTGCTTTTGATGAATTAATGGCACGTCTTAGAGCAATGATGAGACGAACCAATCGCAAGGTTCTTTCTAACATCATTAACATCCATGATGTTGAGATTGACTTATCATTAAAGCAAGTCAGAAAGAACAAGGAGTTGATTGATCTGACGGGTAAAGAATATGAGTTATTGGAGTATTTAGCGCGCCATCGTAATCAAGTACTTTCGCGAGAACAAATCCGTGAACATGTTTGGAATCTAGACTATGTTGGAGAATCAAATATCATTGATGTTCTAATCAAAAATCTTAGACGAAAACTAGACACTGATCAAGAACAATCGATTATTCTAACGAAGCGAGGGCTTGGCTATGTCATTCCCGAATAAAAAGACTTCCTTAGGGAAAAAAAGTATCATTAAAAAAATAACACTCTGGTATAGTTTTTTTATCTTTGTTATTTTAATAATAGTTTTTGTAGCGTCATTTTTCGTTTCTCGTAATATTTCAGAAACAGCAGGTCAACATGAGTTACAATCAAGTGCCCTTAACATGGTTGGTGAATTAGATGATGACTTTGATGATTTTGAGTCCTTTGATGATGGCATCTATTATGTCATTTATGATGGTAATGGTCAGGTTATTCAAGGGAGTTATCCTCAATCTTTTGACATTAATTCACCATTAAACATTGGACAAATCACAGATGTGAAAATTAATAATAGAACTTTTCAATATTATGACTTGGCAATTTCAAACAATAGTCAATGGCTAAGAGCTATTCGAGTTAAAAATCAGATGGATGAAGAGCTAAAGACCTTGCTTTTAACAGTTATCATTGTTTTACCTTTGATGATGATGATTGTTATTTTAGGCGGCTATTTGATTCTTAAAAAATCCTTCAAACCGATTGAAGAGATTAATCAAACAGCTCAAGAAATAACAACTCAGAAAGATTACAGTAAACGGATTGCCATTTCTGATAAAAAAGATGAACTAACCACTCTGGCTCAAGTGATAAACACTATGCTTGACTCTATTGAGAATTCCTTTAAACGAGAGAAACAATTTAACAATGATGTCTCTCATGAACTGAGAACACCTGTAACAGTTATTCTTTCTGAGAGTGAATACGGTAAAAAATACGCTGAAAATTTATCAGATGCTAAAGAATCATTCAATGTCATCCATAGACAATCACAATTAATGAAACAATTGGTTGAGCAAATTTTAGAGTTGACCAGGGCAGAAAATAAGACACAATTGACAATGGAAACCATTGATTTTTCACAATTTGTTAGACAGTTTGTTGAAGATAGTAAAAGGCTATTTAGTGAACAATCCATTTTCTTGGACACGCAGATTGAAGAAGGTATCAGTTTAGTTGGCGATCCTATTTTGTTAAAACGTTTGATTGATAATCTGGTTTCTAATGCACTCAAATTTACGAAAGACACCATTAAAATCAGTTTAACTCAAACGGAAAATGATATTGTTCTTAGTATAAAAGACAATGGAAAAGGGATTGCAAAAGATGAGCTGGAAAAAATCTGGCATCGTTTTTATCGAATTGATAGCTCAAGACACACAAAAGGAGTAGGTCTTGGCTTGTCACTTGTTAAAGAAATAGCAACCCTCCATAAAGCACAAGTTAGTGTAGATTCAGAAAAAAATCAAGGTAGTGACTTCAGAGTTATTTTTAAAAGAACTAATGATTTTACTTAGATGATTTATTAGAGTAAAAGTAGTCAGGTCAAAAAGTCTGACTGCTTTTTTGTGATAAAATAAAACTATTATAAGGATTGTGAAATAGTGCTTGATTTAAAGTTTCAAATAAATAGCTTTACTATTTATATAAAGTAATGGACTAAATAAAAGGACATCTCTTGATTATCTGACAAAGCTAGCTAGTTTTCTTGTCGGTTTATCGCTTATACTAAATTTTTTAAAATAATAACGTGTTCTTTAAAAGGATTTATGAAAGGAGTGAGACAGTATGAAATATCTAAAGAAAAGACCTTTTGTCACTTACAGCATTTTATGGCTTCTAGGATTTGGTTTACTAGCTGTTGCTTCAATACTAATTGCGATGACTCTTCCCATGCCGTCAGCTGATGCTAATGGTGTCATCCTGTGGGCGCAAAAACAGCAAGTTATTTTACAGTTAGCAGATGAATTATTAGTGTTTAGTGCACCAACACTATTATCAGCAGTTCTATTGTTGCATCATAAAATAAACAAACAAATGCCTCTTCAATCTTCAATTATGCTTGCTTTGTTTTTCGTTTTGACAATTGGCATTATCTATACTGTATTTGCTCTTGGCAGATTGGTGTATCCTGTTAATGGCTTATTACTAACACCTGATCTCGCCCTACTTTCAGCAAGTCAATTATTTGCTGGATTACACTTGGTATCACTGGCATTAGTACCATGTGTCATAACCATTGCTGTTTTAAGTCGTTCAAAAATAGTAGGTTTAGCGACTGTTATTACTGCATTGTTACAGGTAATTGGAACCTATTATGCAGAAGCAGTTTCAGTACCACTTGCAATTTCAGCAATGATTGTTCTTTTTGCTTGGTCAGCTCTAGCTATTGTTGGTTTAAAACGTTATTATGTATAGATGTGTCAATTGTTTAGAAAAATCAAGTAGTCAAAAAAATGACTGCTTTTTGTGATATAATAAAATAATGTTCTCACACAGAAAGGAATATGTTTTGGATTATAAATTTTTACTTTTTGATTTAGACCACACCTTGTTTGACTTTGAATTGGCAGAAGAAAAAGCTTTGACCTTACTATTAAAAGAAGCTAATGTGAATGATATTTCTTCTTATATGGCCTATTATAAACCCATGAATAAGGCTATGTGGGTGTCTTTATCAAAAAAAGAAATCACAAAAGAAGTCTTGGTTAAAACACGTTTTGCCAATTTATTTGCTCATTTTAATCGCACAGAAGATGGTCTTTTCTGGGCAAAACGTTATGAGTACTATCTTGGTCAACAAGGTGACGTTTATCCTTTTGTGACAAGTTTATTAGAGAGACTAACCAAAGAAAATTTTCAACTTTATGCGGTGACTAATGGCATTACCGCCATTCAAGAAAACCGACTCCATCATTCACCAATCAGTCACTTTTTTAAACAGGTATTTATTTCAGACAAAATTGGTCATCACAAGCCAGACATTGCTTTTTTTAATCATGTGGCAACAGCTATTGATGCCTTTAAAGCGCGTGAGGCTCTTGTGATTGGGGATAATCTTTTAGCTGACATCAAAGGTGGTATAGATGCTGGCATTGATACTGTTTGGTATAATCCTGACAATAAAGTAAACACACTTGATATTCAACCAACGTTTGAAATTAAAAGCTTAGAAGAATTACTAAGCGTGGTTTTAAATCTTGATAAATCATAGTCTATATGGGAGCTTTTGCTCCTTTTTTGTTATAATAATGTTATGAATGAACGTATCAAACACAAATTAGAATTATTACCTGATAGTCCAGGATGTTATTTTCATAAGGATAAAAATGGTCAGATTATCTATGTTGGTAAGGCAAAAAATCTTCGTAATCGTGTCCGTTCTTATTTTAGAGGAAGTCATGATACCAAGACAGAAATGCTTGTGTCTGAAATTGAAGATTTTGAGTTTATAGTTACCAACTCAAACACGGAAGCCCTCCTTCTTGAAATCAATCTTATTCAAGAAAACAAGCCCAAATACAACATTCGCTTGAAAGATGACAAATCGTATCCTTTTATCAAGATAACTAATGAGGATTATCCTAGAATTGTTATTACGCGACAAGTCAAAAAAGATGGCGGTCGTTATTTTGGTCCATATCCAGATGCAGGGGCAGCCAATGATATCAAAAAAATGCTAGATCGTATTTTTCCTTTCAAAAAATGTACTAATCCACCAGAAAAAGTTTGTTTTTATTATCATTTAGGACAGTGTATGGCGCATACTGTTTGTCATGTTGATAAGGCATTTTTTATGGCTATGGCTAATGATGTGAAGCATTTTTTAAACGGACAAGATGATAAAATCGTTAATCAAATTAAGGAAAAAATGCAAACAGCTGCTGAAGCATTAGAATTTGAAAGAGCAGCAGAATATCGCAATCTCTTACAGGCAATAGCCACACTAAGAACCAAGCAACGAATCATGCATCAAGATATGATTGACCGTGATATCTTTGCTTATGCAATCGATAAGGGTTGGATGTGTGTACAAGTTTTCTTTGTCAGACAAGGAAAACTCATTGAAAGAGATGTCAATCTGTTTCCTTACTACAATGAGCCTGAGGAAGATTTTTTAACCTATATCGGTCAATTCTATCAAGAAAACAAACACTTAATGCCCAAGGAGATTTTTATCCCTCAAGATATCGATGAAACGATGGTTTCAGCTTTGGTTTCAAGTAAGGTTGTTAAACCTCTACGGGGTGAAAAGAAGCAGTTGGTTAATCTAGCGACAAAAAATGCTAGAATGAGTCTCCAACAAAAATTTGACCTCCTAGAAAAAGATTTAAAGAAAACCAAGGGAGCGATTGAAAACCTTGGAAAAAAACTAAATATTGCCACTCCTCATCATATTGAAGCCTTTGACAACTCCAATATTATGGGAACGAGTCCTGTTTCAGCCATGGTTGTTTTTATAGACGGTAAACCAAGTAAAAAAGACTACCGTAAGTATAAGATTAAAACAGTTGTGGGACCTGATGACTACGCATCGATGAGAGAAGTGATTAAAAGACGGTACAGTCGTTTAAAAAATGAAGGACTACCTCAGCCTGATTTAATTGTTGTCGATGGCGGACAAGGGCAGATGACAGTTGCCAAGGAGGTATTAAAGGAACTTGAACTAGCGATTCCAGTGGCAGGGTTGCAAAAAAATGATAAGCACCAAACCCATGAATTACTGTTTGGAGACCCGTTACAGGTGATTGATCTAAAGCGAAACTCTGAAGAATTTTTTCTTCTTCATCGTCTTCAAGACGAAGTTCACCGCTTTGCCATCACTTTTCATAGACAAGTCCGTAGTAAGAATTCTTTTTCTTCTAAATTGGATGGCATTGCTGGACTTGGACCTAAAAGAAAACAAAAACTGCTTAAAAGCTTTAAGAGTTTGACCAAGATAAAAGAAGCTAGTGTTGAAGAGATTGTTACACTTGGTATTCCTGAAAAAGTTGCAAAAACAGTCTTGGAAGTGTTACAAGAAGAGTCCGTTCAAAAATAGCTGACAGTTAACAAGAATCATTTAGTCGTTAGCTATTAATTTTATGTCATCAATGGCTGAAATCCTTTACAAAAAATGATAAAATATTATTATTAGAGCTTTTAGAAAGGAACTAACTATGAAATTTCTAGAACTGAACAAAAAACGTCATGCCACTCGCTCTTTCAACGACAAACCTGTCGATTTGAATGATGTGAGAACTGCTATCGAGATTGCCACTTTGGCACCAAGTGCTCTTAACATTCAACCTTGGAAGTTTGTTATTGTGAAAGAAAAGAAAAAAGAACTTGCTGATATCATGCTTGGTCGTAATGTCAAACAAATTGAGGAAGCACAATGTGCCATTGTCATTTTTAGTGATACTGATCTTCCTAAACGTGCCAGAAAGATTGCTCGTTTTGCGGTCAATAAAATTTCTGATGAACAGCTTGGTAATTATGCAACTGTTTATCCAAAAATGCTTGAGAAATATGATGAAAAAACAAAAGGAGAATTTTTATCCTTTAATATCGGTCTGGTTACTATGAATCTTGCCTTAGCCTTAACAGACCAAGGAATTGGTTCAAATATTTTAATGGGATTTGACAAATCAAAAGCTAATGACGTTTTGGGAATTGATCCAAGATTTAGACCTGAAATTGTCTTAAGTGTTGGCTATACCGATGAAAAACTAGAAGCTAATTTCCGTATACCTGTAAATGAATTAATTGAAAAAAGATAAGGAGAAATAATGACGGTAGATTTTAAACAAGAAGTAGCAAAACGTCGTGATGATATGATGAAAGATTTACTCGACTTACTAAGAATTAAGTCTGAGCGTGAAGATGATAAGGCAGATGCCACTCATCCTTTTGGACCAGGTCCTGTTAATGCCCTTAATCATTTTTTAAAAATGGCTGAGCGTGACGGCTATGCCACTAAAAACATTGACAATTATGCCGGTCAATTTGAATATGGTGATGGTGATGAGGTTTTAGGTATTTTTGCCCATCTCGATGTCGTGCCAGCTGGTAGTGATTGGGAAACAGACCCCTATGAACCAGTTATCAAAGACGGCAAACTCTATGCGCGTGGCTCTTCAGATGACAAAGGACCAACCATGGCGTGTTACTATGGTTTAAAAATCATCAAAGAATTAGGGCTTCCAGTCTCTAAAAAAGTTCGTTTTATCGTTGGTACTGATGAAGAGTCTGGTTGGGGAGATATGGATTATTATTTCAAACATAATGATCAAAAATTACCTGACTTT
This sequence comes from Streptococcus sp. CSL10205-OR2, assembly GCF_025660655.1. Classification (GTDB taxonomy): domain Bacteria; phylum Bacillota; class Bacilli; order Lactobacillales; family Streptococcaceae; genus Streptococcus. The sequence continues at coordinate 82,613 of NZ_JAOTIN010000004.1, forward strand.
GGTTTTTCTCCAGATGCGGAATTTCCAATCATCAACGGTGAAAAAGGAAATATCACCGAATACCTTCATTTTTCAGGGAAGAATTCAGGAGATTTAGTGCTTCATAGCTTTAAAGGTGGTCTTCGTGAAAACATGGTTCCTGAGTCTGCTACAGCTATTATTTCTGGTAACTTGACACTTGCTGAAACAAAATCTGCTTTTGACAAATACGTAGCAGAAAATCCTGAAATTTCTGGTACAGTGACGGAAGAAGATGGTAAAATTGTCATCACTGTGATTGGTAAGTCTGCTCATGGGATGTCTCCTCAAGTAGGAATCAATGGAGCAACATACTTAGCAAGTTTCATCGCTAATTGTGATTTTGATGGACCTGCAAAAGCCTTCCTAACCTTGATTGGTAATATTCTCCATCAAGATTATTATGGCAAAAAAGTTGGCATAGCATACACTGATGACAAAATGGGTGAGTTAACCATGAATGCCGGTGTTTTCAAATTTGATGAAATGTCTGATGACAATACTATCGCTTTAAACATGCGTTACCCTCAAGGCACAACACCAGAAAAGATTAAAGCAGTGCTTGAAAAACTAGCAGGTGTTGAAAAGGTAACAGTGTCAGAACATGGTCATGTTCCCCACTACGTACCAATGGATGATCCATTAGTTGCAACTTTACTGAGTGTTTATGAAAAACACACTGGCTTAAAAGGGGAAGAAAAAATTATTGGTGGTGGTACCTTTGGACGCCTTCTAAAACGAGGTGTTGCCTATGGTGCTATGTTCCCAGGCTATGTCAATACCATGCATCAAGCCAATGAATTTACCGATGTAGAGGATTTATACAGAGCAGCAGCTATCTATGCTGAAGCCATTTATGAGCTTATCAAATAAAATATAATAAGATACACCTTGTTTGGTTTAATATCTTTGGGCCCTCTTTCTTTTTCAGTAAAAGAAGAGGGTTTTTTCTATCAAAAAAGAGATACCTTATAACAAAAGCATCTCTTTTTATGAGTATTATTATTTGCCTAAACAGAAATTACTAAAGAGCTGTGTTATCAGTTCATCGGGTGCTGCATCGCCAGTAATTTCACCAAGAATTTCCCAAGTTTTTGTCAAGTCAATTTGAAGTAAATCAACAGGCATTTGTAGTTCAAGTCCTTCGTTAACAGATTTTAAACTCTCAATAGCCTTTTCAATAAGGGAGATATGGCGAGAATTGGAGAGATAAGTTGCGTCTTTTTCAACAATACCTGCATTATCAAAGAAAATAGCATTGATCTTTTCTTCGATTTTATCAATGTTGGTATGTTCTAAAACAGATATTTTAATACTATCTTCTGGCAGTTTGTCTTCCTCAATTACTTGAGGCAAATCAGTCTTGTTAAGTAGGATAATACGATTACTGTTTTGACTGATTGCAAGCAATTCCTCATCTTGTTTGGTGAGTTTTTCTGAACTATTTAAGACTAAAAGCACCAAATCAGCTTCTTCAAGAGCTTTCTTAGAACGCTCAACACCAATTTTTTCAACGACATCATCAGTTTCACGAATACCAGCAGTGTCAATGAGTTTAAGTGGTACGCCATTAATATTGATATATTCTTCGATAACATCTCGCGTGGTTCCTTCTATATCAGTGACAATCGCCTTATCTTCTTTGAGAAGTGTATTAAGAAGACTTGATTTGCCAACGTTTGGTCGACCGATAATTGCCGTTGATAATCCTTCTCTCAAAATTTTGCCACGCTTTGCTGTTTTCAAAAGGTTACTCAACAAACGTTCAAACGCTTGTGTTTTTTCCTTAATAAGTGCTGTAGTCATCTCTTCAACATCATCATATTCTGGGTAGTCGATATTAACTTCTACTTGAGCGAGTGTGTTTAGGATTTCTTGTCTGGTATTGTTAATTAAAGTAGACAAAGACCCGTCTAATTGATTAACGGCTATAGACATGGCCTTATCCGTTTTAGCGCGAATAAGGTCCATGACAGCTTCAGCCTGAGTTAAGTCAACCCGTCCATTTAAAAAGGCACGTTTAGTAAATTCACCGGGTTCTGCCATACGAGCACCCTGACGTAAAACCAGTTGTAAAATTTCATTGGTGACAGCAATACCACCGTGAGTGTTGATTTCAATCACGTCTTCTCTGGTAAAGGTTTTTGGTGCTTTCATAACACCAACCATCACCTCATCAAGAATCTCATTGTTATCAGGGTCGAAAATATGACCATAATTTAAGGTGTGTGAGTTGACCTTACTCAAATCTTTGCCCTTAAAAATACGACTAGCAATCAAGACGGCATCTGTACCTGAAAGGCGTACGATACCAATAGCTCCCTCTCCTAGAGGAGTTGAAATAGCAGCAATGGTATCAAATTCTTTTGTAATCATAAAAACCTCAATCTTTTCATTCGTTTTTAAAAAAACTTATTGGACAAAAGTCCTTAGTTAACATTATATCACGTTAAGGAAAAAACTTAACAAAAGAGATTGTCATTCTAACAACTCACATAAAAAAGTCACTCTTTTGGAGTGGTAAAACCCTTTATACGAAAATAGCATGAAATATGATATAATTATTATTGATAAAACAATCTAGGAGTTATAATGGAAAATTTAAAACAATTAGTTGGTATTAAAGCTGCTGAATTTGTAAGAGATGGAATGATTGTTGGTCTTGGGACGGGTTCAACGGCAGCTTTTTTTGTGGAAGCACTTGGTCGTCGAGTAAAAGAAGAAGGTCTTGACATTGTTGCGGTGACAACATCTCACCGGACTGCAGATCAAGCCAAAGCACTTGGTATTCCTTTAAAATCAATTGACGATGTGACTCATGTTGATGTCACTGTTGATGGTGCAGATGAAGTTGATGATGACTTAAATGGTATTAAAGGTGGCGGTGCTGCACTTTTAATGGAAAAAATCGTTGCGAGCTACACCAAGCATTATATTTGGATTGTTGATGACTCTAAATTATCTCAAAAACTAGGCTCATTTAAAGTACCTGTTGAGGTTATTCCATACGGGATTAAACAACTCTTTCGTCAATTTGAAAAAGCTGGTTTCAAACCAACCTATCGCTATGACGAAAACGGCCAACTATTAGTGACTGATATGAAACATCATATTATTGACTTACATATTGATGTCATCCATGAGCCTGAAAAATTAGGGAAATTATTAGATGAAACCGTAGGCGTTGTTGAGCATGGTCTCTTCAACAATATGGTGGATACTGTTATTGTGGGATCATCAAAAGGTGTTTCCATCATTGAAAAAAAGAAATAAGGAGAAACAAATGGCAAAATATGATCGCATACATTTAATCGTTTTAGACTCAGTAGGTATTGGTTCTGCACCAGATGCTGATAAATTTTTCAACGTTGATACGCCAGATACCACGTCTGATACCTTAGGTCACATTTCTGAACAAGTTGGGCTAGATGTTCCAAATATGCAAAAAATTGGTCTTGGAAATATTCCAAGAGAAACACCACTTAAAACTGTTCCAAAAGAGGATAACCCTACTGGCTATGTCACTAAATTAGAAGAAGAGTCTCTTGGAAAAGACACACTAACTGGTCATTGGGAAATTATGGGGCTTAAAATCACAGAACCTTTCGATGTTTTTCCAGATGGTTTTCCAGAGGAAATACTTGAAAAAATTGAAGAATTTTCTGGTCGCAAGATTATCAGAGAAGCTAACAAACCTTATTCTGGGACACAAGTCATTGCTGATTTTGGTGAGCGTCAAATGAAAACAGGTGAGCTAATTGTCTACACATCTGCTGATCCAGTTCTTCAAATTGCAGCCCACGAAGACATTATTCCGATTGATGAATTGTATAGAATTTGTGAATTTGCTCGTTCTATCACTTTAGAGCGTCCATCACTTTTGGGTCGTATCATTGCAAGACCTTATGTTGGTGAGCCCGGTAACTTCACAAGAACAGCAAATCGTCATGATTATGCCACATCACCGTTTTCAGACACGGTTTTAAACCATCTACACGAAGCTGGTGTGCCTACCTACGCTATTGGCAAAATCAATGATATCTTTAATGGCTCAGGAATTTCTAATGATATGGGTCATAATCAATCTGATTCACACGGTGTTGACACGCTTATCAAAACACTTAACCTTGAAGAGTTTAAAACTGGTTTCTCATTTACCAACCTCGTTGATTTTGATGCCCAGTATGGTCATCGTCGTAACCCAGAAGGTTATCGTGATTGTTTAGAGTTATTTGATGGTCGCTTGCCTGAAATTATCGACAACATGAAAGAAAATGACTTGTTGATGATTAGTGCCGACCACGGTAATGATCCAACCTTTGTTGGAACAGATCATACACGTGAATATATTCCACTCTTGATTTTTAGTAAGAGTTTTAAAGGTGGAGGAGTCATTCCAGTTGGACATTTTGCTGATATTTCTGCGACTATTGCTGAAAACTTTGGCGTTTCAAAAGGAATGATAGGCGAAAGCTTTTTAAGTGAGTTAAACTAGTGAGTGACAAGAAACGTTCTCGTTAACAATAACAAAGGAGAAGAAATGTTATTAGATAAAATTAAAGAAACAACAGCCTTTTTAGAAGAAAAAGGCATGACAAAACCAGAATTTGGTTTAATTTTAGGCTCAGGTCTTGGTGATTTAGCAGATGACATCGATGAGGCGATTGTCGTTGATTATTCTGAAATCCCTAACTGGGGAGAATCAACTGTGGTTGGCCATGCTGGAAAGCTGGTATACGGTAAACTATCTGGGCGTTATGTTTTAGCCTTACAAGGACGTTTCCATTTTTATGAGGGAAATCCACTTGAAACAGTGACTTTTCCTGTCAGAATTATGAAGGCTCTCGGTTGTCAAGGTGTTATTGTGACCAATGCTGCAGGAGGTATTGGTTATGGTCCAGGAACATTAATGACTATCACAGATCATATTAACATGACTGGTGAAAATCCTTTGATTGGTCCTAATTTAGAAGAATTTGGACCACGTTTTCCAGATATGTCAGATGCCTATACTAAGGCTTATCGCGAGGTTGCTCACAAAGTTGCCAAAAATCTTGGTATGACGCTTGAAAATGGTGTTTATCTTGGTGTAGCAGGTCCAACTTACGAGACTCCGGCTGAAATTAGAGCTTACAAACTGATGGGTGCTCATGCCGTTGGTATGTCCACTGTACCTGAAGTTATTGTTGCTACGCACTCAGGATTAAAAGTTTTAGGTATTTCTGCCATCACTAATTATGCAGCAGGTTTCCAATCAGAACTAAATCATGATGAAGTAGTAGAAGTTACTACAAGAATTAAGGATCAGTTTAAAAATCTGATCAAATCAATACTAGTTGAATTATAAGGAGAAAACATGTCAATTCATATTTCAGCAAAACCAGGCGAAATCGCCGATAAAATTCTCTTACCGGGTGATCCTTTACGTGCTAAATTTATTGCCGAAAACTTTTTGGAAAATCCAGTTCTTTTTAACGAAGTAAGAGGAATGTTAGGCTATACGGGAACATACAAAGGACATCGCGTAAGTGTGATGGGTACAGGAATGGGAATGCCTTCTATTTCTATTTATGGTCATGAATTAATCACTCAATATGGTGTTAAACGTTTGATTCGTGTGGGTACAGCAGGCTCAACATCTAAAGATGTTCATGTTCGCGAACTGGTTTTAGCACAAGCTGCTGCGACAACTTCAGCCATTATTAGAAACGATTGGCCAGAGTTTGATTTTCCACAAATTGCTAACTTTAAATTGTTAGACAAGGCTTATCATATTGCTAAAGAATTAGGAATGACCACTCATGTAGGAAGTGTTTTATCTGCTGATCTCTTTTATTCTGATTTTTTTGATAAAATCATTAAACTTGGAAGTATGGGGATCAAAGCAGTTGAAATGGAAGCAGCCGCTCTTTATTATCTTGCTGCTAAACATCAAGTTGAAGCTCTTGGGATTATGACGATTTCTGATAATCTGACAAATCCAGAAGAAGACACAACAGCACAAGAACGTCAAACAACCTTTACTGACATGATGACTGTGGGACTTGAAACCCTCATTAGTGAATAATATGAAAAAATCTGAAAAAGGCCTACACTTTTTACTAGATGTTTATGATTACCAAAATGCGTTTAAAATGGCTAGTCTTATGGATGATTTTTCCAGTGATTGTCTCTACATTTTGGAAATGCTTAAAGAACGTAGGGAATTAAATATTGATTTTCTCTACAAGCATCATGATAAAAATCAATCGATTAAACAAAACTATGGTCTCAATCTTGTTAGTCATTCAAAGATTGAAGAGACAATTCTTAACTACATTTTAGATTTAGAAGCTAAAATCAAAAATGGCCGAATCATTGATTTTGTCAGAAGTGTTAGTCCTATTCTTTACCGTTTGTTTATTAGAGTCTTGTTGAAAGAAATTCCTGATTTATTTGATTATGTTGAAAATTCGAGGTCAGATCGCTATGATACTTGGCGGTTTGAAAAGATGAAAACGTCAAGTAATCAAACTATTCAAGCTTTTATTTCAAGAAGACGAGATTCCCGTGTCACATCAAGAAGTTTAGTTGACTTGATTTTAGTGTCTAATACGCCTGATGAGATCAAAGAAACGGTAGAACTACTCAGACAGTTTGAAAAATCAGTTAGAAATCCCTTATCACACCTGATAAGAGCTTTTGATGAAAAAGAATTACACAGAACTACTGGATTTTCTTCGAAACTCTTTCTTGAAAAAATTATTGATTTGGCTGAATATACTGGTTTAGAATACAACAGAAAAAAATTTTATTTTGATCAGATGAATCATTTTATTAAAAAGAAGTGGTTAACATAAAAAAGCAGTGGCTTCACTGCTTTTTTGTTTATTCAAATTTGACTTCTTCAATGAGGTAATCGATGAACCGTTCTCCCATTTTTGACAGTAATGCTTTTTGATGGGTAATATAGACAACGTTTATCTCATCTTCAACATCCAAAGGAATGGAGATAATGTTATCCCCGTTTAGGTTGCTATTTAAAACACCGGTAGCAATAGTATAGCCATCAAGACCGATTAAGAGATTAAAGAGAGTGGCACGATCACTAACGACGATAGATTTTTTATGTGTTAGTTGTGACATAATCTCTTCAGAAAAATAAAAGGAATTGTGGAGACCTTGATCATAGCTGAAATACGGAGAATCTTCTAAATCTTTCAAGCTTAAGATTGTTTTGTTAGCCAGAGGATGTGATTTACTGATAAAGACATGAGGCTGTGTTTTAAAGAGACTTGTTGCCGTCAAATGATTATCCTCAAACAGTTTAGTTAAGACATCCTGATTGTACTTGTTTAAAAACAAAACACCAATTTCACTACGAAAGTTTTTCACATCATCAATGATTTCCCAGGTTCTCGTTTCTCTAAGAAACAACTCATAACGCGTCATATCCGTTTTCTTTAATAGAGACACAAAAGCATTGACAACAAAAGCATAATGCTGTGAAGACACACTAAAAAGTTCTCGATTATTATTTGGAGATTTGTAACGTTCTTCAAGGAGAGCAGTCTGCTCGACAACCTGTCTAGCGTAAGAGAGAAATTCGACGCCATCTTTTGTCAGACGAATTCCTTTAGAATGTCTAAAAAAGATGGTTATTCCCATTTCTTTTTCTAAATCTCTAACAGCATTTGACAAACTAGGTTGAGTGATGTAAAGCTGTTTTGCAGCCTCATTCATGCTACCTGTTTCAACAATTTTTATAATGTAGTGTAGTTGTTGTATTCTCATAACTCTATTTTATCATAAATTAGAAAAGAAAAGAGTTTGTTACACTATCGTAAAAAAACTTGACATATGAAATAAAATTGCAAAATAACTGCAATTATGCTATAATGGGAAGGAAAATTATATGCTGCCGAGGTAAGAAAAATGTCTTATAGTTCTAGAAGAACTAAAAAAACGCCAACAAAGTCTTTTGATTATTTACAAACTATTAATATTGCACTATTAGCCATTTGTTCTCTACTAAGTGGGCTATTTATTTTTAATTTCTTTAAATATAATATTTTGAGCATTAGATTTATTAATGTCATTATCATTTCGAGCCTGATTTTATTTTTACTAATTAGTCTCTTTTTAATTGTCAAAAAAAAGGCAAAAGTTTTTACTCTATTTTTATTATTACTGTTATCAATCGCATCTGGTATAGGTTTATTTTTCACCAAATCAACGATTGATGTTTCTAATCGATTAAATGAAACGGCAAGCTATTCTGAAATCGAGATGAGTGTTGTTGTTCCAAAAGATAGCGACATTACTGATGTGACTCAGTTAGATAATGTTTTAGCACCTTTAAATAATGATAAGACTAATATCGAAGCATTGATTGATAATATTAAAACTGAGAAAAACAAGGTTTTGACGGTTGAAACAGTTGATTCTTATGCTGCAGCCTATGAAGCCCTTATGTCAGGCGAAAAACCGGCAATGATTATGAGTAATGCTTATGATAGTTTATTAGAAGTAAAACATACTAACTATGCGGAGAATCTTAAAACAATTTATACCTATAAGGTTGTTAAAAAAATTGAAAAGCCTGATAGTCATGTATCAAATACAGATTCTTTCAATATTTATATTAGTGGTATCGATACTTACGGTTCGATTTCTTCGGTATCACGTTCAGATGTTAATATTATTATGACGGTCAATCGAAAAACCAATAAAGTGTTACTCACCACAACTCCTAGAGATGCCTACGTACAAATTCCAGATGGCGGTAATAATCAATATGATAAATTAACCCATGCTGGTATTTATGGTGTTGAAGCTTCCATTCATACTCTCGAAAATCTTTACGATATTAAGATTGATTACTACGCTAGAATTAACTTTACCTCATTCTTAAAATTAATTGACCTTCTTGGTGGTATTGAAGTTGAAAATGATCAAGCATTCTCAGCAGGTTCCTATGACTTTCCAGTCGGTAAAATTCAAATGACTTCTGATATGGCTTTTGTTTTTGTCAGAGAACGTTATTCTCTTGAAAATGGTGATAAGGATCGTGGTAGAAATCAGACTAAGGTCATTGCAGCTATTATTGATAAATTAAGTTCTGTTAATGCTATTACTAATTATACGAATATTATCAATGGTATTGGTGATTCAATACAAACTGATATGCCTCTTGAAACAATGATGGGATTAGCAAATGATCAGTTAAGTACAAAAGGACACTATTCAGTTTTATCACAATCAGTTGATGGGACAGGCTCAACCGGTGAATTACCATCTTATGCGATGCCCTCAGCAAGCTTATATATGTTATCTCTTGATGAGAATAGCCTAGCAAATGCAAAATTGGCAATAAAAAACACGATGGAGGGCAATTAAATGATTGATGTGCATTCACATATCATCTTCGATGTTGATGATGGTCCCTCAACACTTGAAGAAAGTGTTTCACTGTTAAAGTTGGCATATTCACAAGGTGTTAGAAAAGTTGTTTCAACGTCTCATCGAAGAAAGGGTATGTTTGAAACACCTGAAGAAAAAATCGCTAAAAATTTTCAAATCGTTAAAGAAACGATGAAAGAAATTCGACCTAATCTAGAACTTTATTATGGTGGTGAACTATACTACTCTTTTGATGTTCAAAAAGGATTGGAAGAAAAAAGAATTCCCACAATGAACAATACGCGTTTTGCTCTCATTGAGTTTAGTTCTGGAACTCCTTGGAAAGAGATTCACTCGGCATTGTCCAATGTTCTTATGCTCGGGATAACGCCTCTAGTGGCACATATTGAACGCTATAATGCTCTTGAGTTCGATGAAAAAAGAGTTAAAGAAATTATCAATATGGGTTGCTATACACAAATCAACAGTTCAAATGTTTTGAAACCAAAGTTATTTGGTGACAAGTATAAAATTTATAAAAAGAGAGCCAAATTCTTCTTAGAAAAAGATTTGGTTCACTGTGTTGCAAGTGATATGCACAATACCGATGTGCGACCACCCTACATGAAAGAAGCCTATGCCCAAATCAAAAAAGATTATGGTAAAAAAAAGGCTGACGAGTTGTTTATTATCAATCCAGGTACATTATTAGAAGATGACTATATTTAGGAGGAAAAATGGAAAAGAAAGATAACGGTCAGATTGAAATTGATATTTTATTTCTGCTTAGAAAAATTTGGAGTAGAAAATTTTTAATTTTACTAGTGGCATCGCTGTTAGCGACGATAATGCTAGTGGTTAATATTTTCTTGATTAAACCAACATATACTTCAACAACACGCATCTATGTTGTTAATCAAAATGCTGATGCTAGTATTACAACACAGGATTTACAAGCTGGTGATTACTTGGTAAAAGACTATAAAGAAATCATCACATCAAGCAATGTCATGTCTACAGTGATTGAAAATGAAGGTTTAGATTATTCTATCGATACTCTTTCTAAAAAGATTACATTAGACATTCCTGCAAATACACGTATTATTTCTATTTCAGCAAGCGATCAAGATCCGCTTGAAGCTAGTCAATTAGCCAATACAGTTCGTGAAATTGCAGCTCAAAAAATTAAAGATGTTACTAAGGTTGAAGATGTGACAGTGTTAGAGGTAGCTAAACCATCAAACACACCATCATCTCCACAAATAAGACGTAATACTATGATGGCTTTCTTAGCTGGTGGTTTTTTGACAACAATGATTGTTTTAGCTGTTGAATTATTTGACGATCGTGTGAAGCGTCCAGAAGATATTGAAGAAGTTCTCGGGATGACCCTTCTTGGTGTTATACCCTCAGTTGATAAGTTGAAATAGGAGTCGTAAATGGCACAGTTAGAATTAGTAAGACAAAAAGCTTTATTAGTTAAAAAGACCGAAGAATACTATAACTCTATTCGTACAAACATTCAATTTAGTGGGAGTGATATCAAGACCATTGTTATTACATCCGTTCAACCTAATGAAGGAAAGAGTACCACATCTGTTAATTTAGCTATCTCAATGGCACGATCAGGCTATAAAACACTTTTGATTGATGCAGATACTAGAAACTCAGTTATGTCAGGAACATTTAAGGCGAAGTCAAAAGTACTTGGATTGACAAATTACTTGTCTGGTCATTGTGAATTATCAGAAATTATTTGTGATACTAATGTTGAAAACTTGATGGTTATTCCAGCGGGTCAAGTACCCCCTAATCCAACCAGTTTATTACAAAATAAACATTTTACACAATTAATTGAACTATCTCGTTCTGTCTATGATTATATTATTATTGACTCACCACCGATTGGACTTGTCATTGATGCCGCAATCATTGCTCAAAAGTGTGATGCCAGTATCATTGTGACAGAAGCAGGTTCTGTTAAACGACGTTTTGTTCAAAAAGCCAAAGATCAAATGGAACAAAGTGGTGCACAATTCCTAGGTGTTATTCTAAACAAAGTTGATTCAACTCTAGAGCAGTATGGGGCCTATGGTGCTTACGGCGATTATGGTAATCAATCTAGAAAATCTGAGAAGAAATCTTTACTTAAAAGAAGAAGTTAGAAACAAGAGGGAGGTATCATGAAACGTTCAACAAAAAAAATTATTTTAATTATTGTTGATTTTTTAATGATATTCTGTACACTAAGTACATCACTTCAATTTTTAGAAGTCATTGCAGAAATTACTCCAAAATATTTTTTATTCTCATTAATCATTATTTCCCTAGTTTATTTCGCTACAGGTTTTTATCTTAAAATTTATTCAATCCTAACGAGATATACTGATTATCGAGCGATAGCCAATATCTGTATTGCACTCTTGTCATCACATTTTGCTCTCTTAATATTATCTTTTCTTTTCTTTAAAGCATTTAGTTTACGATTTATCTTTTTATCACTTATCTTTTCCTTGATTTTAGTCACTACTCCAAGACTAGTTTGGCGAATTATTCATACTAAAAAGGAACGAATCGGAGAAAAGAATAAAAGACCTCTAAGAACATTAGTTGTAGGAGCAGGATCTGGTGGAAGCTTATTTATCAGTACTGTCTTGCAAAATTCCAATGATATTGATATTGTTGGTATCATTGATGGTGATCCCAATAAGTTAAATACCTATGTTCACGGGAAAAAAGTACTTGGTAATCGCAATGATATTGCTAGAATTGCTGGCGAACTTGACATTGACCAAGTAACTATTGCCATTCCAAGCTTGTCTGGGTCTGAAAGAGAAAAAATTGTCGACATCTGTAATGAACTTGGTATCGTCGTTAATACCATGCCTAGTGTCGAAGAAATCATCATGGGAAATGTTTCTGTTGGTGCTTTAAAAGAAATTGATGTTTCAGATTTACTGGGCAGAAAAGAAGTAATGTTAGACCAGACAAAACTCGGTAACTATTTCGATGATAAAACGATTCTCGTGACAGGTGCAGGAGGCTCCATTGGATCTGAAATATGTCGCCAAGTATTAAAATTTCATCCTAAACGACTTTTATTGTTAGGTCACGGAGAGAACTCTATCTATCAAATAAATCGTGAAGTGTCAGCCAAATATTCCAAATACACTGAAATTAAACCTTTGATTGCTGATATTCAAGATAGACAATTGATGTTTCACCTCATGCAAGAGTATAAACCCGATATTGTCTATCATGCTGCAGCTCATAAACATGTTCCTATGATGGAATATAATCCCAGAGAAGCCGTTAAAAATAATATCTTTGGCACTAAAAACGTTGCAGAAGCTGCTAAAGCAGCAAGAGTTTCCAAGTTTGTCATGATTTCTACAGATAAAGCTGTCAATCCACCAAATGTCATGGGTGCGACAAAACGTGTCGCTGAAATGATTGTAACCGGATTAAATGATAATAAAGGCACTCAATTTGCAGCCGTTCGTTTTGGCAATGTTCTAGGTAGTCGTGGTAGTGTTGTGCCACTCTTTAAAGAGCAAATTAAAAAAGGTGGTCCCGTTACCGTCACAGATTTTCGCATGACACGTTATTTTATGACAATCCCAGAAGCCAGTCGTCTCGTTATTCAAGCAGGTTATCTGGCAAAAGGTGGCGAAATTTTCGTTTTGGATATGGGTGAACCTGTTCAAATACTAGAATTGGCTAAGAAAGTTATTAAACTTAGTGGTTACAATGAGGGTGAAATTGAGATTGTAGAATCTGGTATTCGTCCCGGTGAAAAACTTTACGAAGAGTTGCTTTCAAAAGACGAGCGTGTAAGCGAACAAATCTATGAAAAAATATTTGTCGGTAAAGTGACTAATAAGGAGATGAGTGTAGTCTCTCAATTTATCGACGAATTACTAATCAAAAACGACAAAGATCTTAAAGAGAGTCTTGTCGCATTTGCAAAACAGGAGTAAAAAAGGATGTATCCAATTATCAAAAGAATATTAGATATCATCATTTCTGGACTAGCTATTATCATCCTAAGCCCTGTATTTCTATTACTGGCTTTACTAATAAAACTTGACTCAAAGGGTCCAATTTTATTCAAACAAAAACGTGTTGGAAAAAATAAAAAGCATTTCATGATTTATAAGTTTCGAAGCATGTATGTTGATGCCCCTTCGGATATGCCAACTCATCTATTAAAAGATCCAAATAGTATGATAACAAAGATAGGTGCTTTTTTAAGAAAAACGAGTTTAGATGAACTACCTCAACTTTTTAATATTTTTAAAGGTGAAATGGCTATTGTTGGACCTAGACCTGCTTTGTGGAATCAATATGATTTGATTTCTGAAAGAGATAAATATCAGGCAAATGATATTCGTCCAGGTTTAACTGGTTGGGCTCAAATAAATGGGCGTGATGAATTGGAAATTGAAGAAAAGTCAAAATTAGATGGTTACTATGTTCAACACATGACTCTTTTAATGGATATAAAATGCTTTTTTGGAACTTTTATTTCAGTGATTAAAAGTGATGGTGTTGTTGAAGGTGGAACTGGACAAAAGAAGGATAAGTAGATGAAAAAGATTCTCATAACGGGTGCTAATTCCTATATTGGCACCTCATTTGAAAAGTGGTTGACAACATCAAATGACAATTACATGATTCATACGCTTGATGTGAAGAATAACGAATGGAAGACTCATGATTTTAGTAATTATAATTCAATATTTCATGTTGCAGCTATTGTTCACAAAAATGAAAAAAATGTGGAATCAAGTTTATACTATCAAGTTAATCGCGATCTTCCTTTTGCCATTGCAAAAAAAGCAAAAGAAGCAGGAGTTCCTCAGTTTATTTTTCTTAGTAGTATGAGTGTGTATGGTGATGGATTAGAAATAATTAATGATGCAACCCCTTTAAAACCTCAATCACACTATGCAAAATCAAAGTTTGAAGCTGAAGAGCTATTAACGACACTAGTTTCAGATCAGTTTAATCTTGTTATCTTAAGACCTCCAATGGTTTATGGTCCAAAAGCAACAGGTAATTACACAAGATTATCCAAACTTTCTAAGCTAACACCAATTTTTCCAAATATCAACAATCAACGCAGTATGATTTTCATCGATAATCTTTCAGAATTTATCAAAAAAGCTGTTGATTTAAATCTTTCAGGTCTCTATTTCCCACAAAATAAGGAGTATGTTAATACTTCCAATCTAGTAAAAGAAATTCGTTTTTGCCACAATAGAAAAACACTATTAACTCATTTCTTCAATCCTATTATTTTATCACTGACAAGTATTAAGCCTCTCAGTAAATTATTTGGCAACTTGACTTATGATAAAAAACTTTCAAGTTATGATTTCAACTATCAAGTGGTAAATTTTGAAGAATCAGTCAAAAAATCAGAACAATAAGGAGTTAACATTGTCTAATCTTCCTTTACGAGATAAAAAAATCTTATTTTTCTCTCCCTCTTTTTTTGGGTATGAAATAAAAATCAAAGATAAGATGATTGCACTTGGCGCTGATGTCTATTATTTTGATGAGCGTCCGATTACAAAAAGTTATCAGAAAGCTTTATTAAAAGTAAATCCAAATATATTTTCTCATAGAACTGAACGCTACTTTTTTAATATTCTTGAGAAAGTTAAGGATATTAAATTTGATTATGTTTTCTTCTTAAAGTGTGAAATGCCTACTATAAAGGTCATGAAAACCTATCGAAACCACTTTAAAGAATCTAAATTTTGCCTTTATATGTGGGATTCTCTTTCAAATGTTGTTAATATCGAAAAAAAACTTTCTTTTTTTGATGATATTTACAGTTTTGATGTTGATGATAGTAAACGTAATGATAATATTAACTTTAGACCTTTATTTTATGCTGATGATTTTCAAATAAAGCATTCTTTAAGTGAAAACTTTACCTATGATTTATGTTTTTTAGGTACTATTCATTCAGACCGCTATAAAGTTATTAGCCAAGTGAAAAGAATTGCTAAGAAAAACAACCTCAAAACGTTTTTCTTCAATTTTTTGCAGAGTCGTTTTATGTATGACTTTTATAAACTAACCAAGGAAGAATTTAAAGACACTAGACCATCAGATTTTAGTTTTGATAAGATGTCAAGTATTGAAATAGCAGATGTCGTTTCACAATCGAAAATAGTCTTAGACATTCAGCATCCTAAACAGACTGGTTTAACGATGAGAACGATTGAGATGATTGGAATGCATAAAAAAATCATTACTACCAATGCTGCAATTAAGCAATATGATTTCTACAATCCTAATAATATTAGTGTTATTGATAGAGAAGATGTTAAGATTGATGTTTCTTTTTTTGATAAACCCTATGAACCACTAGATGAAGAAATATACTATCACTATAGTTTAGAGGCATGGGTCCTTGAAATGCTTAAGGAGTGAAAATGAAAATACGCAAACTTTGGTGGTGGCTTCGCTTACTACTACGTCGGCCTTTTTTTAATAAAATAGGCAAATCTTCCTATTTGGGACCATCTGTTTCATTAATCGGTACTAAGAATATTACTATTGGTAATCAGGTTAGAATTTTCCCCGGAAACCGTATGGAAACATATAATAGTGGTACTATCATTATTGAAGATAATTGTTCTATCGGGCAAAATTTTCACATTATTTCAGATAAAACTAATCTTTTAATTGGAAAAAACACCACTATTTCAGGTAATGTTTTTATTACAAATGTCAATCATTCTTATGAAAAAATTGATATTCATATTTTAGAACAACCAATGAAAAATATTGAAACAACTATTGGTGATAATTGTTTTATTGGTTTTGGTGTAGCAATTCAAGCTGGGACTAAGTTAGGAAAACAATGCATAGTTGGGTCAAATTCAGTTGTGAAAGGTGAGTTTCCAGATTATTCTGTTATTGTTGGTTCACCTGCAAAAATTATAAAAACTTTTAATAAGGAGACTTTACAGTGGGAGAAGGTATAAAAAATGCTTCAATTTCTGTTATTATTCCAGCTTATAATGCTGAAAAAACCATTATTCCAACATTGAAGTCAGTTATTAATCAATCAAGAAGAGATTTAATTCTTGAAGTTTTAGTTATTAATGATGGTTCCACTGATAAAACAGAAGAGCTTATTAAACAGTTTATTTCTAAAAATTTAGTACTTCCAATTATACTTTTTAATAAAGAAAATGGAGGCGTTTCATCTGCAAGAAATGTAGGATTGAAACATGCTAAAGGAGAATGGATCGCTTTATTAGATTCAGATGATGAGTGGTTTGATAAAAAGCTTGAAATTCAATCAGAAGTTATTAAAAAAAATCCTCAAATTGACCTTCTTGGAGGCAATCATCTTGATAAACCAATATCAATTTTAGGGAAAAAAATCACAACTTTATATAGACCTACAATTCAAGAAATTTTAATAAAATCATTACCTCAACCTTCAACAGCAATATTTAGAAGAAAAATATACGAAGAAATTGGTGGGTATGATGAGAGTCGAAATTATGCTGAAGACGGTCAATTTTTTAACAAGATTTGCGTTAATTATAATTTCTATTATATTCCAGATCAACTTGTTATTTATGATAATGGTAAGAGGGGGTTCGGAGTTCGAGGTCTTTCTGGAAACATTGTAGCCATGCAAGATGGAATAAGAAAAAATTTGAAAGAACTAAGAGAAAGAAAAGATATAACTCTTCTTTTTTACATTTTTATCACAATATTTAGTGAACTAAAATATTTTAGAAGAATTGTATTAACGAAATTAAGTAAATGAAAAAATTATTATTTTATGTCAATAGCATGAATGCCTATGGAGGTATTGAAAGGGTTATCTCTAATCTTGCTAATTCTTTAGTTGATAATTTTGAAATCACTATTCTAGTAAAAGACAACCCAATCTCGTCTTATCCATTGAATCCAAAAATAAAAATCGAGTCTCTTGATACTGCTTTGGTGATGGATATGTCTTCACGATTGAAAAGAATTTTTAGTGTGCCAGTTAATATTGTTAATTCAGTGAGAGTTTTAAAAAAATACTTTAAAACACACCATTTTGATCTTGTTTATACCGCTTATATTACAAATGGTCTTGAAATTTATCTAGCTGAAAAAAATCTTAGGAAAAAATTGGTTGCCTCAGAACATGCTTCTTATTATGCTTATAACTCAGTCTATCAAAGAATGAAAACATTTTTATATCCTAGGTTAAAGATTATTTCAGTTCCAACTACTATGGATACTGAAATTTATCAAAACAAAGGCTATCATGCGGTTTATATTCCACATTTATCAACTTTTTCTGCCTCACCACTTGTTTCAAAAGACACTAAAACTATCATCAATGTTGGTCGCCTAACAAGTGATAAACAACAGCAAATGTTGTTAGAAATTTGGCAATTGGTGAATCAAAAATTACCAGAACATCATTGGAAATTACAAATTATTGGTAGTGGTGAAGAAGAAAATCACTTGAAAAATTTTGCACGTTCTAACAAGATCGCAAATGTTAGTTTTATTCCTCATACATCAAAAATCACTGACTATTATCAAAAGGCAGAATTGTTTGTCTTTACCTCTAAAATGGAGGGATTTGGCATGGTTTTATTAGAAGCGATGTCTTTTGGAGTACCTTGTATTTCATTTGATTCACCAAGTGGTCCACGTGATATTGTAAAAGATGAAAACAATGGTTATTTAATTCCATGTTATGATAAAGAGTTATTTGCCAATAGAATTTGTGAATTTATCACTAAAAATAATAATGACAAAGAACAAATGAAAAAAGCTGCTTTAGATACAATCATAAACTGGGACAATGATGCTATTATTCAAAAATGGCTTAACGTATTTAATGATTTGGAGAAAAATTAATGAAAACAATTGCTTTTTATTTACCACAATTCCATGCTATTCCAGAAAATGATGAATGGTGGGGAGAAGGTTTTACAGAATGGACAAATATGAAATCTGCTGAACCATTATTTGATGGTCACTACCAGCCACGAATTCCTCTCAATCATAATTATTACAATTTACTAGATGATAAGACTATGGAGTGGCAAGTTAAGTTGGCACAAGAAAGTGGTTTATACGGTTTTTGTTTCTACCATTATTGGTTTGACGGGCATATGCTTCTTGAAAAACCAATGGAAAACATGTTGAAGAATGATAACATCAACTTTCCCTACACAATTTGCTGGGCTAATGAGCCATGGACTAATGCTTGGAAAGCAGATGGGAACACCAAAACACTTATTGCACAACGCTACGGTGATAAAGCTGAGTGGAAAGACCATTTTGACTACCTACTGCAATTCTTCAAAGATAAAAACTATATTCTAGTTGATGGAAAACCTTTACTCGTTTTATATCGTCCAGAAATTGTTGAACGCTTAAATGAGATGCTGGATTACTGGCAAGAACTAGCAGTAGAAGCTGGTTTTCCTGGTATGTGTTTTGCTTACCAACAAGTTTCTTATTATTTACTTGATGATAAAGATGAAAGCAGATTTCGTTATCGTATTGAGTACCAACCAGGTTATGCCCGATATGATGCTCAAAAAAATGCTGGTGGTATAAAAAGTAAGTTATTAACTGTCAAAACAGGTATCAGAGGTATGGCTTCTAAGGTTGATAAAGCTTTGGGTACTAATATTGCTGGTAATCTTACAAAACAAGGTCTTAGTTTTGAAGATTATGATGAATTATGCCAAGCAATCATCAATCGTCACGGTGACGATGAAAAATCTGTTGCAGGCATGTTTGTTGACTGGGATAATACACCAAGAAGAGGTAATAAAGGCCGTGTTTGTATTGGTTCAACGCCTGATAAATTCAAAAAATACATGACAAAGCAAATTGAAAATGTTAAAAATACTTATCATAATGATATGATTTTCATTTTTGCTTGGAATGAATGGGCTGAAGGTGGTTATTTAGAACCTGATGAAAGATACCAATATGGCTATCTCGATGCATTAAAAGAAAGTCTTAATAATGAATAATAAAAAAAGCACAGTGTTTTCTATACCAAGCTACGCAGCTTTCTTAATTCTTTTTGTTTTTTTTGGTATTATACTTAATATTACCTTAAATGCTTTTGATGTTAGTTTGATTGATAAGCTAACGATAGCAACAGCATTTGTCTTTGTTTCTTATTGCTACATATTTGCTATTTTGTTAAAGCTGTACCGACAAATTAGCTTTCTATTTATTTTTATTTTATTAAGTATTCCATTTTCTTATGGACAACATTTTGTGGCAATATTTGACTATGATTATTTAAGATACTACCAAAATTTTCACATTCTTGATGGGAGATTAGCGGATTCTAGTATCATTAATGCCACTTTTATGATTATCATCTTCCTCTTATTACTAACTTTTGGTTATATTATGGTCAATGATAGATATAAAAATGACTTTAGTGAAGCTGTTATAGAAAAACCGACTAAAGAGAATACCAAACATTATTCTATCTACAGTTTAGTTGCCATTATTTTCCTGATAATTTCTATTTATCCTGCCTTTAAAGAGGTTTATGCGCAATATAGTCTTAGTCAGCAGTTTGGCTATTTAATGAGAAGACAGATTGAAAATCAATGGAATTATCACGAAATTTTAGGTGTTTCCCTGCGAGAAATTTATATTGCAGATTGGTTCTTACCAGCAATTTATATGCTAATCATGTCTATTTCTAAAAAAAGACTCAGATGGATTCCATACTCTATCTTAATGGTTTATAGCATGATATATATGTTGACTGGTTCTCGTTTTACATTGATAAAAATCTTTTTAAATATCTTTTTGATTGAGTATCTCTGGCATAAATCTATTAAAAAGAAACATCTTAAATATTTGCCAATTGTTCTTTTCCCTCTTATCATTGTTTTAGGGATTCTAACTAATTTAAGAGGCTCTGCAGGTTACTCCATTCAATCGATTGCAGATAGTGTTTTTGATTATCTTACTGGAAGACCTTTTAGTTCAATTTTCTGGGAAACGGGAATTACTTTTACAACGGTAAGTAATGTCATTGATAAAGTACCAAGTGTTTTACCGTTTTTTAATGGGAAATCATTTATTGGTGCCATTATTATCTGTTTACCTGATTTTCTAAGATTTGGCTTTACAGATACTTATACGTTAACAATTAGCAGTTCATTATCGCCACTTTACTATAATACAAATAATTTTGGCTACGGTTCTTCTATTTACGCTGAACAGTTTTATAATTTTGGTTATCTGTATTTCATATTTGCTGGTCTTATCGGATCAGGGATAGGTTTTTTAGAGAAGAAATTGCTTGAAAGTAATGCTAAACGAAAAATAGCAACTTTTTTAACCATTTCATTTATTTTAGGAGAACTCTTGTACTCTGTGAGAAATGATCTCTATGCAATTCCAAGATTAGCCCTGTTTAGTCTGGGAATACCATTATTTACCATATTTATTTTAAAAATAGTCAATCGCTCATTAAAAAGATAATTAATTAAAAAGATAAAAGATAGGAGTTTCTAGATGAAAGTACTCGTTACAGGAGCAAATGGTTTTCTTGGAGTTGGTATTGTCAAACAATTACTTGATGAAAATATCGATGTTATCGCTACGGATTTTAAACTAGACCATGTTGATGAAAGAGCTACAAAAGTAGCTTCAAATCTATTTGAAGTTAAAGATCCTTATAATGCTTTTGGACAACCTGATGTGGTACTACATTTGGCATGGAAAGATGGTTTTGTTCATAACGCAGATAGCCATTTATTAAAACTGCCTAATCACCATACGTTCTTGAAGAAGCTATTTGAAAGTGATGTTAAGAAAATTGCGGTGTTGGGAACAATGCATGAAATTGGTTTTCATGAAGGTAGTGTTGATGAAAACTCAGCCTGTCAACCCTTGAGCCTATATGGTATCGCAAAGAATGCCCTAAGATTAGATGCTGAATATCTAGATAAACTTTACCATAAAAAACTACAATGGTTACGTGGTTTTTACATTGTTAATAACACTGAACACGGCTCATCAATTTTTTCTAAAATTGTTCAATCTGTGAAAAACGGTGATAAAGAATTTCCGTTCACAATGGGTCTTAACCAATTTGACTTTCTTGATTATCCTGAATTTTGTCAACAAGTTACTGCAGCCATTCTTCAAGATGATATCTTAGGAACAATCAATATTTGTTCTGGACGTCCGGAAAAATTAGCCGATCGTGTTGAACGATTTATTTCTGAAAATCATTTTGATATTCGATTACAATACGGAACCTTCCCAGATCGACCATATGATTCAAAAGCTATTTGGGGCAATAATCAAAAAATTACACAAATAATGGCAAATAAAGTCAAACAATAAGTATTATTCATACACTGAGGAGTGGTGATGTCACAAAAATCTCTTACAAAAAATAGTTTCTATTTTTTAATATATAATACACTCAATATTCTCTTTCCCTTGATAACTGGAATTTATGTCTCTAGGACATTGCTCCAAGTTAATATTGGTGAAGTTGCCTATGCACAAAACATTACACAATATTTTGTTACCTTTGCTTTTTTGGGTATTCCAACTTATGGAATGAGAGAAATATCTAAAGTGAGAAAAGATAGTGAACAAACAGCAAAATTATTTTCTGAATTATTTATTATCAATCTCGTTTCAACCATCACATTTTTAAGTCTCTATATCGTTCTCGTTTTATCCATTTCACAGTTTCGAAATAATTTAGTATTATATGTTATTACCGGCTGTGCTATCGCTTTAAATGCCATGGAAATTTCTTGGTTTTATGAAGGACTTGAAGAATTTGGTTTCATTTCGATTAGAAATTTTATTTTTAAAATTTTATCATTTCTTCTTTTAATACTTCTGGTAAAATCACCTTCTGATTATCTATGGTATGCTGCGATAACAGTCATTGGAACTGCGGGAAACTACATTGTCAACATGTTTCATGTGCCAAAGTTTCTTAAAAAAATAGTTTTAAAAAATCTTGAATTTAAACGCCATATGAAGCCTATACTCTATCTGGTCGCAGTCAATTTAGCTATTGAAATATACACTCTTGTTGATATTACCATGCTAGGTGTATTTGCTTCCAAACAAAGCATAGCCATCTAT
Organism: Streptococcus sp. CSL10205-OR2; assembly: GCF_025660655.1. Taxonomy (GTDB): domain Bacteria; phylum Bacillota; class Bacilli; order Lactobacillales; family Streptococcaceae; genus Streptococcus. The sequence goes on from NZ_JAOTIN010000004.1 coordinate 105,167, forward strand.
TCCTACGCTAGTAAAATTCAAAAGATTCTTCTTCAGGTTATTAATTCCTTTACTATTGTTGTTGTACCAAGAATTTCTCTTTATTATAAAGAGAAGAAGTTTGATGACTTTAACTTGGTTTTATCACGTACCTTGAATTTAATTCTTTTACTAGCTTTACCGATTATTGTTGGTATTTTCATTACTTCAAATGACATTATTACCCTGTTATACGGAGTAAATTATTTACCCTCAGCTAGTGTTCTTAAAATTTTGTCATTGATGATTACAGTTTCTCCAATCGGCTATTTACTAGGTTCACGTGTCATGCTCGCAACAGGCAATGAATCTAAAATGCTAATTGCTGTTTTCATTGGTGCAGTTGTTAATTTCATTGGTAATTTCTTTCTCATTCAGCAATTCTCAGAATACGGTTCAGCTATAGCTTCAGTGATTGGAGAAATAGTTGTTATGGTTGTTTATATTAACTTTGGAAGAAGATATTTTAAGCTGAAACCATTAAGAACAAATCTTTCGAAAATCATTAAAGCAACTGTAGCTATGTTCTTAGTTATTGCTGTTTATCAAATGTTTCAATTACCGCTTATTATAAAAATTATTTCTGAAATTATAATTGCTGCTGTGATTTATTTTGGTATGTTATATCTACTCAAAGAAGAAACAATTGATACTAACTTGAATAAGATACTAAGGCGTTTTGGTTTTAAAACGCTTGGATAGAAAGGTCATGATATTGTGTTAAAAAAGATTTTACTATTGATAAAAAATCTCTTGATGAACGTTTTGGTTTCACTTCTCAATTTATTAATTTGGAGAGATAAATCTGTTGTTTTAGTGGGAAGTTGGATGGGTGAAAAATTTTCTGATAACTCAAGATATCTCTACCAATTTTTACATTACAACAAAACCGATTTAAACTTAAAAAGAGTTATCTGGGTTACCCGAAATGAAGATCTTTATCAAGAATTACTTCAAATGGGGTATGAAGTATACAAATGCGGTACTCTTGCAAGTTTTTACTGGCATCTCAAATCAGGTGTTCATATCATTTGCAATGCAGTCTACGAGTTAAAAAATGGAAAATTTCAACCAGATATTCAGACTGAATTATCGTTTGGTGCGAAGAGAATTCAATTGTGGCATGGCATTGCTATCAAATCAGTTGGAGCAGCCTCTAATGAAGCTAGAGCAAAAAATCCAAATCCTAAAGACCCTGAACGATCTTTAATACGTCATCTTTTGACAAGAGGTGGATGGGATGACTATTATTTCTTATCAACCAGTGAAAAAAGTCGCGAAGATAATTTTAAAATTTCTCGTTGTTTAAAGGAAAATATGTGGATTTCATCGTATCCTAGAAATAACGCTTGTCTAGAATTTTTAAAAGACGAAAAAACTGTTTTAAAAGAAATTGCTCCATTTAAAAAGAAGGTTATTTATTTACCAACTTTTAGAAGTGATTATACTAACTACACTCATCCATTAGAAAATCAACATCTACTTGATTTTATTGACAAAAATGATATCCTTTGGATAGAAAAACAACATTCTGCATCAGATTTTTCCATCAATGATACAGCTAAATATAAAAATGTCTATTTCCTAGATGAAAAATTTGATGTTAATATTCTCTATGACTATGTCGATGCTGTTGTTTCAGACTATTCATCTGCTGTCTTTGATGCTGTTTACAAAAACGTTCCTGTCATCATGTATACACCTGATTTAGAGAATTTTAAAAATGGTGATGTCGGCATATTCTTTGACTTAAACGAGTATTGTGAACACTTACTAGTTTTCAATGGTGAAGAATTAATTTCTCATCTAAATGATGTAAAAGATGAACGCTACTTTACAAAAGATCGCTTAGAGAATTATAAAACTATCATGACCGTTTTCTTTGAAAACCGTAAAGCAGACTATTTAGATTTTTGGACGACACTTAAATCATTTGCCAATTTATAAAAGGGGATTTACATGAAAAGAGTTATAACTTATGGAACATTTGATCTGCTACATTATGGCCATATTAATTTATTAAAAAGAGCTAAATCTTATGGTGATTATTTAATTGCTGCCATTTCTACTGATGAATTTAATTGGAATGAAAAACAAAAAAAATGTTATTTTTCATATGACCAAAGAAAATCACTTGTTGAGTCAATTAGATATGTTGATTTGGTTATTCCGGAAGAAAATTGGGAACAAAAAATCAGTGATGTACATAAATATCATATTGATACATTTGTTATTGGAGATGACTGGAAAGGAAAATTTGATTTCTTAAAGGATGAAGGCGTAGAAGTCATTTATTTAGAGAGAACACCTGAGATAAGCACAACACAGATTAAAAAAGATTTAAATAAAGATAAATAAATTGAATAAAAACCAAGAATAATATATAATGAGTTTATTCACTTATTTATCCTCTTATTTCAATAGGTAAAAAATAAGAGGATAAACAAGCAATATAGACAGTTTGTAACAAAAACGTTAATCAAATTGCCATGAAATTATTGTACGTCTAAAAATGCAGTACCTTAGATGGTATAGAAGGAGAATGGACATTGATTACAACATTATTAACCGCAGCTGGAACTGGATCAAGAATGAAACAAGATATTCCTAAGCAATTTCTACATGTGAATAACAAACCGATTATTATTCATACGATGGAAGTCTTTCAAAACGATCCTAACATTGATGCCATAGTAGTTGTGACTCTTAAGTCATGGGTAAAAGTATTACATGCTTATGCCAAACAATTCAATATCACAAAACTTAAAAAAATAGTTGTTGGCGGCAAAACAGGTCAAGCTTCAATCCTTAAAGGTATTAATGCCATAAAGAAAATAAGTTCTGAGGATTCTATTGTAATGATTCATGATGGTAATAGACCCTTGGTTACCTCAGAAATTATTGATAATGCTATTGCAACCTATCACCAATATGGCTCAGCAGTGGCAGCTATTCCAACAACAGAAGCAGTATTTATGAGTCAGGACGGTGTTCATGGTGAGTCAGTTATTGATAGAGATCTCCTCTATCGAACACAGACGCCTCATGTTTATAAGTTATCTGATGTTATTAAAATTCATGAAAAAGCTGCTGAAAAAGGAATTACTAAATCTGCAGCAACCTGTGTCTTGATGCACGAACTAGGTGAAAAAGTCTATTTTTCTAAGGGATGTGAAACCAATTTAAAAATTACAACTGTTAATGATTTGCTAATGTTTAAATCTCTTTTATCAACTAAAAATGATAGTTTTATTCATTAAGCATTACCTATTTCTTACTCTTTATTCTTAATCAGCAATTATCATTGTTTTATCACTGATAAAAAGTTATAATGATGATATTAAATCATTTAGGAGTCTATTATGAAAACAAAGAAAATTATTCTTAGTGTTTTATCGTTTTTTGCACTTGTTGTTTTGGTGGCGTGTGGTTCTGGTGGAAATCAAGAAAATACTAAAAGTGATAGTGAAGAAGTTTCCACAAAAACTACTACAATTGAGAAAAAAGATTCTGAAAAAAGTCAAGAAATTGGATATTTCCAGAGTTTAGTACCTGGGATTGATACGCAAATAACGTTTTATTATGAAGCATCTACTGATATGGTTTTAAAACAAGAAACACATACTCAAGCTTCTTATAAAGCTTTGGGTGTCACAACTATTGATGAAGCAAAAGAAGCTTTAGCCCCAATTTTTTCTCAATATGAAGGTATTGATGGAATTACTCATACTGTCGACTATGGTGATGAGTATATTATTGAAAATTTAGTTTTAGATTATGAAAATCTTGACATAAACGATGCTTCTAAGTTGCCTGGTTTTTTATCAGATGGTAACAATAATGCCACTTATGTTAGTTATACAAAAAGTGCTGACTTGCTAAAAGAAAGTGGATTTGAAGAAGTTAAAGATGGTAAGTTTAAAGACTTTCAACCACTAGATTAGAACAAAGTTTTAAAATATTGCTATTGATAAGAGTCTCTTATCAATAGCTTTTTCTTTTTCTTTAAAATGAGATATTGGAATTAAAAAAATCTTGTTTTCTTTTAAATAACAAGATAAAATAAAGATATGTTTTAAAAGAGGGGAAGGAAATGAAAAAGAAAAAATGGCTAGTTGTTCTTTTAGCTACAATAATGTTTTTGTTAACGGCTTGTGGTTCAAAAGAAAAAGAAATTGCATCTATTGGTTATCAAAATTCTATACCAGGTAGAGATATTAGATATATTTTTTATTATGAAAAAGGCACTGATAAAATTGTTAAACAAGAATCGATAACAACTTTTTCTTATCAAGCTTTCGGTGTTGCTTCAAAAGAAGAAGCAAAAGAACTTTTAGATCCTTTATCAAAAGACTATGAAAACTTAAAAGGTGTTACCGAGACAGTTGAATATGAAAAGGACTACTTCCGAGAAAAGATTACTGTTGATTATTTAAAAATCAATTTAAAGCAATTAAAAGATGATGAAAGATTCGAGATTGAAGAAGAAAATGCAGACTATTTTAGCCTAGCAAAATCTACAAAAGGATTTAGAAATGAAAATAGTGGTTTTGTTGAAGTGAGAGATGGTCATTTCAAAGATTTTCAGCCTTAAATTTGTAGGGACTATAACCAACTCTAATCAACCGTAATTGTTTGCTTTATTATCAACAAGTCAGTATAATATAAAATGAAAAGGAGAAAATAATGAGAAAAAAACATATTATTATTACTTTGTTAATGACAAGCCTACTTGCTATTTTAGTGGCTTGTGGTGGAAAAGCAAATGATGTTGAAAGTGTCTCTTATCAAAGCATTCAAGAAGGTGTTGATAATCGGATTACTTATTATTATAAAAAGGATACTGATGAAGTCACTAAACAAGAAGCCTATACACAAATGTCTTATGATTTCCTAGGTGTTAAAGATGCTGAGGCTGCTAAGGCTAAGCTTGAACAGTTTACAAGTATGTACGAAGGTATTGAAGGTGTGACTGAAAAAATTGAGTTTGGTGAAACCTCTTTAACACAAACCGTTACACTAGATTATACTAAGGCAAATTTTGCAGATCTCTCCCAAATTCCTGGTATTGAATCTATTAACCTTGAAAATTCCGATTACATCAGTCTTGATAAATCAATACAACTTATTGAACAACAAGGATTTAAAGAAGTTAAGGATGGTAAGTTTGAAGAATTTAAAGAATAAAAAAGTGGGCAAGCCACTTTTTTTATGTCTAGTTTACAAATAAGGTAATTGATTGCTTTTCATTCTCTTTTTTTATAGAATAAAAGGACATGTTAAGCCATAAATAATATTTTGAGCTTCAACATTAAAAGGAGTGATATAATCAATGTTATTTAGAACCGTTAAAAAATTTCCCGAACAAGTTTTTTTATTCTTATTTAATGCCGGTGTTTTCACTTGGTTAAAAATGGGTAGTCAAACAATTCTTGATCATTTAGGCATTGACTCGCAAGCTATCATGTCAAAAATGCCTGAGTCTATCCGTGCTTTCACAGGAGACAATTTGGAAAACCTTAAAGTGCTGGTTCAGGGTTCGCCTTGGATTTGGCTTTTTATCTCTATGGGAGTACTTATTTTAATCCGTTTTGTCAAAGGCTTGATTAAATTTGTCTTGTTTGTTGCCATTATTTTGATTGGCCTTTATCTGTTAATGAAAAATCAAGACCTTGTTAACCTTTTAGTTTCTAAGTTTTAAAAGCTTTTAATTTTTTGCCCACTTTGTGGGCTTTTTTGTTACAATATTAATATGATTATTTTACAAGGAAACAAGCTAGAACGCTCCTTTGCTGGAGATATTTTATTTCATAATATCAATATTCAAGTCGATGAACGTGATCGCATCGCTCTTGTTGGTCGAAATGGTGCAGGAAAATCAACGCTTCTTAAACTCTTGGTGGGTGAAGAAACACCAAATGATGGTCAACTAAGCATAAAAAAAGATCTTTCTTTATCATATTTGGCACAAGATAGTCAACTTGATTCACAAAACCAAATCTATGAAGAAATGCTTCTCGTCTTTCATGACCTACGCCAAACAGAAAAAACACTTCGCCAAATGGAAGAGCAGATGGGAAATAGCTCAAAAGATGCTTTGGAAAAATTGATGCATGATTATGATCAGTTATCTGAACGCTTCAAACGTGACGGGGGCTTTACCTATGAATCTGACATTCGTTCTATTTTAAATGGTTTCAAATTTGACGAGTCCATGTGGCAAATGCCGATTGCTTCATTGTCTGGTGGGCAAAAGACACGTCTTGCCCTAGCAAAAATGTTGTTAGAAAAGCCTAACCTTTTGATTCTTGATGAACCAACTAACCATTTAGACATTGAAACGATTGCCTGGTTGGAAAATTATCTTGTTAATTATCCTGGTGCCCTAATTATTGTGAGTCACGACAGGTATTTTCTAGACAAGGTGACAACGATAACACTTGATTTAACACCAAATTCTCTTGATAGATATATTGGAAATTACTCTCGTTTTGTGGAGCAAAAAGCTCAAAAATTAGCCACTCAAGAAAAATTATTTGAAAAACAAGCCAAGGAAATTGCTTCTCTTGAAGAGTTTGTTAAACGTAATATCGCAAGAGCATCAACAACCAAACGAGCACAATCAAGACGCAAACAATTGGAAAAAATAGAACGACTTGATAAGCCAACAAGTCAGACGAAATCTGCTAATATGACTTTTCACTCCGATAAACCATCAGGCAATGTTGTTCTATCCGTCTTAGATGCGGCAATAGGTTATCATGATAATATTTTAGCAGAACCAATCAATCTTGACATTAGAAAATATGATGCCATTGCCGTTGTCGGTCCAAATGGTATTGGTAAATCAACACTTATAAAATCCATTATTGGAGACATTCCACTGATTAAAGGAGATGTGAGATTCGGTGCTAATGTTGAAAGTGGTTATTATGATCAGACACAATCTCGCCTAACACCAACCAATACAGTTCTTGATGAGTTATGGAATACTTTTCCAACAACACCCGAAGTTGCCATTAGAAATCGATTGGGTGCCTTTCTTTTTTCAGGCGATGATGTTAAAAAGACTGTTTCTGTCTTATCAGGTGGTGAACGTGCAAGACTTTTACTGGCTAAATTATCCATGGAGAATAATAATTTTCTTTTATTAGATGAGCCTACCAACCACCTTGATATTGACAGCAAAGAGGTGCTTGAAAATGCCCTTATTGATTATGATGGTACCTTGATTTTTGTCAGTCATGACCGCTATTTTATCAATCGCGTTGCTACAAAAATTATTGAAATTTCTGAAACAGGTAGCACTCTCTATCTGGGTGATTATGATTATTATCTTGAAAAGAAAATGGCATTAATAGAACAAGCAAGTCTTGATGAAAAAAGAAATGTAGTTACCACACAAGCTGAAAAATCAGATTATCAGTCGCAAAAAGAAAATCAAAAAGAATTACGCAAACTAAGGCGTCGACTAGCTGAACTTGAGGAGATTTTAGAAGTAACAGATGCATTGATTGCAACGATTGAAAGAGAAATGACAGAAACAAATGATACAGAAACCCTCATCTCTCTTCAGGAAAAACTAGACCAAAAATCAAAAAAACAAGGTGATCTGATGACTGAATGGGAAGAAGTAGCTGAAAAACTTGAAGGTTTTGATGATTGATTATATTAAAAAACTCACAGAATTTCTGTGAGTTTTCTTAGGCTTCAAAATCAGCCTTATTTTTGACATCTTGGAATTCTTCAGATTTTTCATTAGAAAGAATGTCATCATAGTCTTTTAATGAAACAGCTTGACCATACTTATTTTTTAAAGCTGTTGTCACTAAACGATAAGCCAGTTTAGCGTTGCGTGATAAGATGGGACCATGGAAGTAGCTACCATAAACATTTTTATAGTGGACGCCCTCTGTCCCATCTTCTTTATTATTACCGTGTCCATAGACAACTTTTCCAAGTGGTTTTTCTTCTTCGGATAAAAAGGTACGTCCTTGATGATTTTCAAAGCCGTAATAGGTTTCATTAAATTCTTCATTATGAATTTTAATGTCTCCGATAAAGCGATTATTTTTTTGATTTAGCGTGTAGTGATTCATGACACCAATGCCATCAATTTTTTCACCATTAGCTTGAACATAATATTGTCCAAGAAGTTGAAAACCACCACAAATGGCTAGTAAAACTTTATCTTCCTGAATAAATCGATTGATTTCATCAGCTTTAGGTGGTAGATCCTTAGCGACAATCGACTGCTCGTAATCTTGACCTCCACCAAAAAAGATAATGTCATAATTATCAGCATTAAAATCATCTCCTAATGAAACAATATCAAACTGCATTCTTGCATCTAATTTTTCACCAACATATTTTAGCATTAAAATATTGCCATTGTCACCATATGTATTTAGTAAATCACCATAAAGATGAGCAACTTTCAGCTCATAGCGATATTCTTTATCATGAGGGGATTCAATTGTTCGATAAACCATTATGTCATCTCCTTTTGTACGGCTTTTTTATTGGCGAGTAGTTCTCTAAATTCAAGCATTGCTGTATAAGTGGCTAAAATATAGGCATGTTTTGTTTCTTGAGTTTCAAGTTTTATGATTAAATCTTCTAAAGATTCAACGGTAGTAACCTTATTTTCTGGGTATCCTGTCACTCGTAAACGTCTAGCGATTTCAGAATGTCTAATACCACCTGCATAAATTTCTGGGATTGACATTTCTGTTATGCTTTCAAAATTGGCATCCCAAATCCAACTGGTATCAATGCCATCGGCATAGTTAGCATTAAGAAGAACTGAAAGTGTGAAAGGATAAGGTGCTAATTTAATCATTTCAAGCGCTTGGCTAGCGCCTACTGGGTTTTTAATAAGAACGAGTGTACATGAAGTGTCACCAATTTTAAAGGTTTCTTGACGTCCGAATACTGCCTTACTTTTTTCAAATCCTTGTTTGATTTTTTCTGCTGGTACTTCTAAAAATTCAGCAACAGCAACAGCAGCAAGAGCATTGTAAATGTTGTATAGGCCACCAACATTGATTTTATAGCGCTGATTATCAATCACAAATTCAGAATCAGTATTTGTGATATTTGTTAATTCTGTAAGAGCATAGTCAAGTTTGGGGCGACTAAAACCACAGTTTTCACAGATATAATCACCAAGGTTAGCGTAAGTGTTAAGTTTGAATTTTAAAATGTGTTGACATCTCGGACACAAAATACCTTCTGTGTTATAGTGAGCCAACTGTGGATCGTGTTTTTCAGTATCAAATCCGTAATATTTTATCGGGTTAGGAATTTTCTTGGAGTGAAACAGTGGGCTATCCCCATTAGCTATAACTGTTGCCTCGGGTGCTTTTGCTGTCCCATCAAGAATCATTTGATAAGTCGTATAAATTTCACCATAACGATCCATTTGATCACGAAAAATATTGGTGAACACAAACAAACTTGGTGTTAGGTAGTCTGTTATTTTTGGAAGACTGGCTTCATCAATTTCTAAAACAGCAATCTTTTTTCCAGACTTGCCTTTTTTGGCACTCAAAAAAGTAGAAGTGATACCAGTAATCATGTTGGCACCACTAGTGTTTGTGATAACTTCTCCAAAGGCTTCTTTTAAAATCCCAACGGTTAAAGCTGTGGTTACAGTTTTTCCATTGGTACCGGTTACTACAATCACTTCATAATCACTAGCCAGTGTTTTTAGAATATCCTTATCAAAATGAAGAGCTATTTTACCAGGTAATGTGGAGCCTCTTCCTAATCTATTTAAAATAAATTTACTTGTTTTTCCTGCAGTCATTCCTGCTAATGTTTTTAGTTTCATTCCTATATTTTAACATAAAATTTAGATTTCCTATAAAGAAAAAAACCGCAAAAAATGGTATAATAGGAAAGACTTTAAAAAATAGATAAGATTGAGAGAGTGTTGTATGAGTAATTTATTTAATATAGACGCCAATTTTTGGAGGTCACTTTTTGATAATCCAATTACCATTATTATTAATCTTATTGACATCTTAATTGTATCTTGGTTAATTTATCGTTTTATCAAAGCCTTAGCTGGAACAAAGGTTATGTCTTTGGTACAGGGTGCAGTTTTATTTGTTGTCATACGATTTATTTCTGGTTTGCTAGGTTTTAGTACGCTTACCTATTTGATGAATCAAGTGATCACCTACGGTGTTATTGCCGGAGTTATAATTTTTGCACCAGAGATTCGTTCAGGTCTTGAGCGTTTTGGTCGAACACCCCAATCCTTCATTCAAACACAGACATTAACAAATGAAGAAAAATTGATTACTGCCTTAGTTAAAGCTGTTAAATACATGAGTCCTCGTAAAATTGGTGCTCTGATTGCTATCGAAAATACGCAAGGTCTAAGAGAATATATTTCAACAGGAATACCTCTTGATGCTGATGTTTCTAGTCAATTATTAATTAACATCTTTATTCCAAATACCCCTCTTCATGATGGTGCAGTTATTATCAGTGGCAATAAAGTGGCAGCAGCTTCTTGTTACCTTCCCTTAACGGATTCAAAGGATATTTCAAAAGAATTTGGGACAAGACATAGAGCTGCTATTGGTTTATCTGAGCGTTCTGATGCGCTGACGGTTATCATCTCAGAAGAGACAGGAGCAATATCAATTGCCTATAAAGAAAGGCTAGCTCATGATTTATCATTAGACGAATTTGATAAAGAATTACATTCTGTTTTTTCACCGAAAGATAAAAAGAAACGTTTTGGATTTAATTGGAAAAAACTATTAGGAGGTAAGAAATCATGATAAAGCGATTTTTAGTTAAAAAAATTAGCCTTATATTGGCATCAGTTTTCTTTGCACTCTTTTTATTTCTAACAGCAAAATCAAGTAACTATAATAGTACTACTTCACAGATTAACCGTGTTACTGAAACTTACACACATACTTTGGAAAATATTCCTATTGATATCAAATATGATAGTGATGAGTATTTTATTAGTGGTTATTCTTATGAAGTTGAGGTCTATTTAACATCAACCAATCGTGTTAAGTTAGACTCAGAAATCAACCCTTCAACCAGAAGTTTTCAAGTCGTTGCTGATTTAACTAATCTTGGTGTCGGTCAAACAAAGGTGCCATTGGTGATTAAGGATATGCCTTCTGAGGTGACAGGTCAAGTATCACCAGCAACAATGGAAGTTACTATTGGAAAAAAAGAAACGAAAAAATTTGAAGTTGTCCCTACTATAAAGAGTGAGCAACTAGCAGAAGGCTATGAATTAAAAAATATAAAAACAGACATCAAAGAAGTTGAAGTAACTAGTGATGAAGCAACCATTGATCAAATAGATCATGTTATGGCTTCTTTTCCTGACGACTATGAGTTATCAGATGATTTAGAAGAAGATGTTATCCTACAAGCAGTCTCGGAAAATGGTACCATTTTGCCTAGTAAGATAGATCCAGTGAGTGCCAACTTATCAGTTGAGTTAAAACGTCTTAGCAAAACTGTTCCTGTTGTTATTGAATTAACGGGAACAATTGATAGCAGTCTAAAAAATATTCGCTATGAGCTTGAAAGTAGTGAAGCTTTGATTTTTGGCTCACAAGAAGATCTAGATAAGACATCTGAAATTAAAGTACAAGTTGATATCTCAAATGTTAAGAAAAATACCATTCGCACAATTGAATTACTAGATGATAATGTCTCGGTCGTTCCTGAAACAATGAAGTTAACCTTAACTGTTGAGAAGAAATAGTCATTTAAAAGAAAAAAGGAGGATAGTGAGAAATCACTAGATAATTATGGGAAAATATTTTGGAACAGACGGTGTTCGTGGTGAGGCAAATGTTGAGTTAACACCTGAATTAGCTTTTAAATTAGGACGATTTGGTGGTTATGTTTTAAGCCAACACGAACAAGAAACTCCTAAAGTCTTAGTCGCTAGAGATACTCGTATTTCTGGTGAAATGCTTGAAGCAGCTTTAGTAGCCGGCCTTTTATCTGTTGGCATTGAAGTCTATAAATTAGGTGTTTTAGCAACACCTGCTGTTTCACATCTTGTGAGAACTGAAGGCGCAAGCGCTGGTGTCATGATTTCAGCAAGCCATAATCCTGCTTTAGATAATGGCATTAAGTTTTTTGGTAGTGACGGTTTTAAATTGGATGATGACAGAGAATTAGAAATCGAGGATTTACTTGATAAAGAAGAAGATACTCTTCCACGTCCAAGTGCAAAAGGTCTTGGTAAATTAGTTGATTTCCCAGAAGGCTTAAGAAAATATGAAAAATTCTTAGTCTCAACAGGGGTTGACTTAAAAGAAATGAAAGTTGCGCTAGATGCGGCAAATGGCTCAGCAAGTACTTCAGCTCGTCAAATCTTCTTAGATTTAAATGCTGATATTAAAATTATTGGAGAGCAGCCAGATGGTTTAAACATTAATGATGGTGTTGGATCGACTCATCCTGAAGCTCTTCAAAAACTTGTTTTAGAGAGTCAATCAGCAATAGGTTTAGCTTTTGATGGTGATAGTGATCGGCTGATTGCTGTTGATGAAAAAGGTGAGATTGTTGATGGTGACAAAATCATGTATATCATTGGAAAATACCTTTATGAAAAAGGTGAATTAGCCAAAAATACCATTGTTACAACTGTTATGTCTAACCTTGGATTTCATAAAGCCCTTGACCGTGAAGATATCAATAAAGTGGTAACAGCTGTTGGCGATCGTTATGTTGTCGAAGAAATGAGAAAATCAGGTTATAATCTTGGTGGTGAACAATCAGGTCATGTCATTATCATGGATTATAACACTACTGGAGATGGTCAATTGACAGCAATCCAATTAACTAAAATTATGAAAGAAACTGGAAAATCACTGTCACAATTGGCTGGTGAAGTAACCATTTATCCTCAAAAATTGGTTAATATCCGTGTTGATAATAAAATGAAAAACAAAGCAATGGAAGTTCCTGCTATTTCAGAAATTATTAGAAAAATGGAAGAAGAAATGGCTGGTAATGGTCGCATCTTAGTTCGTCCAAGTGGTACTGAACCTCTTTTACGTGTGATGGCTGAAGCGCCAACTCATGAAGAAGTTGATTACTATGTTGATACCATTGCAGATGTTGTTAAAACTGAAATTGGAATCTAAAGGATAAGGCAGGTACAAAAGTACCTAGCCTTTATCCATTTTTAGATTATTGTCTGGTAAGTAAGCTAGCTTTGTTACTTAACAATGATTTTCTTATGAGACTAATACTAGTGAAAAATAGCAACTCAAAGTGATTAGAATTTAATGATGGTCTTTTTCACTTATCATAATATAAAAAGGAGTTTGAACATCTTTTAATAGAAAAAGAGCCTTAATTTCTCTTTTCTGACTTAAAAATGTTAAAATAGTTCTATGCTAAATAAACCAACATCAGCTTATGTTCACATCCCTTTTTGTACACAAATTTGTTATTATTGTGACTTTTCGAAAGTTTTCATAAAGAATCAGCCTGTAGATGATTATCTAAAGGCTCTTATTCACGAAATTAAGTCTCATGATATTAAACAATTAAAAACATTATATATTGGTGGAGGGACACCAACAGCTATTGATGCCAACCAGCTAGATTATCTGCTACAACATTTAGAACAACATCTTGATCTTTCAGAACTATCTGAGTTTACCATCGAAGCCAATCCAGGAGACCTCACAAAAGATAAGATTGCTGTTCTCAAAAACTCAGCTGTCAATCGTGTGTCTCTTGGTGTTCAAACTTTTAATAATAAACACCTTGTCCAAATTGGAAGAGGGCACAACGAACAACAAATTTATGAAAGTATCGATAGCTTAAAAGGGGCGGGATTTGATAATATCTCGATTGATTTAATCTATGCGCTTCCTAATCAAACAATGGCAGATGTTAAAGAAAATGTTGCAAAAGCCCTTGCTCTTGATATTCCACATCTTAGCTTATATAGCTTAATTCTTGAACATCATACTGTGTTTATGAATAAAATGCGTCGAGGAAAACTTCCTTTACCAACCGAAGACTTGGAAGCAGAAATGTTTGAATATATTATCGCTGAAATGGAAAATAATGGTTTTGAGCATTATGAAATTTCTAATTTTTCAAAACCAGGTTTTCAAAGCCAGCACAATTTAATGTATTGGGATAACGAAGAATACTTTGGTTTTGGAGCAGGTGCTTCAGGCTATATTGATGGTATTCGCTATAAAAACCATGGGCCCATTAGACATTATTTAAATGCTGTTGAAAAAGGTTCTACGAGAGTTATGGAAGAAGTTCTCAGCCAAAAAGAAAAAATCGAAGAAGAGCTCTTTTTAGGCTTACGTAAAAAGACTGGGATTTCAATCGCACGCTTTGAAAAGAAGTTTAACCTCTCATTTGAAAAACAATATGGTGATGTTGTTTCAAAACTCTGTCAAGATGGCTTATTACAGGTTACTGGTGATAGGGTTAGAATGACCAAAAAAGGTTTGTTTTTAGGAGATAGTGTCGCAGAGAAATTTATTTTGGAGTAGGATTATGGGAAAAAAATATAAAGTGTCACTTCGTGTACCATTTTATGATGTTGATATTAATTATAATATGAAATTGTCACATCTTCTTGCTAGATGTCTTTATATTTCTGGTTTACAATCAAAAGAACTTGGTGTTTCTGATCAAAGAATATTTAAAGAGTACCGCTTGGTTTGGGTGATTACTGACTATGATATCAGTATTAATCGTCTACCAAGTTACAATGAACAAATCACTATTGAAACTGAAGCGATTAGCTATAATCATTATTATTGCTATCGTCAATTCAAGATATTTGATGCTTCGTCACAACTTCTTTTAACCATAATGGCAAGTTTTGTTTTGATTGATTATGATACCAGAAAACTGCGTTCTGTGATGGATGAAATAGTGGCACCTTACGAATCTTCTAAAACGAAAAAACGTCTTAAAGGTCCCAAATATCTTTCTCTTGAAGAAGCTAGAGAAACCAATTTACCGATTACTTTCTTTGATTATGATTTAAATGGCCACATCACTAATAGTCAATACCTTAATTGGTTTTACGATGGCTTATCTTTTGATTTTCTAAAAGAATATAGTCCAAAACAAATTAATCTGAGATATTTAAAAGAGATAACCGGTGAAGGACAGATTATATCAAAAGTAAAACTAATAGATAATACCAGTTATCACGAAATAGAATATAATGGCACTGTACATGCACAAGCTATTATAGAATGGAGAAAAAATGACCTATAAAGCTTATATTATCGACTTAGACGGCACTATTTATAAGGGGAAAGAGCGAATACCTGAAGGAGAAGCCTTTGTTCATCGCTTACAAGAAAGACAAATCCCATATCTTTTTTTGACTAATAATACAACTAGAACACCCGAGATGATAAAAACGATGTTGTCGAAAGATTTTAACGTCGAGACATCTTTAGATACCATTTATACAGCTTCTCTAGCAACACTTGATTATATGAATGATCTAGGTAAAGAGAAGACAGCATTTGTTCTTGGTGAAGAAGGATTAAAGTCAGCTATTTTTAATAATGGTTATATTGAAGACACTAAAAATCCTGCCTATGTTGTTGTTGGTTTAGACAGGACATTAGATTATGACAAACTATCTATTGCTACCTTGGCTATTTTAAATGGTGCCACTTTTATTGGTACCAATCCTGATTTTAATATTCCAACAGAAAAAGGTTTGCAGCCAGGTGCAGGCGCACTTCTAGCTTTTCTTGAAGCAGCAACGCGCATCAAACCTGTTATTATAGGAAAACCAGAAGCTATTATTATGGATAAAGCTTTGGCGATTTTAGGAGTTGAAAAAAAAGAAGCTATTGTTGTGGGAGACAATTACAAAACCGATATTAAAGCAGGTATTGATAATGGTATTGCTAGTCTTTTAGTCACTACTGGTTTTACAAAACCAGAAGAAGTCAGTGAGCTACCTATTAAACCCGATTTTGTTTTGAATAGTTTAGCGGAGTGGCAATTTGATGAAAAATAATGTTTTAAGTGGTCTTTCAATTATCTGGTTGTTGTCACTAAGTATTCTTATAACAATCTACTTGACGTGGCTAGCTTATCCTCTAGCCATTCATTATTTTGATTTAACAGATATTGTGCCTTTTTCTGCTACGAGAATTTCAAGCAATTTTAAGGAATTGATGATTTTTTTAACCAATCCTTTAAAAACACAATTACTAATGCCAGATTTTCCAACATCACAGAGTGGTCTTAAGCACTTTTACGATGTTAAATTTTTATTTCATCTTGTACAAGCAGTAGGAGTTATCTTAGCTCTTCCAAGCTTACTATTTTTAAAGGAAAAAATAAGTCATCATCTTTTTTGGCACTATAAAAGACACTATTTTCTTGCCATTATTTTACCAGTTTTAATAGCTACCTTTGCTTTTTTTATTGGTTTTGATTATTTTTTCACTCTATTTCACAATATCTTATTTCCTGGGGATTCGTCTTGGTTATTTAATCCAGCAACTGATCCTGTGATTTTAATTTTGCCACAAGATTTTTTCTTAACTTGTTTTATAGTCTTTTTTATCATATATGAAATCTTTATGATAAGTTTTTACTTGTTGGCAAAACATTCTTATCATAAAAATGATTTGAGACAATAAGATAAGAATTTTAGAAATAAATGACCCAATACCATGAAAGGACAAATCATGATTTATTTTGATAATGCAGCAACAACAATGCCTTATCCTGACGTTTTAAAAACCTATCAAGAGGTTGCCCAAAAAATTATTGGTAACCCATCTAGTCTTCATCAGCTAGGATCACAAGCTTCAAGGATTCTAGAAGCGGCAAGAAAACAAATTGCCGATTTAATTGGTAAAGAACCAGATGAAATCTTTTTTACTTCTGGAGGAACAGAAAGCGATAACTGGGTGATAAAAGGTGTCGCTCTTGAAAAAATGAGTTTTGGTAAGCACATTATTATTTCAAGCATAGAGCATCCTGCTGTCACTGAATCAGCAAAATCTTTAGAAAAACTTGGTTTTGAGATTGATTATGCACCTGTCGATAAAAATGGATTTGTTATTGTTGAAAAATTAGCTGAATTGTTAAGAAAAGATACCATTTTAGTGTCTATTATGGCAATTAATAATGAAATTGGTGCTATTCAACCCATTCAAGAAATCGCATCTTTGTTAACTGACTGGCCAAAAATTTCGTTTCATGTGGATGCTGTTCAAGCTATCGGTAAATTAGATACAGCTTTATTTCTACCAGATCGTGTCGATTATGCTAGTTTTTCTGGACATAAATTTCATGCTATGAGAGGTGTCGGTTTTATTTATAAAAAAGACGGGAAAATGATTTCTCCTCTTTTATCAGGTGGTGGACAAGAAAAACAACTTCGTAGCACAACTGAAAATGTTCCTGCTATTGTTGCAATGGCAAAAGCCCTGCGCCTAGTAATGGATCAAAAAGACATTGTAAATCAAAATATAAAACACATGAAAGAAGTTCTTTATCAGGCTTTAAAAGATACGAAAGATGTTGTTTTATTTTCAGGGAATTCTTCAAGATTTTCTCCTCATATCCTTACTTTTGGTATTAAAGGTATTCGAGGTGAGGTTCTAGTGCATGCTTTTGAAGAGCATGATATCTATCTTTCAACAACGAGTGCTTGTTCTTCACGTGCTGGGAAAATTGCCGGTACCTTAATCAGTATGGGAATTGAAACGAACTTAGCACAAACAGCTGTGAGAATTAGTCTTAGTGATAGCAATAATATGGCAGAAATTGAACAATTTTTAACAGTGTTTCATCATATTTATGAAAAAATGGAAAAAGTAAGAGGTTAAAATGGATTATTCAGAAATTATGATTCGCTATGGTGAATTATCAACAAAAGGTAAAAACCGTATGCAATTCATTAACAAATTAAAAAAGAACATACAAGACGTTTTGTCAGTCTACCCTGATGTTAAGGTGGTTGCTGATCGTGATCGTGGTCACGTTTTTTTAAATGGCACAGACTACCATGCTGTCTCTGAGTCGTTGAAAGAAATCTTCGGTATTCAAGCCTTTTCACCTTCTTATAAGATTAAAAAAGAAATGCCTGCCATTAAACAAGCTGTTCAGGATGTGATGATTAAGATTTACAAAGAAGGAATGACATTTAAAATCACAACTAAACGTAGTGATCACACTTTTGAACTGGACAGTCGTGAGTTAAATCAAGTATTAGGAAGTGCTGTTTTTGAGGTTATCCCTGATATCAAGGTTCAAATGAAAAGACCAGATATTGATTTGAAGGTTGAGATTAGAGATGAAGCAGCCTACTTGTCTTATGAAAATATCAAGGGTGCAGGTGGTTTACCTGTTGGAACATCTGGTAAGGGAATGCTAATGTTATCTGGTGGGATTGACTCACCCGTTGCAGGTTATCTTGCCCTTAAAAGAGGTGTTTCTATTGAAGTCGTTCATTTTGCCAGTCCACCTTACACAAGTCCTGGTGCTTTAAGAAAAGCCCATGAATTAACTAGGAAATTAGTTAAGTTTGGAGGCAATATTCAATTTATTGAAGTTCCTTTAACTGAAATTCAAGAAGAAATTAAAAATAAAACGCCTGAGGCTTATCTGATGACGATAACACGTCGTTTCATGATGCGTATCACAGATGCTATCAGAGAAAAACGACGTGGTTTAGTAATTATCAATGGTGAAAGTTTAGGACAAGTTGCTAGCCAAACTCTTGAAAGCATGCAGGCGATTAACGCTGTGACATCAACACCAATTATTCGACCTGTTGTCACCATGGACAAACTTGAAATCATTGAACTTGCTGAAAAAATTGATACTTTTGATGTTTCTATCCAACCTTTTGAGGATTGTTGTACTATTTTTGCTCCAGATCGTCCAAAGACAAATCCTAAAGTACATAAGGTAGATATTTATGAAAAACGTTTAGATGTTGAAGGTTTAGTTGCGCGTGCGGTTGAAAATATGTCCATTATTGAAATTACACCACAAGCTAAGGAGGATGATTTAACACAAATGATTGATCATTTTCTTTAAAATTGAAAGAGACTAAAACGACCATGTTTTGTCTCTTTTTTATGAGTTTAATGATTAAATAACGTTAACTTTTAATCGTTTGCTGTGATTCTACTTAACGATAAATAATCAATATAATTTTTTTCTATCTCGTTTTATTTTTACTTATCAAGCTATTTAAAATAGAGTATAATAGTGGTAAGGAGAAAATGGTATGCTAAAAATTAAACGAGAAACTTTATTATTACTATTGTCACTAATATCTTTATTAGTTATTTCGTTTTTAGGTGTTCTGCTCAATCAATCGCAGTTAAGGTCAAGACCAAAAAAAGAAGGAGTAACTAACACGGCTGATCAAACTGTAAAGACGGCTCGTGTAGTGGCTAATGGTGATATTTTATTACACGATATTTTATACACTAGTGCTAGAAAATCTGATGATAGTTATGATTTTACACCTTATTTTGAATATGCTAAAAGTTGGATTAGTGACGCTGATTTAGCGATTGGTGACTATGAAGGAACGATAAGTCCAGACTTTCCACTAGCCGGTTATCCTTTATTTAATGCCCCTAGTGATATTGCCAGTAACTTAAAAACAGTCGGTTACGATGTGGTTGATTTGGCTCATAACCATATTCTTGATTCTCAACTAGCTGGTGCACTTAACACAGTTGATGTCTTTCAAGAACAAGGTATTGACTCAGTTGGTGTTTATAAAACTAATCGCGAGACAGAAGATATTCTCATCAAGGAAGTTAATGGGATAAAGATTGCAATTTTAGCTTATGCCTATGGTTATAATGGCATGGAAGCCAACTTGACTCAAGAGGAATACGAAAAACACTTGTCCGATTTAAATGAAGAAAAAATGCAAGCTGAAATTGAAGAAGCTGAAGAAAAAGCTGACGTCACTATTGTCATGCCCCAAATGGGCGTTGAATATCAAAGAGAACCAACTCAAGAACAAATTGACCTTTATCATAAAATGATTGATTGGGGAGCAGATGTTGTTTTTGGAGGTCATCCTCATGTGACAGAACCTTCAGAAATTGTTGAAAAAAATGGTCAAAATAAATTAATTATCTATTCGATGGGTAATTTTATTTCTAATCAACGTCTTGAGACTGTTGATGATATCTGGACAGAACGTGGCGTTTTAATGGATGTTACCTTTGAAAAGAAAGGTGATAAAACAACGATTAAAACAGCTAAAGCTCATCCTACACAAGTATGGTCTTGGGGAAAAGGTGAGTATGGTATAGAAGGTTATGAATATCGTGAATATCGTGTTTTGATTTTGGAAGATTTCATCGCAGGTGGCAAATATAGAGATACAATAGATGATGCGATGAAAGAAAAAGTTGATTTAGCTTATAAAGAAATGAATGAATTGGTGGATTTAAAATGGCCGAGCAATTAATCCAAAAGAAAGTGACTCTATTTTCAAAAGTCTCTAAAGATGTTAAAGAATTATACTTATCAGCCTTTCCAGAAGTTGAAAGATTTCCCTATCTCCCTTTATTATTAAATGCTTACCGACGTGATATTGAGTTTATTGCTTATTATGATGATGATAAATTTGTCGGCCTATCTTATATTATATTTTCCAAACACTTTGTTTTTCTTTTATTTTTAGCAGTTAATCCCTTGTATCGCAATCAATCCTATGGCAGTCGTTTATTAAATACCATCAGATTATCATCAAATGGTCGTCCAGTTGTTTTAGCCATTGAAGAAATGGATGAAGAAGCAGATAATTACCAAGAACGTTTGAATCGTCTTGCTTTTTATGAGAAAAATGGTTATCATTTGATGCCACATTTTTACTATGAAATGGGTGAAAAGTATCAACTATTGTCAACTAGTAGTGAGATTGATATGGGAGAATTCAAAAAAATGCTTCGAAAAATATCTTATGGTATTATTCCTATCGATATTGATTAAAAAAACCCCAATTGTCAAGTTAAGTGCAACAAATTATTCCTCTGACTAAGTCATTAGTTCTTAAACTGTTTGAGCTAGCTCAAACAGTTTTTTAGCAGACTGATAGTTGTGTATCCTTCTAAGTTTATCATT
>NZ_JAOTIN010000005.1 GCF_025660655.1 Streptococcus sp. CSL10205-OR2
TAAACTTAGAAGGATACACAACTATCAGTCTGCTAAAAAACTGTTTGAGCTAGCTCAAACAGTTTAAGAACTAATGACTTAGTCAGAGGAATAATTTGTTGCACTTAACTTGACAATTGGGGTTTTTCTTATTTCTTTTTCTTCATCAGATAAAATCCAAGTAAGACTAGACTGAGACCTGATAGGATATTAAGGTATTTATTACCCATTGTTGGGCTAATGGCAATAAGAAAGAATCCAATGGCCATTAAAAATAGTGAACCATTTTTTTGTGTCATTTTACTCGCCTGCTTTGACTTTATTAGCTGAAATAACAAATGGTGTCCAAATCAGAAAGGCAACAAATAGGTTAAAGAGCGATACTAAGGCAGCCATTATATTACCACCTGTTGCTAGATAAGCGTATAATCCTGGAGGAGTAATCCAAGGAACCGCTAGAAATACTGGTGGAATTAACCCAGAGGCCGTTGCTAGGTAGGCAATAGTAACACAGATTGGTGGAATAATCAACCAAGGAATAGCAAAGATTGGGTTAAGAACCATTGGAATACCAAAAGTAATAGGTTCATTGATATTAAATAATCCCATTGGTGCTGCTAATTTAGCAACGGCTTTATGTTCTTCACGTTTTGAGAAGATAAAGATAGCAATGATAAGTGCAAGAGTAACACCAGAGCCACCCATTTGTGCAAAGGCATCAAATGAGCCTCGTGTCCAAGTCCATGGAAGGTTAGCCACACTATGCGTTGCTTCATAAACGGCAGTATTTTCATTAAGGGCTGGGATATAGATACCATCCAAAATTGGACCAAGAACGTTGTGACCATGAAGTCCAAAGAACCAGAATAGTTGTACTAAGAAACTTAAAAGAATAACTGAACCTAGGCCTTGTGAAAGTCCCATTAAAGGTCTTTGAATGTACTCAGAAATAAGATCACTCATTGCTAAACCTGATAATACAAAGGTTAAGTAGGCAATGATTGAAGTCGCATAAATAGCTGCTGCACCAGGAATAATGGCAACAAATGCTTTGTTTACTGCTGGTGGTACACTATCAGGTAATTTGATAGTGATATTACGTTTGGTTAAAGCAGCATAAACAAATGAGGCAATGAAACCTGTGATTAAGGCCGTAAATAAACCTGTTGCTCCTGCGTATTTTAAAGCAATAGCTCCCCATTCACTCACTTCAAGTGAAGAAACACCATCAGATGAAACAATTGTTAGTCCCAAATCTTTTAAGGAATTAACCACTGATGAGTCTGCCCCTTCTAAAGCAGTTGTAATGGTTAATGATTGAGGAAGTGTAGCAATAAATGCTGCAATTGAAATTAGCCCACCTGCTAAAGGATTGACTTTGTTCATAATAGCCAAGTTATGTCCTAAAGCAAATGAAAAGACAAGCGCCATGATACCAATGGTACCGAAATAAACATAGCCATTAATATTAATCACAGGTTGCATGGCTTCAACAAAGCCAGTCATTCCCATACTTGTTGGGATGTCTCGTAAAAAAACATTTAATAATACCGCAACAGCACCAGCCATAGTGATTGGCATCATTGCTACAAAGGAATCACGGACAGCTACGAGATGTCTTTGCGATCCGATTTTTCCTGAAATCTCCATAAATTTAGTCGATAAATTTGACATTTCAAAATCTCCTCTTTTTTATTTTTAATACATTTTTATGCTTTTCATAAAGTCAATTCATTTTCTATCTCTTGATTATTTTCTTTAACGTATTTAATCATACCGGTCAGTTGAGCATCAATTTGCCTTTCTAGACTTTTTTTCAGGATTTTTTCCATTAGAAATTGATTGGCTTTTTGAAAAACATCAGTAATTTCATTTTCTTGTTGGTAAGTAATCAAGGTTGTCTGAGGGGCTTTTTCTTCTAAAAGATATGAAATATGTTGTTTACCACGATTTGAGCTAAAGGTAACACCGTAAACACTTGGTGCTTCAAAATGCTCTAGCGTGATACGAACCTGATGTTGATTTTTAGCTCCAAAAGATTTGATATAAGTCAAGCCAGTTTTAATATCACTATCTTCTAATATCTTTTTGGTGCTTTCATAGTAATCTTTTTTTAAAGATGACACAATAGCTTCAAATAATGCTTTTTGTGGAACATCTCCTTGTTTGGTTACAATCATATCGTCTCCTTAGTGAGAACTATCTATTTTTTCATAAAGTGCGATCACTTCTTTAGCCATATCAATAAACGTTAAAGCTGTCATCAAATGATCTTGACCATGAATTAATAACAAAGATAATTCAACTGTATCACCAGATGCTTCTTGCGTTAAAAGTTCTGTTTGTGATTTATGAGCAATGTTTAACGCTTCATTTGCTTGTTTTATCAAGTCATGAGCTTCAGTAAAATGGCCAACCTTAGCCTCTCGAATGGCTTCAACAGCCTTTCCTTTAGCATCACCGCCATGCATGATAAGCCCCATGACTGCTTCTAGATTTGCTGGTTCTGCCATTAGTCTTCTCCCATCATCTCTAAAGCAAAGTTTAAGACATTTTCACCATTCATAGTCCCATAATCAACCATATTGATATCGGCTACTTTGATGTCTGGTTCAAATTTCTCTTTGTATTCATTAAGCATGAATTTCACTTGTGGACCAACTAAGATGGCATCAATAGCTTTTCCACTCACTTCATTATCAACTTCAGAAACTGGCACAGCCCAAATATCTGCATCAATGCCTTTTTCTTTTGCAGCAGAAGACATTTTTGTAACCAGCATACTTGTTGACATACCGGCATTACAAACTAACATAATATTTTTCATTTTTTCCTCCTTTAACCCTCAATCAATTGGGCAAATATATTAATTAAATTTTCATAAGTTGGTGTTTCTAAAAGCTTTGTTTGTAGCTCTTTATTGTCGACAAAAGCTACTAGACTTGGTGAAACAAATTTTAAATAGTGATTTCTACCTTTTGATGGCGATAATAAAAAGATAAATCTGATGGCATTATGTTTGTCATCCCAAACTATAGGATGTTTAAAAATCCCAACAACAATCTGTTCAGAATAAGTCATTGGTACAGCCGGATGAGGAAAAGCTAAACTCTCCCCAAAAACTAGCGGACTGTAACTTTCTCTTAGAGTGATTTGATCTAAAAATTGATGAATAAACTGAGGTTCTACTGCTTCATTCAATTGTTCAATCAGTTGTTTTAGAGCTTTTGTTTTCGTGGTTTCTTCATCAAAATAAATGATCTTATCTTTTGAAAAAACAGTTGTTGCTATTTGTTTACCCTTTTTAAAATCAGAAAGAGATTTTAACGACTTTTCTTGTTTATAATGAGATTGCTCACCAATAAATTGACGAATGGCTTCTACATCTTCCTGATTTAAAAGCACACTAACATGAATAATTGGTGTTAAAAATAACAAATGATCTAAACTAATTGATGAGATGACCAAATCAATATTTTCTAGCCTTTCTTCGCTAACCTCATAATAGCTAACCACATCTGCTATCTTGAGACTGCCAGCAAATTCTTTTTCTAAACGATTTTTTAACATCATGGCACTGCCATAGCCTGTAGCACAGACAACTAGCACCTGCAGTTTATGACGATTCGCGTATCTTTCAATAGCAGCCATGATATGAAGAGCTATATAGGCCCATTCATCATCACCAATCTCATAATGAATGAGTTCAGGCATCGTTCTAAAGCTTTCTTTGATCAGAGCAAAAATATCAGGATAGTGTTCGATGACTTCTTCAAGAAGAGGATTGGCTAAATGAATGTTATTTTCCATTCTAATCAGTAAGGGATTAAAATGGGCTAAAAGACCATTGACTAGATTTGTATCCTGCTCTAAGGGCATTTGTGTTGCTTTAGAAATATCATTTAGCTTTTCTTTGAGATGTTGTTCCAGTTGTTTTTTTGAAGCATCCTTCTCAGATAGATTGGTTGTTGAATGTTTCACTGTCAGGTGAAGGGCAATGTAGTTGGCTTCTTCTTTTGGAAAAGTAAGGGACAAAGCATTTTCTATTCTAGCTAAAATTCGCCTTGCCACCTTATATTCAAGAGATGATTCAATGTTTTTAGAAATAGGAAACACATCTAGTGGGTAACCTGAGCGAATACGTTTTATCATTAATGCAATATGTAACACCAAATTATGAATGACAAAATCTGATAGCCTGAGTTTGGCATCACGGCATTCATCTAGAACAAAAATAGTTAGTTCTGCAAAATTAATTTTATCAAGGATGGTATCACCTACAACTGCAAACATAGACTCATCAAAGCTATCAAGAAAAAAATAATCCATGATAAAATGACGAATATCTTCTTCTCTTCCATCAACCCAGATTCCTTTTTGACTCGTTTTTAATGTTAAAGCATAAGGCTTAATTCGTTTTTTAATATCGTTTAAAACACTTGAAAGGGTTGTCTTACTGATAAACAAATCACTTGTAAGTTGTTCAAAAGATTGTCGTGGCTCTTCAAAAAATAATTTATTAAGAACATAGTGCTGTCTATCACCAGCTTCTTCCACTTGCCTAATGTCTGTCATCATTTTTTTCGATGCTAAGACTTCCTGCCAAAACACTTCAAACTCAATAGGGTGCTCAATGGTTAAAAGATAACCCTGTCCTTGCTTTGAATGGATAGTGGCTCCTTGATCCTTAACAGCTTGGGCCAACTGTTTTAAATATTTTCTAGCCGTCCGATCACTTACTTTGATTTCCTCTGCCAATGCTTTACTTGAGACATAGGATTTTTTTTGTTTTAATAAAACGCTCATGAGGGCGATTTCTTTTTTTGATAACATCTACTTCTCCCTTAATCTCGATAAAGAAAGCGATTTCTTATACTTCTATTTTATCAAATTTCCACAAGGAAAGGGATTTACTTTTTTCCTTATCGATAAAGAAATTTTCCTTATTGATCTAACAAATGCAAACGAAAGGCTTGCCAAGGTTTTAAATAAGACAATAATACAACGTCTTCTGGTATGATTTGAGCGACAAAATTTGACTTTTCACTTATCTTAAATGAGGTTAATGCTATTTGTAACTCACCTTTATAACGTGTATAAAGATCATTATCAATGATAATACTTCCTCGTTTAACGTCTTTATTATCTTGTCGTTTAGGGATAGATTTCCCTGCAAAAACAAGTCGAGGTTGTGTAGAACGAACCACATAATCTGACCTATCACCGCGATAGTGATGAGAAAATTGGATGATTTCTTTTTCAATAGGTGTTAGAGAAACGATTGGATTAACATCTAAACTGATACAATTCTCTTTAAAAACCTCAACAAATGTTTCTAACTCTTTTTCAGAGATAAATTGGTTAGCGATAATAATGTCATCAATCAATCCTGTTGCTTTCATAAATTTTATCTGAGAACGTATGGGTAAATGGCGATCTTTTTCTAAGGTGGGAAGACCTTCTGACAAGGGCCAAGGACCCTCACTAGCTGTTTGTGCAGAAACAAAGGCTGCTGTCTTTATCCCATGTGATTTATAAAATTGTGACATGTCTAAAAAATAATCCAAAGACAAGCCTGTAAATTCATGAGGGTAGAAATTGTGACAAGCAATGATATTGGAAAAATTGGCTTTTTTTGCTAATAATTCAGTCAACAAGGTCTTGTCTGTACTCATATTTAGTTCAATC
This sequence comes from Streptococcus sp. CSL10205-OR2, assembly GCF_025660655.1. Lineage (GTDB taxonomy): Bacteria > Bacillota > Bacilli > Lactobacillales > Streptococcaceae > Streptococcus. Next base: position 5,668 of record NZ_JAOTIN010000005.1, read on the forward strand.
TTAATATCATAAGGGTTATGAGTAAGTGTCACAATTTCCTCTAAAGGGAGTGCTTCATCGAGACGTAGACCAAAAAGCCCTAATTGAGATGCCATCTCAATGAGTTGATTTTTACAACCACTGTTTTTGATAACAGTCGGACTGATATCTAAGATAACACTTATTCCTCTTTCATTAGCGTAGTGAATAATCTTTTGATAGTTTTTAAATGTCTCTTCTTGCTTATCTATGTTTTGTAGCCAGCTCATAAAAAGTCTCTTTGCGCCATAGCGATGAAGCAAATCAATATAATCATGTATTTCTTCTGGCGTGTGTGTTTCTGGATAAAGTGAAAAACCTAGTTGTGGCATAAGGCACCTTCTTTTTTTATCTGCTAAAACGGTTGGTTAGACTCAATTCTTTAAACCAGTATCCTGATTTTTTAATAATTCTTTCTTGTGTTTCTAAATTGAGTTCAACTAATCCATAACGATTTTTATAGGCGTTTAACCATGACCAACAATCAATAAAAGTCCAAAGCATATAACCTTTACAGTTGGCACCATCTGAAATGGCACGATGAAGTTCGATGAGATGGTCTTTGATAAAGTCAATACGATAGTCATCTTGAATGATACCATCTACTTTAAATTTTTCTTCTCCTTCTACACCCATACCATTTTCAGTAACTAGCCATTCAATGTTGCCATAGTCTTCTTTGATACTCATTGCAATGTCATAAAGACCTTGCTCATAAATTTCCCAACCACGATGTGGATTGATTTTCTTACCAGGCATATCGTAGTGTTCAAAATAGTAACTAGGCATAAAAGGTTCTTTAGGATCAGGTGTTTTTTCAGGTGCTTTAACGCGTAGAGGCTGATAATAATTGACTCCTAAAAAGTCAACAGTATTTTCTTTGATAATGGCTAACTCTTCACTAGTATAGTCAGGAGTTAAGTCATGTTTTTTAATGATATCAACCAGTTCTTGTGGGTAAACACCCAGTACAGATGGATCAAGGAAGCTCTTGGTTTGAAATAATCCTGCTATTCTAGCCGCAGTAACATCTTCTTTTGACTGGCTTCTTGGGTAGGCTGGTGTCAAATTTAAGACAATGCTAATTTTGTGAGAAGGATTCATCTCATGACAAGCTTTTACCGCCAGGCTACTTGCTAATTGTGTGTTATAAGCCACTTGAACGGCTGCTTTGGCATCTACTTTACAAGGATAATGGAGTTCTCCAAGATAACCACACTCAACAGGAACAATCGGTTCATTGAAGGTAATCCAAGTGTCTACAAGATCGCCAAAGGCCTCAAAACAAGTTCTAGCATACGCTTCATAAGCCCAGACAGTTTCCTTATTTTCCCAGCCACCTTTTTCTTGCAAAGCATAAGGTAAATCAAAATGATATAGATTAACGATAGGTTTAACGCCAGCGTCTATAATTCGTTGAAAGACATCTCTGTAAAATAGGATAGCTTCAGGATTAACATCACCAGTACCATTTGGTAACAATCTTGACCACTGAATCGATGGTCGAAAAACACTATGTCCTGTTTTTTGTAATAATTCAATATCTGTTTTGTAATTGGTGTAAAAGGTGGATGTTTTTTCGGGTCCAACGCTACTATGGAATTTTTCAGGTGCAATACTATACCAGTAATCCCAGTTATTCATTCCCTTGCCATCACCAGCTACACTCCCCTCACTTTGAGGACCAGAGGTTGAACTTCCCCATAGAAAACCTTCTGGAAAAACATATTCTTTTTTTGTTGTTTCAGTCATTTTGTTTTCCTCTCTTTTTAATCATAATTAAAGTATTATTAACTATTTCTCTAATCGCATTATAAAAAATAAAACAACTAATGTAAACCCTTTCAAGGACTAACTATTTCCTTATCACAGTGGAAATTATTCCTATTACTTTTCAGCTATTTTTAAGGTGTACCAATATGAACAACAAAAAAATCCTATTATCTTAATAGGATTTTATATTCAAAAATTAATTATTCGGAAGCTTCTATATCATTTCTAAGAGCAAGCACATCAAAGGATTTTTCTAAGAAAGTTTTATTATCCAATGGGAAATTCTGTTCTAGCTGATCAATAATGCCAATTTCGATAGCACCTTTTTCCATCACAAAATCCATGACATGACCACCAAAACTAACATCATCTGACAGAAAGTGAAGATGAAAACCTGCGACACTAACACCGTGAAAGAGTTCTGGCGTCCAAATACCAACTAGCGTTCCTGAGATGTTTTCCTCAGTAAATTCAGGTTGATGTTTAGCAATATCTGCAAATCGTTCACCCGTCTTTGATTTTGGAATCATACGCACATGCATCCTAGAAAAAATACCCTTAACTTTGACTGAGAAAAAAAGATTTTGGCTGTCAAGTTTTGCTTCGATGGTTTTTTTAAGATTTTCTGAATCAATAACAGTATCTTCTGTCCATGACTTAGTTTTAGTATGATTGACAACTGCTGCATAAGGAACTAAAACGTGATCTTTCACTTGATTAACTTTAACTTCATTATTTGCACCAGTTGCTTGATAGGCTTTACCGTCAAGAACAATCAACTCTCCATCAATACTATCAACTGTACCAAGGCCAAAATTGCCATGTGTTAATAACTCTTTCAGTGGCATTGTACCTTCATATAAACCAGCCATTAAGGATGCTAAGGTATTATGTTGAAATAAAGTTGTCTTTCCCATCTTTACCTCCCATTAATAGAACTCATCTGGTAGAATAGTTTCTCCCAATTTAATATTATCTTTGTAATCAATTGGAATATCAATTAAAACAGGGCCTGATTTTGCTTCACTAATCGCTTTTTTCAAGGTGGCATCAAAGCTTTCTTTACTGTTAACACGGTAACCCTTAGCTCCGAAGCTTTCAGCATATTTTACAAAATCAACGTCACCTAATTGAACCCCTGATGAACGACCATATTTCATTTCTTCTTGGAATTCAACCATATTATACTTACCATCATTCCAAATAATATGAACAATTGGTAAATGAAGGCGTGAGGCAACCTCTAGTTCTTGAGCTGAGAATAAGAAACCACCATCACCAGAGACAGAAATAATCGTTGTATTTGGTCTCACAAGAGCAGCTGAAATAGCCCAAGGTAATGCGACACCTAGCGTTTGCATCCCATTTGAAAAGAGCAGGTGACGTGCTTCATAAGATTTAAAATAACGAGCCATCCAAATATAGTGACTCCCCACATCAACAGTGACTGTCATGTCGTCTGTTACTTGTTTTTGTAAACTGTCAATAACATCAAGAGGATGAACAAGACCTTTTTGACTGTGACGATCAAATTTAACGTCGCCAGACATATTTTTTTTGAGATTTTGCAGGTATTCTATTGATCCTTTTGGTAATTCATATCCCTTAACAGCAGGTAAAAGAAGATCAATTGTATCTGCGATATCTCCAATTAATTCACGTTCGGGTTGGAAATAAGTATCAATTTCAGCTGGAACGACATCAATAACAATTGTGCGAGCAGAAATTTCTGCATTCCAGTTTCTTGCTTCATATTCAATAGGATCGTAACCTATTGCAATGACTAAATCTGCTTTTTTCAAAAGCATATCACCCGGTTGATTTCTAAACAAACCAACGCGCCCAAAAAAGCTTTCTTCTTCCAGTTCTCTAGAAACAATACCAGCGCCTTGGAAAGTCTCAACCACAGGTAATTTAACAGCTTCTAATAACTGACGAATAGACTGTGTTACTTTTTCATGTGATGCCCCATTCCCTAAAAGCAATACTGGTAAAACGGAATTTTTGATGGCTTGTGCTAAATAATTAATATCATTAACAGATGCTGTCCCAAGTTTAGGATCGGTTAATGGTTTAATAGCCTTAACAGAAACTTCTCTATCATTAACATCTTGAGGGATAGAAATAAAACTAGCACCAGGTTTTCCAGATTTAGCACGTCGATAAGCATTTGCGATGGTTTCAGAAATCGTGTTGCCATCATGAATTTCGGCAGAATATTTAGTAATTGGACTAAGCATGGCGACATTATCCATTGATTGATGGGCACGTTTTAATAAATCAGCTCTTTTAACTTGACCACCTATCGCTAAAACGGGATCGCCCTCAGCAGTTGCTGTCACAAGTCCCGTTGCCAAGTTAGAAATACCAGGTCCACTTGTAGCTATAACAACACCAGGTTCACCTGTTATACGACCAATTGCTTGTGCCATAAAGGCGGCATTTTGCTCATGACGTGACACAATTAACTGTGGGCCTTTGTCTTCTAAGGTGTCAAAAACCTTATCAATTTTTGCTCCTGGAATACCAAAAACATAGTTTACTTTATGATTTATGAGGCTATCTACCACAAGATCAGCCCCATATTGATTGGTTGTTGATTCAACCATAAAAACACCTCTTTTCCGATATGACAATATTATAACACAGATGGAAGTCATACTTTATTTTTTTAACCTTGAAACCGTATTCTTAACAAGAATACTTTTGATGCATAAAAAAATTACTTTGTGACTTATAAATGGTATAATAAAAGAACATTTAAAAAAGAAATCTCTCAAGTAGAAAGATTTAATAACGTTATCGGTTGTCATTTTAGTTAAATGCTACTTATATTATCTTTTTTAAAACTAGTGACTCTACTTATAAAGGAGACCTATGAAAAGTATTTTAAAACAATTAAAACCTTTTGATTATGTCTTGACTTTTCTTGCTATTTTAATATCATTTATCCCTTTTACTTATACTTATTTAACGGTTAACCAAATGGAAAATTCCAAACTTATTGCGACTGTTAAAATTGATGGAAAAGTTGTTGATACTTATGAATTAAGTCCAAATGGACCACATCAAACTAAAACATATTATCCTCATGAGGGGCAATACAATATTGTTGAAATCAATCAAGATAAAATCAGGGTAAAAGAAGATAACAGTCCCGATCAGATTGCTGTCAAGTCAGGCTGGATTGAAAAAAGCGGTCAAATATTGGTCTGCTTACCCCATCAATTAATTATTGAGATAACGGGACAAGATAGTGCTAATCCTAATGAGGAAGATGAGATTATCTTACCACTACAATGATAAGAATTATTGTGTTCATAATGACTAATGATTAATTGATGTTATCATTTGTCAACTTTAATATAAATCAAAAAGGAAGAATCAACTGATTCTTCCTTTTTTAGCTGGCTAAATGATTTATAGTTATAAATCACTGCCATTCTTCAAAAATTCAATGAGTGACCAATCATATTACTTATTTTGAGCATATCTTTTTTTTGAAGAATAAGCAGACATCATACCTAAAGCAGTCACACTAGCAATTCCAGCTAGAACAAATGTATCGTCACTGCTATCACCGGTATTTGGTAGATTGTTACTAGACGGCTTCTTAACAATTCCTAATGATTGTGATGTTACATCTGTAATAGCTTGAATAGGTACAAATGGCATACTATTTTTAGGAGTTTTACCACTTTGGTTATCATTGCCACCTTGGTTATTATTGCCACCTTGGTTATTATTGCCACCTTGGTTATCATTGCCACCTTGGTTATCATTGCCACCTTGGTTATTATTGCCACCTTGGTTATCATTGCCATCTTGGTTATCATTGCCACCTTGGTTATCATTGCCACCTTGGTTATTATTGCCACCTTGGTTATTGTTGCCACCTTGGTTATTATTGCCACCTTGGTTATTATTGCCACCTTGGTTATTGTTGCCACCTTGGTTATTGTTGCCATCTTCACCACGAGGACCACGGTCTCCTTTATCACCTTTAGGTCCTTTAAGGCTACCAGTAATAATCCATTGTCCTCCTTGTTTTACATATGTCACTCCCGAATCAACATTTATATAAATATCTCCATCTTGGCCTGTACTACTATCTGGTTCAGTAATTCCTGAATAAATGGAACGACCATCAATACCACGCTCACCACGTTCACCTCGATCTCCCTTATCACCTTTGTCTACTGTAACTGTTTTACCATCTGAGAAGGTGATAACAGTATTTCCTGAGCCATCTTTGGTGACATTTGTAATACTAATTGAGTTACCATCGTGGCCGTCACGACCTGCTTGTCCTGTAGCTCCTTGTTCACCACGCTCACCTTGTAAGCCACGTTCGCCTTGTAAGCCACGTTCACCTCGGTCTCCCTTATCACCTTTGTCTACAGTAACTGATTGACCATCTGAGAAAGTGATAACAGTATTTCCTGAGCTATCTTTACTAACATTTGTGATACTTACAGAGCTACCGTCGCGGCCATCACGACCTGCTTGTCCTGTGGCTCCTTGTAAACCACGTTCACCTTGTAAGCCGCGTTCGCCTCGGTCTCCCTTATCACCTTTGTCTACGGTAACTGATTGACCATCTGAGAAGGTGATAACAGTATTTCCTGAGCCATCTTTGGTGACATTTGTAATACTAATTGAGCTACCGTCACGGCCATCACGACCTGCTTGTCCTGTGGCTCCTTGTTCACCACGCTCACCTTGTAAACCACGCTCACCTTGTAAACCACGTTCACCTTGTAAGCCACGTTCACCTCGGTCTCCCTTATCACCTTTATCTACTGTAACTGTTTTACCATCTGAGAAAGTGATAACAGTATTTCCTGAGCTATCTTTGGTGACATTTGTAATACTAATTGAGTTACCATCGTGGCCGTCACGACCTGCTTGTCCTGTAGCTCCTTGTTCACCACGCTCACCTTGTAAGCCACGTTCGCCTTGTAAGCCACGTTCACCTCGGTCTCCCTTATCACCTTTGTCTACAGTAACTGATTGACCATCTGAGAAAGTGATAACAGTATTTCCTGAGCTATCTTTACTAACATTTGTAATACTAATTGAGCTACCGTCACGGCCATCACGACCTGCTTGTCCTGTGGCTCCTTGTTCACCACGCTCACCTTGTAAACCACGTTCGCCTCGATCTCCCTTATCACCTTTATCTACAGTAACTGTTTTACCATCTGAGAAAGTGATAACAGTATTTCCTGAGCTATCTTTACTAACATTTGTAATACTAATTGAGCTACCGTCGCGGCCATCACGACCTGCTTGTCCTGTAGCTCCTTGTTCACCACGCTCACCTTGTAAACCACGTTCGCCTCGGTCTCCCTTATCACCTTTGTCTACGGTAACTGATTGACCATCTGAGAAGGTGATAACAGTATTTCCTGAGCTATCTTTGCTAACATTTGTGATACTTACAGAGCTACCGTCGCGGCCATCACGACCTGCTTGTCCTGTAGCTCCTTGTTCACCACGCTCACCTTGTAAGCCATGTTCACCTTGTAAACCACGTTCGCCTCGGTCTCCCTTATCACCTTTGTCTACAGTAACTGATTGACCATCTGAGAAGGTGATAACAGTATTTCCTGAGCTATCTTTGCTAACATTTGTAATACTAATTGAGCTACCGTCGCGGCCATCACGACCTGCTTGTCCTGTAGCTCCTTGTTCACCGCGTTCGCCTTGTAAGCCACGTTCGCCTCGGTCTCCCTTATCACCTTTGTCTACAGTAACTGATTGACCATCTGAGAAGGTGATAACAGTATTTCCTGAGCTATCTTTGCTAACACCTGTGATACTTACAGAGCTACCGTCGCGGCCATCACGACCTGCTTGTCCTGTAGCTCCTTGTAAACCACGTTCACCTTGTAAACCACGTTCACCTTGTAAACCACGTTCGCCTCGGTCTCCCTTATCACCTTTGTCTACGGTAACTGATTGACCATCTGAGAAGGTGATAACAGTATTTCCTGAGCTATCTTTGCTAACATTTGTAATACTAATTGAGCTACCGTCGCGGCCATCACGACCTGCTTGTCCTGTAGCTCCTTGTTCACCGCGTTCGCCTTGTAAGCCACGTTCACCTTGTAAGCCACGTTCGCCTCGGTCTCCCTTATCACCTTTATCTACTGTAACTGATTGACCATCTGAGAAAGTGATAACAGTATTTCCTGAGCTATCTTTGCTAACACCTGTGATACTTACAGAGCTACCATCACGACCGTCACGTCCAGGCTGACCTGTCTCTCCTCGCGGACCACGTTCGCCTCGCTCACCTGGTATACCTTGAAATCCGCGCTCACCACGGGCACCTGGAGCTCCCTGAAATCCACGCTCACCTGGAATGCCTTGAAGACCACGCTCACCTGGTATACCTTGAAATCCTTGCTCTCCGCGAGGACCTGGAACACCTTGGAGTCCACGTTCACCTTGAATACCTTGAAGACCGCGTTCGCCTTGAAGTCCACGTTCACCACGATCTCCCTTATCACCTTTATCTACAGTAACTGTTTTACCATCTGAGAAAGTGATGACAGTGTTGCCTGAGCCGTCTTTGGTAACATTTGTAATACTAATTGAGCTACCGTCGCGACCATCACGTCCAGGTGCCCCTTGTAAACCGCGTTCACCTGGAATACCTTGATCTCCTCGTTCTCCTTGAATACCACGATCTCCTTGTGGACCTTGCTCTCCACGGACACCTGCAATACCTTGCTCTCCGCGAACTCCTGCTACTCCTTGTTCACCTCTTTCTCCACGATCTCCTTGCGGACCACGTTCGCCACGAACACCTGCAATACCTTGCTCTCCACGTTCTCCTTGTGGACCTTTTATATTTCCTGTAAGTGTCCACTGATTTTCAATTTTCTTATAAGTATTGCCTGAGTGAGTGTCAATATAGATATCACCCGTTTTCCCAAGTTGACTTCCTGGTTCAGTAACACCTGAGTGAATAGAGTTGCCATCTTTACCTGATGTAATATCTATAACATCAATACTGATTACTTTTTGAACTGATGACTTGCCAGAATTTTTTGAAGCTCTTACAACAATATCATACTTACCTGTTTGTGCTGGTTCCCCAGAAATTGTTTTTTGAGAAGCATTATAAGTAACCCCTGCAGGTAAACTCGATTGTTCAACGTCAATTGTTGCCCCATCAGTAGCCGTTAATGAGATTGGACGAATGGCATTCCCCAAAACAACAATTTGACTATCTCTAGAAACATCTAGCGATAACTCATCAGCAGTGACCGTAAGTGTTAAAACGCCTTCTGCAATTTCTCCTCCCAAATCTTGAGGATTTATTGCCTTAAATCGTATTTTATAAACACCTGTTTGAGTTGGCTGACCTGAGATGGTATTTGTATCTTGGTTATAGTTTAGACCTAATCTCTCATCAAGATAAGAAGCGATATCTGATTCTGGGAATGTAAGGCTTAGATATTGTCCCAAAAGATTTGCTTTTTGATTATGTTCAATCACAATATCTTTAATGGATTGTCCTAATGTTATTGCCTGATTATTATTTGAAATATTAATAGTTGCTGGTAAGTTGGTTACTCTAATCGTAAGATTTTTAGTTTCACTAGGACGATTAGCCATTTGATTGAAGGTTGCTGTCACAGGAATATTATAAGTACCAACAACAGAAGGCGTTCCACTAATTGTTTTGGTTTGTTGATTATAAGTGACACCACTAGGGAGCTTACTTGAATCAAGAGTGATGGTTGCTTGATTATCAGCACTTAAAATAATCTCATCTAAAGCTGTTAATACTTGTTTGGTTTGATTATTATTAGTGATTTGCAATTGTTGTTCGCGATTTCTCACTACAATTGTGACATCAGCTGTAGCTTTTCTACCACCATAAATATTAGCAAATTCAGCACTAAAGGTTGCCGTAAAAGTACCTACTTCTGTTGGAGTACCAGAAATAACACGTCTAGCACTGTCAAAAGTGACTCCTGCTGGTAATTTCCCTGATTGAATAGCTAACCGAGCTCCTTGTGGTGCATCAATAACCATTTCCTCAATAGCATCTAAAACTGTTACCGTTTGACGCTGATTTGAAATTGCTAATGAGATTGGCGCATTTGTGATACGTAAAGTAATGTTTGCTGTGGCTGATTGGTAAGTTCCAGCAGAGGTTCTTCTACTATATCTAGGCGTTAAATTAAAGTTACCAACAACAACAGGTGTACCGGAAATAGTACGTCCATCTTCACTAATTGTTAGCCCTTGTGGCAAGTTAAGACTACTAAATTCCTTAGTGACATTAGCTGGTAAATTAATTTCAATAGGTTCAATTTCTGAACCTGCTACCAAATCTTTTGTAATGGATGGAATTGTAAAACTACTTGGATTAACAGTTACAGTAATTGTTTTTGATAATTTCTTGCCATTTTTACTTGCAGTAACAACTGCTTGATAACGTCCTTCATACTTTGGTGTACCAGAAATCGTTTTTGTTTCAGGATGATAAACAACACCAGAAGGTAATGAACTTGTGTCAACGACTAATTCTTCATTTGAATTAGTTGTTATTGCCATTGTGGAAATAGCTTGATTTTCATAGACAGTTTGATCAGAATTAGTAATATTTAAATTTAATTGATTTTCTGAATCAGCTTGAACTTCATAAGTGAAACTAGTTTTTACACTTTTTATCTCACCATCTTTAGTGCGATAATTGATTTTTAAAAAGACTGTCTTTTGACCATTAGTTGCTTCTAATGTTGTTCCTTTGACAGTTGCCCCATCTCCTCTTAAATTAAGATGATTAGCATCACTTTCTACTATTTCAACACTCTCAACAGCTGAGTTGTTTTTCATTGAAACAGTGATTGGAGTAATCAATTGCCACTCTTTCCATACTTGGTGCTGAATAGGATTTGGTGCGTCTGCTACTTCAAATTTGAGTAATCTGGTTGGTGCAGAATCACCAAAGTGACCATCAATAGCTTTGGTTTCAATGGTATAAGTTCCTGATTGTAAGAGGACACCAGCTTTTTTAGTGATTCTACCGGTTATATTGTCAATTTCAATGCCTTCAGGTTTATTAACAATCTCAAAGCTTGCATTTTCCTTGTTTAATCTGATAGTTCCCACTTCTTGTTCGCCAGACTCAGATGGTAAAACGGTCTGGTTATCAATGTCATATTGTTTATTTGGTTCCAACTTAACATCGGCATGGGTGATGATTAGAGAGGAAACTTCATCATAACCTGAAGTAATATTGTTAATGACTGTTTGAGATTGTTCGTAGGTTAAAATTTCTAGATGATGTATTTTTTCTCTCCCAATACTATCTACAATCTTAAAATCTGCAAAATAGCGACCTGCTGTTGCTGGTAGCTTGGTAAATTGAAGGCGGTATGTTGGGAGATTCGTATAATTAAACGAATGATTATAATCCAATGTTGTATTACGTAGTGTTGGTGTTTTATCAATAAAAAATTTCGTTTCAATTCCTTGGCTAGAATCAATCTGTTCTACACTTCTAATAGTCACTAATTGTTTTGCACCACCTCGACTATTATCAAGACTCATTAGATAAATATTATTAGTATATTGTTTACTTTCTGACGTTGCATCTTCAATAGTTTGAGGATAAATATGTGTATCATAATTTTCCTCTCTAGTTTTATCTAGCAAATAACCAAAGGGCGTTACTGGCATGGTAACCATCGTAGTGCCATCTTGAAGATGGAAAATAACAGTACTTGACGTTTCCTTTATATTAGTATCTGATGATATAAAAGGATAAATTGTATGTTTAGGGGCCGTCATGATATCATCAAAATCAGATTTGTTTTTTCTTATATATTCATCAAGTCTATTAGATATAGTGATAAAATCATATTCATTGATATTTTCTTTGCCATAGATATTTAAAGTGGCCGTCACCTTAGTATTTTGAGGATCCGTTTTTGACTGCAATCCGATCAAATATTCTTTCAATGGAAAATCATCAGAAAGAACAATGGTCCCTTTAATATACCCAGAATTTTTATCATATACCAAATTTAAAGCTCGAGCATCTGGAGTTAACTCGACTTCTTCTGGTGTGATTCTAGTTAAGCCAACCTTGTAGGAAATATCTACTGTTTGTCCTTCTCTAACAATACTATAGTTGATATTAGCGCGATTACCATCGCCAAAATATCTTTCAAGAGTCATGTAAGGTTTAGAATTATCTACTGATCGAAAAGTTGCATAAGGGGCATCAACTGCTTTTCTAAAACTACTAGAATCTGTTTTTCTTGACTCGTTAGGCCTTAATTTAGAAGTGTCTTTTTCAACTTTTAAAAGCTTTTCATTATGAGACGATGTAATGGTATCCTCAAAATCTTTTGTTGTTTCTACTTCAATACTTGACGGTGTAATCACAACCTCTGTTGATGACGTAATCTCTTGATTAGCGTTATCAATTGTTTGTTGACTTGTTTGAGAAGCATTTTCAGATAAAATACTGTATTCCTCAACTGGCGCTGTTGCAGCAATGGTTTTTATTTCTGTTTGTTCTTCTTTTTCGTCAACAATTTCTTGACTAACCACATCAGTTTGTTGGACAACTTCAACTATCGAAGGTTCAGATAAAACAGGAGTTGTTGTCTCATCAGCACTAACTGTTTGTCCAGTTAATCCCATTAACATCGCTGTTCCAATCAATGCTGATGTTGTTCCATATGCTTTATATTTTCTAATAGAGTAAAATTCTTTTTTGTTAAATAGATTTGTTTTCATTGTTCTCCCTCATTATAAAATCTAATTATTTAAACACACTACGACTTCCAAAGCGTTCTTCAAACATCACTAAAACTTTTCTGATTAAATTAGGTGCTTGGATAATCGTATTAAAAAAATCTTCTAATTCAGTGGTGACATCACGGAAATGTCTCATATAAACATAACCATCTTCATCTAGACAAAAATAATAATAAATTCCTAACTGACGATTCAGGTCATTAATAAATTCCAACCATGCTAAGCGAGATTCCTTATCAGGGCAATAAGCAAGATTTTGATAAATAATTTGCCCAATCCCTTTTGACTGACCTTTTGTTATTGATACTCCAAAATCAATCATATGCTTTTCACTGACAGCGAACTTTCCCTTATAATGCCATTCAGACGGTTTTTCGATGATTTTTAAAAAAAACTGCTTTTTGGCAAGTGTTCTTTGAAAACTCTCATTAACCTTATCCATTCATTTCTCCTTTTTTAATCTGTTTGAAACGTGTAGACAGGTATTTCTTCAACTTCTGATTCTTTTTGATAGGCACTATAATCATCAGAAAATTCAAGTTTCATCTGTTCAATACGATCCTCAATTTGAATAAATTTGGCATCTAAACGTTCTCCAAAAACATCGATGTCATCTAGCTGATTAAGATAAAATATAATTTTTTCTCTAATCTCTTCTTTCAATTTCAGTTCTAAGTCAACAATGTCTCGTTTCACTGCCACTAACTCATTGAAGTTTTTTTCAAAATTATTAAAGATTCGTCTTGAATTTTTCTTAGCCTCTTCTTTTGTATAGCTGGCATACTCCTCAGACTCATTCACAATTTCCTTCGCTAGATTCTTCGCATCAATTAAGGATTTCTGAATATTATTTTCTTTTTCTTTCATCCGAGAAAGCTCATCAGATAATTCATTAATATTTTTCTCTTGCCTAACAATTATATTTTTTAACCGTTGATTTTCATCTGTCAATTTTTTAATTATTTGATCAACATCTGATTTATCATAACCAAATAATTGTTTTTTAAAAAACATGTTTCTCCCTTCTAAAGCTAATAACGAAAAAAATCTCCCATAGATTTAGTTATATCTATAAAAGTTATTTTTGCATATTAGGTCTATTTTTATTATATATATTATTATATTGAATTATTCATTGTTGTCAATGTATTTGCTTTTTATTTAGAGTTTTAAATTTTATCAATTTAGGTCTTAAAAATTATTATTATGAGTTATTGATGATTAGATAAGAAAACATTTAAATCATTTCACCAAAGGATTTGAAAAAGTATTCATAAATTAAAAGACATGTCTTCTATATTTAATAGAAAACATGTCTTATTTTTAGAGACTCTCATGATAAAAATAAATTGATTATAGGTTTAAAATAACAATCCTAATAATACGGTTAAAAGATAAAGTGCTGAAAAAAGGACAAAGCTTTTAATGGCCTCAATAAATGTTTTTGATTTGATTTGTTCTTTTCTAAATCGTTTAAGGCTCTTCCAATTAAGTAAAAAGAACAGATAAATAAATAGTCCATACCAAGGAACAAATTTCCCTAAAAGGAAAGCTACCCAAACAAACCAAGGAAAAAGGTTTAAAACAGTGTATAGTGCCAAAGCATTTTGTGTTCCAATATAGTGCACTAGGGTGTAACGATGATTTTTAATATCTTGTTCATAATCACAAAGATTGTTGGCTAACATGATATTAGCAATCAATGTTACTAAAGGTAGACTCATCAAAAAAACAAGTGCTATCTCACCTATATGCCAAGAAATAGTAAGTCTTGACCAATCAATTTGAGTGCTCATCATTCTCTCAGGAAATTGAATATAAAGAGCTAAGAAAAAGATACCAAAGCCCATTGTGAGACCGGAAAAAATTTCTCCAAGTGGTAATCTTGACAATGGTTTTGGGCCATAAGTATAAAAAATACCAATTAAAAAGCAAAGAATACCCATGGGTAAAAGTAAAATGTCCGTTAAAAAGACTAATAGTAACGAGAAAAAGATTGAGATACCAAGCAGTAAGAAAATAATCTTGACCATTTGTTTCAAGTCAAGTTGGTACTTACCAATAACATTTTCTTCTACTTTATAAGAAGTATCAATGGCCTTATGGTAATCTACTGTGTTATTAATAGCTGTCGTACACATATCAAAACTAATAACAGCAATGATAAAAATCAAACTATTTAACAGATTAAACGTATGATGGTAGTATTGTGACCATAAAAAACCAATCATCATTGGAAAAACACTGGCTACCTTTGTTTTAAGTTCAACAAATTCTAAAAATGAAACTAATGATAAATTTTTATTCTGCAATGTGGTAATCTCCATGTGTTAATTCAAATGAATCTTTAAGACCATTACTAAGATGGATACCATGATCTTTATCAATGAAAACTGCTTCAACACCTTCAGTTTGGTTGACTAACTCTAATCCCTTATCTATTCCTAATAAGAATAATGATGTTGATAAACCATCTCCTTGTGTTGATGTTTTTGTAAAAACAGTCACACCAGAAATTTGATTGTCGATGGGATAACCGGTTTTTGGATCAATGATGTGGTGATATCTCTTACCATCTTCTTCTAGATAACGTTCATAAATACCAGAAGTAACAATGGATGAATCCTCTTGATAGACAGATCCTACAGTCACACCTCTCACCTGATCAGGGTCTTGTATTCCAACTTTCCAACCCTCAGCATTATTAGGAGACGTTCCCATAACAACAACATTACCACCTAAATTGATAATAGCTGTTGTCACACCTTTACTTGTCAAGAATTCTTTAACACGATCAGCAATAAATCCTTTTGAAATACCACCTAATTCAAGGGTCATACCTTCTTTGATTTGAACAGTTTTATCGGTATCGTTTAAGATAATATCATGATAGTTAATCATTGGTAGAGCTTGTTTGATTTCATCGTCACTTGGAACACGCGCATTTTCAGAGCCAATTTGCCATAAGTTAGTCACAGCTCCAATACTAATATCAAATTTGCCATCACTTTCTTTTGACATTTCTAGAGCTTGTTTGATTAACTCAAAAGTACGATCATCAACCTTAGTAGGTTCACCCTTAGCATGATTAATACGATAAACATCTGAACCTTCTTCATTGGTTGATAAGAGTTTTTCCATCTCTTTAATATAATTAATCGCCTCATCTAAAACTTCTTCTTGATTCTCATGATAAATACTTAATTGAACTACCGTGTGAAGAAGAGGTTCCTTTCTTTCTTCAGGTGTTTTAACAACTGGGAGGTGACTTGTTGAATCATCACTGCTTTTTTGATTAGACTGGGCACAACCCACAAGGATAAGTGACGATAGTAACAATAACATCCAATATTTTAATTTCATAGACTCATCTCTTTTACTTTATAGGATAATTTTAAATAGAAATAAGGAGTGAGATTGTTCTCAGCTCCTCATTCTATGTCATTTTTTATTTCAATTATTATTCAACAATTTCAAACGATACAGTTTCTGTATTACCTTCGCTTGCTGCTTTCAACAATGCTTCAGTACTGTTTTTGAAGTTTTCAGATGTGTGAGTTGCTCCTGTTACTACTTCAACGTCTGCACTTTGTTTTTCAAGTAAACCAGCGTTTAATTGTTCAATAGATTCTTTTGAAGAAACACCTGATTTTTCTTTCATGTTTTTGTTGTATTCTTCGTTTTCAGTTTTTCTCATGTTTCCGTCTTTGCTGTAGTAGTCAAAGTCAGATTCAGTGATTTTACCGTCTTTTACAACGATAGTGTGCATGATTTTGTTGTCATGTGAATCATATTCAGACTCAGCTTTATATGTTCCATCTTGAAGATCCATCATCATTTCTTTTTGAGAATCATCTTTTTTCTCCATAGTTGTTGTTGTAGTTTCCTCAACATCAGATTTTGTGTCAGTTGAGTTGTTGCTACATGCAACAAGAAGAGTTGCAGCACCTAAAAGTGCTAGAGATTTTAATAATGTACCTTTTTTCATTTTAAGGGCTCCTTTTTATTTTTTTCACTTATATCATATAATATTTTTGAGAAAAAATCTAGTATTTTTTGTGTTTTTTTTAACATTGTTCTTATTGAGGTACTTTAAATACCTTCTTTATGAGAGAACTGATGTCACCTGTACTATTTGTTGGTAAAAAGAGAGATAATTGCTTGTGTGATTTAGCAAGATAGCGATTGATTAATCTTTTGGTTGCCACAAAACCATTCGTTTTTTCCAATAATGCTTGAAGTTTGTTCAAATCTTCTTGAGACCAATCTTTTGTTTTTTTCTCCAAGAGAAGATCTTGGATTAAAGAATTTTCATATTTAGCAACAATAAGTGGATAAGTGTAAATACCATTTTGGACATCCTGCAATTGAGGTTTTCCTGAATCATTTTGTGATTTTTTAAAATCAATCAAATCATCAGTCAACTGAAAGGCCATTCCAATTGATTGGCCAAAATTAAAAGCTGATCGAAGTTCTTTACTACTGCTTTTTGGAGTCAATACCCCTAGCTGAGAAGCCATGGCAAAAAGAAAAGCTGTTTTTCCTCTAATTTGTTTCAAATAATCTTTAGCCGAGATATCTGTATTAAAGGTATTCATCAACTGAGCCAACTCTCCTGATAAAACTCTTTCTATAATACGATAGTTGTTCTTAGAATACTGTAAGTCGTTTTGACCTTTCAGTATCATTTCAAAACCTTGAAGGGCTAATTTGGATGAATATGATAGTAAATAATCACCAGCATAAATAGCAATTTTATTTGAAAATGTTTGGTGCAATGTTTCAATTGTTCTTCTAGTATCTGCTTGATCAATCACATCATCATGTATGAGAGTTGCGAGATGTAATACTTCGATAGAAGCGGCTAAATAAAGTTTGCCTTGTTTTATATCACCGTCTTTTGCCTTAGCAATCATTAGTAAAAGACCCGCTCTTACATACTTCCCTGAAGCATTGATATAGTCTTTTATTTTACTTTTTACTTCAGGATGAATAACAGATATGTTAGTTAACATAATCTCTTTTACGTCTTCCAAAGCTTGATTGATCTCTGGATAATTTTCCCACATCTTATGTATCATTTGATTCACCAACTTCACTATAAATAAAAGCACCCATGATAAGTCATTTTATTAAGAATTACCTATGGGCGTTTTTATTTTTATATTATCTTAGAATGATTACTTTTTATCATAACCATAAATGTGTTTGACTTTACCATAAATCAGTCGATCTAAACGTTTACCAATCCAAGGCATAATCCAATAGTCAAGACCAAAAGCACGTCCAGCTCCTGCCATTAATGCAATTGCTGCTGGCACGAACCACATATTTACCCAGAAGAACATTCCTGATAGAGAGAACATTGCTACTAAACCAACTGTTAATGCACTCACCAACCAAACAAAAGCTCCCCCAATTAAGGCTAAACCAATACCAATTTCAAGCAAGGTCATCATTTTTTGCATGAATAAAGCGACTTCTTGATTAGGCATCATAAATTTCATGATGGCAGCAAACCAATCTGGCATTTCTTTTAGAACTTGCATTGGTTCTTCACCGTACGTATAGTTTAAACTAAAGACTTGTTCAGCGACTTGAGCACCTGCATCTCCTGCTTGAGAAGCGCTTGTTGTCGCTTCTGCTGCTTCAGAAGCACCTGAAACAGCTTCTTGTAACCAAGGGAATGGAAAGACTACATCGTTACCAAACCATGAAGTGGTGCCAAAGAGTCCAAACGCTTTTTTAATCCCCTCATAGAGCCAAACAGAACCGTAGAAAACACGAAGTGGGATAAGCCATAAATTATTTCCTTTGCTTGAAAGGTGACCACCAAAGATATTACGTTTATGCTTGATATCAAAGAATTCATGACGGATATATGCACCAACGTTGTAAAAACTTCTAATCGTAAGGAAATAAATAAGATTGACGATATGTTTCATAAGCATAGCAAAGAAACCAGTCATGTGGTATTTATTCATGATGTAGGCTACACCGTATTTGGCACCAATAGAAACCATGAAACCATCATATTTACCTTTAAAGGTGTGTTTTTGCCCACCATTAATTGCTGCGATAATATTTTGAGCAGCTGTATGACCAGTTTGTTCAGCAGCTTGAACGATTTGAGGAGTTGGTGCATTACCATTTTCAGGATCTTCATAGTAAACCAAATCACCAGCAACATAAACGCCTGGTTTATCCTTAGCTTCCATGTACTGATTAGCTACCAATCTACCTGCACGTGCTTGTTCCATACCATAATCTTTGGTATCGGTATTAGCTTTGATTCCTGATGTCCAAATAGAGGTATGTGTTGGAATCGTACGACCTGATGAAAGAACTAGATTTTCTTTATTGATTTCAGTAACAGCATCATTTAAAAGAACTTCTACCTTTTTCTTGTTAAGGTATTTAATGGTTTTTTCTTGTTCTTTTTTAGTCACCATTTGAAGAACATTTGGTGTTGCTTCAACAAGCTTTAATGAAAATTCATTAGGATCTAATTTGAATTGGTTAGCAATAATTGGTACCCAATCAATCAACTCACCAATCATTTCAACACCAGTAAAGCCTGCACCAATAACTGTAAACGTTAAAAGAGCTTTTCGTTTTTCAAGGTCATGCTCTTTCATAGCGCGATAAGCACAATCAATCATATGTTCATGCAAACGCTCAGCTGCCTCAATAGACCAGAGCGTAAAGCCATTTTCTTTAACACCTGGAACACCAAAGTCATTAGCTTCAGCACCCATTGCCAAAATAAGATAATCAAATGGTAGAGTGGTGTGCTCAGCAAAAACCTTCTTTTGATCGTAGTCAACAGAAGTGACTTTATCAGTGACGAGTTTTACTTTAGGATACTTGTTAAAAATACGTTGTAAATCGTATTTAATAGCCTCAGGTTCAATACGTCCTGCAGCAACCTCATGTAGCTCAGTCATGTATGTGTGGAATGAATTTTTGTCGATGAGTGTTACTGTTACCTCATCATTTTTTTTAAACGCTTTTGCCAAAGTTTGTGCTGCTGAAATACCAGCATAACCAGCGCCAACGATAACAATATCTTTAGTCAAAACTGATTCTCCTTTATTGAAATAATCACACTTTATTATACTATTTTTTAAAGCTAGAAACAAGTTATCCTTGATATTTTTTATCAAACTTAAGACTATGACTTCCTTTTAAATTTTGAAGAATAATTCCATTAATATTCTCTCATCTAAGAAGATAAAAACGTAAAAAGCACTTGTCACACCTTTTAAAAAACTGTATGATGGAGGTATAAATCTATTGACGGTGAAAAACATAATGACTTCAAAATATTATAAACTGATTTTTATTACAATGCTTGCTTCTCAAGCTGTTGTTATTTCATTGGTTGAACGAATGATTCCAACTCCTTTTGCCTTTGCACCGGGAGCAAAATTGGGACTTGGTAATCTCGTTACTATCATTGCCCTCTTTAATCTTTCAACCAAAGATAGTGCAAAAGTGATTGGCCTAAGGTTATTTATCACTACTTTTTTAAGCGGCACCTTTTCAACTTTTTTATACAGTACAGCTGGTAGTGTGCTTAGTTTTATTGCTATGATTTTTGCTAAAAAATTAGGCCCAAAACGTGTTAGTGTCATAGGTATCTCTATTTTTGGTGGCGTCATTCATAACATCGGTCAATTACTTGTTTTTTCTTTCATCGCCCAATCATTTGTTGTCTTAAACTATCTACCTATTTTGTCATTTAGTGGTATTTTATCCGGACTACTTGTTGGCCTTTCTGGTAATTATATTCTTTCTAAAGTTCCTCGTTTTAAAGATATTAATAATCAATAAAACCAACCAGGATGACTGGTTGGTTTTAGTTTTCACTAACATCATAGAGACCATTTGATGATAGCTACTATAAGTGAGGACAGTCTTTAGTGTTAGGACATAGTTAGACTATTTCCCGACATTTTGAAAGCTCGTAAACTCTCTTCTTTAAAAAACAATACTAATAACCTCATTGTTTTATAGTCATTTCTACTTCTTTCATTTATTAATCTCTAATTCTTTGAGTTGTCCCAAAATAGTTAGTTTGGAAGCGCCTGCTTGTATAAGAGCTGCTGCTGTGTAGGTTCCTTCTACAATAGGAACATTATTTATCATGATATCTTTCTCAGAAAAATCAGCAACCATTTCAAGATTCATCTTGGCAGATCCTAAATCATAGAAAGCCAAAAGGTTTTTCTTTTGATTTTTTTCAACAACAGCTAAAACTTGGTCAAAGCTAGTCCCTATTTCACCTTCTGGTGTGCCACCAACATAGGTGATAGAAACATCTTTGGCAACTTCTGAAACTAAATCAACAACGCCTTGTGCAATATTTTTAGAATGAGAAACAATAACAATTCCTAAATCTGACATTATAAAACTCCTGCTTCAATCATGGCTTTAAAAAGTAAACCTGATGAAAAAGAACCGGGATCGATATGACCGATAGAACGCTCTCCCACATAAGAAGCACGTCCCTTAGTCGCCAGTAAATCCTTTGTTGCTAATACCTTTTCATCAATCACTTCAAAAGTCAATTGATTTTTCTTGATGGCTTCAATGATTGGAATCCAAACATCAACCATTGTTTTTTCGCCTAGTTCCGCTTTTCCTCTTTTTTGTATCATGTCTAAGGCTGACTGTAGTTGGTCAACAAGTGATACTGACTCATCAGCTTTAGCTAAAGCCATGAATGCAGAGCCATAAAGAGGACCAGAAGCACCACCAACTTTACTAATTAACTGCATAGAGACAACTTTAAAGACGTCAGATACGTTATCAAAGGTTGAATGATCAATTTTTTCCATGACAGCAAGCATGCCTCTAGACATGTTACCACCATGGTCCCCATCACCTATTGGGGTATCTAGTTCACTTAAGTAATCTTTGTTCTCTTGAATTTTTTGGTTAAAAAGTGTCATCCATTTTACTGCTTGTTCTTTGTTCATGTCACACTCCTTACCAAGCTGGGGTTGTTACGCTTGCATTCAATGCTTCAAGCCAGTTTGAATCATCAAGTTTAATTAAAGTTAATGATAAACCAGCCATGTCAATCGAAGTCATATAATCACCAATTTTCTTATAGGTAACATTAACCCCTCTTTCAGATAGTAATTTCGCGACGTCGTTTGCAAAAACATATTGTTCCATTAAAGGTGTTGCCCCCAAACCATTGACTAATATGCCATAATTTTCACCAGAAGCCATTTGAAATTCTTCAGCAATTTTTGTAACAAGTTCTTGAGCTAACTCATAAGAAGGTTTCAAGGTTTCTTTTTTATACCCTGGTTCACCATGAATACCAACACCATATTCAAACTCATCATCTTCAAGCACAAAACCTGGTTTTCCAACTTCTGGTACTGTTGCACCAGATAAGGCTAGTCCAATTGTTTTAATATTTTTGACCACTTTTTCAGCTAATTCTTTCATTTCTTCCAATGATTTTCCAGAACGGGCTGCATGACCCAAGATTTTATGCACTAAAATAGTTCCTGCAACACCTCTACGACCTTGAGTGTACAAACTGTTTTCGACTGCGATATCATCATCAACAACAACACTTGATACCGCAATGCCTTCCATTTCAGCCATTTCTTGTGCCATTTCAAAATTCATGATATCTCCAGAATAATTCTTGATAACCATGAAAACACCTTTTCCTTCATCGGAAGCTTTAATAGCTTCAAAAATTTGGTCTGGCGTTGGTGATGTAAAGACTGCACCACAAATAGCTGATGAAAGCATGCCTTCACCGACAAAACCTGCATGAGAAGGCTCATGACCTGAACCACCACCAGAAATCAAGCCTACTTTTCCAGTTTTTTTAGCTTTTCGAACAATGACATCATAGCCCTCAAGTCGTTCCACCAAATTATCATGCATATAGACAAATCCGTTTAACATATCATCAACAACTTGAGTTGGGTCATTTATAATTTTTTTCATGATAGAATCCTCCAGTTTCTATTGTTATTTTTATTATAAACTTTCAACAGAAATAATTGAAGGGACAATTTGCTTGATTTGTCCCTTTACTTTTCAATTGACATTAGATAAGTTATAATTAACGAAAGACACTATTAAAGGGGGCTTCAATGACATCATCTTTAATCACCAAGAAAAAAATTGCCAAAGCCTTTAAAAAACAAATGGCGTTTAAACCCTTTGAAAAAATCTCTGTTGTTGATATTATGATGGAAGCCAATATTAGAAGGCAAACTTTTTATAACCATTTTGTCGACAAATATGAACTTCTTGACTGGGTTTTTAAGACAGAGCTTCAAGAACAAGTGACTGATAATTTGAATTATATTTCTGGATTTCACCTTTTAGAAGAACTTATTTTTTATTTTGAACGCAATCAATCCTTCTATAAACAATTATTTGATATTAAAGAGCAAAATGATTTTTATCATTCTTTTGAGCAATATTGTTTTATTTTAATGGAAAAAATTATCAGCGAACACGAGAAAACTAATGCTCATCATATTGAAGAAAAAGAAAAATGTTTTTTAATACAGTATCATGCCAAAGCCTTGGCAAATATGATTAAAAGTTTTACTCTTGAAAAAGATTTTTTTCTCGTGGCATCACAAATTAAAGCAGTTATTCAAAAATCACTGGTAAGAATTAGGAGATAATGATGGTAAGTATTTTAAATAAAAGGCATAATGCCATTGAACAATACATTGAAAGTACGTTATTAGTACATCCTCATTTGGCAAAACATGGTGATTTTCCAATTATTTACCATCGTTTTCATGATGAGAAGACTATTCCTATTTTATCAGGTGGTGGCTCTGGGCATGAACCAGCTCATATTGGTTACGTTGGAGATGGTATGTTGACTGCGACCGTCTATGGTGAGCTTTTTACCCCTCCAAAAGCTGCTGATATTCTTGAAGCCTTACACTTGTTAGATAAGGGGAAGGGAGTCTTTGTGATCATTAAAAATTTTGATGAAGACTTAAGAGAATTTCAACAAGCCATTCATCAAGCTAGAAAAGAAGGACACGATATTAGATATATTGTTTCACATGATGATATCTCTGTTGACACAAAAAAGCAATTTCAAATGAGACATCGTGGTTTAGCTGGGACTATTCTTTTACATAAAATCATAGGGACAGCATCAAGACATGGTTATCATCTAAAAGAGCTAGAGCGTCTAGCACTAAGTGTTGCTACAGAAATTGCAACAATAGGTTTTGCTACGCAAGCACCCTACCTACCAAAAGCTGCTTTACCCCTTTTTGATCTAGAAGAAAACCAGATATCATACGGCATTGGCATTCATGGTGAAGAAGGATATAAAATTGTACCTTTTATCTCTTCTGAACATTTAGCCGTTGAAATTATTAACAAATTACAAATTAAATTTCATTGGAAAGATAAGGATGACTTTATTTTATTAGTTAATAATTTGGGAACAACTACCGATTTAGAACAAGGCATTTTCCTTCATGACATCTATCAATTGTTAGAATTAGAGGGATTGAATGTTCCTTTTATAAAAACAGGACGGTTCATGACCAGTCTTGACATGACAGGTATTTCTGTAACGCTTTGTTATTTAAAAGAAAAAGAGTGGTTGACCTA
Source organism: Streptococcus sp. CSL10205-OR2 (assembly GCF_025660655.1). GTDB lineage: Bacteria > Bacillota > Bacilli > Lactobacillales > Streptococcaceae > Streptococcus. The sequence continues at coordinate 29,893 of NZ_JAOTIN010000005.1, forward strand.
CCTCAAAGAACCAACGACTGCTTTTGCTTGGTAAAAAATATTTCTACAAATAAAAAAGGCTGAGACAATATATGTCTAGCCTTTTTGTTATTATTATTTATCCGTTGAACAATCTCTATAATTGACAACATTTTTTTAAAAAGTTCAACCATATAAACAGTAATTCCAAAAACGGATTTTCCAAATAACTAATTTTTGTCCCTTTCTTAAAAAACTAATCCATATTTTACGCTTTCACATCTGCGTATTCAGCTCTTAGTTCAAACTCTCTTTTTGCAAAAGGGCATAACGGAATAATTTTAATACCTTGTTGTCTAGCTTGGTCAACAATTTCTGCCACTAATTTCTTGGCAATCCCTTGACCACCATAATTCTCATCCACAAATGTGTGGTTAATCACCCATTTTCTATTGGTTAAAAAATAAGTACACTCACCAATTTCTTTTTCACCATCATAAGCAGCTGAACGATCATTTTCTTCTTCATAACGAATAGTTATCATATTTTTTAACTCTCCTTATTTTCTCTTATAGCTTAAAGCACGTGATGGACAACGATCAATCACTTCCATAATATGTTCTGTGCTGTCTTGACTAGGATCAATCCAAGGTCTTCTTTTAACATCAAACACTTTTGGTGAGCCTTTAACACATTCTGCGGCATGTTCACAAAGTTCTGGGCGCCAGTAAATAATTAAATCATCTTTTTCATATGTTTTTTCTACCATAAGTTTCTCCTTTATCTAATAAGTGATTTAATAGTGTTCTTTATAGATAATTAATGAACATCCATTAGTTAAGTAACTTTTTAATAAAAAACCACCTTCTTGTTCTATTTTATAATCATTATTATTTTAAACCTTATTTTTGAATTTGTAAACGATTTAACTCGTAACACTTTATAAAGGATTAGTAGACTCATTTTATTAAATTAAAAAAGTAAACAAGCTTTTTGTAAGCAGGTTTACCCTTTTTATAATACTCTTTGACACTATGTGGTCTTTACTATCATGAGGTTAAATGATTAAAATCCCAAACATCATTGACCCAACCCTCATAAAAATCAGGTTCATGACAAACCATTAAGATGGAACCAGGATAGGCTTTTAGCGCACGTTTTAATTCTTCTTTAGCATCAACGTCAAGGTGATTGGTCGGCTCATCTAAAACTAACACATTATTTTCACGATTCATGAGTAGACAAAAACGCACTTTAGCCTGTTCACCACCGGAGAGAACTTGAATTTGACTTTCGATATGTTTTGAGGTTAAACCACAACGAGCAAGGGCGGCACGAACTTCTGCTTGATTTAAGGCTGGAAAGGCATCCCAAACCGCTTCTAGAGGTGTTTGTTTACTACTTTTAACTTCTTGTTCAAAGTAGCCTAATTCAATATAATCACCACGTTCTACCTGACCAGAAATTGGAGGAATAACCCCTAATAAGCTCTTTAAAAGGGTTGTTTTCCCTATACCATTTGCACCAATAATAGCAATTTTTTGATTGCGTTCAAAAGTTAATTGTAAGGGTTTGGTTAAAGGGCGATCGTAGCCAATTTCTAAGTCTTTGGCTTGGAATATAAAACGTCCCGGTGTTCTAGCCATTTTAAACTCGAAAGAGGGTTTTGGCTTTTCAGACTGAAGTTCAATTTTTTCCATCTTATCTAGTTTTTTCTGACGTGACATAGCCATATTACGAGTTGCCACACGCGCTTTATTACGGTTAACAAAATCTTGCAAATCAGCAATTTCTTTTTGTTGACGCTCGTAGGCAGCTTCAAGTTGCGCTTTTTTCATGGCATAGACTTCTTTAAACTGTTCATAGTCGCCAGTATATCTCACTAAGTCTTGATTTTCAACATGATAAACAATATTAATTACATCATTTAAGAAAGGAATATCATGGGAAATCAAAACAAAGGCATTTTCATAGTTTTGTAGATAACGTTTTAGCCAGTCGATATGTTCAGCATCAAGGTAGTTAGTAGGCTCATCAAGTAGCAGAATATCTGGTTTTTCCAGCAATAATTTTGCCAGTAGAATTTTTGTTCTTTGCCCACCAGACAATTCTGTCACATCCGTATCCATGCCATAAGCCATGACGCCAAGAGCCCTTGCCACTTCATCAATTTTAGCATCAAGCGTATAGAAATCACGACTTTCTAGACGATCTTGCAATTCACCGACTTCTTCCATTAAAAGATCGACATCGGCACCTTCTTCAGCCATACTCATATAAATCTCATTGATTCTAGCTTCCGTTTTAAACAAGTCATCAAAGGCCGTTCGTAAGACATCACGAACTGTTTGCCCTTTTTCTAGGACGGCATGTTGGTCTAGGTAACCTGCAGTCACATACTTAGACCACTCAATTTTCCCTTCATCAGGTTGCAGACGATTAGTGACAATACTCATAAAGGTTGATTTCCCTTCACCATTTGCGCCGACAAGCCCGATATGTTCCCCTTTTAACAGGCGAAAAGAGACATTTTCAAAAATAGCACGATCACCAAAGCCATGACTCAAATTTTTAACTTCTAAAATACTCATTTGATTTCCTTTTCATTACGATTCTTAGTACTAACTGTTATTATAACAAAAAAATACTCCCTTCACTAGAGAGTATTTTAGTGTAATTTTTAAGCTTTTTCTAAATTGACCACAATTCTTTTCACAATTTCTTCTAAGAGTTTTTTTGATGTGGCAACATTTAAACGAGCATGACTTCTACCCATTTCACCATAGTCTAGACCTTCATTTAAAATAGCCTTGGCATCAGTTTTTAAAATCCTATAAAGTTCTTTATCCGATAATTGATACTTAGAAAAATCAAGCCAAAGAAGATAGGTTCCTTGTGAAGACATCACCTTGATTTTGGGAGCATGTTTGGCAAAGTAGTTCGTAACAAAAGTGATGTTTTCTTCCAAAGTTGACCGTAGGGCAAGTAACCAATCCTTGCCCTCTTGATAAACTGTTTCTGTAACCTCGTAAGCAATGTTTGAAATCGATTGATGATTGGCCAATGTCTTCTCTTGAAAAGCTTTTCGTAAGGTTCTATTTTCGATAATAGCAAAAGCTATTTTAAGAGCTGCCATATTAAAGGTTTTAGAAGGACTTGAAAGAATAACCGAAAATTCTTTAAAACTATCATCAACGGTATTAAAGGAATGGTGTTTATGACCAAACAGGGTTAAATCTTGATGAATTTCATCAGAAACAACAATCACACCATGTTTTTGACAAATCTTACCGATGCTTAACAGTGTTTCTTTGTCCCAAACTCTTCCACCTGGATTATGAGGATTACAAAGAATAAACAACTTAACCTCATTTTCTATCATATCTGCTTCAAATTGCTTAAGGTCAAAAACAAATTGTCCCTCTTTTTCAACCAAAGTATTTGTCACTACCTGACGTTTATTTTGTTCAATAATATTTCGAAAGGCCAGATAGACGGGATCATTGATGAGAATGGCATCTCCTTCATTAGTAAACACTTGAAGGGCTGTTGCGATACCTGAAATAACATCATTGATAAAGAGGAGTGAGGAACGACTAAAAATATAGTTGTGTTCCTTTTTCTCCCAAGCCATCACAGTATCAGCTAAAGAAGCATTAGGATAACCGTAGCCGTAAAAATCTTTTTCTGAATAATTTTTAATTGCCTCTCTTAGACCTGAAAAGACTTTGAAATCCATATCAGCGACCCAAGCAGGAATAATATCAGGATCTTTTTCAGCCAGTTGCCATTTGATTGAATTTTGTCCAATTCTTTTAGCGTTTTCAGTGAAATCAAATGATGTCATCTTATTCTCCTTTAACGTTATTGCTTTTGTTGACTTTATTGTAACAAATTCACAACAAAAATAAAATGCTTAACTAAGACGACTCAACAAAAAACCTGTTCACAAGGAACAGGCTTTGTTGTTTTTAGTGCCTTTTTAATCGCCATAATTTATATGTCGTTGGGTTATCTTTTACAAAACTTTGAGCTTGGGACATTTTTCTAACATAGTTAATATAGTCATAAACTTGTTCTCTATTATAATTTTCTCGAAAGAGTGCCGCAGCAACATAGGCATACTCCTGAGATAAATCCGTTTGAAAAACAGCACTGTCATCTGTATTGATGGAAATTGATAAGGGATGTGCTTTATTATCAGAAATGTATCTGTTATTAAAGGTTAAAAATGGCAAATCCGTATACTTTTTAACAAATGAAATCTTAAGATTCGAGCTTGGATTGGTTTCAATACCAATCTCTAATTGATAAATCTTTTCACGAAGCAGTGCTTGTGCTAGCTTGACGGACTGGATATACAACTCACTTGCTGGATAACAATCTTGTAGGTCACTATACAACATCTTATGTTTGTGATTATAATGATAGTTAAAGTACAAGTTTCTTGCGGTTTTATTTTGAAAAGATGATTTATGATAAGCATTACCAGAATTCAGCTCAAAATGATGCTTTTTAACCAAGCTTGAATAGATTCCTTCAAACTCATCTGGCGAAATGTCCTTATCGCAATAGTCGATATAAAAACTTGGTTCATCACCTCTTAGTTTGTAAGATGAAAAGTAATCAAAAAGGGTAATTTGTCTATCTTTATATCTAAAATATTCACGTTTAAATTCTGACTCTAGAAAATGTAATAGAGAAGAAACTGACACAGCATTTTCTTTTTCAAAGCTTGTTATCACATGATGGAGTCGGTCTTCTTGAATCAGATGATACATCCAGACAATATCATCGATATAATCACCCACACTTGAGTAAATTTGATGACCTTTAGTGGCAAAATAATCATCAATGTTTAATCCTAAGGCCATGGCATGACCAAGTCTATCACCTCTTTGATAGTCCAAAAATTCCAGGGTCTCATCAATCGCCCGAAGACCATTTGCGATTGTTAGGAAATCCTCACCAACATGATAGGTAAAATACAAATTGTGACTTTCAGCCACTTCCTGCCTAACTCTTCTAAAGCTGGTGCCATAAAGTTCAGGTCGAGTGTTCAACTCATAGTTGGCAGTATCGACACCAACAACTTTTTTAGCATACTCGCTTTCTTCAAAAAAAGTCACTAACACATCTGTCGTCGCTTTAATCTTTTCATAGAGTTCTTCATGACGTGAGGAACCTATTATAGGCTCAAGCGGTTTACCATCTTTAATATAGTGAATAATCAAACCAAATTGGATTTTTTTCAACTGAGGGTTATAGCGAGAATGTGCTTTGTATTGCTTATCATTCAAGGCTTTGATTTTTTTAACCACCTCATTATACTTAGCAACACTTTCTTTAGGAGCTATCCGAAATTCAACTTTGGTGATACTTCCTTCACTGTAGTATTTATCAAAGACAGATTCAACAATCTTATTAAAAACAGAAGCTTCCCCAAATGTTTTTTCATCAATAAAGGTTTCCTTAATCTCTTCACTTTCTTTAAATTTTTCAAAGCCCATACCCTCATTATTTTGATTAAAGAACTGTTTGAATTTATTTAAGGAAAGAAGATAGGCATTTAAAAGATAGGTTTCGAAATCATTCAAGCCATTATTTAAATAGATATCAAAAAGATCTTTTAAAAATTGTCTTTCTACCAGAAAGGATTGTTTAGGTGTTTTTTTGAATTGTTGATAGATTTCTTCAAACTTTTCAGACAAATAGAAGAAGGCATCTCTTGACTTAGTATAATATATATAATACTCATCAATAGTTTGAGCAAATAAAAGTTTTTTCATGTCTAGACTATCTAGTTCAAAATCTTTATTACATTTTGATTTCTTATCAAATTTAGAATCATCATCACTTTGTGATTTATTATCAAATTCAGGGTAGTCATCACATAATAAATTCTTATCTTTCAGTATTTTTTGTAACAAATAAGCTTTAATCGTTCGTGCCTTATAGAAAGACAGGGCTGTATCGTTAAACTTTCCTTCTCTTTTTTCAAGGATCTCTTCCATTCTTTTATCACTAGTTGTATTTGGTAAAGAAAAATGAAGCCAGTTCAAATCTGACGTATAGCCAGAGCCCTTTAAATGCATATGATTTTCAGACAAGCCTTTTTTTAAGATGGTTGTTAAGCGGTCATTATCATGTCTTATCTTGTGTGAATCTCTTGAAGTAATCTTTTTTTGGGTAATTGCTGCTTTCATAGCAAGCAAAATATTGGCATCAATTTTATTGATAAAGCCATTCCACTCCAGTAAATGGTCAAAAGAAACAGTGACTTGATTGCCCTGATAAAACAATAACTCATCAGCAATATAACAAAGTAAATCCAAAGTATTGTGCGATGAAGAGGAAGAACGACTGTATTGTGTCATTTTTTGATAACGATTTAAAAGCAATTTTACCTCATCATCGTTATTAAAAGAACCATATTCTTTGACATACTGATTTTTAACCAGCTGTAAAAAAAGATTATTATCAGCTTCTTCGAATTTAAAATAATAGGTTAGAAGTTCTTGCCAGTGTGACAAGTCTTGATTGGTAGGAAATACTTTTTCCAGTGGGAATGTCTGATAAATCACTTTTATAAGTCTATCCATTTTTTCCATAGCGACTAACCTTCATCTGTTAATAGATTAAAGATATACTTTAGAACACTGTATGCCATTCTATTAATATTTTTGTTATTCTCTATATAGTAGCTTCGTAAAAATCTTACCAAAATTTTTAGTTCCTCAACCTCTACATCATCTATATCCCATACATCACTATCTTTTAATCTTTTCTCTAGTTTATTGATAAATTCCTCCATTCTTTTCTTAATTCTAACAGAGTTAGTTATTTTTTCAAATTTAATATCAAATATTTTGTTTTTATCACTGTTAAATCGATCTAATTCAGGTTCAAATAATTTATAATTGGTAATATTTGTTTTAGTAACAAGTATATCTTCAATATCATAGGAATCATCATAAGGGTACATTAAAGTTTCAAGGATATGATTTAATAGACTGTAAACTTTAATCTCTGAACTATTATCTTGATAGAAATCTATATATTCCATTAAATATTCACTTAATGATAATACTTCCTTATATGAATCATTATCATCTGTTTTTTTATCACTTAATTCTTCTAATAATTCTTGCAAAAAAATAGGTGTCTGATCTATTATTGTTGTTTTACGTTGATTATTAAAAATAACATTTAATGTTTTATAATTATTAAAGTCTTTAATGGTCTGATACAATACTTTTTTATCAGTTATAACAGGTATCTCATGGCTCTCAACATTAAAATTTTGTTTATATATCACAGAGAATATGTCTTCATATAGATTCTCATTTTCAAAAATTTTAGTCATTATTATCATTCCCTTCTAATACTTTAGGATATAGTGGTAAATACTCTTCTTTATCAAATATAAATAACGACGTTATGTTACTAAAAGATGAATTTATAACAAATTTTTTCTTATTTTGAAAAATATTATTAATATTTCTAATCGTTTCATTGTATCTGTTAAATAAGGCAGTATCCCCACTTCCATCTTTTCCAACATAGATTTGTCTTACGAAAACATCTATATGAAACATATTTGTTAAAATATAAGAATTAATCTCATTATGATATTTATAATGTCTTAACAATCTTAGAACATAGTCTGCTTTATTAGATGGTAAGAAAAATTTGAAAATAAACATTTTACTATTTTTATTTAAATCTATTTCTTTAAAATTATTTAATTCTCTATATTTAAGAGTTGATTCTCCACCTTGTATGGCTTTTCTAATATCACTTAAAACGCTAAGGTCAGAGTTTAAAAAGTATTGTTTAATATAACTCATATAAATGCTATTATCCAAAATATTTTCCAAATTCACAATGTATTTGGAGCTGTTTCCAACACTACTTAATTCAAAATAATTAAATTCACTAGGCATGAAATTGGTATTAATTAGCTCCAAATAACCAAGAATATCAGAATTAATTTTAAAGTATTTTTCTAAGGCATTATTTTTTTCATCATTTTTTTCAAAATCGATTATTCTACCAAACTTTCCTAATTGTTCATCCATAGTTATCTTTTTATTTTGCTCCATTCCTCTATAGAGTAATGAAGAAAGCTCAATAGAATAGATGACTTTCAATAAATAGATAAAAAAGTAATCTCGATAATCTGCTCTTAAAGAATTTTTTTGCTTAAATTCTTCTAAGATAGCATAGACATCACCCAAGGTAATATTATAGTCTTGATAACTAGCTAAATTAAGAGGATACCTATCGCCAATTTCTTCTTTATCAAATTTCTTCAAAAAATAATGATAAACTTTGTAATTTTTTTGATAAGAAGTTGAGTAGTACCACTCTTCAATTAGTTCTTGTTCTTCTTTATTTAATGAAATAGAAACACGATTCAAAATGTATTCTTTTAAAATCTGTATGTTATAGTTAAGCAATTCAGGATGAGGCTGGTTCTTAGGAAGATCTTTCATTTTTGAAAAAACTTCACTGAGCTGAATGAGATCCCTTAAGCTTTTAGGAAGTAACACTGTATTTTCTTCAATAGAATCAATAGCTTCTATTTTTAAATTGGTATGATAATAAATATAATCATAAAACCAGTCTTTAACAGTATAAATTCTTGAAAATTTATCTTCTATTTTTATATTTTCATTTTTTTTATAAATGGAAATACTGTCAATAGAATCGTGACATTTCTCTTTTAATAAATCTTCTATACATTTTTTAAATTCTTCTGGACAATTATCTTTTAATGCTAAATCAAAATCTCTTTCCCAATGCCAACCTAAACCAACTCCCCAATTTTTAAGACGATTAGAAGGTTTATCGTCATGTATACTTGGTAAAGTCTCGCTGATAGGCTTTCTTAGAAGATCATAGCTATTAAATAAAGCAATGCGGTTTGGGTATGGAATCAATTTGAGTAATAATCTATCTGCTTGGTCTAAAATATCTTGTGTGCTGAAAATTTCTTTTGTAATACTATTTTGATAATCTTTGTATTTTTGCTCAAATAAGGATTGCTCCAATTGCTTTTCTTTATAGCTAAAAATGATAATCATATGACCATCAAGGTAGCGTTGAACGTCATTTAACAATTGATATACATCTTTATTATCAACTAAATCCAAATCATCAATCATAAGTACAAAATCATAAATGTTTCTAGAGTTTTCCTTTTCGATAAATTCTTTAAAATCATTTAATAGCTCTTGAAACGTATGATGCAAATCAACAATTTCATTTAAATGAGATAAGAGATTAATGCTCGGTGTATCTTTATAGTAATCTTTATTGATCGCTTTTTTATCATACTCTAATGCTCTGATAATTTTTTTAAGCTTTTGATGAATAGATGTCACCAATCTAATATTTTTGCTATCATCTTGAATTGCCTTATAGATATAGGAAATAACGATTTCAAATAGACTTAAATGATTAGACAAAATATCTGGTGTTATCATATCAAAAACGTAGTAATGATCATTTTTTAATTTCTCTTGCAAGCTATAAAGGAAAGAACTTTTTCCTGATCCTCTTTCACCGGTAATTGCAATATTTTTAGAAGCACTAGGATAGTTTAAAGAGCTGTCATATTCTTCTATGAAAATTTTATTCTTTCTGTTTTTCTCATTTTCTTGGTCTTGTTCACGAAATCCTTTTAATAATCTATCTACTTCTATAGCCTGATGATGAAAAATATAATTTTTTCCAAACAAATTTTCTTTCTCAATTATCGGTTGTTTTAAGGCTTGCCAATTAATTTGTAAAATACTTTGTTCAGTTTCTTGTTCATTTAAACAATTGTCAACAGTAGTCATTTTCTATTTCTCCTTCTTTTAAATGATTTTTTGACATTAATATTAACTTAAATTCCGACCTCCTCTTTATCACAATTAAATAAGATAAATTTTTAAATATTTCTATATATTTATAGCTATATTTGCTATTATTTTAACAAAAATACAAAAAGAAATAAAGGATTATATTAATAATTATGCTAAATTGATTTAAAGAAAAGAAAAATATATTTTTATAAACAAAAAACACAAAAAGCCTGTTCATAATGAACAGGCTTTTTTTACTTATTTCATTAGTTTTGAACGTCTTCTAACAATTTTCTAAATGGGACAAGACCTTCTGCTTGATATTCTTCAACAAATGCTTTGACTTCTGCTTCGCTGAATTTTTCAGTATCAATTTTTAATTGTTCTACTGGAATTGGACGGTCGTTTGCAATTTTAACGTCGATAACAACTGGTCCAGTTGCTTCTTTTGCTTTAGCAAAAGCTTCTCTTAATTCTTTAAGTGTTCTCACTTCAAAGCCAGTGGCACCCATTGCAGAAGCAGCATCACCAAAGTCTAGGTCAATCAAGTCAATTCCTGAGTGTGGTTGTGGCATGTCATCTTGTTCAGCTTCGATGAAACCAAGACTTTCATTGGTCAAGATAACATTGATAATTGGCATACGATACTTAACAGCAGTTGCAATGTCTTGCATGTTCATTGTCCACCCACCGTCACCTGAAATAGACCAAACTTGACGATTTGGATACTCAGCTTGAGCACCGATAGCTGCTGGAAGAGCATAACCCATTGTGGCATACCAAGCGCTTGTTGTGAAGGCTTGTTTTTCATTCATTTTAAGGAATCTCAATCCATCAATGGTTACATTACCGACATCAACTTGGAAAATAGCATCATCAGTTGCCATGGCATTGATTTCTTTAAAGACTGGTTCCACACGAAGTGGTTCTGAATCGTCATCTTCAAAGCTAGCAATCCAGTTAACCCAGTTTTCTTTGTTGGCAAGAGCTACTTTGTACCAGTCAGTTTCTGGCATGTCTGTACCTTTTTCAAGAAGGGCTTTAATAGTCTTTTTAGCATCTGCTAAGATAGCAAGGTCAACTCTATGACGACGACCAAACTTAGTGCCATCAATATCCACTTGAATATAAGTTGCTTCTGGTTTAGCAAAGTGCCCTTGGAAAGGCATGTCTGTACCAAATGTGATAATGGTATCAGCTTCTTGAAGCATTTCAATACCAGGTTTTGTTGACACACGACCTGCAGAACCCATATAAAGTTCAAAATTATCAGGAACAATACCTTTTGCTGGTGCAGAGCTAAGAATTGGTGCTTTCAATTGTAAAGCTAGTTTCATAATATCTTCACGCGCACCTCTTGTTCCTAAACCGATATAGATTAAAGGACGTTTAGCTGCTTGAAGAAGTTCTAAAGCCTTGTCAACAAGGTCTTCAGCTGGTTCAGGCATAATTGGTTTTTGATAGTTTGCAGCTGTTGAGATATAGTTATCTTCGATTTCTTGCCAACCTAAATCTTTTGGAATAGTAATCACCGCAACACCTTTATGTGCATAAGCTTGACGAATCGCTTCATCAACCACATAAGGCATTTGTTCAGCAGTCATTACTGTACGGTTATAAACAGCCACATCTTCAAACATTGGATTTTCATTAAGTTCTTGGAAGTATGATTTATTCATGTTGAAAGTAGGCACTTGACCAATAAGAGCAAGTACTGGAATGCCATCATGTTTAGCATCATAAAGACCATTTAAAAGGTGAACAGCACCAGGTCCAGCAGAACCAAAGGTGACACCAATACGACCAGTGACTTTAGCTTCACCAACAGCAGCTAAGGCACCTGCTTCTTCGTGGCGAACTTGAACGTAGTTAATAGTGTCTTTACGGTTGTGAAGAGCATTCATTGTTGAATCAAATGAACCTCCAGGTAAACCATAAATATTTTTAACTCCCCATGATTCAATAACTTTAATCATAGCATCTGAAGCATTTATTTTTGTCATTGTGACTCCTCCTTGTGGTTTCGAGAAAATGATTTGATTATGATATAGCAATTGTCATAATAGAAAAATCATTATCATCTAAAGTAAAATTAATAGAATTTTGTTAAACAGTACACTTAAAATAAACTGATAAAAGGTACTTGATTAACTAACAGCAACATGATACTGCTCTTTTTTTAAAATATCAATTATTTTGCTCATACCTTTTTAGCATTGTGAAAATCCGCTAAAACAAAGAGATTAGATATTTTGTTTTTCATCTTTTTTCACCTCATTAGTGCAGTTATTTTATAAAAAGAAAAACCCTTATCTTTTTTAACAAGTGATGGTTTTTAAACTACCATGACATTTTGCTATAAAGATAAGAGCTTTTTTATTTTATATCGTTATTGAAGAAGAGCTTTAATCGTTAAAAATAGTCCTTCCACACTACCATCATGAGGTAGATCAGTTATTTGATCTTTAATCCCATTTTCCCATCGATATGAATAAAGAACACCAGATGGGTTTAAAACGATAATTGTACTTTGAGGAAGATTGGGATTAAAAACGGTTAAAGACAGCTTTTCTTCCACACTAATTGGTACAGTATACTTAAACATGATATCTGCTTGCATGGTTTTACCAACCAAATAGCCATGTTTTGACAATAATTCGTGCAGTGCTTCAATTTCTCTATCTAACATTCAAATTGCCTATGTTGCCTTTCTTATTTTTGCTTCTTTTTCCAATTCAAAAAGAATAAGGTAAATCAACTGGATACATAATTCTGAGCGTCCTGCATTATCGGTTGTTCCTGTCAAATAAACATCAAGCTGTGGACAGTAAAAAGCAAAGGCACCTGACAATCCTGAATGCCCATAAAAAGACAATCTATCTTCTTTTTCAAATTGCCCCATGGTTAGCTTCATATGACCACCACCATACTCTACAGGAGCATAATCTCCTTGAAGTGGTAAATAATGTGCCATTTTCTGCCAATGCGAGTTTTCAAACAAGCGTCCTTCAACAAAAGCTTGAATAAAAATCATTAAATCAGCCGTTGTTGAAACACCACCACCAGCTCCTTGAGCACTAGAGATGACCTTTGGACGTGCCAAATAATCCTCTCCAGTATAAAGAGGTGGAATCATTGCAAATTCGCTACTAGTTAAAAATGAGTGATTCATTAAAAGTGGGCTAAAAATATTTTTTTCAATACAAGCATCCAAAGACTGATGAGTGATGCTTTCAATGATTTGACCAAGAAGCATATAATTAATATCAGCATAATAAGCTTCTTTACTGCCTGGAATAAAATGAGACTCTGTTTGTTTTACCCAATCTAACATATCTGAAAATTCATATGAAAAATCTTCCTGTTTTATTCTATTTTTTAATAAAATTGGTTCTTCATAAAATACATTTGGTAAACCACTGGTTTGAAATAATAAATCAGCGATAGTGATATGTTTTGTCTGGTCTTTTCCAGCATAGTGATGCAAGTTTTTCAACTTTTCTTTTGAGAAAAAATTCGTTATAATAGTTTTATAATCAAGTTTTTTCTGATCAATCAGTTGAAGAATAATTGTTGTCATCCATAACTTTGTTACACTAGCTAAAACAAAAGGGGTATCTTCTTTGATATCTCCATGAGATAGCTGAATATAGTCATCACTATGGCGCTTTTTGAGACGTATGATTGCTCGAGGCAATTCATTTGTTTGTACAAATTTATCAAAAATACGTTCTAAATTGACATGTTGCATATTACCTTCCTCTCATTTTTTTACATGAATAAGTAAAGAGCTATTGTTAGGATAAGTTTCATATAGAAAGTGTTTTATTATGGATATTCGTCAAATTTCTTATTTCCTAGCTATTGCAAAAACGCAAAATTATTCGCATGCTGCAAAAAGTCTGTTTATTTCGCAACCTGCTTTAAAACAATCCATTTCAAAAATGGAAGATGAGTTAAACACGCAGTTATTTGTCTACCATGACCACAGGCTTCATTTGACTGAAACGGGGCAATTATTGCTAGAAAAAGGGGAACCCTTAGTCCGTGATTTTAATCAGCTTATTTTTGATATTCAAAATAAAACCAAACATGAAAGACAATGTATCACTATCGGTGTGACGTTTTTAACCATGTTACAATTTATTGATCAAATTTCTCGTTTTATTCGCCAAAACCCAACCATTGATGTTCATATTGTTCAAGAGGGCTCTATGAAATTACAACATCTCTTAGCTCAAGAAAAAATTGATGTCGGCATTCTTTCTTTTCCTCAAATAGAACATGATATTATTATTGATCCGGTAGCCATAAACAACGCTAGCTATTCCACCTGTGTGGTTGTTCCTAAAAATCATCCACTAGCATCTAGAAAAAAAGTTGTTTTTAAAGATTTAAAAGAATCCTATATTGCTAGTCTTAGTGATCATTTTGCTTTAGGTGAATTGACAAAAAAACGCTGTCGAGAATTAGGAATTCTAAATCAAGTCATTATGACTCATAATGATTTTGAAATTCTACTACATAGTCTTAACAAATTGAACGCTGTCACTATTTTACCAACAGAGTTAAAAGAACTTAGTCCAGTAGAGGATTTGGTTTGGATTCCTCTCCATGATATTCAAAGTCAGTACAAACAAGGTCTGGCTTATCGTAAAAATCCTAATCATTCTCAAGTAGTCAGTCAATTTATTGACGCCATAAAACATCATTAATGATTTGTGAAGGATAAGACTTGGTAATTTTCTTCTTGATTTGATACTCTAAGACCACCAAGTGCCAAAGCTTCCAACTCAAACTCACCAGGATAAACTTTAAAAGGTCCGATAAAGGCTACACGTTTTCTAACAGCCTCACAAAGTGCTTTTGAATAGGCCATACCACCTGTCATAGAAACCATATCAATAGGCCCATTAATACTAACTGCCAAAGTGGCTAAGGTTTTAGCAATTCCTAAAGCTAAGGCATCAAAAACTAGACTTGCTTCTTTATCGCCTTCTGCCATTCTTTTTTCTACTTCTCGCAAATCAGCTGTCTTACAATGTGATTGTAGGCCAGCTTTTTTTCTGGCTAGATAGTTAAAATCATCAATTCCCATTTCTTTAATCTTACCAATAATGGCTTTTAAAGGCATTCCTCCTGATCTTTCAGCTGAAAACATAATCTCATCATCAGAGACAAAGTCTACAATTTTTCCTTTTTCATGGGCACTGGCTGTCGAGCCTCCACCAAGGTGAGCAATCACAATATTTAACTCTTCATAGGGTTTGCCTAAATCTTCAGATATTTTTCGAGCCACTGCTCTCATATTGAGATGATGTCCAGTTGAAGTGCGTTCAATTCCTTTAATTCCTGTTAATCTTGAGACATCACGCATAGAGTCTACGGTAACGGGGTCATAAACGTAAGCTGGTTTATCATTACCATAGTCTGCCATAATAAATTTAGCTAGTTTTGCACCAAGATTAGATGGGTGCTCTAATAAAGGATGATATTCCAAATGATTAATCAGTTCATCAGTTACCAAAATAGCACCAGGTTTAACAGGTCCAATCAAACCACCACGTCCAACAGCAACATCAATCTTATCTACCTGATGTTTTACAAGGATTTTTTCGATGTCTTTTAAACGACGTTCAAATTGATCAAAAACTTTGCTATAAGATTCTAAGTCTTCTGGAGTGTACAAAATCTCTTCTTTCCAAAGAAGGTGTTTATCTTGATAGAGGGCAATTTTTGTTGAAGTAGCCCCGGGGTTAATGGCAATAATCGTTTTCATATTAGTCTCCTATTCTTTAATCAGCATCTAGCATGAGAATTTGAGCTAGTAAAATGGAAGCATACTTTTCTTCAAAACTTGAGCTTCTAGATGTAATAATCACAGGTGCTTTAGCTCCCATAATAATTCCTGCCATTTCTGAACCACCAAATAAGGTTAGTGATTTTGAAAAAACATTACCTGTTACAATATCAGGAGCCACCAAGATATTGGCATCCCCTTGTATTTTACCTGAATAAGCTTTTTCTTTGGCACTTTCTTTTGATAATGATAAATCAATTGAAAGTGGCCCTTCTACGATGATATCGTTTTGTTCTTGATAATCCTCAGCTACTAAGCTTTCCATGACCGATGATGGTAATTTGGGGATTACTGTTTCTGCAGCTGATAAAAGTGAAACTTTGATAGGAGATACTTTTAAAGCTGTCATAACTTCTCTTGCATTTTTGATGATTACTTTGGCATTATCTCTGTCTGCTTGTAAAATCAAACCACCATCGGTTACTGCAATCAGGTGATTGAGCGATGGCATTGAAAGAACAGCCACATGTGATAGGGTATCGGCTTTTTTAATGCCTGTTTCTCTATTAACCACTTCTTTTAGCACTTTTCCTGTTGGTAGATGACCTTTTAATATTGCTTGTGCCTTCTTTTCTCGTACTAATTCTACCGCTTTAAATGCTGCTTCTTGTTCATCTGCAATGTTGATTATTTCAAAAGAATCATCAGCTATATCATAATGACTCATTTTTTCTTTTAATTGCTTTTCATCATCAATCAAATAAGCATATATTCTTTTTTCTAAAATAGCTCTTTCAACACTTGATAACACTTCATCATCAGCTGCTTTAACAACCACTAAATGCATTGGTTTTTTGCTAGTTTTTATTTCCGGTCTAGCTTCTAATAATTTATCAATTAATAATGACATCCAATCACTTCCTAACTAAAAGGTATGCCTTTTCTTGCTACCGAAGTCTCAAGTAAGACATACCCTCAACCTTTAAATATTTAGACGATAATCTTCTGGAGTAACAATACCAAGAACATTCATAAATAAGTATTTAAACAGTAAGCCAAAGACTATCGGCCCACCAGCAAACACTAGTAACGTAATCAAGATATTAGTGATAGACCATCCACCACTCGCTAAATTGAGATGATTAAGAGGTCCAACCAGGCCACTAAAGCCAAAACCAGCACTCATTGGTGTGCCTTGAATGTTAAAAAGATAAGCTAACACACCTGTACAGGCACCTGAAGAGATAACAGGTAGCATAACTTTTGGATTCTTAACCACGTTTGGCATAGAAATTTTAGGTGAACCAATAAAGTGAGCAAATGAGGTTCCTCTTGTGTTAACAGCCCATCCTAAAATGGCAAAAGCAAATCCTGTGGCACAGACACCAAGATTGGCAGCTCCAGAACCAATTCCTGATAGGTTTATCGCTAGTGCAATACCAACCGTTGTGATTGGAGAGACAATCAGTATACCAAAAATCATTGCAATCAACATACACATGATGAGTGGTTGCAATTGTAGTAATTGCGCAACGCCCAAACCTATCCACTCAGTAATCATGGCAACATAAGGTAAGATCAAACGTCCAAATAAGCCGACAACCAACATTAACAATGGTGGGATAACTAAGATTGTATAGGCTTTTAGGCCATTACCAACCCACAAAATAAGGGCAGCACCAAGAGCTGAGGTGATTAACATGTTAATGATATCTCCAGCTCCTGCCATCATGAGAACACCATCTTTCATCATGACTGAACCAGAAGCAAACAAGGTTGCTAAACCAAGTGAAGCAGATTGTATCGGATTAAATTTGAAATTCAGTCCAACCATGAAACCACAAACCAAGCCCATTGTTGCATTTGACATTGAAAGGCCCCATGATAAGGGAGTCAAAAATGGCATACTTGGGAGTAAAAGTTTAACAAGTTCTGAAAGGAGTGCTCCAGGAATTAAAACAACTACTGATCCTGTTGCAATACCATTTAGTACATTCATGGCAAATGCTTTTGCCGACAATTTATTTTCCATAATTCTCCTTTACTGATGAATACCGTGTCCTAGTAACACTTCGCTTGCGTCCATAATCGTTTCTGATAAACTTGGATGGTTGTGAATGGTTAGTGTGATATCTTCTGCGGTCAGTAAGTTTTCAATGGCTAAAGTGATCTCACCAATCAATTCACTGACTCCTGGTCCCACTAATTGTGCTCCAAGCAGTTGATTGGTATCTTTATCAGAAACTAATCGAACAAAACCTTCAGGATGGTTCATTGATAAGGCTCTGCCATTACTTGCAAATCTAAAAGTAGCAACTTTAGGAGTGATACCATTTTCTTTGGCTTTTTCTTTGGTTAAGCCTACTGTTGCAATTTCTGGTTGTGTATAAGCAACCGTTGGAATAACAAGATAATCAGCTGCAACTCCTGGCACTTGTGAGATGGCTTCTGCTGCTACTTTGCCTTCATAAGAGGCTTTGTGGGCTAGAGCAGGACCTTTTGTAATATCACCAATCGCATAAATGTGTTGTTGACTAGTTTGCATTTGCTCATTAACCGGAATTAAACCTTTGTCGTCAAGCTCAATACCTGATAACTCAACACTCATCATATCTGTATTAGGTCTACGACCAACCATTACTGCAATTTTATCAGCCAACACTTCTTCTTCTTTTCCTCCAATCTCATAGAAAAGATGAAGACCTTTTTTATCTTTCTCATAGCGGGAGGCTTTGGCATTAGTGATGATTGTCATCTTTAATTTTTCTGCTTCATCTAAGACTGGTTTAATCAGGTCTTTTTCAAAACCATTTAAAACACTGTCTTGTCCTTCTAAAACAGTGACATGACTACCCAAATTGGCATAAGCCATGGCAAGCTCCATACCAATATAGCCACCACCAATAATAGCTAATTCCTTAGGAATTTCAGTTAAATTTAAGAGGCCTGTTGAGTCTAAAATATCCTCATTAAATGGAAAGGCTTTTAATGCAATTGGACGACTCCCAACAGCCAAAATAGCATTTTTAAAGCGATAAGCTTCACCAAGGCCATCTTTTGGAGTAACAAAAACAGTATCTTTTGCAACAAAATGAGCTTCGCCTTCAACAATTGTTACTTTATTTTTCTTTAAAAGAGTTTTAACACCAGTTGTCAATTTAGAGACAACTTCTGTATTTTTCCATTCCTGTGCCTTTTTAAAATCTAATTGACTCTTACCAATTGTTAAGCCAAAAGGAAGTGGCTTTTTAGCATTTGCATATTCATGTCCCACATGTATCAAGGCTTTTGAAGGGATACAGCCAACATTCAAGCAAACACCACCAACTGCCTCTTTTTCAACAATCACTACTTTTTGTCCTAGTTGAGATGCTCTAATAGCTGCGACATAACCGCCTGGTCCAGAGCCGATAACAATAGTGTCTACTTCATTTGTAAATCCGCCAACTACCATATCATCACCCCTCTGCTAATAATAAATCTGGGTCACTAAGATAGCTCTTAAGAAGATTGATGGCTTTTTGAGCATAAACCCCATCAATTGCTCGGTGATCAAAAGCAAAAGAAATTTTCATCACTTGTTTAAGAACAGGATTCCCCTCTTCATCAGGAAGAAAGACTTTATCAATGCGACCAACGTTTAAGATTGCAATTTCTGGAAGATTGATGATTGGTGTTGACCAAACACCTGCTGTTGCTGCTGCACCTACATTTGTCACTGACATCGATCCTTTACCCATATCAGAAGCAGCAAGTTTGCCATCACGAGCTTTTTGAGAAATATCAGCAATTTCTTGAGCAATATCAAAGAGACTCTTACGTTCTGCATGGCGAATCATAGGTACCATCAATCCTCTTGGTGTATCAGTTGCAACACCAATGTTATAGTAGTGATGATGAATGATTTCGTTATTAGCCATATCTAGTGACACATTAAGGTCTGGGAAGTGTTTTAATAAACCAACCAAGGCTTTTACAAGATATGGTGTGAAGGTTAGCTTAATGTCTCTATCCGCTGCTAGTACTTTCATTTTATTTCTGTGTGCTACTAAGGCATCCACCTCTACTTGGTCAAACACAGTTACTTGAGCCACCTCACTGCTACTCTTAGATAATGCGTCAGCAATGGTACGTCTAATAGCTGGTAATTTTTCTATGGTTTCAGGGAAGTCATCTCCAGATACCACTTTAGGACTTGCTTTTTCAACAACTGATTGTGTTTCTGCTGCTGGAATAACTTTCTCAGTAGTGCTTTCTTTAACAGTAACTGGGTTTTCTACAAATCGATCAATATCTTCTATTGTTACTTTGCCATGATTTCCAGTTCCCTCAATTAAACGAATATCTACGCCTTTTGTCCGAGCATAACGACGTACTCTTGGAACCGCAAGTGTTCTGATATCAACACTCTCATCAACTTCTTTTGTTGCTTGTGGCGCTGAAGTGGATTGTGTTGAAACAACTTCTTCAACAACTGGTGCTTCTTCTTTTTTAGTTTCTGGTTTTGGTGGCTCACCGCCTGATTGATAAGCTTTTAATTTTTCTTCGGTTTCAGCAATATCTGCAATAGGTTCCCCAACAATACCAGTGTCACCAGCTTCCACATAAATTTTTGCTAAATAACCAGTGATTGGGCTTGGCAGTTCAACAACAGCCTTGTCACTTTCAATTTCTAATAGGGTGTCATCTTCATTGATTTTTTCACCGACACCGACAGCCCAAGACATGACAACACTTTCGTGTGTCCCTTCACCTGCATCAGGTAAAATATATTGATACATAGTGTGTCCTCCTAAAATTCTACGATTTCTTTTGCTTTAGCGACAATATCTTCTGCGTTTGGCATCCAATCTTCTTCAGCAAGACCAAATGGGAATATCGTATCTGGTGCAGTCACACGAGCCACTGGGGCATCTAAGTTCATGAATTGACGCTCAGCAATTTCTGACATGACTTGACCTGCTGTTCCTGCTTGACGTTGTGATTCTTGTAAAACAACAACACGGTGAGTCTTAGCAACAGATTTTTCAATAGTTTCATAGTCTACTGGAGAAACTGTTCTTAAATCAATCACTTCAGCACTAATGCCTTCTTTTTCTAATTGTTCAGCAGCTTGAACAGCAAGTGGCACCATCAAGCCATAGCCAATTAGGGTGACATCTTCTCCTTTTCGAACAACATTTGCTTTGTCTAAAGGAACAGTGTAATAACCTTCAGGTACTTCATCTTTAACAGTACGATAAAGACGAAGATGTTCTAAGAAAAAGACAGGATCTTCTGACTCGATGGCAGAAATCAACAAACCTTTGGCATCATAAGCTGATGATGGAATAACAACACGTAGACCTGGAATTTGAGCAAACATACCTTCTAAACTATCAGAGTGAAGTTCCGGTGTATGAACACCACCTCCATAAGGAGCACGAATAGTAACTTGCGCATTTCTTGTGCCACCAGAACGATAACGTTGTCTTGGCAATTGAGCAATCAAAGCATCCATTGCTTCAATAATAAAGCCTGAGAATTGAATTTCTGGAATTGGGATAAAACCTTCTTGAGCAAGCCCAACAGACATATGAATAATGCCTGATTCAGCAAGTGGGGTATCAAAAACACGATTTTCCCCAAATTCATCTTGTAACCCAGCAGTAATACGGAAAACGCCACCGTTCTTACCGACATCTTCTCCAAAGATTAATGTATTGTCATGTTTTTTCATGGCTTCTTTTAAGCCTTCTGTAACAGCTTGTGCTAATGTAAGAACTGGCATATTAGTTTTCCTCCTTAGCTTCATAGTAAGTAATTTGCTCTTTGATATTTTGTGGTTGTTGATCATACATAAACTTCAAAAAGTCTGTTATTTTTTGAGGAGGTGTTTTTGCCATTTCTGTCAAAGCATCTTTAGCCTGTGTTTTAACATCCTCATAAATAGCATCAACTTTTTCCTGACTCCACAAGCCTTTTTCAGTCAGATAGTTACCTAGGCGTTGTAAAGGATCTTTTTTGAGCCATTCTTCTACTTCAGCATCTTCTCTGTAACGTTTTGGATCATCTGACATGGTGTGTGGACCATAACGATAGGTCATGTTTTCAATAAGAACTGGCCCATTTTCAATAGCATACTCACGCGCTTTTTTAGTAGCATAATAAACAGCCACAGGATCCATACCATCCACACGAATAGCAGGGACACCCGCTGCAACAGCTTTTTGTGCTAGGGTAGCTGCTTTGGTTTGTTTAGACGTTGGAACAGAAATACCATAGCCATTGTTTTGAACAACAATGATTAATTGCGCATTGAAAACACCACCAAAGTTGAGAGCTTCATAAAAATCACCTTGTGAAGTTGAAGAATCTCCAGTTAGTGCTAAAGCAATTTGTTTTTCACCTTTCATACGTTTAGCAATACCATTACCAAGAGCTTGGATGGCACTACCACCAACAATAACATTGGGTGAGTACATGTGAAGGTCATCAGGGTATTGATTGGCAGCAAAATGACCTTTGTACCAAAGGAAAGCTTGGGTTAAAGTCATACCAAATTTGACCGCAACCAAAACATCACGATAGGTTGGTGCAAAGACATCATTTTTATCTAGTGCCAACATGGCACCGTATTGGCTTGCTTCTTGACCACCACTTGGGGCGTAGTTACTAAGAGCACCTTGACGATTCAATAGAATGACACGCTCATCCATCGCTCGTCCCCAAGTGATTGCTTCCATCAAGTTAACAAGCTCTTCATCTGTTAAACTATCCATGGCATCTTTATCGACAACATTTCCCTTTTCGTCTAAAA
This sequence comes from Streptococcus sp. CSL10205-OR2, assembly GCF_025660655.1. Classification (GTDB taxonomy): domain Bacteria; phylum Bacillota; class Bacilli; order Lactobacillales; family Streptococcaceae; genus Streptococcus. Next base: position 52,304 of record NZ_JAOTIN010000005.1, read on the forward strand.
CTTGATACATGGGAAATCCTTCTCCATATGATGCAGCTAATTCAGTAAATGTTACGTTACTAATTTTCATAGCAGTCTCCTTCCTTTCACTTAAATGATAGCGCTTTCTTTTTGATTCGTAAACTTCTTATTTCTTATAGCACTATAAGAATAATTATTTGAAGTCAAAAAGAGAGGTTTTAGCAAGCAACATAGGATAACTGTAAAGAAAAAACAGTAGTTTTAAAGATCTACTGCTTTTTGTCTTCTGTCACACTAACAAAAACTAGACTGACCATTTTTCTAGTGACTTCTTGCTGGCAAGAAATTCACTATAGATACCTGGTACTTTTTCTAGCTCTTCATGACTACCAATTTGTTCAATTTTTCCTTCGTTCAAAACAACAATCTGATCAGCATTTTTGATGGTAGAAAGCTTGTGTGCGATGATTATTGTCGTTTTATCTTTTAATAAATTTTTCAAGGCTAGTAAAAGTTGTTTTTCATTCTCAGGATCAATACTAGAGGTTGCCTCATCCAAAATAACAAATTGACTAGGTTTTAACATGGCTCTAGCAATTGAAATTCTTTGACGTTCACCACCTGATAAGTTTGATCCACCTTCTTGTAAAACAGTATTATAACCGTCTGGTAGTGCCATAATAAAATCATGACACTGCGCTTTATTAGCTATTTCAATAATTTCTTCATCACTAGCACTAGGATTACCAAAGGTAATGTTATTTTTTATCGTGTCATCAAATAAATAGACATCCTGAAAAACAAAACTAAACTGAGATAATAAGTAATCATACTGATAATCTTTAACATTGGTATTTGAAATCAAGACCTCACCAGAAGTGACATCCCAAAATCTTGCCATAAGGTTTGATAAGGTTGTTTTTCCACTACCAGAAAAACCAACCAGAGCAGTTGTTTTCCCTTGGGGAATGACTAGAGACAAGTCTCTAAACAAGTCAACCTTATCATAGGCAAAAGAAATGTTAGACAGTTTAATAGTAGCTTCTTTTATTTCAGTTTCCTGTCCTTCTTTGATGGTTGGTAAATTTCTCAAATCAACAATTCTTTTTAAATTTTGAACGGCAACGCCTTTGATACTTTGCATACTACCAGCTAGTTCAAAACCACTAAAGACTACAAAACTAATGACTACCATCATAATCGTTTTAGTCGCATCAATCGTTCCTGAAAAATATCTCATCAACGAACTGGAAATTATGACACAGATGCCAATCTTAAAGACAAGTAAAAAGGAAAATTGGGTTGGCACTAATATTTTCTCAACAGCTAAAAACCCTTCTCGACTGTTTGAAATGCTTGTTTTTAATTCTTTTACGGTATTTTGATCTTTACCAAATGCTTTTGTAACACCGATGCCTTTAACATATTCAAGCATTTTTTCACTCAAGTTGAGTTTAAGCTTCATGAGTTTTCCTGTTAATTGATCAACTTTTTTTTGAGTGAGCACATTGACAAAAATAGCTACTAATAAAGTTAGGAGTATAATCATAGCTGTTATGATGTCATAAGGTAGGATAACTATCACCATAATAATAGTTTGTATGGTTCCAACAAGCATTTGCTCAACAATAACAACACCTACCGTTTCAAGATCCCCGATAACTGTTGATAAGCCACCTGAAACATCCCCTAAGGAGTGATGACTAAAGTAACCCATGTTAACTTTTTTTAACCTATCACCAATGTAAAGTCTATTTTCTGCACCAAGACTGTAAGAAGCAATATATTTATTTTTGTCAGCTAAATAACCAAATATAATTTTACCAATCATACTACTTGCTGCGATGAAAAAGACAAGGTAGATATCTGCCATAACAATGCTTTGATTTTCAAACACATTGTGGCTGATTTTCATCAAACAAAATAATATGGCACTTAAAGAAATACCTTCAAAAATACTTTTTATCACATCAAAGATTAGCATTTTAGTGATGCGCTTAGAGTAGCTTCCTGAGACTTCATATAAGGTTTTTATCATCTCTTTCATACTAGACCACCTCGATTTCTTTAGAGTCCATATAAGTATGCCACATCTCCTTATAGTTCCCGTTTAACTCTAATAATTCTTGATGTGTTCCTTCTTCAACAACTTGTCCCTCATCAACAACAATAATTTTATTAGCATTGACGATCGTCGACAATCTGTGGGCGATCATGATAACAGTTTTATTTTTTATCAATTGATTAATAGAAGCCTGAATGATGGCTTCATTATCAGGATCAGCATAGGCAGTTGCCTCATCCAAAACAATAATTGGACTATTTTTGAGAAAACTTCTAGCAAGAGCAATTCTTTGTTTTTCACCACCAGATAGATTAGCTCCTCCTTCGCCGACAAGTGTGTCATAACCATTTGGCAAGGCCATTATAAAATCATGACAACTGGCTTTTTGACAAGCTTCTTTTATCTCTTCCATACTAGCATCCTCTTTAGCCAGTAATAAATTATCAAGAATTGTTTTATTGAATAAAAAATTTTCCTGTGACACATAGGTTACTAGTGCCATGTTCTGACTTAATGGCATATTATTAATAGATTGCCCACCAATTAATATATCACCACTCGTACTGTTCCAAAAACCTGCTAACAATTTAGCAATGGTAGACTTCCCACTGCCTGAATAGCCAACTATTGCTGTCAATTCATTCTCATTAGCTTTAAACGATAGCTGATTTAAAACCTTTTTTGATAAATCATATGAAAAAGTCACACCCTTAAAGCTGATATCATAATGACTTATCCTTTTTTCTTCTATGCCTCTTTCTAAATCTGGAATAGTCATTACCTTGTCAATTTCATCAATAATAACTTTTATATTAGCAATGGTTTCAAGATGGCTCATGGCTTTCAATAAAGGTTTATATGACGCATAAGACAGTAAAAGACAGGTGATTAGTGTGCCAACGGTTATCTCATCTTTCATAAAGAAAAATAAGGCAGTTGGTAACACAAAAACCATGGTAGCTGGAATCACTTCCATTGTAGCTGTAGCAGAAAAACAAACACTCAAATACCAATCCAACATAGCTCTTTTATGTTCATTCACCGTTTCTTTAAATTTTCCAAAAGAAGATGCTGATTTGTTAAAAGCTTTAATCACCTTAATGGCTTGAACATACTCTACCATTGTTGTGTTCATTTTTTTAGAAGCGTCTTGATAACGCTTTGATTTTTCTTCATAACCTCGCATCATCAACATCGAAAACAAAAATCCTAGTGGCACTGTGAGGAGATTGGCTATCCCTATACGCCAATCAAGGATAAAAATAATGCTCACTAAAATGACAGGGATAAGAATATTAGCAATCACTTCTGGAATAACATGGGCAATCGGTTTTTCCATTTTGTCAAGCGTTTCAACCATAAAATGTGTCCACTCACCACTGCTTCGTCTTTCCACATCTCCCATTGAGATACTTGCTAATTTGTCTGCTAATACCTGTCTTTTTTCTTCAATCACTTTGTAGGCCAAGTGATGTGACATGATGGTAGATATTTCATGGCATAAAAGATTGCCTAAAAAACCAAGTAAAATCAATCCTATTTGTAAAAAATAATAGCTTGTATCTGTCTGATGAATAACAAGATAATTGATAATATTGGCTATGGCAAAATAAGGAAGCACACCAAAAGCAACACCTAATATTGCCATCAAAATTGACAAAGAGACTCTTCCTACATGCCGTTTTAATAGTTCCATAGCTTTTCTTCCTTTCTATTCATTTATTTCATTTCCTGTTTAAAATGATTTCTTTAAAACTCATTGGAATTAGCCTTTTCTAGATAAGGTTTTATTAGTTGATCCCAACCAAATCTTAGAGCCGTATCCATTAAATCAAGTAATAATAAGGCGTCTTCATAAGGATACTGATGGGTAATAATTTCAAAAAGAGGTGTTAACACCATGGTGTAGAGAATATGAAGTTCTCTATCATTAAAAGGTTTGATTGGAATCTTCTTTTCTCTTAGAGCTGACATTATTTTTTTTGCCTCAGCCACCTCAAAATTAACAATTTCATGCTGAATAGAGTCGTAATGAGTGCCTTGAGAAGCGTTAAAAAGGAGATTAAAAATAGCAAAATTTTGATAAATGTCGTCTAACAAATCTTTGTTATCTTTTGTTGCTATTTCTTGAAAACCAGAAAAATCATCTAATTGTATTGCTTCTAAGGCTCGTTGAGTCAATTCTTGAGTCTTTTTATAAAACTGATCTAATACTGGACTAACAATCGCCTTAAAAATAGTTTCTTTGGAGTCAAAATGTTTATAGATTGCCCCTGGAGTAACGCCTGCATTTTTTGCAATCACTCTAATAGAAGCTTTCTCAAAACCATGCTTAGTAAACTCTTCACGAGCACTCTCTAAAATATTTTCAATTGTCTTTTCTTTATTACGCAAGTTAAAACCTCCACTTAAGATAACAGTGTTTACTTAAATAGTAACATAAATAAACTTTTAAAGTCAATCATTTTTTAATAGCATTTATTTAATAATTGACGAAAAAAAGAGAGAACGAAATTCGTTCTCTCTCAAAATGTTTTTCTTGTCAATCCTTTAAGGTGATGAAATATTTTTGATTAGTGGAGTAAGTCTCTTTTCTTACAACTCACTCTCACGTTTTTTTCTGCCATAGCCATATAAAGCTAGTGATGATAAAGCCACTAATGTTCCAACCACTGCTGTATTTGTAGAATCACCTGTATTAGGTAATGTTTTAGCTTGTGATGTTTGAGAAGTTTTAGGTGCTTCTTTAGCTTCTTTATCCTTAGCCATTGTTTTAGGCTTAGTACTTAATGATTGCAACTGACCATCAAAGGCTGGCTTATCTTCTGCAATTGGTGCAGTTGATGGCACTTTTGTCTCTAATGTTCCTTCAAAGGCTGGCTTGTCCTCTGCAGTTGGTGCTGTTTCTGGCACTTTTGTTTCTAAAATTCCTTCAAAGACTGGCTTGTCTTCAGCAGTTGGTGCAGCTTTAGGTACTGCTGTTTCTGCAACAAAGTCAGACTCAGGAAGCTCGTAACTTGGAGCATTATTTGGTACTTTAGTAACTTTAGTTTTATAGACAATGCCATATTCACTAAAGTGTTTTGTAACAAAGGCAACAGCTTGATGAGTTTCCCCATTTTGATCAGTGAAGGTAGTCATTGTGAAGTCAAGAATTTCTTCTTGATCTGTATTTGGAAGATAAATAACACGCGCCACTTCTTTATCTTTATCAATCGGTAAAACAACTAACACATCCTTTAGAGGTTGTATAGTATCACCATTAACATCAAGAAGTTCGATGTCAAATAAGTCATAATCAAGTGCCTTCAATATATTTGGTGTGTTAGGATCATCAGTTTCAATTTGAGAAACAGATACATCCTTAATTGAAGCTAATTCACCTTCTTCTAACATGATACGAACACCAGACGTTGAATCAACAATTTCTTTAGTCTCTTCAAGTGTTTCTTGTGTTGTGTCATCGCTTTCACTAACTTCTGGTACAACAATACCTTCTAAAGCATTGATACGATTTTGTAGAGCAGTTTTTTCTGATACTGTATCTGCTAGGGCTTTTACTGCAACATCAGCAGCAGCTTTCTTAGCTTTGGCATCATCATTATAAGACGTTAATTCAGTAGCTTCTTCTTGAGTAATCTTACCATCTTCATTAAATAATCGTAAAGCTTCTTTAACAACAGCATTTGCTTCCTCAGCTGCTACAACCAACTCAGTAGCTTCAGATAACTCAGTAGCATCTGCTTTACCATTATTATCTGCATCTGTTACTTCTGGAACAGTAATACCTGTAAGAGCATCAAGTCGAGCTTGAAGACCTGCTTTATCAGCATTTGTAGCTGGCAATGCTTTAACAGCTTTATCTGCTAAGGCTTTTTTAGCGACAACTTCTTTGTTTAACTCAGTGAGTCCTAAAGCTTCCTCAGGGTTGATAAGTCCGTCTTGGTTAGCAACAGTAAGTGCTTGTTTAGCAAGAGTGTCTAACTGTTCAGCAAGAGCAACTTTTTCCTCAGGTGTTGCAGCCAACAAGTCAATATCTTCTAGTTTAAAGCGAACACTTCTGATTGAAGTTGTCCAAGTAATATTGCTAGCAGTATTGTTTGGTTTCACTCTAGCATCTTCTTGATAAAAGACACCATATGAATTAGCCACAATTGTACCATCACTTAAGATAACAAGTCCTGTGTATCCAGTATCTCCTGATTTAGCATTTGGAGTGAAATCTTCACCTAATAGAATACGGTATTGACCTTCTCCGCCATTTAACAAGTCGTCAAATGTACCAACCCAAGCAATCCAATCACCTGACATCCAGTCATTTCTTTCTAGAGCACCATTGTTATTGTAATCTTGAATGATTTCTCTAAAGGTAATCACTAAGCGACCTGAAACTGGGTCAACTGCAATCTTATGACGTTCTCCAAGAAGAGAAGCAGGCATTGGTTTTGGTTTGCTCCATGTTTGACCTTCATCTTCTGAGAAGAAGATTGTTGATAAGTCATTGTGTGCTTGTGTTCTACCAAGAGCGATAAGTTTTGTCTTATCTGGTGTTCTAACAATACCAACTTCACTAATTTGATAGTATGCTTCAGTTTGACGGTGTTGTGAGAGATAAGCTTCTGGAGTTGACCATAACTCATTTCCATCGGCATCAAAAGTAAGATAAGTCTTATAGTTGATAAAGTTAGTATGGTCATGGTAGACACCCATCCATTTATCGATAGGACGACCATTTTCATACATTTGAACTAGTGATGCCATACCTACTACAACTGTTTGGTCAGTGTAGAATTTTTTCTCTGGGCTCCATGTGCGACCTTTGTCTTTAGAAATTGAGGTGTAGAATCCACCTTTACCATCACCCCAACCAGCTTGTTTTGGTCCACCAGTAATACGCATTACTTCTTGACGTCCGTCAGCAAAGTTTAGAGTGTAAAGTGTTGGAGTTTCACGAGACTCTTTCCACTCATCTGGAACTGGTAAACGATCAGACCAAGTGAGACCACCGTCTTCTGAACGACGAAGAACAATTTCACCATGTCCGTGACCTTTAGGGTAAACAGTAATCAGTGTTTTGCCATCTTCAAGCATAACCATATCAGGTTGACCTAAGTATTCACCTGGAACACGGTCCATTGCTTTAGCGAATTCTTCAGGTAAGACATGTGTTGGAATTTGACTATGTAAAGCGTGAGTAACAATAATTTTAACAACTTTAGAATGCAATCCATCAGTAGTTGCAATTGTTACAGATGTTTCACCAGCATGTTTTGGAGTGATAAGACCTTCTGCATCAACAGTTGCAATAGCAACATCTGCGACTTGATATACAAGGTCGCCTGTGATTTTAGAAAGTGTCACTGGAATACGTTTTGTTTGATCTTTTGAAAGACTAACAGTATCTGGTGCATTGATACCTGGTCTAGTTGCTAACTCAGCAATCTCAAAGTCTGAAAGAACCTTATCAAAAACAATAACATCATCTAATTCCCCATTAAAGTTTTTACCACCAATATATTTAATTGGTAACTTAACAGGTTGTTTGGTTTGATTAGCAGGTGGCCAAAGAATATCTGGTTGTTTAACACCATTGACATAAAGTTTCAACTTACCAGCTGCTGTGTCTTTAACAATAGTATAGTGTTTCCATCCATTACCATTTTCAGCATATTGGTATGTCAAGTAACCTTCTTTAACATGAATTCCCATATTATTAGCTGAAGTGCCTTGACCAACTTTCAAGTCAAATGAAATACTTTGTGCACCAGTATTAGTTGGATTTGTACCATCCCAGAAAATTGACGAAATACCTGTATTGTTTTCACCTGGTTTCATCCAGAATGACAAGCTATAGTTATCAGTTAGATTAATTTCTTCTGAAACAACCAATGCTTGACCAGGTTTAACAATCAATGACTTACCATCAACACCTTGACCAAATTCTGCTTGAGCATCATTTTGAATAGCACCTGAAACATTGGTTTTAACATTAGCCAACTGCTCAGTACCATCAAAAGTGAAGCGCGCTTTAATATTTTTATCAAGAACATCTAGAATACTTGGATTTTCAATAGGATCAGCACCAGATGCTTTCAATTCAAGGTAGCGATCAATAATTTCATTTAATCTTACTTTAAAGGCTGCTAAATCTCTTGGAATACTTACTAGAGTTGTTGCACTTGGTTCTCTTGCAATTCTTTCACCAATACCGTTATGTGGTGTTGTTCTATCATAGCGATCTTCAAGAGAACTCAAAAGATTATCAATTTCTATTCCTAGTTGAGGATATTCTTTTCTCATTTGATAAATCTTATTAACATCTCTAACAGCTTCAGCCATTTTTTCTAAACGAACACTTGATTGAGGTTTTGGATTTGCTGCTGTTGGCTCATCTGGATAAATGAGTTGTGTATCTCCAGATTCAAATGCCCAGTGTGATAAATCTTTCAACGGCTCTTTTACCCAAGCATCCAATGCCCAACGTAAGAAACCATTAGTATTGTATTTAGCACCATAAAGTACTGAGAAGTAGCTTTCACCTGGCATATTGAATAACATTGAGTTTGGATATTCTTCAGTAGCCGTGTAAAGAGTGGTTTTCTTACCTTTTTTCGCTCTATCAGCCACCATTTGCTTAAATTCAGCAGCTTGTGACTTCATGTGAGGTGTTCCGATACTTAAATGGTCAATTCTTTCAGCTGTTGAAGCAAAGTTACCTGAGAAGTGGTTTGCTGCAGCTGCAATTTTAAGTGTTTTATTGTCTTTGTTTTTCACACTATCAATGAGACCAAAAGCAAGTTCCATGTTAGGTCTTTCATCAATTCCGACATAGAAACGATCGAACCAGCCTTTTTCATCTAAGTGAGCAACTAGAGAAGTTAAGAAAGGTCTCCAAACAGTAGCATAATCACGACTAGTAACAGGAACTTCTACGAAAGCTTTTTCGTTAGTAGCCTTGTCAAGATAAGTGACTTTATTGCCCCAAGGAATCATAGAGTAACCAACCACTTTATCAGCTAAACCAAGACTATCAGCAAATGTCACCCATTTATCAAAATCAGTATAATCAAATGAGAATTCACCATTTGTTTCTTTGGTCCATTTAATCATTGAAGGGACTCTAACTTCGCCATCAGCATAGGTTTGTCCACCCCAAGCTTCTTCAACGATTGAAGCAGTAATACCATTTCCTCCGATAGCTTTATATTTCTCCATCATTGGACGTAATATTGCTAAGTGTTTGTCAGAGAATGGTTCAACCTTGTAGTATTCTGCAGAGCGATATGGGTATTGCCAAAGTTCAATGTCAAATGATTTTTCTTCATTTAAAACTGCATCTTGAACATCAAGATTCAAGGTAAAGTTTAGAGGTGTTGCAATATCATCGGCATAAACTTTTACAGTTCCTGTATACTTACCAGCTTTGGCATTTTCAGGAATTGCTACAGATAACCATAGATTTTGAATAGTATTGTAGTCAACTTGAACACTTGAAGCATTTGATAAAATATCTGGACGTGAAATACTTGGTGTTTTGTTAATTGTTAATTTATTTGCTCTATGATATCCAGCATTTCCACGATATCCTGAAATTTCTTTAATGAAATTAGCAGTGATATTTGATTTAGCAATACTGTTACCGTTACCATCTTGTAAATCTACTAATTCAAAACGTAAATTCTTCAAACCAGAATCAATTGGTAAAATGGCTATCTGAGTATTAACCGTTTCTTTTTTCCAACCAACAAGTTTTTGACTAGCAACATCTTGAGCTTGAGCTTTTAATTCAGCGTAAGCATCACCATAGTAATGACGGTTGTTATCAACAAAAGTACCGCGGTAAGCAGCAACAGTTGCTTCAACAGTTACTGGAATTCTAGTAGTTAACTTACCTAATGTTGCAATTAAGTTTGTTGTTCCTCTAACTAATCCTTTAACTCTTCCATTAACATCAACACTTGCAATAGTATCATCTTCAATTCGATAAGTAACTTGTGATGCATCTGCATAAGAAGGATTTACTTCAAGATGAGTGTCTAGTGATTGTGATTCTTTAAGTGTTAAACCACTTTCTGTAAAGCGAATTGACTCTGCTTTATATGGTTTATGAGTGACTCGAGCACCATTCACTTGGTTAACGTGGTTACTACGACCAGAACTTGTTCGATTAGTTGAACGAACAGTTAATTTGTGTGGTCCATGTTCTAATAAATCAGAAGTATAAACGACCCCTGCTTGTCCTCTTGTTCTTTGATACAAATCAACTGCAGTCCAAACACCGGAGTCATCAAGACTCACTTCAACTATACCGTGGTTGTGAGATTTAGTTGCTAATAACTCAATCTTTTGACCAACAAAGAGAATGTCATATTTAATGTTTTCAATGTTAGGTGTGTTTTTTGGTACATCACGATAAGCTTCATTAGCTGTTACAACCCAACCTTGTGAGAAGACAAATTTATTAGTGTCACTTTGAGAGTTAACAGAAGATAAATCAATTTGAGTGACAACAGGTTCTGCAGCATCTTCTTCTGTTTCTTCATCTGCTGCCTCTTCTGATGTATCTGATGATTGAGAACCATCTTGTGTATCTGTCTCTTCACCAGTAGCTTCATTTGTTGAGCCAGATCCTTCTTGAGTATCACCTGGAGTTGATGAATCACCTGGAGTTTCTGAAGATGTTCCTGTATCCTCACCAGAAGCGTCTGATTCACCTTCTTCTTCGCTAGCAGGCGCTGTAACTGTTAATGTCCATTGTTTAGTTATTCCATCAAGAGTTGCTTTTAAGCTACCAGTTCCTGCTTTAAGAGCAATAAGTCTGTTTCCTTCAACGCTTGCAATAGCTTCGTTGCCTTCAGATTCAATCGTATAGCTGATACTTGGATTTTCAAGAAAATCTGGTTGAATAACAGGGTTTAAGTCAATTTGAGCATCAACAGCTAAACTAATGGTAGACTCAGTATAGTCAGGGAACTCAAGACTTTCAGCCTCATAAGGCAAATGTGTGATTTTAGCACCATTAACTTGGTTAACATGATTGCTACGTCTAGGAGCAGCTGTACTTGTTGAACGAACTACCAGGATATGTTCTCCTTCTTCTAGTTGTTCAGAAGTATAAACTACAACAGGAGTGCCACGTCTTGCTTGATGAAGATTAACTCTAGTCCAATTCCCATTATCAACTTTTACTTCAACGACCCCATGATTATGAGATTTGGTTGCTAGTAATTCAATTTTTTGACCAACAAAAGGAATAGCATAACCAACTTCATTGATGTTAGGTGTGTTTTTAGGGACATCTTTGTAAGCTTCACCAGTAACAAACGTCCAACCTTCTGAGAAGATGAATTTGTTAGTGCTTCTTTGAGCATTTCTTGAATCTAAATCAATTTGTGTAACCACTGGTGCAACTGGTGCTGTTTCTTCTGGTGCTTCAGCTTCATTTTCTGCTTCTGCATCAGCTTCTACTTCTTCTGGTTGATTTTCTTCATTTACAGAAGGATTAGTAGGAGCTTCAGTTGTCTCCTCACTTGTAGCAACTGGTGTTGGTGCTACTTCTGTATTAGCCACTGGTGCTTGTGGTGCTTCAGCTTCTGCTGTTTCTTCAGCAGCTGTTTCATTTACTGCCATAGTTTCAACTGAACTTGCTTCAACACTCGCTACATCAGGGACACCCTCTTCAGGTCTAACTTCAGTTACAGCAGCTTCTTCAGCGGTTGGCTGAGTATTTACATCTGCGGAAACTTGTTGACCAGTCAAGAAACTTAGTCCAATAACAGTGGAACAAATCCCAACTGTTAATTTTCGGATAGCATACTTATTTTGTTTTTCAAATAATTTTTTTGCCATAAGAATTTCTTAATGCTCCTTTTTTTATATTGTTTATTTTCAACGTTTTTAAATCTCTTTTTAAAAATGAGAATAAAAAAAGGCTGAAAACGCTTCCTTATAGTTAGTATATTAACGTTTATAACTGGTTATGTCAAGTTGTTTAGTCTTTTTTTTTAAAAAAAGTCAAAAACAGCAGTTAAACTCTTACATTCATAAAAAATAGCTTGCGCCATGTCGTCTTTGAACTCTTTTTAAAAGATTAATTCTTGAACCAATTAAAAACACCCCAAGCACTAGACGTTACAACTAACTTTTGGGATGTTTTATATAAATGAGAGACTTCATTTAAAAAAATAGTCTCAATGATTTTGTTTTTGTAAAAATGAGCCTTACCTATTGTAACTCGCTTTCACGTTTTTTTCTGCCATAGCCATACAAAGCTAGTGATGATAGAGCAAGTAAAGTACCAGCTACTGATGAATTTGTCTCATCTCCTGTTTTTGGTAAGTCTTTTTGGTTGTTTCCTTTTTCCTTGGGCGATTGAGTAGGCTCTTTACTTGTTTGATTATCTTTTGGTGGGGTAGTATTATCTTTTTTAGTGTCTTTAGACTCTTCATCTTTAGTAGATGGTGGCGTTTGATTGTTTGAAAGTTTAGTCACAGTCAATTTAGTACTTGCTTTACCATCGTTAAAGTTGAGTATTATGTCGTGTTCCTTATCTTCGTTTGTTGCTAGAGTTTTTAAGTAGTCTGCTTTCAAAGTCAGTTTGGTTGAACCATCTGAAAGCTCATAATTGTTAGCATCAACGACTTGACCGTCAATTGTCAAATTGAGGAATTTAGCCAAATCACCATCTGAAACAATGGTTAAACCAGTTGTTTTATCAGATTGCCAAGTTTGATTGGCACCTTCAATAATCTTGTATTCAACGGCTTCTTTAAAGGTAACATGTGTTGACTTGGTCTTAAAGACATAGAAGTCATTCACTAAGTCATAAGCGATTATATTATTTTGATCATCATAGAAAACTGGATTGTCAATAGCTGCTTTGGCGATAGAATAAATCAATTCTTTATTTAATGCTGGCAAATCATTACCATACACATCAGTTGCTGTGATTTGTCCAGCGCCATTAATGCTTATGAGAATCTTCTTATCTGAAGTGCCTTTTTCAACAGTTATTGTTGAACCAGCAAAATCTCTTGTTCTTCTATTGGCACGATATTTAGCCACATAGTCATTTTCTGCTAGATATTTCGCATGAGCTACCATTAATTCCTCACGAATTTCTTTCATAGTAGCAAAAGCTTTCTCAGCTAATTCGTTATTGTTTGCGGTTGCTGCTTCACTGGTTTGTGGACCATCTAAAACAGCTTGGTTCATGATTTCTTGTTGTGCTGGTGTTAGTTTGTCATTAACAATCTTCATGAATTCGTCACGGTTAGTTTCAACCATGTGTAAAATGTCCATTGCAACCCAATACATTGAGTCTTCAGAAAAGGCATTGGTTTGATTTTGAATAGCCGCAATTCCTGTTGTTTGATTTGGATAGTATGGCACATAAGGAGATACTAATGGAGAGCCCATCGCAAGCCACATCACACCAGGATAAGTATCAGTCATTTTTTCATGATCAAGTTGGAAGATATGTGCTTCCATGGTGTTGCGATTTCCAATCGGATAAAGACTTGGATCACCTAATTCATCAGCTACTAAACCAATGTGCTCCATGCGATTTCTGGTAAGTGCCATTAAGTCTTGTAAGCTAATGCTTTTTTCTGGCGCATCTTGTAAGAAATTGTAGTATTGATCTTCAAGCGTCACATTAGCATCTGGGTTGAGGTGTTTGATACCAGAATAAACACGAGAACGATTGGATTCTACTAATTTCTCAGGCGCATAAGAACCTGCTAAGTCAATCACTCGTTTAGCTTCATCTCCTTTAAAGGTGCCGGCTTTTTTAGCCACATCAAAGATCCCTTTAGAATAGAGGAATTGACCACTTTTAGAAACAATGTAATTGTCAAACTCTTGACCAATGTCTAAAGTCACTTCATTGAGCCAGAAAGTATTTGGCATAACTGAAAATTTATCCTTAGGATATCTCATTGCCACAAACTGATGACCACTGTAGATTTCCATATACCAAGTGTCATCATGGTCAGCTACCACTAAATCATTACCTTCTGAAGCACCTTTTGTAGCTACTTCATTAGCAATAAGTTCAACAGCTTGATCTGCAGTATCAGCATTAGCCAAAACAACTGTTGGAAGTACTGCTTCAGTGACTCCTTTTTCAACATAAGAGTCAACTTCACCAATTTCATCTCTGTAGCTGGCAGATACTGTCATATCAACAACTAAACCTTTATCATTGAAACCAGCTTCATCGAAAATACCATATTCTGGTGTGGTATCACTTACTGAGGTGAATTGGTTAGAGTCTTTTTCCATAACATACTCATAACCACCCTCTTCACTGGTTGAAACATCAACGATTTTATCGCCTTCTTTGTATTCACCAGCTTCATGAACTTGATAGACCTTGTTGTGATTGATTTCAAGATCCTCTGTTCGACCAAAATAAGCTTTGCCATCTTCCGTTAAATCACTACCGACAATAAAACCTGTACAGGCATCTACCGTCATAGTGACACTAAAGAAAACAAAACATAACATGATAACGCCTATGAAATAGAAGAATTTCTTCATAGGTTATCCCCCCTTTCATTCGTATTATACCCATTGCTTCTTATAAAATCAATAGAAAACAGGCAATTTTTTGAAGCGCTTACAGAAATAATTTAAAACTTGAAAAATGATTGAAAAATCCCTTAAATATTACAAATAAACTGATTTGTGATATAAAAAACAATATTGTTTTTCACTGAAAATGGCTTTTATCTTTCATTTGTTTTCTGAAAACGATTTTTATTATAATTGATCTTTGAAAATCAAATCAAAAGAAAAAACGCTCAACAAGAGAGACTTAAAACATCTTGTTGAGCGTTTATCATTCTTTAACTATTAGTCACTGTTTTCGACCTTGTCTCTATTTTCTCTTTTTCCTGTCACAAACATGGTAAAACTAGACTTAGTCAAAATTTCTTCTTTATTATTTCGAATCAAAACATCAATAACCTTGGTTGTTCTACCATTATGAACAATCTGACCTTCAATCGTCAAGGTTTCATCCAAATGACCGGCCTTTAAATAATTAATGTTTGACTGCAAAGTCACCGATTCAAAGCCAGTAGTCCTTACAACCAATCCACTGACCTGATCAGACAAGGCAAACAGATAACCACCATGAGTATTACCGTAGTAGTTAAGAGAAGAAGGCGTCACCTTGGTGGTCATCACTACATGTCCCTCTTCAACTGTTTCCATATGATAATTTTCAAAAATTCTTAATTCCTTAAAATGAATGTCTTGCATTAGTTTTCTTTTCTCCTTTAAATCAAACAGACCTTATTATACTATAAAAATAAAAGCCTGAAAATCATTATGTTTGCTCCAATTGTTTGATAAGCTCGTTCACTTTTTCATCAATTTCTGAAATAATCTCAATAAAGGCCTGATCTGATTTTCCTGTTGGGTCATCCAAACCCCAATCTTCTGTGTCATACTGGTAGGGTAGACTTGGACAACTGACATTACAACCCATAGTAATCACCTGTTCAACAGCTGGAATGTCTGTCATTAGCTTGGGAGTTTGCTCTTTTTCCATATCAATACCATAGAGTGCTTTCATAAGTCTCACCGCATCTGGATTGATTTGATTTTTAAGAGCTGTCCCAGCAGAATAAACCTCGGCAACATGTGACCCGTAGTTTTTCATCAAAGCCTCAGCAATCTGACTGCGACAGGAATTGTGAACACACAAAAAAACCACTTTTTTCTTTTTCATAGATAACCTCTTTTTCTTATCAAAACACTTAACCTCTAGTATACACTATAATGGTAAAAAGTTAAAAAGGTTGGTTTTTGTTACTTGAAACATGAATGTAGCATTACAATTTGATAAATTTTAGTTATTTTTATTTTTTATATGTTTTGGTATAATATCGTTAAAATGAAAAATGGCATAAAAACAGGTTTCTGAAACTGGAGGTAGTATTAGTGGATTTAGATAAAAAAAGTTTGGAAATCATTGAAAAAAGTATTAAAGAATTTGAATTTACTGCTCCTTACAGCGATACTTTAGAGATGTCTAATAATGGAAAGCTAGTCAATCGAATTGATGCAAAAGAGATTGATTATCTTGAACATAGAGGCTATCAATTAATAAGGATTAAGAATCATGATTATTTTAACACTGCTCATAAAATTATAATTAAACCAAAATACAGCTACATTTTGATAGATAATCAATTAGCAAAACGTTATAAAATCTATCAAACTTTTGAGAGTTTGAGAATTTGGTCAATGATTCTTTTGATAATCAGCTCTTTAATTCTTTTTATCCTTGTGGATGACTCGGTAAAAGAGCGTTGGGCTTACGATTCTTCAAAACTAGAGATGTTATATCAACTTGAACAAAACTATAGTCCCTTTTTATATCCTGTTTTTCTAATATCTTTGATTGGTTTCTTTGTTTCACAAAAAGTTATAAAACGCTTAGCCAAGTCAGAACCTGTTAAATCAATAAACCAAAAAATTAGAGGTTATTCCTGAAAATAACTCTAAATTCTCTATCAAGAAAAGATACTGAATCCTACTTATCATTCATTATAAAATCATGAAAATTAATACTGGAATTTGCATTTCTTAAATATTCTGAAAAAACACCTCAATCGTTAGATTTTGTGTCTAACTTTTGGGGTGCTTTTTTTATTTCTAGTTTAGTAGCAAAGTTTTTATTAAATCTCAATTTATCTTGAGTCAATGCGTTAATTATTCGACGATATCATCAAACTTAGTCATACTCATTAAAACAATTAATATCATTTACCACTGGCATTTCATATGATAAAGGTTTTATTTTTTACACAAACTATTTACCCTGTTTAAAATCAAACTACTTTAGTAATTATCAAAATAACACAATCATTAAAATAGCCTAGTTACTTTGCCAGCATAGTAACTAGGTCATTAGTTTTATATCGTTAACATATTAATTTGTATTTTAGCTAATAATGAGAGACTATAGCTACATTAATCAGGATAGTCGCCACCAGCAATACCAAAATATTCTTCTAAAGTTAATCCTGAATCAGCAATGTCTTGAGCTTCTTTGCCAATATAACGTAGATGCCAACTTTCGGCTTGATAACCTGTAATATGTTCTTTTCCTTGTAAATATCTTACAATAAAACCATATTCAGGGGCGTGTTCTTTTAGCCAAGCAGAAGCATTTGGTTCTTCTAATAACTGACCAGAATTATCAATCAAATCATAGGCTAATCCAGTTTGATGTTCACTATAACCAGGTCGAGCAGAGTAACGATCCGCATTCTCTTTGCTGTCTCTTTCAACATAAGAATGATATAAACTATCCTGGGTTTCATAACTTCTAAAACCGCTGTAGTTATTACTTACATCATACCCTAATGCCTGCATATCAGCAATTATTTGTAAAAGTGCTGCTTTGGCTGTTGGATCTTCACCAGGGTTATAAGTACTTGATAAAGGATGTTGTTTATTAACAATAATAATTTCGTCATATTTGCCTTGAACACTGTAATAATCACCTTTGTAAGTCGCTTTATCACTGGATTCTTTAGAATCTTTTGACTCCTTTATCTTTGGAGTTTGCGTAGTTGTTACACTTTTTTCATTTTCTTGGCTCTTTTTGGGCTTGACTGATTGCTGACTAGTCGTTGTTTCTTTGTTTGTTTCATCCGTTTTCATCTCTTTTTGACAAGCACTCAAACTAATCAAAGCCAAAATAATTAAGCTATGTTTAATCCACTTCATTAAATTACCTCATTTCTAACTCAAATCACTAACTTCTAGATTAGAAATAATAAACGAGTCACCGGATTTCTTTAAATAATAGGTTTTATTTTTTCGAAAAACTTTATTGGGATTATTATTTGTGTATACTGAAGTAAATTCTTCGTAAGTATTGACAATATAAGTGTCTCCTTCTTTTGAAACACTTTTGACATCAAGAGTACCTTTTATATAATATGAAATTTGAGCTTTGGCAACACCACCACCTTCAGTAAACTCAACCATTTCTTTGTAAACGGTACTATTAGTATCATAATATTGGGCGTAAGTATTTGTTCTATTATCAATAGAATCAAAAACAGCACTACGATAATCCTCTAAAAAGTAGCCGATATTTCTTTTATCTTCTTCAGCTTTTTTTGCTTCTTCTTCTTTTGCTGCTTTTGCCTTAACACTATCTTCTAATTGTTTTACCGATTCATCATCAAAGACTAAAGGTAAATCTATGACAATATCTTCTTCAGGAACAGCCTTTTTTAAGATTTTTGTCTTGTACTGGTTATCATCAATCTTAAATGTGGCATATACTTCTATCGTTTGATTGTTTAAAAGCTCTAACTCCTTTGTCAAACCATTAGCTACTTCTTTTTTGTTAACAAAAAGTTTAACATCTTTATAAGAACTTGCTTCTTTTGGTAGACTTGCCTGAAGCGTCACCATTTTCGTTTCAAGAGATAATAATAATTGATTGTACTCTACTTTACTCAAGTCAACAGAGAGATTAGAAGTCAGTTTTCCTAAATCAGTCTCTCCTTCCATAACGAGTTCAGTAGGAATAAATTTAAATTTCCCTAATACTGTCTCTTCATTTTCTTTAATAGAATCGTTATTGACTTTAAGATTTTTCATATTAGTCTTAACACTAATTTCAATAGGATAAGGTGTTACTTGATATTCTTGGAAAATACCAAATTTTCTTCCTGATTCTTCAAACCCGAACAATCTATTATAGTTGCTATCCTTATAAACATGGTCGTTTTTTGATTCAGAAATATGCTTAACAACAGTTTCTATATCTATCTTTTCATCTCTTAGATAACTAATAAATTGTTTAGCTTCTTCATCGGACCATTTTTCTTTTCCAGATGAAAAAATAGTTGCAATTTTTGCGTAGTCATTAGCCTCAACAGCTTTAATAAATTCTTTTCCCGCAACTTCTTTTCCAGTAATAGAACGAAAATAGAAGAACAAACCAATTAGGATAGTTAATAAAAGTCCAATAATAATTATTCCTACTCGTTTTCTTTTTTCTTTTGGTGAAAGAACACGCTTTGGTTTTTTAATTGCGGTGGGCATTATTTCTGGAGTAGGTTGTGACAAAGGGGATTCTATTTTATCAACTTGATTATCAAGTAGCTGTGATTTTGAGATGTCAACATTATTTTTTTCTAGAATTTGTGGATTTATATTTTTAACAGTTTCATCTACCAAAGTATCATCCTTAGAAACACCAGCGATATATTTAATTTGTTTAAAATCAAAATCTGTCTTTTTTCCTCTTACAAACTCTTCTGGCGTAGGTTTTCTGCCAATAACTTTTTCAAATAAGTCGACCCACTTTTCCTTATTGTTCATATTTTCTCCTCTAACTATTATTAATACCCGTAGCCACCAAAGTTAGAAATTTGATTTTCAATATTGTTAAAAAAACCATTGAAAATTAATTCACCACTAATTGTAAAGGCAAGGAACATAATAGTAAAAACTACTAAAAAATACACAATTGAAGCAATAATATACTTATAAAACATATCAACGTTAGTATAATTTTTGTTGTGAAAAATAGTGAAAGAGGATGCCGCACCAAAAATAAAGTAACTCGCAAAAGTTAATAGTCCAACAACAGTATAAACATTCACAAAAGAAAAGAGGACTGATAATGCTAAAAACAAAACATTAAGCGAGAGTAATCGACCAAACCATTCAAAACTATACATAAAAGTAAATGATTTTTCATTATATACAAAACGTTTAACGATAAATCCTCCAAATATAAATGAAAAATAGATTAGTGCAATAGCAGTTATCATGCTGATAAACAGACTAATTCCAATCGGTTGAAATTCTGATATAGGTTTCAAAATAATGAACGCTGTAAACAGAACCAATAGTCCGAAAGCTGTAATCCCGTTATATTTGTGAGTTGGAAAAACATTTGTTGGTGATTTCCATGAATTTAAAAGCCATTGCCAAAACTGCTTTACAAATAAACTAAACGGTGAAGGAGCAGTTTGTTGTGTTTGTTGAATTGGTTGTTGCATATTTTGATTTTGAAAAGGTACTTGATTATTTTGTTGACTTGAAGACCCAGAAAAAGCTTGCGACTGATCTGTACTATGATTATTTTCCACTTGACTTAATGGCTTTTCAGTATCAGAAATTTTAGTTTCTTGAGTCTGTAATTCTTCTGGTTCAGGTGAAGTTTTCTCTTGAGACACTTGTTCTTCTACTCCACCGTTATTTTCTTCTTGCGTTAACTGTTCTTCTATATCAGTGTTATTTATTTCTTGAGACACTTGCTCTTTTATTTCAGATGAATCTTCTTCAACAAATTCCCCTGCTTTTTTAGCAGCTTCTATCTCATTGGGTTCTGGAGAACGTCCATTCACTGCTTCAAAATAATCCAACCAATCTTGTTTTTCCATAATAATCTCCTTTTTAAAGTATATTTATAGAAATAATTATACCATTTAAGAGTTATCTCATCAATATCCCTTTTAGTTTTAATTGGTTAAATAATTTATTTTAAAAAAAACTAAAAGACACCTTAAAAGTAGGTGCCTTAACTGATATTCTATTTTTAAAAGCTAGCAAATAATTGATGAAAACTAATTAGTTTCTAAAACTAAGCTGATTATATTATTCTCTAATTGTTTAGTGAAAATTGATTGGCTTGAGAACTCAATACCCCCGTTGACAAAACAGCTTGAGCTGTGGTTTGATCACCAAAACAATCACCGACCATTTGATTGAAATATTCTGTTAAGTGATAAACATTGTTCAATTGTAATGTCAAGGTAGAGATTGCCTGACCAGACATTTGACTCGAAATTGTATCAATCACATATTTTAATTCTTGCATGATACGACTTGTCATGGTTTGGATGGCTTTTTGACTTGCTACTATTTCATCCAATTCAAATGCAGTATAGACTCCTTCTTCTATAATCGTTTTGAGTTGCGGTTTTAAATGTTGTAAATCATTTTTAGCTGTCTGTGCTACTTGAAGTGCCACCATTATTTTATTTGATAATGGTTGTAACTCACTCTTAGCAGCACGAATATTTGAAGTCGTTGTTGCATCATATAGTCTAACTAATGGTCCCCAATAGGTCCGACTTGTCACAAACTTTTTGTTAATTTTTCGCGTTTCATCAATATATATTTTAGTATCAAATGACTCTTCAATAGAATTCACTGCTTTATTGAAATCATTCATCTGTGTTGACCAGTTATCCAAAGAAGATTGGACTTGTTGGAAAGCGTTTGAAAATTCTGATGCAACTTCTCGAGCATAAGTATTACTATTTTTTTCAACTTGTTCATCAAAGGCTTGAAGAACATCTTTAACATCATCAAAAACTCCCGACTCATCCAGATATGCTTGATAAGAGGTTGGAATATTTTGGACTGTCATACCTTCTAATTGACCACCTGTTGCTATTTGACTGCCTAGCCAATCATCCATTTGTTTAAAATTATTAGCTAAGCTTAAAGTGAGCCTTGCGACATTTTCAACAGCCAATGTTAACTCAGAAAGATTTTTTTGTTCTACTTCTAAGACGTCATTTAGTGATTCACTAATACCATCTTTCTTCCCTTCACGAAGACCTCTTCCTTCAAAAATTTTTTCACTTTTGTTTTTTAGTCTTTTTGCTGTGTTTTCCAAAACTACAGAAGTTTTTAGGGCTGTTGGAGTTGGATTAATCAAGGTTCCATCTTGAAAACTGATTGATTTTTCCTGTGACGAATGTTGCACCAAATTCCTGCTTTTTTCTGCAAGATTTGTAAGTGTTCTATTATAAGAAGATAACTCTAAATAGGCACCACTTTCAAAATAGGCTGGTTCAGGGATGGTATCTACCAAAGTTTTGGGTGATGATAAATAATCAAAAATATGTTTTTTTCTAATAATATTTCCAATAGAGTCATATATCTCATAAAAGGCATCTGTTAAACGGGTTTCTTTAAATCGTTGAACAATAGTCTCTTCCACTTTTTGTTTTCTTGTTTCAAAATCATTCTGTATTTTAGCGTTTTTTTCCAAACACAGTTGGCATACCCTAATCATGGCTGGTAACTCTGTTAAGGCTAATAAGTTTAAATTAGCAAATAGTGCTCTTAAACTATCTGGATTAACCTTGATAGTTTTACTATCAGATAAACCAATGTTTCCACCGGATAAGAAGAGGTTCTTTGGTTCAATATTAGAGGAATTCAAACTGATATCTATGACACCATCTTCATTGATATCAATGCTTGTCTTATAGTTCTTTTTATCAACAATTAAACCATATTTGTCAACTAAATTCCCGTTGTCATCAAAGTCCCATGTAGAAAGATTATGATAATAAAATAATTTAGAATTTTGAGGTTTGTAAGTGTCAACATAGCGTGCTATTCCTAAAGGATCTCCTCCAAAGTTACCAATATTATCCATATTATTACGAAAATTAATGATAATATCAGTATTTGCTTTAGCCCATTCCTGTTCTTTTTTAGTGAGCATGTTTTGAGGATTTGGAGCATTAAAAGCGGTCGCTTGCCACTTCATTTTAATAGCAACTATCGTGGCTAAATAGCCTCCCAAAGAATGACCGGTTGTTGAAATATTAGCTTGAGGATATTTCTTTTGTATCTCAGCAGCAAATGCCATAGCGGTATCCACTTGACTATCAATCTTCTCTGTTCTTGATATGTCTTTTGTTAAACCTTTCATACCCCAAATAACATTTTCTATATCAGTGCGACGATCATTCGGATCTCCAAAATTTGTACCAGCATAAGCTATAGTAATATTAGAGTAGTCCACTTTTCCATCTACAATTGGGGCAATAGCCATTGCTTGCATGCCATTGGATTGATTGTCAGAAACTTCAAGGACTTTATAGGAACCAATTTGAGGGTTCTTTGTATCATAATAATAACTCTCTCCTTCCTCTCGAGGATATGTATCTGTCCTACTACTATCAACCCAGTATGAATGTTCAGATAATATATTATTTTGTTTATCAGTTATCATTCTATTCTCCTAAATAAATAATTTTTATTTCTTGTATATCAACATCTGAATTTTCTGGAAGTGGGACCTCTTTTAATAGTGGTTGAAAGTTATCAATTGGGTCTAAGGCAAGTAAGCCATTTTGATGATCAAATATGTTTATCTTATCAGCTGATATTACTGTGCCTAAATCTTCATCATTATTTATTTTAAGTTTTAGTAAATAATTTCCTGTACTTTCATTTTGATTAAAATTTTCAAATTCAATGCTTTCAATATTATAATTTCTAGCAATCATTTTCACGACATTATCTTGTTGCTCTTTTGTCAACGTCAACGTTTCTTCATGACTTGTCATACTACACCCTCCTAAAATAGCAACTGCAAACAATAGCCCTAAACAAATTCTTAAAATCTTTTTCATTAGACTAGCCTCCTTAGTTGACATTAGTATACCATATTATTCTTAAAACTCTTATTAATAAAAAAATATTCTTACACAATTGCTTATAAAATTATTAGAAAATAGAATTTTTAATAGTCTGTTGACAGCCATCTGTTTTGTTCTTGACTTATCATCTTCTTATTCCTCTAAATAAATGATGGTGATGTCACTAATGTCAACAGGGGATTCTTCGTCAGAGTTATCGCTCTTTTTGATTTCCTCATAGTCTTCAATAGGATCTAAACCTATGGCTCCCTGTGATGTGTCCAGTGTTTCTAATTTTTCTATTTGTACCATTGCAGCATTTTTTTTATCATTGATTCGATACAATATATCATACGTTCCTGTAGAAAGATCTTGTTCAAAATCCAAAAATTCAATTTTATTAATATTATAATTTCTTGCAATTTTTTTCACGACATTATTTTGTTGCTCTTTTGTCAAGGTTTCTTCATGACCTATCATACTACATCCACTTAGAATAACCATAATACTTAGAATAGCTAGGATTGGTAGTAAAAATTTTTTCATTGGGCTTCCCTTTCTTGGTAATGTTATTAGACAATAAAGATGCTTAGTGAATCTAAATTATATGATTTTCAGCAATATCTCTATAGTTTCTATCTGTTGTCATAGGCTTCCTTACTTAAATAAATAACCTCTATCTCCTTTAGTGAGATGTCGTTGTCTAAGGATTGTTCTCGTTTTTCTAATGAAAATTTATCATGAAAAGTTTCGATATAATCATCACGATTATCACCAAAAAATGTTATTTCTAAATGTTGACTATCATTAATGGTAAGGAATAAATCTGTTGATCCCGTTTCTTTGTTAGAGCTCACATCTGAGTATTCGATTTTTTCTACCCCTTCATATTTGTTGGCTAAATACATAGCAACTCTTTCTTGTTCTTTTTGTAAGAACCGAACATCTTTTTGACTATCATTTCTGTCACTATCTTTTTGGGGCAGTTGACATCCTCCTAAAACAACAACTGCAAACAATAGTCCCAAACAAATCTTTAAAACAGTTTTCATTAGATTAGCCTCCTTAGTTAATATTAGTATACAATATTATTAAAATTTTTATTAGAAAATGAAACTTTTATTGATAGTGTTACTATTTGAAAAAACAAATCAATCATCATTAAATGATAATGTTTTCTTACATCTTTTATTTTTTGTACTATCGAAAATCACTCATTCCTCTAAATAAATGATGGTGATGTCGCTAATATCAACAGGGGACTCTTCATCATAGTTATCGCTCTTTTTGATATCCTCGTAGTCTTCAATAGGATCTAAACCAATGGCTCCCTGATCTGTGTCCAGTGTTTCTAATTTTTCTATTGGAAGCATAGGACCATCTTTTTTGTCATTGACACGAAAATATAAATCATAAGTTCCGGTTGAAAGATTTTTTTCAAAATACACAAACTCAATTTTATTAATATTATAATTTCTTGCAATTTTTTTCACAACATTATCCTGTTGTTCTTTTGTCAAGGTTTCTTCATGACTTGTCGTGCTGCATCCGCTAAAAATACTGATAAGTCCCACAATAGCTATGAAAGCCAGTAATAATTTTTTAAATCTCATTTTAGTTATTCTCCATAAAAAGTGATGTTTTTTCTGAGCAGCTACTCACTTTCCACCCTTTCCAGCTTTAATCTTCTGTCAGCAAACCATCCTAAACATCATAAATCGTACGAAATGTTTTAATAATACTGGTGAAGTTTTCATCATCAAGATATACATTCATATCATTAAGCATATTCACAAGGTTTTCTTGGCTTCTAAAAGTGCTAACGGACAAGGTATCTAACGTGTTGTAGTGCCCCTTTAGTGCATCAAGCCATTCTTCAAATGCCTTTAAGGATAATTTGTTGTGCTTAATCATAGAAGTCAAAACGAGACCAATCCTTTTTTCTTCAGCATCTGAAAACAAGCGTTTTTGTTTGATAAAACAATTTGTCAAGGCTTCTAACAAATCTTTGTTCAAGGATTTCGGGTACAGAGAATGCTGAACAACTCTTAGCAATAACTCAGCCGCATGGGCAATGGAGTGAACCCAGCCAAACTCCTTAAGATAGCCATGGGCATTAGGTTCTTGACTGATGTGCTTGATGGCATCCCTAAAAATCTGATTTCTCGTTTCATCATCCAAAACCCCTTGATAGATTGAGTCGTCATTATTATCATAAAAAACAATCAAAGCTAAAAGCAAGGATGAGAAGCTACGAACCAACTCATATGACATTTCCTCTTGATTGCTGTGATAAAAGAGCAATTGACGCTTCATCACCTCCTGATAAAGACTTGTCACCTGCTCTAAAGAAAAGGCGTTTTGATAGAAAGCTTCTCCAAATAAAGCATAAATCGTCTCATCTCGCAGTTCAGCATCAGGATGGCCAATGTTTTCCAACATATAGGCTAACTCGGCGTCAGAGATGGTAAGCTTTTCACTACTGTTTAATTTTTCTTTTAAATTCATCTGATTTCTCCTGTTAATCCTAAAAAGTTGATTTGGTTGAACATTGGTGATTGGTATGTAAAGCTTGAGTGTTTGGTTGTTGTTTTTATTATAACAGATAATTTGGTATTTAAAGGTGGATTATCACAGGATATTTATTATTTGTCTTATAAAATAAAAGACTATCTTTCTTTTAAGAAAAATAGTCTAGTTGATAATTATATGTGGTAAATCAAGATCTTCAATTGTTATTTCATTTAACTCATCGTCGGTTATATCAGTCAGTTGAGCAAGTCTGTTTGCCTGATTAGACACTGCTCTTTCAAAGAGATTTCTCATCGTACGTCCATTTGAAAAATTTTTAGGCTTATTTTCAACTAATTTTTTTAGGTATTTCTTAAAGTTTTCAATAGCATTGTTAGCGAGTCTCATATCATTTGAACGACAAAACAATTCAAAAATTTCAAACAATTCTTCTTCGTTATAATCTTCAAAAGAAATCGTTTTATTAAATCTCGACTTCAAACCAGGATTGGATTCTAAAAATTCTGCCATCGGTTCAGGATAGCCAGCAACGATAACAACAAAGTTTTCTCTATTATCTTCCATGGCTTTTAAAATAGTATCAATAGCTTCTTGACCAAAATCAGAGCCACCTTTAACCAAAGTATAAGCTTCATCAATAAAGAGAATCCCACCCATAGCCTCGTCTATTTTTTCTTTTGTTTTTAAAGCCGTTTGTCCAACATAACCAGCTACTAAACCAGCACGATCAACTTCAACTAACTGACCTTTGTCTAAAATTCCTAATTGCTTGTAAATTTTAGAAATAAGTCTGGCAATAGTTGTTTTCCCAGTTCCAGGATTTCCTAAAAAAACCAGATGTTTGGAGATATTTGCTGTCTTGAATCCTCTTTTTTCACGTATTTTTTTGATTTTCAACAGATTAACGAGTGTATTAACTTCTTGTTTTACTTCTGATAGTCCAATCAGTTGATTGAGGTTTTCTAATAATTCTTCGATAGTTTCTTCAGACTCCTTTGAACTAGCAGATTTATTAGAGCTATTGGATAACTCAGAGATTGGTGCCTCAGAAACAATTTTTTGGTCATTATTATCAGTATTTTTGTTTTGTGAAACGAATTCTATGTTTGTAACAGTTTGAGATAAATAATCATTCAATCCTTTAAGATAGTCTTTGAATTTTTTCACATCAATCTGTTTTTTATCATATTGGCTGAAAGAATAGTATTTCCCCAACTCAATAATCATTTCAATATAAAGTGGTGACAGTTGAATATCTTTCTTTTCTAATAGTGTTTGGTCAAGGAGACATAGTATTTCAAAAGAACTTGGAAATGACTTTGCTTTATTAGGTATATTGATTTCTCTTAATGAGTCATCTAAATAAATTTCCTTAAAACGCTTTACTCTATCTTCAGCGCCTGAAATTGAAATAATTGTAATGAAAGATAAAATATCCTGAACAACCATTTCAGTGATATCTGCCACTTTTTTGTTTGACGTTAACACAGATTGTGCGGATTTACAAGCAAGTAACAGTTTATCAATGGCATTTTTTACATCTATATTCATAATAAACTCCTAAGCTAATAACGCTACTTGTTTAGATGCTTCATCCATTATTTTTACAGTTTCAGGAGACTCTTCACCCTCCAATGCTTCCTTCAAAGCTTCTTCTATGGACTCTTTCACTTGACGTGAGCTATTCTCACGAAGAGCATTCAATAATTCCAAGTCACCAATGGATAGAATTAATGATTGGTTATCTTCAACCTCTTCACGCAAATCTCTCACTTGATTCAAAAGTTCACTATAATAAATATCTACTTCACTTGTAGTCATATTAGTATTAAAAACACCATGGTCTTGAAGTCTCTCAACGAACCACTCAGAAGATAATGTCTCATAAATGCTCATCCATTTTCCATGTGAGGAATGCCACACTTCTTGGTCACCCAAAACATCATGATTATTAAAAAAATATAGCTCATCAAAATAACGTAAAGATATGGTAAACATGGCTAATAATGAGAAAATTGAAACAATAAGCGCCTCATTATCTGCAGCAATATCCTTTTGAAAGGCTTTTATTAAAAGAGTTAGGACATTAAATTCTCTATCAACTAATTCTCTCATTTTATCTTCTGGATAAGGTTGCTTTCTTCTACGACTATCAAGCATATCCGTATGGTCTGCTAATACTTTGTTAAACTCAAATCCAGTCTGAATATCATACCCTTGTTTTACTGTCTGGTGAAGTTGATTGATTTGTTGATTAATTTCAGCGCTAATGCTGTTTAATTTTTCATAAAGAATAGCAAAAGTCACTGCTGTAGCCGCAAGATTTGCACCATTTAGAACCAAGTCCAGCTGTTGAAGATTGGCTACTTGACGCGTCAATTGTAAATTTTTTTGAACTAAGCGATTATTCTTACTCATTGATTTAATAACCTTACTAGCCAATTCTTTAACTTCTGGTTGTTGAAAACCATTTAATGCAATCTTTTGAAAGGTTTTAATTTTTTTATTGCCTTGACGAACAACAATTTCAATAATGTTCTCATCATTTAAGAAAGGTTTCAGTTTTTCTAATGAATCTATAAATAACGTGTCATTCATAACTATTATCTCCTTAAAATTTATCTTCCAGCATTTTGTTTAATAAGATATTAACAATGATAAATGTACAAGAATCAGCTGAATACAAATCTTTTAAATTGAATTTTGGTTTTTTTCCTTGTAGGAAAACCTCTTCCTTCTCATTTTTCATTGAAGTTATGATCTTATGAGAATTGATGCTTTCTATAGAATAATCCATATTATGAATTTCCTTATAATGATTTTCAATAATTGCAGAGTAAAGACTCAGCATAATTCTTGTATAATCATATAGCTTATTAAAAGTTAACTCTCGACTTTCTTTTAACTTTAGAGCTTTTTCATAATATTTTCTAGCCCTAGGAACAATGACATTAGTGCCTTCTCCTTTTTTAGGAGTTGTTGTTTTTGCTATTTTACTTCTCACAATTTCATCAAGATTGTTCATATAGTTTTTAAGATAAAATTGAAATGGTTTATTAGTTTTCAATTCGAGCTTTTCAAAATAATCATATATTTTTTCAGCAAAAATGTCTTTTGTTATTTCAGAATCCTCAATAATAGCAAAAGAAATAAACTGACCTACAAGAACCTGCTTCAATGTTTCATAATGTTCATCACCAAGATTTAAAACAGTGGTTGTTATAAAATCACGAGACTTCATGTTACTCCTCTTTTCTCAAACAATTTAAATTAGCAAATGATATATCTTCAAAGTCAAAATAAAAAAATCATTTTACTAAAACTAGTTACTAATTTTTAAAATAATATATTAAATTTCTATTCTATAATAGTATATCATAAGGCAATTAAAGAAACTATTACTTATACAAAATCATACTATTATTTTTTACACTTATGACGTCCTCAAATACAACAAAAACGACTAGGATTGAAATCCTTAGTCGCTTGTATAAAAAACAATATCATGGTTTATTAAAATCACTATTTTCTTGCCGGATATTAACTTCTATTAGTCCTTCTACAGGAAGATTAGGCAAGATTCCAACATCAATTCCTAAATCTTTTCTCATTGAACTCAGTAATTTATTATAACTTTTATTTTGTTCTTCTTGATTATCATCTTTTCCCCATGTTTTTATGTATTCATTTAATGATTTCACTACATCAGGACTCCCTACTAAATTAACTAGATTAATAATTGCCATTAGATTGTGACGTCCATTCTCAAGATTAGGATTCTTTAAAACAAATGTTATTAAGTTAATTAGTTCTACATAATTATTTAATTTTAAATTCCTATTATTCTTTATTCGTTCACTTCTATTATCCATAAATTTATAGATAATATTTGGAACAATTGGTATTAAAGCACCTATTAAAACAGGTAATAAAATGACAAGCATATTGTTAAAATCAATCAAATTTTATTCCTCTTTTCATTTTTTATTTATTAAAAATTTTTATAATCCTCTATAATCTTATTTAAATAATTTTTTGCATTTTTCTTGAATAATCTTCCCTCTCTTTTGAATAAACATCTTTATATCATCAATTTCTGATATACTCTTGAATATTCCATCATGATAGTAGTCTTCTTGCAAAGTCATTTTTATATAATCGTCAAAAGAAAAATTCATCCCAAACTCATGCCAGCGTTCTTTTATGCAAATAATCATTTTATTCCAATCCTCATTTAAATTTTT
Organism: Streptococcus sp. CSL10205-OR2; assembly: GCF_025660655.1. Taxonomy (GTDB): domain Bacteria; phylum Bacillota; class Bacilli; order Lactobacillales; family Streptococcaceae; genus Streptococcus. The sequence goes on from NZ_JAOTIN010000005.1 coordinate 82,546, forward strand.
GTGAACGAATTGAAGACTACGCTTCAAATTATTATTTGCTGGAATTGGAGTGAAATTACCAATAAAATGATAGTCTTCATTCTCAGTCAATTCAGTAAAGTACCTTGGTTTCAAATTATTCATGACGTCAAAGAGAAACCTATAAGAGTTGTCGTCATTTTCTATAATTAAATAATATCTATTAATGTAATATTTATAGAGACTAACATTATTATTTTGATTTAGATAATTAGTCATTATTTCACCCCAAATAATTTGACTTAGTGGTGATTGTTCAAAATCTGAAATAGTATATTCGTCATTCTCACAAAAATTGTATTGGTAAAAATTATCCCATGATACTTTGTTAGTAATTTCATTGATCCAAATTTCTTGTTGCTGTTTCCATAATCTTTTTTTCTTAATGCTACAGTATGACATCTATATTCCTCCAATCATTTAAAAATTTGTTAAAAATCTTCCCTTTTCAAATATTCTCACTAAGAATATCAAACATTTTAGCTTGATGTTCTTTTGCTAAGTCTTCAGTCCATTGGTTATTATTTTTTCGCATCATTGCTGCCATAATTCGTAGTTTCAAACTTTGTTCGATTATTCCAGGGTTTGTGCTTGCTTTACCAATTGGCATTGCATTGCTGAAGGTAGAATTACCTGAAACAGTAATCAAGGCTAGGTTACCAAAGCTATTTAAAATAGCATCTGGCCATTTGGTTTGTTCTGATGGGTGTTGGGGATAGAAATGTTCAATCGAACTTCTAAATTGAAATTGCCAGTCATCAGCTAAAGGTGTGACGATTGTTTCACCCTGATAACTGAAACCTTCTCTATACAATAAATAATCCAAGTAAGTGAAAACAATTCTGTCAAATCCAAAGCCTGATTTTGTTTTATATTGAGAATCTTTGACTTTAGATGCAGCATACTGTTCAAGACTTTTTAGAATATCATCCTCTTCGTTTTTCAAATAACTAGCTAAAATAAGTGAAATCCAGTGCATTGTTTTTGGTGAGGTATAGGTAATACGCAAAGCCGATTGCAAAGTACGAAGCTGCTTATTACTAATACTAGCATTAGTATTGTCTTTATCTGCTTCTTCCCCAAAAGTTGAAAGATATTGTGGTTTTGCTCTGCTTTTATAATCAACATATTTTTTTAGTTGTTGCAAGGACCATTTCCCAGTTTCCTTATAGTCTCTAGCGTACTCACGTTTCAAAACATATTTGTCAAAAATCACTCGAGCCTTTAACAAGGTAAAAAAGAAGTTTTTTGCTGCTGTTTCACTTTCCCAATTCTTTGCCAGATTAGCCAAAAGGTTTTTATCGTCTAAACTAGCGTCATCATCAGTTGTTCTTGTGATTGCTTCATTGACCTGTAATAAGAAATTGGGAAAAGAAATGATGGCTTCAAACCGTTCATTTTCATCAGTTTCATCTTGTTTTCCAATCGTTGATGTTGGTTTATTATCAATAATATCTTGTAGTGACCTAGCCTCTTCTTTATCAGATGTCTCACCATAACTATCTTCTAATGCTTCAAAACTGTTTATTTTCGGTGACAAATCCGACCAATCATCTGTAAAAATCTGATTCCTTTTATCTGACGGAAAATTCATCTGCACATAAGCATCCATATTGGAACAATATTCCCAAATATCTTTGGCGATTTTTTTAGCTTTCGGTGACGTCAACTGCCCCATCAGATTGGCCTTGGCAATTTCATGAAGTTCTAATTGTTCCCCGCGTGTGTTCATGATTTCAAAATAATGATTCAAATCAATCTTAGCTGGGACTTGCACACGGATGATGTTAACATGATGTAATCGCTCAATAAATTGCGTTTTATCTAGACCTGTCTTCTTAAAATAGTCTGAAATAATTTTATAACCTTCTTTGATTTCATCAGATTGTAGTTCCTCAATCAATTGCGTCATATCAGGTAAAGCTGCCAGCGTTCGATTTGATTTTTCTCTTGCTTCAAACCGTAAAGCCTCTTTACTAAAGGTCATTCCTAAGTACCTTTCGAGTATGAATAAGGTTGTCAGACGTTGTTGCCCGTCAATCACCTCATAAACATTATTGTCTTTTTGATTGACAATTAAATTACCAATAAAATAGTCAGAATTAGCTGTCTCAATATCATCTATCAATTGTTCAATTTGATCTGTTCCCCAAGCATAATTTCTCTGATAAATGGGAACTTCATAAGAAACGTTGGAAAATATTTCTGATACTTTTATCAATTTTAGTGTTTCACTCATGCTTACCACCCGTTCCATTCTTTTAATACATCATAAACTGCTTTATAGTTATCATTTGGGTCTTCAATCTTATCCATTAATAAGATTTTTAAGTCTTGAGCATCAATCATTTCACTCATTTGTGTAAATAAATCTTTGTTTTCATTGATACGTTCATGTCTACCACAAGCATACTTGTTGATGGTTTGCGGATAAACTGCCTTCATTTTCAAGCGCAATGAATAACACCAAGTGTATAATTGATGCATGACCGAGTCATCTATCGCTTCAAAACTAAATCGATCCGCAAAAAACAGCAACGAAGCTTCATAAAGTTGTTTGATATAAATATCGCCAGTTCTCTGACTTGGTATTTGTTCAGGCTGATGGTAATCTTCAATTTTATGCTTAACCTTATCTAGTAAATTTGCATAATGCAAGGTCCAAGCAAAGAAACGTTTCCCTGCCATAATCGGTTGAGTCAGCTGAAACTGATTTAATTCCTCAGAACTCAGTAGTTCTCTTGAACCACTAGCATTAATTTGCTCGATAAAAATATTACTTGCCTTATGGTAAGTCGCATAATTGTAGGTATTAGACTGTTTAATGCCCTTAAAATCATGAATTTTATCACTAGAATAATTCAAACCGTCCTTATGCTTAAACCAACGAATCACCGGGTATAAATAGTTTCGAAAGAGATCTTCCAAGGCAGTTTGATCTGTTTCTTCCCAAGAAGAAATCAATTGACGCTTGAGTTGTTCTAGGTCATGATTCATTTCACGTAAATGATAGGACTTCAACAAGTCATGCGGTTTAAGAGCTTTACCACGAGAATTTTGCGAATCAAAAAACTGAAAAGCTTCTTGCTCACTATCTGTGACAATCTGAACAAGAGTGCATTTTTCTTGTACGTATTCTTTATATTTTTTTCTCTCTCCATCAGATAGTTCCAAACAACGTTTCTTAAGCAGGACAAAATTTTTATTAATAGCCTCATAAGATGATGGTTGATACTCCTGTTTCAAAAGTGTTTGAATATCATCACCTAGAGCATACAGTAACATTGATAGTGTTGTGGTTCGTTGCTGCCCGTCAACAATCCTATAGTCCTCATTTGGGAAATTTTTATGGAGAATGACAGAACCCAATCGGTATTCATTGATACCTGATTTAAAAGCATTATAAGTATCAGTAAATAACGTATTGGTTGATTTTTCAGACCATCTATAAGGTCTTTGATACTCAGGAATGGTCAATTTTTGTTCAAGTAATTCTTTTATCTTAACAATCTTTAATTCACCTTCAATTAACGTCACAATTTCTAAACTCCGTTCAAAATTAATAATTATATTATAGCACGACTAACTTTATAAAATAATACTTTATCAGATTTTATTTTAAGAAAATAAAAAAGCTCACGATAAATCGTGAGCAGTTAGCAACATTTTCCATTGACTATCATGATAACAATATTCCATCCCGTTCTAATCCAAAAATTGTTTTAATTGTTCTTTTTCTTCTGCTGTCAACAAGCGATAATCACCTGGTAAAAGGGAGTCTTCAATAGCAAAGGGACCAAAGGAAATTCTTTTTAGTGAAATGACTTTAACACCATAACTCAAAAACATTTTTTTAATCTGGTGGAAACGTCCTTCTCGAATGGTGACAAAAGCCTCGCTTTCATTTTCTGAGGAGGATAAGATTGTTAAGTCTGCAGGTTTACAAACAGTGCCATCTAAAAAGACGACACCAGCTTGGAAAAAAGGAACAGCATCTTCATCAAGAAAACCATTGACAGTGACACGATAGGTTTTGTCAACATGATGGCTGGGATGAAGCATCCGATAACCTAGTGGACCATTATTGGTGAGGAGAATTAATCCTTCGGTATCACGATCCAAACGACCAATAGGATAAATATCCGCTCGTTTATCCGTCTCTTTTAGAAGGTCGAGCACCGTTTGAAAGTTTTTATCCTTTTTTGCCGTGACGACACCCTGAGGTTTGTTCATCAGATAATAAATCGTTTGGTGATAAGTAATCAACTTACTCCCAACCCTAACCTCCTGAATACTAGGGTCAACGTTGCGACTAGCATCAAGCACGATTTGGTTATCAACCGTGATTTGCTTCATTTTGATCATTTTCTTAACCTGATTTCGGGACCCGTAGCCTAACTCACCCAATAATTTGTCTAATCTCATAATAATAGTGTAACATTTTTTGATTTTCAACCTTCTTTTTCTAATCATTCTTAGTCATTTTCACTGTTTATCACTAGAGCATGAGCCAACTTAATATCGAATTCTTGCAAGTAAATTATTTCAGAATAATTCGTTTCTACATTAAGGATAAACAATGTTTTGTGAAATAAAAAATATTGGTGAGTGGGGGTTTTTGCAAAAAATGGGACAACAATATCATCATAAACCGTTGAAAATTCTGATATTTTTTCCCCATGTGTCTCCAACTGATAAGTCAACCATTTCCCATTTTCTGTTGCAATCAACAACTCATTTCGATTAGGCTCATAGTCTATAAAGACAGGATGTAAGAGAGGTGTAGTGATTTCAACATAGGATTTTTCTTTCGTATCCAATTGATAGGTTAAAAGCGGTCCTTGTGAAGCATAATCTCCACTACTTCTGTCTAGCAAGTAAAGTGTACGACCGACATTAACCATCTTGACATAAACACCTGGTTCTTCAATATTAATTTTCTCCTCAATATCAAACGATTTGGACAATTTCCATATCTGTGTAGATGGCATACTAGTGTCATTACTTACTGAACTCATCAAAAGATAAAGCGAGTCATCAACCACTAAAAGTTGGTTAGCCATGTTAACAAAGTCATTATCTATAAGACGTTTGTTCTCGATTTCATTAAAATCTTTGTCATACTTAACCAAACGAATCCCTTCATCTAACGTGACAGAATAAAGATAGGTACCATCAGAGGCTATCGTATAAGGGAAAGTCGTACCCAAAGTGTGAATTTTTTCTGTTAAATCATCACGCTGAACAGAAATGATGGTTGGTTCTACAGTCTTTCCATTTTGTAAAGATACTGCAAAAAAACTAGCATCCGATTGAGCAGTATTCTCCTTGTTAAATTGCAACTGATTTTTTCTCGCAACACTTTCTACAACAGAAGCAGAATCTCCTTCTTGCTTAAAAGTCACAATCTTGTCTTCATCAAAAATAGCAAAATCATACGGTTGACTGATTTCTTTTGGTTCTGGTTGTGACTGACAAGCAACCAGAACTATACTAAAAATAGCTAATAAGAAAAGCCATACTTTCTTCATGTTTTTCTCCTTTTTTAATAAATGACAGTGAATGACAATCATCATATAAAAATTAATCACTAAAAAATCTCGGTAACTCTAACGCACTTGACCAAGGTAGGCATTGATTTTCGTGTTCCAGTAAATAGTACCAGATAAGATGATCGCAACTATCAAGGGTTTCTTCAAACTCATACCTATCCCATGACCACTTTCCAAAGGTATCATCAAGAATACTAACTGATTCTTGTATACCATGAGACCAATAAAAATGCGAAACATAGATGCCATTTTCTTCAATAGCATACCATTCAACCGAATGGTCAAGTAAAATAGCCTTTCGAATGGCAGCAATTGGATAATCCCATCTTGTTGTAAATTTCACCAAATAGGTTCCATTTTCTTGCTCCTTGTATGAAAAACCATCGCCATAGTAAATATACTCCCCATATTTTTCTCTGTAGTCATTAAGATTAGAAACACCAAACAGTTTATTAAAACTAATATAGGGTGGATCCATTTTTTCATTCTTACAAATTGGAAAATAATCTATTAAATATTTCTCAAGAAAATCTTTTGAACAAATAATTTGCTGATAAACAATGTTTGCCATGTGTAACACCTAACTCCATCTGATTTTATTAGTTATAGATATATCCTTTACTTTAAAAGATTGAATCTAACCAATCATAAATGACACTACGGGCAAGTGTTAAATTATCAATTTGACAGTGTGCGCTTGCTCCTTCTTCTTCAGTAAATACTTTTGAAGTTTTAATAGAAGAAGAAATGTTTCTAAAAAAAGTTTCAGATTGTTTTAGAAAAAGTTCACCTTCTCCTTCTCCTGAAAGAGCTAGTGTTGGACAAGTGATTTTGTCTTCAATACCAATTAATGTTGCTCTCTTTGTTAATTCTAAAAGTTCTGAAAACTGCTCAATCCCAGATTCCCACAAAATTAATTCAATGCTATTTTTAGTTGCTTTAGAAATAAAGTGCTGAGTACTGAAATCTACAAAAGAAGACAATTTTGAGGACAATAAAATTTTTGGAAATACAGCTGTAAACATTCCATGAATATCTCTCAATGCTGAATTACAAATTAAAGCTTTGATACGATGATCAAATGCAGCTGCTCTTGCAGCAAAGTATCCGCCAGCACTATAACCAATTAAGGCGATTTTATTCACATCAACAGTTTCTCTTGTTTCTACAAAATCTAGAACTCTTCCAATGGGAACTTCTGTATCTTCTCGAAGCGTCAAAGAAGAATTTTCATAAATAGTGCTAATATTTCCTGTTATTTCACAAAGTAAGATGTTATAATTCCTTCTTAAACCTTCTCTGGCACACCAGAAATACATTTCCATTGCTGTTCCTTCACCACCAGTGACTACAATCAATGTTGGGCGTTTTTCTTTTTTATGAGAAGGTCGCAAAAAATAGCAAGGGAGAAAACCTTTTTCAAAAGGAATCTTTATAGGTTCAAATGGATGATCAAAAAGTGCACCTGCTTTTTCAAAACAAGCCTTAGCATTTTTCCAATTTTCAAAATGCCATTTATTTTTTGGTGATAAACAATTCATCGCTGAACGATAATAATTAGAAGCTCGTAAATAACTTTTTGTAGCACTATCAATATTATTTTTTTCTAGTTGATTATCTCCAACTTTTTCAACAAATGACGCTGTATTAGTCCATGCATTTGCTAAACTATCTATATCTTTGTCTTGAGTATTTTTCTTAACATTTAGACATTCACCAATCTCAGCACCATTTTCAGTTAAAGTAGCCATAGTTCTCATGAATTGAAATTCCATTTCTTCATCACGAAAAATATTCCACCTTGCATTGCTTCTTCCCTCTTTCAAAGCCATATGAAACACCTCCTTTTTAGAATACCTTTTTTATTTAAAATAAAGAAAATTTTTGTCTCTTAGTTAAGAATAGTTATTTTCCTAAATAACAACAGTATTATTATCTAATTATCGTTATATCACGATTTAGTATAATCTCTGATATTTTATAAAAGAATATAAATAATGAACCGATATCTCTGAGTGATGATGGTAAATATAGTATTTATTGCTTTAAAAATATCGTTATAATAGTTCAACAGGAGCAATTTCAAAAAGGAACCATATGCCCTAGCCTCCTGAAATTTAATATATACCTATTATACTAAAAATACAGCTGTTTAGGGACTTCAAAATATATCAAGACATATAAGCATATATAGCTTCGAGATTGGCTTCAAAACGGTTTTTAAAATATAAGACATCTATCGCAAATGCATTTGAACTTCCTTATTCGAATGCGAAACTAGAAGACACAAAGAAATTAATCAAATCTTTTATAAGCTTGTAGTTTCAGAAACTTTAACAACTTTAAAACAAAAATGTTCATTGCTTTGCACATAAAAAGAGAGAATCAAATGATTCTCTCTCGAATTAGATGACTAGTCACCTACTACAGTTGACAATGAGCCTTAAAATAGTGTTGAACTGAAATGATAGAAAATTTTTATCAATTAAAAATCGATTCTCTAAACTCATCTGTCTCACGCAGATAAGCATTATAAATTTTCTTTTTCAACAAGTTAACCCAGCTTGCTGGAGTATGATTAGTAGCTCGTGGTAAGTTGTCAAAATCTTTCTGAGCAGCAGCATCCATAAGTTCTTGTAATTGACTGAGACTACTGATAGTAATAGTTTTAGTACTTTGAGGATTTCCTAATTCATATTGTATAGTGATCGGTTTAAGAGTTTGCAATTTATCAATTCTTTCTTGATACATTGCTTTCTTAAAGGCTGCCCAGCTTTCATATTTTCCATTAAAAATATGTTGTAGGACATGTTGGTCTGTAATCAATGGTACATTTCTATTAAACCAGCTAGACCAAGTTAATGAGTTTTCAGCAGTAGCAACATCACCCAATTGATTTGATACATAAGGAATAAACCCATTTTGGTAACCTTTTTCTGCCAATAATTCAAAAGCTATACGCCTGAACATGACATCTCCTGGTGCGCCATTTTTATTATCTAAAGCAGCATAAATAGGAGAGTGTAGGCTAGTCGTATAATAGCCGTTACGACCACGTTTTCCTTCTCTATAATCACGTCTATTAAGAATATTATTATCAATAAGACTATTAAAATCCGTTAATTTTGCGACTTCTTCATCGGTTAGAGCACGGACAGTATTTCCTGCATGTGTCTCTTTACCTGTTTTTTCATCAGTAACATAATAATTTTCAATCGTGCGATACCATTCTTTTTTAACTTCTGGAGTTGCTTTTAAAACACTTTGTGCTTCTAAATATTCTAAGCTATAGACAACATCAAACATCCCTCTGATATATTGTTGTAAATCATCAGCATTTTTAAATCTAGTTTTAGGAGAAATAGTATGCATTCTCGTATCAGAGTCGGGATAATCGTTGAAAATGTGATTGATGGTGATCGTTGCTTCATCAATGTTATCAGGAGCCTGTAGTAAGCCTAAGGCAAATAACTCTGCCCCAAGTCCTGTTCGTCTACCATTTCCTTCAAAATAAATATTACCATCAAAATTGTGAACCATTTCATGAGTCATGGTAGAGGCACCATTTCTGTCTAGAATACGATAATAAATAAAACTAACGTCATGACCAGTTGCATAAGCACCGGCACCGTTATTGATATACCATTTTCCAACAGGACCAAAGAAATCTCTAATAGAGGCATCCTTGGATTCTAAAGTTCTCCAACTTGATTGAGTAGCATTATTTCGATAGTTAAATCCATCATAATTGAGAATACTATTTGCTAATTTCTCACGTGATTCTGGACTTAATATTTTATACCAAAAATCAAAATGATCACGATGCCATTTAGCTGTTGTATCAACTAGTTTGTGCATGTATGTCTTATAATCTTCCCCATTTGGCGTTTCATTATTATAGAGATATCTTTCATAACCACCAAAGGAAATAGTTGAAAGGGTTGAAATAATATAAAGACTTTCTTCTTTCATAGTCAATAAAGGAAGAATCATATTTTTAAATGACCAACTATTTTGTGTTAGTTTATCATACAATCCAATGGCAAATTTATCATCACGTGTAGCAGTTTCTTGTTTAGACCTAACCTCAGGAATATCAGACAATGTTTCAACAATGTATGCCTTGCTATTATCTTTGAACCAACGACTATTTGATTTGTTTGGTAAAAAGAGTTGACGGTAGGTTTCCAATAAGTTAAAGAGCGTATTTTGTTGTTTAGGATATGCCAATAGTTTACTATAGGTCAAAACGGTATTTTTACCTTTTAATTGTTCAAAACCAGATTTACCAATATTTATGATGACATCTAAACTATTACTATCTTGAGAACCAAAGAAGTCATGTTTGAATGCCGTTAAATCTTTTGTATTTAGGTCATCATAATTAATGTCGTACCAACGATTCATATAAGCTAGACCTAATAAAATAGCCTCTTTATTCTCTTTAATAGTACTAATCAGATAGTCTTTCACACTCTTACCTTTTGTGTTGATAGACTGGTTCATGGTCAATATTTTTCTGATTTGATTAGCTAGATTACTTTTAACGTCCGCAAAACTTTCTTCAAGGAACAATTCGTATAACTTATCATTATCTGTCATTTTAAGAGTCGTTTTTAAACTTTCCTCAGAAAAAACAACAGTATTCAGTTCAGGTAGCACTTGGTTGATAACATCGGTATAATCTGAAATAAATTCCTCAGGGGTATAGATAAGATCTGTATTAGCTATTTGATATTCAAAGATATCTGTATTTTTAAACTGACCAATAACGTTTAATGGCAGATAGTCGATAGTCCCATCTACATAATGTAACATTAGTTTATTGATAGCATTCTTTTGATTAGCAATAGCAATAATAACTTCAGAGTCTTTCATTGGAACGACATCAAGAAGCTTAGTTTGATACAGCTTATCGCTAGTTGATATTTTATTCCCTTGATAGATAATCCATTCTTTATTATAAAATGGAACGAGTTTTTCCACATTATAATAGGCAGTAGAACGTTCAGAAACAGCATTTTTAAGGACTGTATAATCTAAATTTTCATGACGTTCTAATGGATTTTTACTATCAGTAATCGTTGCCGTAATATGATAGTTAGTCAGTTTATTAGCAATATCAGCAAATGTAATCTGTGTTGTCCATTTGTCAGCTCGTCCTTTATTGTCTGTTGTGACAGCATATGCTTGACGGATATTAGCATTATTATGAGCAGTATCCCCGTGGATAAGATTACCATTTTGAACGTCAATATCACTAATAACATCATTAACTTGACCGTTAACCCATGTTGAACCAACAATTCCACCAACTTGACTATTTCCAGAATAATTGATTTTTCCTCTAGCAATGGCGTTTGATAAACGGGCATTATTGTCCATCAAACCAACTAGTCCACCACCACGATGTGTTTGACCAGTGGTTGGTAAATTCAATGTCACATTAGTTGAAGCAGCTCTTAGACTGGCTTTATTTAATCGACCAGCAATCCCTCCTGCCATATATCCAGTTTGCCAGTTGGCAGAACTATTAACCGTTCCTTCAAAGCTAACATTTTGAATAGTACTATTTTCAATCCCAGCACCTATGATACCACCTACAACATTAGAGCCTGTGATATGACCCGTCGCAGCAATATCTTCCAAGTGACTGTTGCTAACAGTATTGGCTAAGCTACCAAGTTCTGATGTTACTGCCTCAATGGAGACATTTTTGAGGTCAAGATGTGTTATAGTAGCTTTTTTAAGGGTGTTAAATAATGGTTTTCTTAAATCATAGATGGCATACTTATTGCCATTATATTCTGCTGTTAAAGTGCCACTAAATTCATCGACATATGAGATATCATTTTGTGAAACGTTAATATCACTAGCGGTTAAATTCGCACCGATTGTGTAAGAACCAGATGGATTATTTTTGATGGCTGCTATCAAATCCTTAAAGTCTGTATAGACAGCATCATTCCTTTGAGATTTAGCAACAAAAAAGTGGAAACCTGATTGATATTGTGTATCTTCTGCCATCTGTTTATCTTGGACTAATTCATCAAACATCACTGATACTTTATAAGCATTTGGATGACTTGGGTCTTCTGAAATATCTGAAATAGGCAATAACTTCTCTTTAAATCGATCTGATTTAATCTTGATGAAGAAATTATCTAACTGCGTTGGCTTTTCAGCAAATGACATTAAGCGTTTAAAGTTTTGCTCTTCTTTTTCATAAATTTCTATCTCATCTACATCTTTGAATTCAATTTTCTTATAGTCAAGTCGGAATGTTTCAGTATTGTCTGAAAGCTTAGTGATATTACCGTTACCAATATTATACTGAAGTTCAGTTTTAATAGTATAGTCAGTATAATAATCAAGGTTTGATAAGGTTAAAGAATCATTGATATTTGTAATTTCTATTTCTCTAAGAAGATTAGAATCATGATAAAGATAGAGTTTAGACGAAAGAGAGGCTTGATCTTGATCATTCAATGTAAATGTTACCGTAGCTTCTTTACGTTCTTCATTTTTAGTGATTGTTTTAATAGCCAAAGTTGGTACACTTTTTAATTGACCATCTAAAGCTTGACGTGCAGATTTTAAATCATCTAGTGCCTTTTTAACATTTGTTTTATTGGCTTCTTTATCATTTAACACAGCATAAGCATTGGAAAGCGCTTGATCATAAGCATTCTTTTTAAAATTTTCTGCTAGTCGATATAACAAATCCTGTTTAACAATGTCTTTATCATCATATTCTGCTTGGAGTTGTCGCTTATCTACTTTTATACCAATGGTGGTGATTTGATCAACAGGAGCTAACGTTTGTGTAGACGATATTTCTTCTGTTTTAATAGTTTGACCATCAATGAGATGGATACGCCTAACGATTTCGCGCTTACCTTTGACTCCAGGACGTATGTCAGCTTCTTCATCTTCATATTTGTCAGCATCGTTAACCACTACATGATTAAAATCAATGTCTTCAATTTCTGTCTCAATTTTATAAATAACTTCAGCTACATTGTCTGCTTGTCTAGGTGCTGCTTCAGGAACTTTACTCTCTTTAACCTTTGTACCTATAGCAACAATTCGATTGACTGGTGATTGGCTGATTTCGTTTGAGATTTCTTCGGTACTGATCACACTACCATCAATTGTATCAATTTTGGTAGTGATGGTGCGTTGTCCTGTTACACCTTCCTGAATAACTTTTGATTCTCCAACAAAAAGTTCATCACTGTCTTGCGTTTCTTCGGTAAATGGAATAGTTGACGTTGTGGTTTCTAGTCGACTCTCAACTCTTGCCTCTTTTGAGTCTGGTTGTGTAGGTGCTGTTTCAGGAACTTTACTCTCTTTAACCTTTGTGCCTATAGCAACAATTCGATTGACTGGTGATTGGCTGATTTCGTTTGAGATTTCTTCGGTACTGATCACACTACCATCAATTGTATCAATTTTGGTAGTGATGGTGCGTTGTCCTGTTACACCTTCCTGAATGACTTTTGATTCTCCAACAAAAAGCTCTTCACTGTCTTGCGTTTCTTCAGTAAATGGAATAATAGATGTTGTTGTTTCTAATCGACTCTCAACTCTTGCCTCTTTTGAGTCTGGTTGTGTAGGTGCTGTTTCAGGAACATTGCTCTCTTTAATCTTTGTGCCTATAGCAACAATTCGATTGACTGGTGATTGGCTGACTTCGTTTGAGATTTCTTCGGTACTGATCACACTACCATCAATTGTATCAATTTTGGTAGTGATGGTGCGTTGTCCTGTTACACCTTCCTGAATGACTTTTGATTCTCCAACAAAAAGCTCATCACTGTTTTGCGTTTCTTCGGTAAATGGAATAGTTGACGTTGTGGTCTCTAGTCGACTCTCAACTCTTGCCTCTTTTGGATCAGCTTGTCTAGGTGCTGTTTCAGGAACTTTTACGATGTTAGACGATGTCGAACTGTCTATCTCAACATCTTTGGTATTATCTTTAGGGATTTTAAAATAACCAATATAATCATAGCCATTTATAGTGACTGGCTTTGGTAAAAATTGTGTTGATTCAATCTGAAATGTTTGATTAAACTGAGATAAAACATCATTTTTTAATGCTAAAACTTCTTGTGAACTCATTGTTATTCCGCCAGCTGTCAATAACAAAAGACTAACTATAACTTCTTTTTTACGTTTCTTTTTTATAATAACAATGGCAACAAGTATTAAACCAGATGCTATCAAAGTACTGAAATCAGATGTTTGTTGACCTGTTTTAGGTAGAGTTTTATTTTGAGAATCTGATACTATTTTTTCTTGAGGTTTATAGATAAAATAATAGTCGGTATCATTTTCTTCAATTTGTGAAGGAAATCCTTTTATGATTTGATCATACTCTTTCTTTGTCAATTCGGAATCAGTAACATAGTGGTAGGATATTGTTTTGAGAGCTTTTGTACTAGATGTTAACTGATCAGCCGAAACAATTTGTGCTGGTCCATCAGAAAATCCTACAAATAAGCTCGCGATTGCAACAGACAAAAATCCAATCGTTAGTTTACGAAAGGAAAATTTCTGCCTTTTCTCACGGTTAAAAGGTGCTTTCATATTGCCTCCAAAAAAAAATAATAATATTCTCTATTCTATCATAAACATAAGAGGAAAACAGTTGATTTGATTAATAATTTTGTATAAAATGCATTATTACACTTGAAACGAGAAAAAATCAGAAAAAATAAAAAACTTGATATAATAAGTACCAAAACAACTACTCAAAAAGAAGATACTCATGACTAATCAGCCACTACAATTAACATAGTTTTCTATATCAAGATCAGTAAAATATACAAACACTCTCGAAGCTATATACCTTCGAGAGTGTTTGTAAACAACTATATAAAACCAAATTGATTCAAATTTTTAAGCAATAAAGGACACTTTGATGATTTTGCTTACTAAAGCGTTAAGCGTGCTATTTTCACTTCGTATGCCTCCCCGTCTACAATAGTTTCTTTTCAGTCTACTTGATAATACTCAACAAAATTTTCTTCTTTCTTTTAGAGTTTTGAAGTTTCTCAAAGATATTCTCATCTTGGGAAATTATTGTAAATAATTGACTTAATTTTTCATAATTTATATCTTCTGCATTGTTCATAATCTCTATTGTAGAATCAAGAAGCTCTCTCAACAAAGTATAGTCAATTTTCGAGATAAAACTAAAAACTTTGTTATTATCAACTTTAGAAAAATCAAATGTCAGATTAATTAATAAAACTAAGTCAGATAGCATTTGATTTTTTAATGATGCTGCCATGCTATTTTCAAATTCAACCTTAGCAACCAATCTATAGTTGGTCAATGAGTACTTAATTTCAGAAAAATATGGAAGTTCCAGATGCTTAGCTAACAAAGTTAGTAATTTATCTAGTACATGTAATCTAGCAATATGTTCTTTATCATGTCCTTTTTCTTTTCCACGTGGAGCCTCCGTATATTCAATTGATAGATAATTTTGAGAATAAACTATTTCAGATTTATGAATTGTCAAATCAAAAAAGATTTTTAAATAGTTTCTCGATAAATAACATTTAAAATTTCTAAAGAATCCTAGAATAGGAATTTGTTGATTAATTCTTTTTTCATTTATGCTATTATCTATTTCATTAACAGCTTTTAATTGAATTTGATGAATGATATTATGAAGTTTATGTAAATTTGTTTGACTTTTATCTTCTTTTTTTATTTCGTTATACCACACGTTATCATATCCATAGCCAATTACCATACTAGTATTGCGTGTTGTCTTTAAATAAGTAAAGCTTTGTGAACAATAATTTAAATAATTTTTCCTATATTTTATATCTATCAATTCTACAAAATATTGACTATAACGAAACCATTTTAATAATTCGGTTCTATATTTCTTATATTTTCCAATATCATCAACAAATTCTTTTGCGATTTGTTTTGCATATAGATCACACAATTCAATGTTTTTCTGATATTCTTCACTAAAAATCCTTAAATAAATATTATGATTAGTTTTTTTGACTTTCTCATATAACGACATTAACTCTCGACAATTTTGGTAAACAAACTCTGATGAGATACTCTGACCAACATCCTTCGCTTTTTCTATCATCTTATACACATCATTAAATGTGGTTATTGAATCTATAAAATTTTTAAAATCTAAGATATCAGCTGGTACTTCCTTTAGCATATCAGTATCTAATAAACCGTAGTTTTGTAACATAAGGAATATCTCAATATCTTTTTCATCGTATATAAAATAATTTTTCAGTAAATAGGGAACTAACTTTTCATCATAAAAAAGACCACTTTCGATATTTACAACTAATTGTAAAAATTTATATTTTTTATTAGTCACTCTTTTTTTAAAAAAGTCAGTGTATTTAACTTTTTGAATCAGTTCAATATAGTTTAATCTATTATCAATATTGCCTAATCCATTGATATCTTCGTCATAAAATGATAGTACTTGCTTCAACTTTAAATTTTTGACTCGATTTTTATCTAAATTAAAATAATAATAATCTCTAGCAATCATTTCTAAAATATCGTCTGATATTTTTTCTTGATAATAATAAAAAGATTCATTTATCCTATGCTTCAGTAAGTATTGTTTATATTCAAAAAGAATACTTACACAATCATCTGCCAAAAGAAATTCATTTATAGTTTTATATAAATCTAAGCCAAAGCTAGTATCTAAAGATACCAAGTTCTCTTTCCACCTCACTGAACTTGGAATATTCTCTAAAAACTTTTGTAATGCACCACTATCATCGGGATTTAAATTAAGGAATTCTCTAAAAACTCTCTCTATTACTAAGAAATTTCCCTCATGAACCTTTTTTTCTAAGCTTGGTATAAATAATTTACCGTTTGCCTTATCATCTCCTGTAGTATATTTGTATTGAGGAAGATATTCTGTCAGAATTAAATTTTTGAGAACATGATCACTGACATAGTATTTCGCTTTACTATTTCGTTGTAAAAAAATGTATTTTTCGATTGATACTTTATAAACAGAAACCCCCGATTCTCTGAATCTTAAAATCTCATGTTCAAATCCATTGCCTTCTAAAACTACAACAATTGGCTTATTATCAAGATTTTTTATATAGCAGTCCCATGCTGTAATGACGTCATAAGATAATAATAACTTACCCGAATACGTCTCACCATAATAACTTAGTAAATTAGATGATATAACTTGATCCGTTTTATTGGAAATAAGTGATTTATTTGAGATAGGAAGGGTATGTAATTTTCTAGCCTGTACTAAGAATAGCCTAGACCCATTAACAACCCTTTTATCCTTACCTTTGACATCAAAAAAGGTTTCACTTTTTTCTCTATATCTATAATATGTCGTATATGCTGAGGTCTTTCCTACAATTTTACCGAGTCCAAAAGCGCAGCTAAACTCTATTTTATTATTGGATTTAAATCCTACAATAGATATTTTTAGATTGTCTAATGTCTCTAATACCCACTCTGAATCAATTGAAATTTTAAATAAATCAGCTAGTAAGTCTATTTGATCGAAAATTAAATCTATAGTATCTAAGTCTAATTCTGGAAAAACTTGATCAGAAATATCTTCATTACTTTCTAGAAATTCCTGAAAAAAAACATCAATTGATTGTATATAATTTTCAAATGATATTGTTTTGTCAAGATTTAACTGATATATTGTTCTAAGGCTAAAAAATGATTCAATAAGTTCACAATATTTTGTCATTAAACTATCACACGAATGATTTTTAACAACTACAGAATGAAACAAACCTGCACTTGAAAAAGTTTCTTTATCCTCTAAGGAATCAGAGCGAATAATAATTGTTTTTCCTTCAAATTCTTTATATACTTCATAAAATAGGCTCTTTCTACCAATACACCATTGATAGAATTTTTCAAAGAAAAGATAATCTGACAACAATTCTAATTCTTCATAAGATCGTTGACTTGCAATTTTTATAACTTGAAAATAATATTCTTTTAACTCCTCTATAAAAGGAGGATTTTCTAATAGAAACTGTTGAAATGTATTGATTAACAGTTTTTTTGCTCGAGGAATATTTATTTGTGGTAAATGAGTAGATACATGCTGTAAATTTTTAAATTTTCCAAATGTCATCATTTAATATTTCCTTTTCGGCGATAAACAATTCATTGCAGAACGATAATAATTAGAGGCATTAGTATTCCTCAATAGTTACTTGATGAAAAAGTTGTTGTATATCAAACCATGCCAATATAAAAAATACTATCTGCAAGGTTGATTAATACTCTAACAAACAATAACTTTATGATATTAAACATTTTTCTTAAATTCCTCGGCTCTATATTGTGTAATGGTTTTTAAAAATAGCAATCAGTATTTCAAAAGTCATTATTCTAAATGATCCTGTACAAACTTTAACTATATTTTCTACTCCCTCACCAACACTCCGACACACTCCACGTGGTGCGTTTGTGGGAATAAGTCCACCGGTTGTACTTTTTCAAGGTGGTAGCCTAGTTCTTCATAGCGTTTGACATCACGCGCCATGGTACTCGGGTTACATGAGATATAGGTGATTTTACGAGCCTTTGTTTTGGCACTGGCTTCGATAAAGCTCTCTGCCAAGCCTTTTCTTGGTGGATCGACCATAATCACATCTGGCTTAATCCCTTCTGCCACCCATTTGGCCATGGCATTTTCTGCGCTATCACAGACATAGGTGGTATTTGTGATGCCATTTTTTTTGGCGTTAGTTTGTGCATCTCTAACCGCTTCTTTTATCACTTCAACACCATAAACGTGCTTAACGTGATTGGCCACTGACAGACCAATTGTCCCAATACCTGAGTAGGCGTCAATCACCACATCATCAGCAGACAAATCAGAAAAATCAATGGCAATCTGATAGAGTTTTTCAGCCATTTCTGTATTAACCTGATAAAAGGCTGGTGCTGATATCGAAAACGCATGCCCTAGCATGGTATCTGTAATCGTGTCCTTGCCATAAAGCGTTTTATAGGTTTTACCAAGAATAGCATTACCTTTTTGATCATTAATATTTTGAATAATGGACTTGACTTGAGGAAATTCTGATACAATCGCATCAATCACTTGGTCAATCCTAAAAATCTTTGGTCGAGTGGTGACAAGAACAAGCATCATTTCACCCGTATAGTGCCCGCGACGAATGAGAATGTGACGTATCAAACCTGTTTGATGCTCCTCATCATAAGGTGTCAACTCAAATCGTCTAAACAAGTCTCTTAAATAATTGATAAGCTTGTCAATCTCTGGCTCTTGGATGAAATAATCAGAAATCGGCACTAGGTCGTGAGACTGTTTCCTAAAAAAACCAGTTTCGATTTGACCAGCAATCCGACGGACAGGAATCTGTGCCTTGTTGCGATAGTGTTTGGGCTGAGACATACCAATAGTTTCTAAAACAGGAACGTCAGATCGTTTAGCAATCTTGTAAAGATTATCTGCCACCTGTTTTTGCTTGAACTTTAATTGCTCTTCATACGACAGATGCGCCAAATCAGCAATCCCGGTTCTTAAATAATCAACCTGAATATTTTTTTTGCGATGAGGCGAGTATGTTTGATAGCTTTCAACCTTACCATAACCTATTTTTTTAGACATTTTTAAGACACGCATGGTGATTTTTTCACCAGGTAGAGCATTTTCAACAAAAAAGACAAGACCATCGTGTTTAGCGATACCTTCTCCCTGATGGCTTAAATCAACTATTTCCACATCAACTAAATCATTTTTTTTCAACATTATTAAGACTACTTTCTTTTAAGCATTT
This sequence comes from Streptococcus sp. CSL10205-OR2, assembly GCF_025660655.1. Taxonomy (GTDB): domain Bacteria; phylum Bacillota; class Bacilli; order Lactobacillales; family Streptococcaceae; genus Streptococcus. The sequence continues at coordinate 101,945 of NZ_JAOTIN010000005.1, forward strand.
CTTTCATTCCACAAAAAAAGAGTGGCAAGCCACTCTATTATATCACATTATCGTAAGCCTAATTCAGAAAGACGATTTTGGTACTTATCAAAATCAATGGCTAAGCCTTGGCCCCCATACATGTCATAGTCGTCAATCCAATCTCCAAACTCAGGGATAGTTTCTTGTTGAATACCTTCCTTACCACTAGTCACAACAGATAAACCATTACTAATAAGGAAAGGATAAGAGACATTGGTTGAGGTGAGGGCATAGATTTTTCCTATGGCAGCAGACCCTGTAAATAGTTTCGTCGGATCTTTGATTTGGTCTATGACAGCTGCCATCACCTGTTGCTGACGTTTCGTTCTCCCAAAATCCCCTTCATCATCTTTACGAAAACGGGCATAGTTGAGGAGGGTTCTACCATCCATCCGTTGTTTTCCAACAGCAATCGTCTGGTCTGGAACAATTCCATTTTCCATCCTTAAATCATCTGGCACATCAACAGACTCAACGACTTCACCATTAATAGTAGAAAATTGAGCATCGATGGCAACACCATTAGGAAAGAGCGTGTCAATCGCTTCTGCGAAGGTTTCAAAGTCAATCATGACATAATATTTGATATCAATATCAAAATTACGTTTGAGCGTTTGACGCATAAACTCAGCACCTTGATTGTCATTTTGTTCACCAATCGCAAAGGCTGAATTGAGCTTGCTATCATAACTATAGTCATCATAGCTAACGCCTTCAATATTGACCAAAATATCACGCATGAAGCTGACCATTTTAACCTGACCTGATTCATTACCAATATTAACCACCATAATCGTGTCGGTTCTTGCTTCATCAGACCCTTGACTAACACGTCTATCACTACCTAAAACTAAGATATTGGTACCATCAAAAGTGTCCTGCCCATCAAAAAATTCTTCTACTGCAGGACTAAAGTTGGCACTATCAGAAGAGACATCATTCATGCCTTTAAAAAACATGATGACCATGCCGATAAAAGTTAAAACAATGAGGGCTAAAAGGAGTTTAAGAAAGGTCTTAAAACGAAAACGACGTCTCCTTGGTTTTTTCTTAGCAAGTGGTGCAGTAGGTTCAACCATATCCCGTTGTACAAGTCGCTTTTGTTTTCTTGAGCGTCTCTTTTCACTGGCGCGATATTTGGGTAAGCCATCAATCACGTAGTTATCATCTTCAACATCCTCATAACTATCGTAATGATTATCATTGTCATAATCATCGTATTGATTATAGTCATCTTGCTCGAAATGTCTTTGTCTAGCGTACTGAGAACTCCTATCATACTCAAAAGGTCTGTAGGCGTCTTGTCTTCTTCTTGATGTTCGTTGTGGTGCTTGACGTTCCTGTGTAAATTGATTAGAACTGCCACTTTGTGCTCTATAAGTTTGGAATTTACTATGAAGATAATTAAATTCCTCTTCTTCTCTTTGATTCAAATAATGAATGTTTTTTAAGAGGTACTGATAGCGCAGTTCTTCATGGTGGGTCAAGCCAATATCTCTTTTTCTTGCCATTGCTTTTTCCTATCTGTACTTTTTTTCTGTGACACAATGCATTTTTATCTATAGTCACACAATCATCTAAAATTTTATACTGATTTTAAGCAACTGTCAACTATTCACAGTAAAATAGGCGATTTCTACAGGATTTTTGACAGATTTTTCTTTTTAAGTATCATTTATTGATTAAGAAAATCCTTGATTAATTGACTAGGCATTCTACCTCCCACCTCAATAATCGTCGTTGCAACCTCTTCATATAAGGCTTGTCTTTTTAAAAAGAGATGATAAAGCTCTTCTTTTTTCAGTGATAAAAATAAAGGACGATTAGTCTTACTATCTTGTTTTAAACGGTCATAAAGGGATTCAAAATCTAATCGTAGAAAAATAACAGCCTCTGCCTGTTTTAAAAGTTCTCGATTAATGGCTTTTTCAACAATTCCGCCACCAGTAGCAATAATCTGATCAGTTGTTAACAATTCTTGTAGGATTTCTGATTCTCTTTGTCTAAATAGGTCTTCTTCTCCTTGATCAAAGTAATCACAAATAAGACGTCCATATCTTTCTTCCAGATAATCATCCATGTCAATAGCATCTTTTGACCAAGCTTTAGCTAGGGTTGTTTTTCCCGATCCCATAAAACCAATTAAAAACTTAGCCATCAATTAAACCCTCCAAATCCTTGAAAAAATTAGGATAGCTGGTTTTAATAGCCTCTTCTCCTGTTAAATGAACCTGTCCAGATGAAACAATCAAAGCAGCAATCACAATCATCATGGCAATCCGGTGGTCTTTATGGCTATCAAGTATCGCACCATGTAAAGCTGTTGGACCATTAATCACCATACCATCATCAGTGGCATAAATATCAGCTCCCAGAGCTTTCAAAGAAGAGACAATAAGTGCAAGGCGATTACTCTCTTTGACTTTTAGTTCTTTTGCATCTTTAATAATCGTTTGCCCCTGGGCTTGAGTTGCTAATAGAGCAATAATCGGCAATTCATCAATCAAACGTGGAATGATGGCTCCAGAAATAGTGGTGGCTATTAACGATGAGGAAGAAACTGTTAGGCTTGCAGATTGATTTTTCTCATCACGATGTGAGATAAAGAGCTTGCCACCCATATCTTTAATAACATCCAAAATACCCGTTCTTGTTGGGTTAATCCCAACATTGTCTAATCTGATTTGACTATTTGGAACAATTAAACCCGCTACCAACCAAAATGCCGCACTTGAAATATCACCAGGTATTGTTACCTCTTGTCCTTTTAGTTTCTCTTTACCATAGACACGAATAGTTTTCCCCTCACAATCAATTCTGCCACCAAATTGCTGTAACATCTCCTCCGTGTGATTTCTCGTCAGTTCTTTTTCAATAATCACACTCTCCCCTTGGGCTTGAAGAGTAGCAAAAATCAGGGCTGATTTGACTTGGGCAGAGGCAACTGGCAAGTGATAGGTTATCTTGGAGAGATTTCTTGACCCTTTAAGGGTCAAAGGAGGAAACTGTTTTTTTTCATGACCAGAGATAGAAACCCCCATTTGCTTTAATGGGGTCACAATTCTATCCATCGGACGTCTCGATAAACTCTCATCTCCAACCAAGTCAACCTCAAAAGGAGAACCAGCTAAAATACCAGCGATTAGACGCATGGATGTTCCTGAATTGCCCATATCTAATGAAACATCAGGTTGTTTCAAACCTTCAAAACCGTTACCATTAATCTTAGTGACTTGAGCTTCTTGAGTAATTTCTACTCCCATAGCTTGAAAGGCTTTGATGGTTGCCAAAACATCTTCACTCTCTAAGAGACCATGAATAATCGTTGTCCCATGACTAATGCTTCCAAACATTATGGCTCTATGACTAATGGATTTATCACCCGGAACACGAAGACTCCCCTTTAATGATGATACATGTGTTCTTAATTTCATAGTTATTCCTTGTTACTGTTTTATATGACTTATCACTTAGACAATAAACAAAAACACCTAAAATGTGAGAGAAAACTCAAACATTAAGATGTTTTAATAGATTTTATTCTGCTAATTCTTGTAATGGTTTAAAGATAATTTTTTCAATATCTTGAATATAAACAGATAAGCGTTGTTGATTGTCAAAGAAATGTTTAAGGAGTTCATTTTTTTCAATTCTTTCTCCTAATTCTTGTAAGGTTTTTTGTTCCTCTTGACCTGGCATTTGTCCTGTTGTCATCATGGCTTGGATTTTTTGTTGTGCTTCTAAAAATTCTTGCCACAAGGCTTTAGCATCTTCATTGGCATCCACTTCTTTTTTAGCGGCAACAACTGCTTTGTACTCTTCTAAATCACGAATGCCTCTCTCAAGTGAATTAGCAAGGTCATAGATATTTACTGACATAGTGTTCTCCTTTATGATAAGTCTTATTAATCAAATGATTAATGATCTTTACCATTATAACATATTCCTTAGTTTTTAGCTTTTATCATCCGGTTTAAAAGCATTAAATAGCATAAGAGTTAGTTAAAATTAAAACAATTTTAATTTTTCTTGATAACTGGTAAAGGCTTCTTTGAGGTCTGTCATATTATTAGAAGTAAATGTTTCTAAAATCTCAGAAGCAAGAACAGTTGCAATGACATTTTCCATGACAACACCCGCTGCAGGAAGAGCCGTCGTATCACTTCTTTCAACACTTGCCTTATACGGTTCATGAGTTTTGACATCAACAGTCATCAAGGGTTTATAAAGCGTTGGAATAGGCTTCATCACTCCCTTAATAATCAGCGGTTGTCCATTTGTCATACCACCTTCAAAGCCACCTAAACGGTTAGTTTTTCGACTATAACCTGTCTCTTTCTCCCAGACAATCTCATCCATGACCTGACTACCCCTTAGATGAGCAGATTCAAAACCCAGACCAAATTCGACACCTTTAAAGGCATTAATGGATAAAACGGCCTGGGCTAGTTTACCGTCAAGTTTGCGGTCCCACTGCACATAAGAACCCAGTCCAGCCGGAACACCTAGAGCAATCGTTTCAATAACACCGCCTAGAGTATCTCCTTGTTTTTTGATATTGTCAATTTGTTCTTTAATAGCCATTTCAAAAGCATCATTAGCAATCGAAAGGTCTGATTGTCCAGCTTTCGTCTTTATCTCTTGATAGGTCAATTCATCTGAAAGGTCAATAGTCATACCACCAAAAACAGTGATATGATGAAAGACTGTTATTGACAATTCTTCCAAAAGGCGTTTTGCTACTGCGCCAATAGCTACTCTCATAGCTGTTTCACGCGCACTAGAGCGCTCCAACGTATTTCTCAAATCAGAAAAACCATACTTCATCCCACCAACCAAGTCTGCGTGACCAGGACGAGGCTTGGTTAACTGGCGTATGTGTTTTTGACGCTCATCAATCTCATGGACAGCCATGACCTGAGACCAATGGTCAAAATCTTTATTTGGCATGGTTAAAGTGATAGGACTTCCTAAAGTCAATCCATGTCGAACACCTGATGTTATCTCAATGCGATCAGATTCAATCAACATTCTATCGCCTCTACCATAACCTTTTTGGCGTCTTTGTAATTCCTTATTAATATCATCAGCATTCAAAAAAAGACCTGCTGGAACACCTTCAATGATAGCTGTTAAGTGTGGGCCGTGAGATTCACCCGCAGTAAAATATCTCATTTTTTCTCCAAATAATCTCTAACGTCTTCTATAGCAATTGACTCAATCTTTGCTTGCCCTTTTTCTGGAACAAGAACCAGTTTCAATTGTTTACCATTTACTTTTTTGTCATGTGTGATAGCTTGATACAACTTTTCTTTATCCCATTTTAAAGGGGCAACAGGTAGACCAAATTTCTGACACATGGTTTTTATTTCATTAGAAATGCCTTTTGCCATTAACCCTTTTTCTTCAGCTATTTTTGCGACTTGTATCATACCCATCGCAACAGCTTCACCGTGATAAATGTCACCATAGCCAGCCGTCTGCTCTATGGCATGACCAATCGTGTGACCAAAATTAAGAAAATGCCTTAAACCAGTGTCATATTCATCGGCTAGGACAACTTCTTTTTTAACCTGACAAGAATGATAAATAAGGCGTTCAGCATTTTTCAAAATACTCTCTCTTGTTCCAGCCATCTCCTCTAATACTTGCCAAAGATTGGTATCAGCAATCAAAGCACATTTAATCACTTCACCCATTCCTTCAATCAATTCACGTTCATCTAAAGTTTTTAAGACTTCTGGATCAATTAAAACCCCGTCTGGTTGATGAAAGGTCCCCAATAAATTTTTAGCAGTTTTAGTGTTAACACCCGTTTTACCACCAATAGAAGCATCTACTTGAGCAATAAGACTGGTTGGGATTTGTAAAAAATGTAGCCCTCTCATATAAGTTGAAGCAACAAACCCTGCCAAATCACCAACAACACCACCACCAAGAGCGATAATACCATCAGCTTTACTCATTCCAAATGAAGATAAAAAATCATATATTTTTTCAATAGTTGTCAGATTTTTTGATGGTTCCCCTGCTAAAAAATCAAAAACAGCTACTTGAAAGCCTTGGCTCTCCAACTGTAATTTCACATGTTCGGCATATAAATTAGCCACACGATTATCTGAAATAATAACAATTTTTTGTGGTTGCCAAAAAGATGCTACCCATTCTCCAACACGGTAAAGGCCTTGGTTTTCAATAAGAATATCATAGGGATGACTAGGAAGATTAACGTGTATTTTCATCATCAGACTCCTTAAGCTTGTTGAGACTGTTCTTCTAACAATGGTAAAATTTCTTGAACAGGCATTTTCTCACCTGTCCATAATTCAAAGGAAAGGGCAGCTTGCTGGATAAGCATACCTAATCCATTAAAAGTGAGCAACCCTTGTTGTTTTGCATAGGTGATTAGAGGTGTTTCAAGTGGATGATAGATAATATCGGCCACCAAGAGATTTTTAGGTAATTTCACCTCATGGCTGGGAAGAGCTAAACTTTTACCATCCATTCCTATACGAGTAGCATTAACCAATAAATCAGCACCTAAAACAACCTCTTCAAATAACTCTTTTTGAGCTAAGGCATAGGTTAAAATTGTTGTTTCGGTCTTTTTAGCCAGTAAGGTCATCCTTTGTTTTGTTTCCTCAAGGTAAGACGCTTTTGTAAAAATAATAATTTTTTTAACACCCTCAATAGCTGCCTGCACAATAATAGCGGTAGCTGCGCTACCGCTACCTATTATAACCATTGTTTTTTCTGCTATCTTAAAATGATCATGATTTTCTAAGCTTTTTAAAAAGCCAAGTCCATCTGTATTATAACCAATCAGTTGTCCCTCTTTATGACAAATTGTGTTAACTGCACCCATCAATTGGGCTTCAGTTGAAATACTGTCTAAAAAAGGAAGAACTGCCTGTTTATAAGGCATAGAAACATTAATACCAAACATATTTAATCGTTTAATGGTTTCTAATGTTAGTTCAATATCAGAAAAAGTTAATTCAAAAGCAAGGTAAACACCATTAATACCTGTTTTTTGAAAACTCAAGTTATGGATAAATGGTGATAGGGAATGTTTAATAGGATTTCCAATCACAGCAGCTAGACGGGTTTTCCCATCAATCGGCATCTAACATCTCCATAATCTTTTTGTAATGAATCAGTGAAATCTGTCCAGATGCTATTTGATCATCCATAAAAGTAAATGTCCATGAGCTACCTGTCAAATGACCAGCCAAACGGGTTAATTGTCCTAATTTACCCATAGAAATAGTGACATAATCTTGTTCAGGATTTAAGGTTTTAAAGCCCCTTGTTAGATTCATGAGATCTAAAACATCTTGTTCACTCTTAGGAGTAACAGCAATCTTAACCATACGAGGTCCTAAAGTTGTTAACTCAGAAAACAATTCCATAATGTTTTCTGGTGTCTCTTCATAGTTATGATAGGATAAGACCAGATTTGAAAAATCTAACATCTCTTCAAAAATACTTTTATATGAGAAATATTCAAAGTCAATATAATCTGGCGAATAAAGTGCTTGGATTTCTTTTAAAATAGCAACGTACTCCTCAGGAGATAACGCTATCATGCCACCTTCTTTTTGCGTACGCAGAGTAAAAAGAATTTCAAAACCTGAAAATTTTTCAAAAATGGCGGGAGCAACATTAAGAATGTTATCTTTTGATAAAAAATCAGCTCGCCACTCAATAACATCTGCTCCGGAGAATTTTTCAATGTCCATTTGCTGGACTTCTTCAAAGCCTTTTGGGTTAATCGTTACTACTGTTTTCATTTGTTCACCTTTATTGTAAATACTTTTAAATAATTACTTCTTTCGTCATTTTTGTTTATTTTAAAATCAGATGGAAGTCGGTAAAGAGATTCATAGGTATGTTTTTGATTCCCAAAACCTTTTTCTAATTCTTTTTTAAATTGTGTCAAACTAAGATTAGCAGCATTGGTGGAAGCGATGATTAGCCCATCATCTTCTAGTAAATCAAGAGACTGGTTAATCAGTTGATGATAATCTTTGGCGACAGAAAAAACTTTTTTTTTGTTTTTAGCAAAACTAGGTGGATCGATAATAATCACATCGTAGCTTAGATGATGTCGTTTGGCATATTTGAAAAACGAAAAAACATCCATGACAATGAAGCGATGATTACTGGTATCTAAATGATTGGCTTTAAAATGAGCCTCAGACATTTCTTTAGAACGGTTGGCTAAGTCAACAGATGTTGTTTCAAGAGCACCCCCCATACTAGCAGCTACAGAAAAAGCAGCAGTGTAAGAAAAGAGATTTAATATTTTTTTCCCACTTGCAAGATGAGTCGTTAAAGCCTCTCTCACATCATGTTGATCTAAGAAAATACCTGTCATTAAACCCTTGTTTAAAAAAACTTGATAGCTAACACCATTTTCCAAAATAGTAAATGTTTCAGGGGCTTCTTGACCATAAAGATGAGCCGAATCATTTTCCAGACCTTTAAAACGATTTTTTTCATAAGCACCCTTAATGTCAGGGTAAATTGCTTTAAAAGCTGAAATGATAATTTCTTTAAGCTGATAGACAAATTGATTGTACCATGAAAAGACAGCATAATCACCATATAAATCAATGGTTAAACCACCAAAATTATCCCCGTCTTGATTAAAGACTCGAAAAGCAGTTATCAAATCAGACTGGAAATAATAGCTACGTTCTTCTTTAGCTTTTTTAAAAAGCATCTTAAAATAAGCATCATTTAATGTTATGGATTGATGGGAAAGAAACCATCCAATCCCTTTATTTTGTCTTGATAGGTAAGCCACTCCTAAAAATTGTTGTGCTGTTGAAAACACTTCAACTAATTGATTATCAATTGATAAGCCTTCAAAATCATGTGCATCCAACAATTGGACACCCTTTTTAATTTTTTTCTCGATAAAAGGGGTTACAACAAGTTTATTCATACTCTACATTATAACAGAAATTTAATATTTTTCCTACAAAAAATTCTTGAAATCCTATCTAAATCCCTATAAAATAGCAATACTATCACTTTTTTAAATCTATTCTATAACAATTCTAAATAATGACAAAATGATGACAATTTTAAGTGAGATGGTTTTCTTTTTTCAACCATTCTCATTTATGTTATAATTGAATGTGAAACTCTTTTACGAACAGATAGAATAAGGAAATAATTTTGTGAAAAAAATGAAGAAATTTATCTTAAATATCATGAGCACAAGGTTGGGATTTATCCTTAGTTTAATCGGTTTTTACTGGTTAAAAACGATGTGGGCAAATACCGTGGATTTTAATCTTGGTTTAGAAAATCCCTATCAATTTTTTCTAACCCTGATTAATCCGATTCCGATTAGTTTATTATTAGTTGGATTGGCTCTTTATATTAAAAATACGAAGCTATTTTATAGTGTAACCTTTATCATATATATTCTACTAAATTTACTTTTAATTGCTAACGCTATTTACTTTAGAGAATTCTCTGATTTTATCACGATTACTACCATGTTAGCAACCAGTAAGGTATCGGCAGGGCTTGGCGACTCTGCCATTAATCTCTTACGTCCTTGGGATTTGATTTATCTTTTTGATGTCTTTGTTCTCACTTTTTTATTTGTCAAGAAACATATCACTTTGGATCACCGCCCTTTTAATAAAAGAGCTAGCTTTGCAGTAACTGCTCTATCTACCCTATTTTTTTCAGTCAATCTTTTTTTAGCTGAAATTGACAGACCAGAACTCTTATCCAGAGGTTTTTCAAATACCTATGTTGTTCGAGCTCTTGGAATCACCGCCTTTTTAGGGTACGATGCCAATCAAACTTACCAAACACAAAAAGTACGTGCTGAAGCTAAACCAGAAGAAATTGAGACAGTCAAATCTTATGTGAATCAACATTACGCCAATCCTAATCCTAATTATTTTGGACTGGCCAAGGGGCGTAATGTTATTATCATCCACTTAGAGAGCTTCCAACAATTTTTAATCGATTACAAATTAACCGTAGATAACAAAGAATATGAAGTGACCCCTTTTATCAACTCACTTTATCATTCAAATCAGACCTTTTCTTTTTCTAACTTCTTCCATCAAGTCAAGGCTGGAAAAACATCAGATTCTGAAACCCTGATGGAAACATCACTATTTGGGCTTAACCAAGGTTCCTTTTTCGTACAATATGGTGGCGACAATACTCAACAAGCTGCCCCTCATATTTTAGCTGAAAATGGAAATTACACCAGTGCCGTTTTCCATGGTAATATAGCCACTTTTTGGAATAGAAATAACGTTTATAAGGCTTTAGATTATGATTATTTCTTTGATCAATCATATATGTCTGAAGCAACTGATGATAATTCTTTCCAATATGGCTTAAATGATAAAATCATGTTCTCTGACTCTATCAAATACTTAGAGCGGATGCAGCAACCTTTCTACACCAAATTTATCACCGTTTCAAACCACTACCCCTACCAAAATCTTTCAGGAGATGAAGTTGGTTTCCCGCTTGCTCAAACAGATGATGAAACCATTAACGGTTATTTTGCAACTGCTAACTATCTAGATTCAGCAGTTAAAAGCTTCTTTGACTACTTAAAAGCAAGTGGTCTTTACGATAATTCTGTCATCTTATTGTATGGTGACCATTATGGTATTTCTAACTCCAGAAATCCTAGTCTCGCCGAATTGCTTGGTAAAGATTCTGAGACTTGGTCTGAATATGATAATGCCATGCTCCAAAGAGTTCCTTATATGATTCATATACCAGGCACGGATAAAGGATTTATCAGTGACACCTATGGTGGTGAAGTCGATAATCTCCCGACTCTACTACACCTTCTAGGAATTGACACAAAACAATATATCCAACTTGGACAAGATTTACTCTCTAAAGACAATCGTCAAATTGTTGCCTTAAGAACTGCTGGCTATTTCATTACACCTCAGTACACTAGCTATGGTGGTCGGTTATATCATACAGTGACTGGTGATGAGATTACTAATCCAGATGAAAATACCATCCTTGTGATTGATGAGATTAGAAATATCGCTAAAACACAACTAGATATTAGTGATAGTATCCAAACTGGCGATCTTCTTCGTTTTTACAAGGATAGTGGCCTGACACCAGTTGATTCTTCTGTCATTTCTTACAATAATTCCTTTGAGATTCTAACTCAAATTGAAGAAGAACTTGGAGAAAAGTCAACAAGTCTTTATAGTCAAAATAATAACACTTCTACTCAAGACCTCTACAATGCCCCAAGTTATAGTGAGTTAAACCCACTACAACCTGAGGATATAGCAACTGATGACAATACGATAGAAGACAATTCAGAAGATGAATAAATCAAGTAGAAGATGATAAAAACCTTATATTGCTTATGTACTGACCCCCAAAAGTTGGAGATTATATTTTAATAAAGGATTGCGTTTCTGTATTGTACAGGACTCAGTCCTTTTAATTTTGTTTTGATTCGTTTGTGATTGTAATAGTCAATATAGTTTGAAATAGCCTCTGATAACTCTTCCAGTGAGTGAAACTCTTTCTCATAACCATAAAACATCTCAGACTTAAGAATTCCAAAGAAGGATTCCATCATGCCATTATCTGGACTATTCCCTTTGCGTGACATAGAAACTCTCATGCCTTTCTTTCTTAAGAAGCGATGATAAACATCATGTTGGTATTGCCAACCTTGGTCACTGTGCAAGATGGTGCCAGAGTAACAGTCATCCGGAAATGCCTCTTCCAGCATCCTTTTCACTTGATTTAAATTTGGCGATTTTGACAGGTTGTAAGCAATAATCTCACTGTTAAAACCATCAAGGACAGGAGACAAATAAAGCTTTTGATCACTAGCCGGAATCGCAAATTCAGTGACATCTGTATAACACTTCTTAAGAGGCTGTGACGCTTCAAATGAGCGATTAATCAGATTAGCGGCTTTCTTGCCAACCTCACCTTTGTAAGAAGAATACTGACGCTTGCGAC
>NZ_JAOTIN010000006.1 GCF_025660655.1 Streptococcus sp. CSL10205-OR2
GGCAATAAGGGTGTTTTGTGGTAGAATAGTTAATGGACATGTTCATCTTTCCTTTATACTGTGTTTTGCGACTTTAGTATAACAGATGAATATGTCTTTTTTGTTGCACTTCATTTTACAACTGGGCGAAATAAGAAAAATCACCTATAAGGTGATTTTTTTGATGGAACAAAGTTTTAATAATAAAATATTACAAAACGTTACAGAAACATTACATAATTATTTGAATTAGATGACAAAGAGGTGTATAATAATGATAGAAAAAAGATTAGGAGATTTATCATGAAAAAAACAGGTATTATTTTTAGTGTAATCTTAGGATTAATTATTTTAGTCGTTTTTACTCTCTTTTTGTTAACACCCTCTAAAACAAAGAAACAAGAGGCAAAAAAAGTGACTGATAACACCGTTCAGACAACTAAACAAAAGGATAAAGCATCAAAAGTGACAACAAAAGAGTCTAAGACTACTAATAAAGAAACGAATTTAGACACTGAAAAAAATCCTGTGACAATAAAAGAAGAAGCAAAAGTAGAAAACCCAACTAATACAGATAAAAGTCTTTCTAATATTAATTTAGAAGCTATTTCAAATGGTGATTTTTCAAGTATTGCAGGAACTTGGGAAAATTATAGTGGTCAAGCTATTATCTTTGATAACAAGGGTGTAGTGGCAATCATATATTATAATGATGATGGTAAGAAAATTGTTAATGATACTTACGACATTCAAATTTCTAGAATAGAAAATAATATATTAAAAGCTGGTATTTATTCAAGAGAGTCACTGATAGGAGGGGCTAGTTTAGCCATTGTTCCTACTGGCACAAAGACATCTGGTGAAAAACTTATTTATGAACAGGATGCTATTCTCATTGGTCAAAGTAGTAAGGCTGAGTATGAGCCTTATTACAAAGTCTCTGATGATACCACAGCTCCTGAATCAGTGGTGACGATTGAGGAGTTTGATCAAGAAGACGAATAAAAAAGTTAAAGTCGTTTATTCCCTCATTATTAGACTCTTTCTGAAAGTATTTTGTTATAATACGATTAAAGAAGTCAGATGAAAGGAGAAAAGAAATGACAATCTTGTTGCTTAGAAAAAAAGAAGATGTCAGATCAGAAGCGCCCTTAGATGTGATTATTAATGGTCAGTCTGTAGAGGAATTCAAAGAATATCATCGCAAACAATCTTATGAGTTACCTGCAAAAGAGGTAACACTACAAGTTAGAGATTTTAAAACAGGTTTAAAAAGTTCTACCATTACGGTTTTTGATGGGGAAACCATTAAAATAAAAGAAAGTTTTTATTTAAAATATAATTGGCTATTCATGCTACTGATGTTTTTGATGCTATATTATCCTTTTGCTAGTGTTGCGCAAAACCTAGCTTTTCCAATCAGACTTTTTTGTGGTTTACTTTTGGTTATTCTTGCTTATGTCATTGATATCTTTTTAAAGAAATTTCCTCATTATAGTTTTGAAAAAATAGAGAATCAATAACATAGTAATTGTCTTTATAATCATAATCAAAGTTAATTATTTATTTTTGTTAATAAAAAGTTACAAAATATTACTAAAATGTTACAAAATTATTTGCATTAGATGACAAATAGGTATATAATAACGGTATAAAAGATATTAAGGAGATCAATTATGAAAAAATCACGTCTTTTATTAGCATCCGTTATTATGTTAGGATTGCTATCCAGTGTTTTATTCATTTTTTTAACTCGTAGCAATCAAAAAGAATCATTATCAAACTCTTTTAATCATAGTGTGAAACAAACGACAAAAACAAGCTCAACAGATAATAAAAAAATTAAAACTAGTCCATCTGAGGTGAAAAACAATTTTGACAAACCAAAAGAAACAGTCAATGAAAATGCTAAACAAGTCCCTCAAGAAAATAGTGTGGCTCAAACCACAACAAGCGTTTTTCCAGAAGCCTTATTAGGCCAGTGGGAAATAAATGATCCTTTCTTAAACTATATCGTCACCTTTAATCCTGATGGGACTGTGACTAGGGAATTTGATGGCAAGGTTTACACGACCAAAATTGATAAGTTGATTTCATTGGGAAATCAGTTATATCGCTATGAAATCGCTTCTGGTACTGATACTACAGCACTTCATTATTCTGGATACGGCGGTCATTACGTTAAATATGATATTGGTATCTTAATTGATGGTGATGCGATTTACCCTCAAGTATGGTCAGTTAGAGCTGATAAAGAGTTTGATTATGCACCAAGTTATTATATGAAGGCAACAAGACCAAACAAAACACCTTCTTTAAAAGATGATACAGTAATAGACACAGATTTATTAGAAAAAACTAGTTTAACAGCAGAAAAAACGATTAGCTGGATAAAAACATTATACTTGTCAGAAATCGTTGATAATAGCGCTTTTGAAGAAAATTATTTAAATTCATTCTATGAAGGGGATGACGGTCTAGTTTACGTGGACATACGTCAAAATGATGATTCAGCTTCTAACAGTGATTCATTGACTGGTCTTTATAGAATTAATGATTCAGATTATCTAGAAAAAAAAGATGATACTTCTGGGACATGGCAAGTCATCAGCAAAACCTATTTTGAATAGTAACAAGACATAAGGCTAGAGAGAAAATATCTAGCCTTTTTAGTATGATATAATAAAGAAGAATGGTAATTATCATCTTTCATTTTTTAACAGGGAGGGGAAAATGGCAATAACACTTACTAGAAAAAAGATGAGTCTGACTATTATAGATACAGCATTTAAAATCTATATAGATGGTGATATTGTCGCAAAGGTTTACGAAGAGGAAACCGTAACAATCCTCCTTACTAAGTCACAAGCAACCCTGACAGTCAAGCCATTTCTTGCGAGAAAAGTTTCTATTAATGTTACAGATGGTGATGATTTAGTTTTGGTCGCCAATCGTTTTAATCGAATGGTTTACCGATCTTTAATTTTTTATTCGATTATTGTTATATTATCTTTTTTTGTCCCAAAACCTAATTTTATTTCAATTATTTTGTTAGTCCTTTTGTTATCAGCTTTTTTATTTCCTGTTTTTGAAATTAAAAAAATAGAAGCCCTTGAAGAATCATAAAAACTTCTTCTCATTTAATGAAATAAAGTCACTTTTTATTTTAATATCATTTAGTAATAATGTAAAATAGTATTTAAATAATTAAGAAAAGGAGACTATCGTGGCAATAACACTGACTCGAAAAAAAATTCAACTGACTAATAATGATATAGCATTTAAAGTTTATCTAGATGGTGATATTGTCGCAAAGATTTATGAAGAGGAAACCGTAACAATTCCCCTTTCTAAATCACAAGCAATCCTGACAGTCAAACCATTTCTTGCGAGAAAAGTTTCTATTAATGTTACAGATGGTGATGATCTAGTTTTGGTCGCCAATCATTTTAATCAATTTGTTTTTCGATATTTTCGATTTTATTGGATGTTTTTAATATTATCTATTTTTATTCCAATACCTAAATTTATTTTAACTATTTTTATTCTGATGTTATTATCCGCTTTTTTATTCCCTATTTTTGATATTAAAAAAATAGAAGCCTCTCAAGAAAATAATCCTATCAAAATAGAGTAAGACAGTTGTCTTACTCTATTTTTTATGCTTTTATTTTTTAGAAAAGCTACGTTTAAGATTTTTAATAAAGCCTAAGTCATCTGTTTGAAGAATGAGACCTGAGTAGGATTTACCAATATAAATAATTAATCCGACAACAGAAGCTAGTAATATTATTAAGGAAATAATACTTTCAGTTGTTGTTGCATAGCCATTGATTAATCTAATCGGCATGAAGAATGAAGATAAAAATGGAATATAAGAACCAATCTTTAAAAGAATGTGATCATAACCTTGTTGTCCTAAAGATAATGCCCCAAAAAATCCTAAGATAACAAGATAAATGGCAGGTTGGACAGCTTTTGAAGCATCTTCAACACGGACAATAAGAGAGCCACAAAGTGCTGCTAATATTACGTAAATAAAGATACCCAACACAACAAATAAAATCGTACTCCAATCAAGATGTTCAAAAACACTTGATAGCAGTGGTTGAATCGATGCCACCATTTCCTTGGTGCCAGAAAATTGAGATAAGCCAAGAAAGCTAAGGTAACCACCTAGAGCGTAAATACCAACGTGAGTGACAATAACGCCTAAAAATCCAATGATACGTCCATAAAAATAAAGGTCTGCAGGAATACTAGAAAAGATAACTTCCATAATTTTGGTTCCTTTTTCATTGGCAATTTCTTGAGCAGTCGTACTAGCATAGGTAATAATGATAATATACATCAGCATGACTAGTCCAAAAAAGGCAATTTGTTTACCACTATTTTCAAGTTGTGCCCCTTCTTTAATGTCTTCTTGTAATTGTGGTTCAGTTGCTAAAAGAGACATTTGTTCCTGTGATAGCTGGGCAGACAAGGTATTTCTAGTTTGCTGAAAACTATTTAAAAGTTGTGTGACAAACCCTTTGTCATAGTCAGATAAGGGATTATCACCGTGATAAACGGCTTTCAATTGTGTTTCACTTGTGTCAACCTCTAAATAGCCAGCAATTTCTTCCTCATCAAGTGCTTTTTGTGCTTTCTGAGTGTCTGGGTAGTCATTACTATAATCTAGTTGACTCATAAAAGCTTCTTCAATCAATTTATCTTCAGTAACAATAGCAACCTGAGTGCCTCTCATCGCAGTACTAGCACCGATATACCCCATGACTGAGGAAAAGAAAATAAAGATAAATGGTGAAATCACCATGAAAAAGAAGGCCCAGGATTTGACTTGTCTAAAATAAGATTCTTTGGCAACTAATAGTAACTGTTTCATAGTGCAACCCCCGATTTCATTTTAAAGATTTCATCAATAGTAGGGGCTTGTTGGTCAAATGTTGTGACATATTGACCATTTGTGATTAATTGGAATAATTCTTGTCCTGCTTTTTCGTCATCTAAGACTAAACGCCAAGTTCCTTGATTAGTGTGATTAACAGAGACAACATGTGGTAATTCTTCCAGTTTCTTTTTATCAAGTTCATCTGAAACAAAGAGACGTGTTTTACCAAATTGATTTCGAATAGCTTGTATACTACCGTTTAAAACAAGACGTCCTTCACTAATCATAATGAGTTCATCACATAGTTCTTCAACATTCGTCATGACATGATCAGAAAAGATAATACTGGCACCACGTTTTTTCTCTTCAAGAATAACTTTTTTAAGTAATGCTGTATTGACCGGATCAAGCCCTGAAAAAGGTTCGTCTAGGATGATGAAGTCTGGTTCATGAATTAAGGTGATAATCAATTGAATTTTTTGTTGATTCCCTTTTGAGAGACTCTTAATTTTATCCGTTAATTTTCCTTTAACCTCTAAACGCTCCATCCACACAGGTAATTTTTTAGCAATGTCTTTTGTCGACATTCCTTTTAAAGTCGCCAGATAACGCACTTGTTCAAAAACTGTTAGCTTGGGCATAAGACTTCTTTCTTCTGGCAGATAGCCAATGTGTTTATAATCTTTTGTCGACAAGGCATGATTTTCCAAAAGGATATTGCCCTCATAAGTGACAAAATTTAAAATGGAATGAAAGAGTGTTGTTTTCCCTGATCCATTTTTACCAATCAAACCACAAATGCTACCAGAAGGGATATCAAACGAGATATCTTTTAAAACCTGGTTGTCACCGTAGCTTTTTGATAACCGTGAAATAGTAATCATTTCTAATCCTCCTAACCATTACTAAAAAAATTTTCTTGTTAGTCATTAAAACTAACATAAAATGTATAGCTCGCTTTACAAAATAAGTATAGTTCACTTTACATTTTTTGTCAAGAAATTTAGTATTTTTTTTATTTGCATATTCCCATTTGATTTAGTTTTTGTTAAAATAGTTTTATTAAAAAAGAATATAAAACTGTTAACTTATTTATGCTGTGAATTGGCGCAGCGTCTCTACAAGACACCGTAATGTCTAACAATAAGTGGGCTTTGAGCTTGCTGAGATTTTTCATTAACCAATGAAACTCAAAAAGACTGATAACTCTTATAGAGATTATCAGATCTTGGCAAGCTCTTTTTTTATCTAAAAAGGAGAAGCAATGAAATTATTAGAAGAGCGTATTTTAAAAGATGGTCACGTCATCGGAGAAGGGATTTTAAAAGTGGATAGCTTTTTAACCCATCAAGTTGACTATGAGCTCATGCAAGAAATCGGTAAGTGTTTTGCTAAGCATTATGAGACTTCTGGCATCACAAAAGTAGTGACCATTGAGGCCTCAGGTATTGTACCTGCTATATACACCGCTCAAGCACTTGGTGTTCCAATGATTTTTGCTAAAAAAGCTAAGAATATTACTATGAATGAGGGTGTTTTAACAGCTGAAGTTTTCTCATTCACCAAACAAGTTAAAAGCACAGTGTCAATAGCTAGTAAGTTTTTGAATGCTGATGACGTTGTTTTAGTTGTTGATGACTTCTTAGCCCATGGTCAAGCTGCAAAAGGTTTACTTGATATTATTGGTCAGACAGGAGCAAAAGTAGCAGGTGTTGGAATTGTCATTGAAAAATCTTTTCAAGACGGTCGTTCTTTACTAGAGAATTTGGGAGTTCCAGTGACGTCTTTAGCTCGCATCAAAGCTTTTGAAAATGGTAAAGTTATTTTTGGGGAGGCAGATATTTAAGATGGAATTAAACGAACAAAAACACTCACAAGCAGCTATTTTAGGATTGCAACATCTCTTAGCTATGTATGCAGGTTCAATTTTAGTGCCGATTATGATTGCTAGTGCTCTTGGCTATTCTTCTGAGCAACTGACTTATCTCATCTCAACTGACATCTTTATGTGTGGGGTTGCAACTTTTTTACAATTGCAGTTAAGAAAACAGTTCGGTGTGGGTCTACCGGTTGTTTTGGGTTGTGCCTTTCAATCCGTTGCACCACTATCAATTATCGGTGCAAAACAAGGAACGGGCTATATGTTTGGAGCCCTCATTGTTTCAGGGATTTATGTGATTCTTGTGGCAGGTATTTTCTCAAAAATTGCTAATTTCTTTCCACCAATTGTCACTGGCTCTGTTATAACAACGATTGGTTTGACTTTAATTCCAGTTGCGATGGGTAACATGGGTGATAATTCTCCTCAACCAACTGCTCAATCAATGATTTTGGCTTTAGTGACAATTGCTATTATTTTAGTGATAAATACCTTTGCTAAAGGGTTTATCAAATCCATTTCCATTTTAATCGGTTTAATTGGTGGAACAATCATTGCAGCTTTTATGGGAATTGTTGATGCTTCTGTAGTAGGACAAGCCCCTTTCATTCATGTGCCGCAACCCTTTTACTTTGGGGCACCTCAGTTTGAAATCACCTCAATCATTATGATGTGTATTATTGCTACGGTTTCAATGGTTGAATCAACAGGTGTTTACCTGGCCCTTTCTGATTTAACTAATGATAAGTTAGACAGTCAACGTTTAAGAAATGGTTACCGTTCTGAAGGATTCGCTGTTTTACTTGGAGGTATTTTTAATACCTTCCCTTACACAGGCTTTTCACAAAATGTAGGCTTAGTTCAACTATCAGGCATCAAAACGAGACGTCCTATCTATTACACAGCTCTCTTTCTAGTCATTTTAGGTCTTGTTCCTAAGTTTGGAGCGATGGCACAAATGATTCCAAGCCCAGTCTTGGGTGGTGCTATGCTAGTTTTATTTGGTATGGTTGCCCTACAAGGGATGCAGATGCTAAATGCAGTTGACTTTAAAAACAATGAAAATAACTTTATTATCGCTGCGGTATCCATTGCAGCAGGTGTTGGCTTTAACGGGACAAATATCTTCCATAGCTTACCCAATACACTTCAAATGTTTTTAACCAATGGGATTGTTATCGTTACAATTTTTGCAGTCGTTTTAAATCTTATCTTAAATGGTAAACAGTCAAAATAATGCTATCTTTCGTCTAAGAAAGCTTTTCACATCGGAAAAGCTTTTTTTGTTGGTTTACCACTTTCTTTTTTGTTAGTTTCTATAGCCGTTTTAATAACCATTATCATTGTTAAACATCATCAAAACAGAAAGTGGTAAAAAAAGAACAAAATCTGACAATAAGTATAGAAAAAAATGAGATAATATGTTAATATAACAATGATAAAACGCTTACAGTGATTATTGTTTTATTAGAAAGTAAAAATAGAATGCCAATAATATTTTAGGGAGGTAGTTATGGCGTATCACAGACAAAACAAGGGTGAGAAAAAATATCATTTTTCCATACGTAAAACATCTATCGGGGTTGGATCAGTTGTTGTTGGGATGTTATTTTTTGGCGTATCACCTGTTACAGTTTTAGCAGAAGCTAATCAAGAAACAGTAGTAACGACTACTGATGTGACAGCTGATCAAGCAATAAGTTCTGGGACTGAAACTATTGCTAAACAAGAAAACAGCCAAGTAGAAGCAACAACTAATGTTGAGCTTAATGAAGAAAATGCTATTGAAGCACCGATCATACCAACAGCCACTACAGATAATAATGCTTCAGAAGAGGCTGTGGCAACCGATGTCGAAGTAGCTCCTGATGGTACAGTAGCCTTAGAAAATCAATACACAGCGACACCAGATTTCTCAAAAGAAGAGGTTGATACAGCGGTTACTGATCAAGCCTATCTTGAAAAAGAGTATGTCATTTATCCTACACCTCAAAAAATAACATATGGTGATGGCATTTTACGTCTTGATCAAGGTGTTCATTTGGTGGTTGGTCAAGATGTTGACATCTACACCAGTAATCGTGCGAAAGAAATTCTTCAAGCCAACCAGATTTCTTATACCACATCAAGTACACTAGAGACAACAACACCAAATATCTTATTGGGTATTCGAGGAAAAGACACTTTAGCCAGTCAACACCAAGCTTCGTCACAAATTGATGCCGCTTTATTTGATAAAATCGATGCTTACTCCATTGTGATTAAAGACAATGCCATTTCAGTCCTTGGTAAAGATACAGATGCTGTGTTTTATGGTTTAACCAGTTTGAAACACATGCTAAAAGATAGTGATGTGCCTGTGCTTCGTGAACTCGTTGTTGAAGATTATGCTGATATTAAAAATCGTAGCTTCATTGAAGGCTATTATGGTAATCCATGGTCAAATGAAGATAGAGCAGAATTGATGCGCTATGGTGGCGACCTTAAAATGACACAATATGTCTTTGCGCCAAAAGACGATCCTTATCATAATAGCAAGTGGAGAGAACTTTATCCAGATGATAAGCTAGAAGAAATCAAAATGTTAGCGCGTGTAGGGAATCAATCGAAAACACGTTATGTATGGACCATCCATCCTTTCATGTCAAACCCAGTTCGTTTTGATAAAGATACACAAGGCAACTATCGTTTCTACGAGGATGATTTAAATATTATCAAGGCTAAATTCACACAATTATTAGATGTTGGTGTTCGTGAATTTGGTATTTTAGCTGACGATGCAGCCACTCCAGTTGGAGGCGCAGCAAGTTATAACAAATTAATGACTGATTTAACGCAGTGGTTAACTGAAAAACAAACAGAGTATGCCGGCTTAAGAAAAGAAATGATTTTTGTTCCTCATGAATATTGGGGAAATGGAACAGAAGCTGAATTACGAGCTTTAAATAGCGGTTTACCAGAAACCTCATCGTTAACTTTGACTGGTGGACGTATCTGGGGACAAGTAACCAATCAGTTCCTTAATAATTTAAAAACAAACCTATCAGCAAACGGTGCCACTTACCGTCCTGTTCAACTCTGGATTAACTGGCCAACAACAGATAACTCGAAACAACATCTCATTTTAGGTGGTGGTGAGCAATTCTTACAACCTAATGTTGATCCAAGTCTTATTGCTGGGATTATGTTAAACCCAATGCAACAATCAGAACCTTCTAAAATTGCATTATTCTCAGCAGCAGAATACACATGGAAACTCTGGAAGTCAGTGGCACAAGCAAAAAGTGTTAATGACATGGCCTTTAATTTTGCTGAAAACGGCACTTTTAAAGAATCAGAAACAGCTAATGCCTTTAGAGAATTAGGAAAACACATGATTAACCAAAATATGGATACTCGTGTTGTTAAACTAGAAGAGTCTATTGAACTAGCACCAAAACTCACACGTTTCATCACCAAATTAAAAGCTGGCGAAGATATTTCAGCAGAAAGAGATGAATTGCGCCAAGAGTTCACCAAGCTAAAAACTGCTGCTGAAACATATAAAGCTAATGGCTATAGTCGTATGAAAGATCAGATTATCTATTGGTTAGATAATACTATCGATCAAATGAATGCCTTAGATAAATTGCTGACAGCTACCCAATACATTAAAACAGACAATACAACTCAACTTTGGGAAAATTATAAGTCAGGTTTAGATTTTTATAACACCTCAAAAACTCATCGCTTCTGGTATGTTAGTGGTTACCAAAATGCAGAACTAGGTGTTCAACATATTAGACCATTTATTTTGACACTTTTAGATGAATTATCAAAAGAAGTCGAAAATTCATTAGATCCTAGTCAAGTGCAACAATCATTTATGACAAATCGTGCGATTGCAAGTGGTGACCTCAATAGTATTTTAGATGGTGATTTGTCTACTAAGATTCTCAGCACAACACCAAATAGTATTGCTGTTGGTGATTATGTTGGCCTTGAATTTAGTAAAGCTCAAGCAATCAACTCTCTTATCTTTGCGATGGGAACAAAAGAAAATCTGCGTGATACCTTTAGTCAAGCTAAAGTAGAGTATCTTAATGAAGCAGATGAATGGGTTCAAATTGAAAAAGAAGGACTTGTTGGTAATGAAGCCCTTATCCAATTGGAAGGTCTAGATATCACTGCAAAAGCAGTACGCTTAATCGCCACTGCCGCTAAAGGAAATACATGGTTAGGTGTTCGTGAGATTGCTGTTAATCGTCCATTAGAAGCTAATAAAAATAATAGTGATTTAGCATTAACAGTAACCCACAGCAATAATCTTGTCTATAAACTTGGAAGAAACCAAAATAATATTTTAGATAATGATCCAAACACCGAAGCAATGCTTGCCAATGCCAATAATCAAGATAATACACCTCAAGGTGCATGGGTCCAAGTAAGTGTTGAAAATCCAACAGAAATCACCAAAGTAACAATTACTCAAGGGCAAGGTGACAAGATTGCTAGAGGAGTGATTGAGTACTCTGATGATTTTGTGACCTGGCATAAACTAAGAGATGTTAATGGTGAGAGAAAAATTGAAATAAACACTGGCATTGTTGCGAAAGCTATTCGCATCACTAATCATCAGGCTATGAACAAGTGGTGGCGTATCTCACAATTTATGCTAGAAAGTCATTCAGGAACTCTTGACTATACTGATACCAACGTTGAGTCATTAAAAAATAGCAAAACTTATGTAGAAGACAATCAATACAAACTGATTCTTGAAGGAGCACATCAACTAGCTTCTGGTGACTATATTGGTTTACGTTTAGAACGTCTTCATGAATTGCAAGACATTGCCTTAGAAACATCTGGCGGTGAAACGATTAATACGCCGTTAAGTCTTCTTTATTCACCAAACAATGTTGAGTGGTTTACTAAAGATCAAATCGCAGATCACAATCTAGTCAGATACCTTCGTCTCGTCAACCAAACAAATGAGACACAATCACTTGAAGATTACCACTTGATTTTAGAAACAGTTGAAGTTTTGCCTAATAGTTTAGAATCTACCACAATGGGAATTAATAGCTATTATGGGGCAAATGATGTTCGTAATATCAATAATCTATCAGATCTTTTTGACGGTAAGTTAGATCGCCATGTGGAATTCAGTGATTTCCAAAGACGTGACGGTGAGGTTGTTATCAAACTTGGAACAACAAGAAATATCAAGAAGATAAGAGGCTACATCCAAGATGGTACTCAAAACTACTTGCGTGATGGT
The DNA here is from genome assembly GCF_025660655.1 of Streptococcus sp. CSL10205-OR2. Classification (GTDB taxonomy): domain Bacteria; phylum Bacillota; class Bacilli; order Lactobacillales; family Streptococcaceae; genus Streptococcus. The sequence goes on from NZ_JAOTIN010000006.1 coordinate 12,010, forward strand.
AAAATTCAAGTTAGTGAAGATGGTACTAACTGGACTGATGTGGTAACGGTTGGTGATGGTGTCACAAATCCTACTCGAGATAGTTCACTTGATGATGGCTGGACACATGATTCAGAAAATCCTGGAAATCGTTTCATCGAAGGAACTCTTGCATCACCTGTGGCAGCTAATTATTTGAGAATTCTCTTCACAGCTGATTATTTACAACGTTTCATGGCATTTACTGAACTTGTGATAAACGATGGTGAATTTGTTAAGACAGTTAATGATCCAACGGTTGAAACAAAAAATATTGAAACAAGAGCGTCGCTAGCTAATCACATTGTTGATGGCAAAATTTTGACGACCTATCAGTTAGATAACGAAGCAGGTAAGTTAGTCTATCATCTTTCTGAAAATACAAATCACAACCATATCACTATTTTGTCAACAGCGACTTCTCAAGCACCAATAAGAGTACGTGCTAGAGTTGCTGAAAATAGTGAAAACTATGATCAAAATGTTGCAAGTCGCTGGATAAATCTAGATAATCTTCAGTCAAGCTTTAGCAAAGTGATACTTCCAAGTAGTGTTAAACACCTGCTTGATTTAGAATTATCATGGGACAACCATCCTGTTGAAATTTATGAAGTGAAGACTTACTATGATGACATTACTAATGATCGTCTTGTTAAAAATGGTAAGGGAGTCTTTGCAGAAGAATTACCAGAATTTATGGGTAAACTGGAGGAAAAAGTTCCAGATAGAGCACCAAGCTATGAATTACCAGAGTCAGATTTTGTTCCTGAAACAAAAGTTCCAGACACAGCACCAAGTTATGAGTTGCCAGAGTCAGACTTTGTCCCAGAAACTAAGGTGCCAGACACAGCACCAAGCTATGAGTTACCTGAGTCAGATTTTGTCTTAGAAACTAAAGTGCCAAAAACTGCTCCTACTACTGAAGATTTGCCAAGCATTGTTTTTGAAACAGGAAAAGGGACAAGTCATCAATTAGAAGAAGTGACCTTCTTAGAAGAAGCAAAAGAAATTGTTGATTTGAAAACAGGGGTTCGTATTCAGCTGGAAAAAGGTGAACTTTCTCTGATTACAGGTGCTAATGTGGCACATAAAGAAACCTTGGACAAAGAAACGCCTCAAGTTCTTAAAGGATTAGACTATGATCTCTATGATATTGAATTAACAGATGATTCTGGACAAGTCATTAGTCCCCTAAAAAATAGTCTTGTCATTTTACCAATAGACGCAGGAAAAGAAGTTGCTCAAGTCATTTATCTACCAAACAGTGATCAGGCCGAAGCATTAGAATTTGCACCGACAACATTTATCGATGAAAAAGGACAAACTCAGTTTGGAATTATCTTTGTGGCTAAGCATTTTAGTGATTATGGAGTGGTTTATAAAACTCTTCCAAACACAAAAGAGCCATCATCTGAAAAAGGTGCCACTAATGAGCAGGCAATGACAAAAGAGCAAACCAAACAAATGTCTTATGGTTCTTCTTCTGACTCAAGAAAAGAATTACCAAAAACAGGCGATTCTAATGTGACAAGTGTTGTAGGTGGTTTAGCTTTATTATCAGCTCTAAGCTTGTACGGATATGGTAAAAAGAAAAGAGAAATCGACTAATTTTTAATAAAGGACAATTGTTGGTTTATCTGTAGAAGAAACAGCTTAAAAAGAGGGAATTATTTATTTCCTCTTTTTTATTTGCGAGTTCGTTTAAAGCAAGTATTATCAAGCTCAAAGAAAAGATATAATTAAAAATTATAGTCCTATTAAAATAAAATAGTCTAAAAGAGATTGTTTTTTCTACTCTTTATCTATATAATCATAATTAGAAATATGGTTTTATTAATAATAGGACAATTTTATGCTGTTAGAAAAACTAATATGACTACTATAAATAGAACAATTCATTGAATAGTCTGACTAGTCGGCTAATTAAAAAGAATTGTTAATTATTGTTATCAAGGTTGTTAACTACTATTAAGCAATTTAATAGTAAGAAATGAATTCATAAGGAGGCAAAAATGAAACTGATTTTATTTAGCGCAAGAGAAGATGAAAAGGTTGCACTAGAAACCTATCAAGAAATGCACCCAGATATTGAACTGGATATCTATACAGAAGCAATTGATGAAAACACCATGTCTTATATTAAAAAAGGTTACGATGGGTTAATTGCTTCACAAGTTAAAGCTATCCCTGAAAAAGCTTATCATTTGATGAAAGAATCAGGCGTTAAAGTATTTGCTACTCGTTCAGCTGGCTTTGACATGTACAATCTTAAATTATTAAAAGAATTGGGCATTCGTTTTACTAGAGTACCTGTTTATTCTCCATTTGCCATTGCTGAATTTGCTTTTACCAGCGCGATGTATTTTTCACGTGATTTCGATATTATTCATAGAAATGTTCAAGAAGGTGATTTTCGTTGGCAAAATTCTATCACTAGTACTGAAATTCGCCATAAAACAGTTGGAATTGTTGGAACAGGTAATATTGGTCGCCGTGCAGCCAAGTTATTTAAAGAGGCTGGGGCCACTGTTATAGGCTACGATCTTTATCCAAATAAAGCATTAGAAGATATTTTGACTTATGTGTCGACTGTTGAAGAATTAGTTGAGAAATCGGATATTATTTCCTTGCATGCTCCAGCAACTGAAGAAAACTATCATTTGTTTAATGCTGATTTATTGAAACATGCCAAGAAAAATCTTATTTTGGTTAATGCGGCGCGAGGTAGTCTAGTTGATACAAAAGCTCTCTTAGATGCTCTTGACAATAATCAAATTCGTGCAGCTGCTATTGATACCTATGAACATGAAGGACCATTCGTTAATCGCAAAGTGTCTTTAGATGAAGTGACTGATGAACTCTTCTTGAGACTCCTCAAACATCCTAAAGTTCTTTATTCTCCACATGTAGCCTTTCACACACACACAGCTATTGAAAATTTAGTTCATATCGCTATTGATGGTGCTAAAGGCATTCTTCTTGGTGAAGAAGTCAAAGAAGAATTGAAACTGGACTAATTTTAAAACATCGGTAGATATCTACCGATGTTTTTTATTGTTTGGGTAAAACTTAATAAAATACATTGAAAATAGTAGTGATAAAATGACAGAAAAAAAGAAGTAGGATATAATGAGAGGAAGATTATTTTGAGGAGTTTTACATGTTTGAACGATTAAAACTATGGTACTACAACCATAAAGCTTGGATATATAACACACAGTATATTTTATACTCTATTGTCTTGGTCAACATTGTGATGTTGGTTGATTTAGGGTATTTTGATGTCAAAGATTATATTCCTTCCATCTTTTACACAAAAGTGTCTCTTGCAAAAACGATTCTAGCAACACTTGCAGGTGCACAATTGACCATCACAACCTTTACTTTTTCTACCATTTTATCTGTCATGTCTAACTACATGTCCAATTTTTCACCGCGCGTGGTTGAAAATTTTGTAGATACTAAAATCACGATGAAAGTGTTAGGCATTTTCTTTGGTGGGTTCTTCTACAGTATCACAGCACTAGTCTTTATGCGCGATGTTTTAGAGGATCAACAAGTCATTGCGGGCTTTGTGTCAGTGGTTTATGCCATTGTTTCTATGATTTATTTCATCATTTTTGTTCAAAATGTTATCAGAAGTTCAAAAAGTGAAAATCTTTTATCCGATATTTACACTGTGACTTTATCCGTTATCGAAAAAGAACTCGATAAACGAGAAGAATATCAAGGCTTCTTTAGTGATATTGAAACACAAGCCATTCAACTATATCCTAATGCTAACGGTTTTTTAAGTGTTATCAACTTTGGTGAAATCTCTGATTTACTAAAAGACCATAATGCAGAGCTCATTGTTGATTGTAAGATTGGAGATTTTATCAATGAAGAAAAACCTCTTGCTCATATTAATAAGGCTGAAAGCACCACTTTTGATGATGATTTAATGTCAAAAATTGCTGATTGCTTTATCTTATCTGAAAATAAAGTTTATGAAAACGACTATAGACACGGTATTGATAAAATAGAAGAAATTGCTGTTCGAGCGCTATCACCAGGTGTTAATGACCCAAACACTGCTATTCAGTGTATTCATAAGATAAGTCTCTTATTAGTGCCAATATCAAAAACAGTCAACAATCATATCATCGTTCAAGAAAATGCTAATGCTAAAATCGCCTACACGGCTTATACATTTGAAGAAGATCTTTATCATTCCTTTAATCAAATTATAAACTATGGTAAAGAAGATATTGATGTCATGTATACAGTTTTAGAAGGACTTGAGACACTTTATTATTCTGCCGTTGCAGCCAATAAAAAGGCTGTTCTTGATCTGGTCAAAGATATGTATGAACATATTATCCCCAAACCAAGTGGTCAACTTAATAAAGAGCGATTAGATTATATCTATCAAAGAATTTTAACGAAAAGTCAAGAAATAGCAGAAGCTTAATTTCATTTCTATTGAATAGCAATGAAAACTATCCCAAATTGTTACTAGTTAGGTAGGAACAGTCTATGAAAATTGTGTTTGCCTCCGATTCTTTTAAAGGGTCTTTATCCTCTGAAAAAATTTCAGAATTATTAGAAGAAGTCACTCCAAAAGTGTTTCCTCACGCACAGATGGTCTCTCTTGCAGTTGCTGATGGGGGAGAAGGAACAATGTCTGTTCTTGTTAAAGCATTAGATGGTAGGGAAAGAAAAATTATTACAGAAAATCCCTTAGGACAACCAATAGAGGCAAGTTATGGACTGCTGTCTAATCAAACTGCCATTATCGAAATGGCAAGAGCGTCAGGATTGCCCTTAATAAATAATGAGGAGCGTCATCCTATGAAAACCAGTTCTTATGGAACAGGACTGTTAATACGTGATGCACTTGACAATAAGGTTAATCATATCCTAATCGCTTTAGGTGGTAGTGCCACAAATGATGGTGGTATGGGAGCTATGTCAGCTCTAGGTTTTCGTTTTTTTGATAAAAATGGTCATCAGCTAAAAGGATCTGGACAAGACTTGTGGCAAGTTAGTGAGATTGATGTCTCTCATGCTCATCAAAGATTAAAAGAAGTCACTATAACGATTTTATCAGACGTCACCAATCCACTTCTAGGTGATAAGGGTGCCACTTATACCTATAGTAAACAAAAAGGTGCAACCAGTAGCATGCAGGAATTATTAGAAGCAGGAATGACTCATTTTGCTAAAATAGTTGAAAAAAAGACCAATAAACAACTAAAAAATAAACCAGGTGCAGGTGCTGCTGGAGGACTTGCCTTTTCACTCATGGCATTTCTTAATGCAGAAATAGCCTCAGGCATTGATACGATTTTAGATATCTTATCTTTTGATAATCTGATTAAAGATGCTGACCTCATCATCACTGGTGAAGGAAGATTAGACAACCAATCTTCTTTAGGAAAAGTTGTTTCTGGTGTTGCTAAAAGAGGACAAAAACAAGGAATCCCTGTTGTTGCTATTGTTGGTGGCTTATCAGAGGATTATGAAACTATTTATGATGACGGCTTATCAAGTATTATAACAACAATAAATAAAATAATGCCTCTTGAAGTTGCTCTAAAAAGCAGTGAACAACTGTATCAAGATGCGGCTTATCGTATGTTATGTGCCATTAAAGTTGGGATGACTATTAGTCAAAAAAATAAGAACTAGAACTTATCATAAGTTCTTTCATTGCTATCATTTTTAGTTTAGTGTAAAATAATAATCAAAAGGAAAAAGGAGTCCAATATGATTTTAATAACAGGAAGTAGGGGACAATTAGGAACTGAATTACGTCACCTACTAGATGAGAGAAATGTTGATTATGTTGCTGCAGATGTTAGTGAAATGGATATTACTAACGAAGAACAAGTAGAGTCCGTTTTTGCTCGAGTAAAACCAACACTAGTCTATCATTGTGCGGCCTATACAGCTGTTGATGCAGCTGAAGACGAGGGAAAAGAATTAGACTATGCTATTAATGTGACAGGAACAGAAATTATTGCAAAGGCTTCTGAAAAATATGGCGCAACCCTTGTTTATATTTCAACAGACTATGTTTTTGATGGTGACAAACCATTAGGAGAAGAATGGCTAGAAACAGATACACCAAATCCAAAAACAGAGTACGGTCGTACTAAACGTCTTGGAGAAGAAGCCGTCGAAAAATTCTCAAGCCAATACTATATTATTAGAACAGCTTGGGTTTTTGGTAACTACGGTAAAAACTTTGTCTTTACGATGCAAGACCTCGCCAAAAAACATTCTCGCTTAACAGTAGTTAACGACCAATTTGGACGTCCAACTTGGACAAGAACACTTGCAGAATTCATGACATATCTAACGGATAATAGAAAAGCATTTGGCTATTATCATTTATCAAATGATGCTGATAAAGAAACGTCATGGTATGATTTTGCTGTCGAAATCTTAAAAGAGACAGACGTTGAAATAGTACCAGTAGACTCTAGCCAATTCCCAGCAAAAGCTAAACGTCCATTCAACTCAACGATGAGCTTAGAAAAAACAAAAGCAACAGGTTTTGTTATTCCTAGTTGGCAAGATGCTTTAAAAGAATTTTATCGCCAAGAAAAAAAATAAAAATACTAACAAAAACAGGCTTTTGCCTGTTTTTTTCTAATCGCCAAAGAAATGAAAATATGATATAATAAAATGATTGTATTGTATAGAATGAGGTTAATTACTTTAATTTTAAAAATCCACATAAATTTTTATAGAAATTTATATACAATACAAATATAATCTTTAATACACAGTCAATAGGAAATTTTAAAATGCAAAAAAATAATAAAAATGTTTTGATAATGATTCCTGCATATAATGAAGAAGAATCGATTGAAAAGGTTATCAATAATCTTATAAAAAATTATCCTCAATATGATTATGTTATCATCAATGATGGTTCAAAGGATAACACATCAAGTATCTCCCATGCAAATGGATATAATATTATTGATTTACCAGAGAACCTTGGACTCTCCGGTGCTCTTCAAACTGGCTTTAAATATGCCTTTAATCATGGTTATAAAAAAGCTATTCAATTTGATGCTGATGGACAACATTTGCCAGAGTATATTGAACAATTAAGCAAAGCTATTGATGAAGGAAATGATTGTGTTATTGGATCTCGTTTTGTTTCCGCTTCAAAACATAAAAGTTTACGAATGTTAGGAAATACATTAATTAGTTTTATTATTAGACTAACAACGGGAAAAAAGATTACTGATCCAACTTCTGGAATGAGAATGTTTAATCAATATTTGATTAAGACTTTTGCTACAAATATAAACTATACTCCTGAACCAGATACCATATCATATTTAATTAGACAAGGATTGAAAGTCAAAGAAGTTCAAGTCAAAATGCTAGATAGGCAAGCAGGTCAATCATACTTAACATTATCAAGGTCAATAAAATATATGTTTCATATGTTTGTATCAATTATTTTAATTCAAAACTTTAGAGAAAGAGGCATTAAATGATTATTGGATTACAAATATTATTAGCTTTAGTTGCCATAACAACGGCTTCACTTATTTTAATAAGCATTAGAAAATCCAACATTCAAATTGAAGATAGTTTTTTTTGGCTAGTTTTCTCTGTCGTGTTGTTAGCTCTATCAATTATTCCTAGTTTATTTGTCTGGATTTCTAATTTTGTTGGATTTGAATCCCCTTCAAACTTTATTTTTCTTCTTATTATTTTTTTACTAATCGTTAATCAGTATCGTTTGACTAAGAAATTATCATTACAATCAATAAAGTTAACGAAACTTATTCAGCATATTGCTTTGGCAGAGAAAGAGAACAAAGATGATGATTTCAAGTAGTAAGAATGTTGCTTCCAATAAAATGAAATTTATTTGGAATATGTTAGGAACGACTTCAACTGCAGCGGTCTCTATTTTATTGCTTATGATTGTTTCCAGATTTCTTACTAAGATTGAAGCGGATATTTTTAGCTTTGCTTATGCGGTTGGTAATCAATTGATAACTATTGCTTTATTTCAAGTAAGAAATCTACAATCAACAGATATTAACCAAAAATATAAGTTTAAAGATTATTTATATACGAGAATAATCACCTGTATTGCTATGCTTGCCATATCAGGAGGCTATATTTATTTTACTGATTATGATATATATAAAGATGTAATTATTTGGATTATTTGTTTATACCGTTGTCTAGATGCTCTCTCTGATGTATTTCAGGGATTTTTTCAGCAAAAAGAACGATTAGATTTTGCTGGAAAATCATTGTTTTATCGAAATAGTTTTGTTTTAATTACTTTTACGTTAACTTTGATTTTTTCAAAAAATCTTATTTTATCCCTGATTCTAATTTGTTTGGTTTCTATTTTTAGTCTCTTTTTATTTGATGTTAAACCTTTACATTATTTTAAAATAGATTCATCTTTAAAGAGTAACAAAAATATTAAAATTTTAAAATTATTGCAAGATAGTTTTCCATTATTTATTAATGGTTTTTTGCTAATTTTTATTTATAATCAATCAAAATTTTCTTTAGATAAATTATTGGAGTTAGGGAAACTTGAACCTGGTATTCAGACACAGTTTAATATTTTATTTATGCCAATTTTTGTTATTAATCTTATTTTTTTATTTTTGAGATCTTATATAACCACTATGGCAGTTCATTTTGTAAAAAAAGAAATTGCTCAATTTAATCGTATTGAAAAAACATTATTTAAGTACTTAACAGGTATTAGTATTATTGTTTTATTTCTTAGTTATTTGATAGGTATTCCAGTGTTATCAGCAGTATATCGAGTAGATTTATCACAATATAAAACGGTTTTTATCATGCTTATCTTTGGTGGAATATTAAGTACTTTTGCTACAATGATTGATAATTTTTTAACGGTTATGCGTTATCAAAAGTTTTTAATCATTCCATATTTTTTAGCTTTTATTGTTTCTTTTTTTACATCAGATTGGCTCGCAGGAAAATATGATGTTTGGGGGGTTACAATAAGTTTTAATATAGCTATGGCTGTATGGTTGATTTTATCATTAATTATTTATAAAATTTTAAAGCATAGGATGGAGACAGAAAATGTTGTTTAAGCGTTACATATTAAATTATAAAAATCTAATACAATCTAACATGAAAAGTTTAATAATTTTATTATTAGTTTTTATTATAACGATGATATTTTACTCTCAAAGCTCTGATCTTCCTAAAAAATTATTAGTTTTTCTATTTATTATCAGTAGCCATCTAATCATGTTTCTTCCTAAAAAAATAGAAGTTGCAACAGTTAGTATTATTTTAACATTGGGTATATTTTCAGCAACAATAACTCCAATAAACGATATACCAGATGAAACTGTACATTATGCTCGATCATTTTTTCTGTCAGAGGGAAATTTGAATCTAAGTAATGATTTAGAAAATTTACAAGTTTCTGAAGATGTCTCAGCCATTATTGACCATAATTATCAGTCGATTTTGAGAATAGAAGATGATATCGAACATAGTAATGAAAAAGTTGCTATCAAAGATATTAATTCTACAAATGGTTATTATAATTTTTCTTATATTCCTCAATCACTGGGGATAACAATTGGAAATATTTTAAACCTTGAAATTATAGAAACTTATATACTCGGACGTGTTTTTAATGTTCTTGCTTATGCAGGATTAGTATTTATTGCATTATCAATTCTTGTTGTTGGCAAGCAACTATTTGCAGTTGCTAGTTTAGTTCCAATGAACATTTATTTATCAGGATCATATAATCAAGACAGTGTATCGTTAGGACTTATTTTTTTAATCTCTGCTCTTTTTATAAAATTTTTAACTGACAAAAATAAAATATCAAATAAACAAATTGTCATCTATACATTGTTGTGTAGTATTGTTGCATTTACAAAACTGCCCTATATTCTACTAATTTTTTTACTATTATTTATTCCTTCTAACAGATTCAATGATAGTCGTAAAAAAATAATTATTTATAAATTTTTGGCTATCATTTTGGTACTTACAGTAACTCTCTTCTGGTTAAAAACTTATCGTCAGATAATATCTCCACAAATTGAAGTGGCTGATTTTTTACAAAAAGTTGACGTGAAAAACCAATTTATAAGTATTATGTCAAAACCTTTTACATATGGAACTTTATTGTTAAGGCACCTTTTAATTCATTTATTTAATCCTCAAGGAATAACTGTTTTTGGACCATTAACCTATGGAATGTCCGAACTATTTTCGTTAAATATGATTTTTTATGCATTAACAATTTTTAATAATGCTAATGAACTCAAAATATCAAAATGGTCAAAAACAGGTATTTTCTTTATAGTTATGGGAATTATTGGGAGCATTGTTTTGACTTTTTATCTCACCTATACTCCTGTAGGAGAAGTAAATGTCTTAGGAGTACAAGATAGATACTTTTTAGGTATTATCCCTTTAATGTTTATCCTTTTAGCTAGTAATAATAAATTATTTGAACGTTGTTATAAGATGCTTTCAGATAAATTTATTTTAAATAGTTCTATTTTCTTTATTGTAATCATGATTATACGTGTTTTATTAAATTATTATCTTTAGTACATAAGTTTAGAGAGGGTTTACATGTCAGTTAAGACAATAGCAATTTTTACGGCATTTATATATCCACATTTAGGTGGTGTAGAAAGATTCACTGTTAAAATAGCTGAAACATTAGTAAAAAAAGGATTCAAGGTTATTATTGTAACAACTAATAGTCATAATCTTTCTAGTCAGGAGGAAAATGGTGATATTAAAATTTACCGTTTTCCTTCTAAAAAACAGTTTAAATCAAGATATCCTATTTTTGAAAAAAATAATATCTATAAAGAATTATTAATGCAATTGTCAAACGAAAATATTGATTTTGTTATTTGTAATACAAGATTTTATTTAACAACGTTAATGGGATTAAAACTAGCAAAAAAAAGATCTATACCATCCATTGTTATTGAACACGGAGGAGGTTATGTCCAAGTTGGGACATCTATAAAAGGTCATTCAATTTTAGATTTTTTAGCAAAAATATATGAACATTGGATTACTTTTTTAGTGAAATCTTATCAACCAAAATTTGCTGCTGTATCTTTAAATGGAATTGAATGGTTAAAAAGATTTCATATAACAGCCAATGAAGTTCTGCACAATTCAGTTGATTCAACTCTACTGAAAGAATTTGAAAAATTAGAATATCTTCCAAATCCTTCTAATCAGATACTTATTCTTTTTGCTGGAAGAATTGTTGAAGAAAAAGGAATTGTTTTGCTGTTAGAAGCATTCTCTAATATCAAAAATTCTAAAAACGCAAAATTAGTAATAGCTGGAGAAGGCCCTTTATTAAATTATTTAAAACAATCTTATCAAGCTGAAAACATATTATATTTAGGAAAACTAGATTATGATTCTACAATGACATTAATGAAACAATCCGATATTTTTGTTGCTCCTTCCATATATGCTGAAGGAGGACCAACTGCAGTTATTGAAGCCGGCATGATGAAGTGTGCAGTTATTGCAACAAATAGAGGTGTTGTTCCAGAGGTTATTTCTGATGAAAAAACTGGTGTTATTGTTAATGATAATGTCGACTCTATAAAAATTGCTTTAGAAGAGTTAATTATCAATCATGAGAAACGAAAATTATTACAAGAAACAATTCATCAAAAAATTAAAACTGGTTTTACTTGGGATGCTACAGTAAAACATCTTATTGATGATATCATTTATAAATAATTTATATAGGAGTAAAACATGTCTACAATTTTAGTGACTGGTGGTGCAGGGTATATTGGCTCACACACTTGTATTGAATTACTTAACCAAGGATATGACATTATTGTTATTGATAATCTTTATAATGCTAATGCTAAAAGTCTAGAGATTGTACAAGAAATTACTGGAAAACAATTAACTTTTTATCAAAGTGATATTCGTAATGAGCAACATTTGCAACATATTTTTGAAAAACATGAGATTTCAGCAGTTATTCATTTTGCTGGTTTAAAGGCAGTTGGTGAGTCAAGTGAGATTCCACTCGAATATTATGATAATAATATAAATGGTACTTTGACTCTACTTCGAGTGATGAAAAAAAATAATTGTCAAAATATTATTTTCAGCTCATCAGCAACTGTCTATGGTAATCCTAAGACAGTTCCTATAAAAGAAGATTTTCCTCTCTCAGTTACCAATCCTTATGGTCGAACTAAACTAATGTTGGAAGATATTTTTAAAGATTTATATGCTTCTGATACGACATGGAATATTGTTTTATTACGCTATTTTAATCCTATCGGTGCGCATTCATCAGGTGATTTAGGTGAATATCCAGCAGGTATTCCAAATAATCTATTACCTTATGTTTCTCAAGTGGCAGTTGGGAAATTACAGTTTGTTGGAGTCTTTGGTGATGATTATGATACTACTGATGGTACTGGGGTTCGTGATTATATACATGTCGTTGACTTAGCAAAGGGACATGTTGCAGCTTTACAAAAATTAGAACCCAAATCAGGTTTAAATATTTATAATCTTGGAACAGGCAAAGGTTACTCAGTTTTAGAAATTATCAGAACCATGTCTAAGGTAGTTGGAAAAGACATTCCTTATCAAATATTGCCAAGACGTAAAGGAGATATTGCTACTTGCTATGCTGATAGTTCAAAGGCAAAAAAAGAATTGAACTGGCAAGCACAATACGATATCATTCGTATGTGCGAAGATAGTTGGAGATGGCAAAGTAAGCATCCGAATGGTTTTTCTGATTAATTAAGTAAGATAATTTTTTAAACCCATAAAAAACAGGCTTTTGCCTGTTTTTTTCTAATCGCCAAAGAAATGAAAATATGATATAATAAAATGATTGTATTGTATAGAATGAGGTTATTATGCGACACGTTTTTATCCTTGGTAGTAGAGGCCTCCCAGCTAGTTATGGCGGTTTTGAAACATTTGTTGAAGAATTAATTAAACATCAAGTGTCTCCTGATATTAAATATCATGTGGCTTGTCTTTCAGATGAGAAACAAGGAGAACATTTTGATTATTTAGGAGCTGATTGTTTCACAATAAAGCCACCTAAAATTGGTTCTGCGCGTGTTATCGCCTATGATATGATGGCCATTAACTACTCTTTGTCATTGATTCAAAAACAACAGATAAAAGAACCCATTTTTTATTTATTAGGCAATACCATTGGAGGTTTTATTCCTCCTTTTGCTAAAAAAATAAAAGCTATTGGAGGGAAGCTATTTGTCAACCCGGATGGGTTAGAATGGAAACGGTCTAAGTGGCCAAAACCAGTTCAAATGTATCTGAAATACTCAGAAAAAATGATGACAAAGTATGCTAATCTTATTATTACAGATAACCTTGGGATTGATAATTATATTGAAACATCTTACCCATGGTCTAAAACCTCATTTATCGCTTATGGCACTGATACAAGAATGTCAAATTTAAACGCAAATGATGCTAATGTGATTGGTTTTTATCAAAAATGGCATATCATAGAAAAACAATATTATCTTATTTTAGGACGTTTTATTCCAGAAAATAACTATGAAAGCATCATTAGAGAATTTATGACCAGTCAAACCAAAAGAGATTTAGTAATCATCAGTAATCATGAAGGCAATCCTTATTTTGAAAGTCTTCGTCAAAAAACTCATTTTGATCTAGATAAGCGGATTAAATTTGTTGGCACTGTCTATGATAAGGAATTGGTTTCATATATTCGTGAGAATGCCTTTGCTTACATTCATGGGCATTCTGTTGGTGGCACTAATCCAGGTCTCCTTGAATCACTAGCTCATACTAATCTTAGTTTAGTGTTGGATGTTTCTTTTAATCGACAAACGGCTAAAGACGTTGTTTATTACTGGAAAAATCAAGAAAATGATTTAAAAGAATTACTAAATGAAGTGGATAAAAAATCTGATTTCAAAGAACTTGGAATAGCAGCCAAAAATCACATCAAAGAAAACTATACTTGGGCAAAAATTGTCAAAGAATATGAGGAATTATTTTTAAGTGAACGTTAATATTTTAATGGCTACTTATAACGGTGAGAAATTTCTTGCTGAGCAAATTGAAAGTATCCAAAAACAAACCTTTAAAGATTGGACTCTTTTAATAAGAGATGATGGTTCAAGTGATACAACAAGAGATATCATCAATGATTTTATCAAAACTGATTCACGAATTCGTTTCATTCATCCAGATAAATTTGATAATATTGGGGTAATTAAAAGCTTTTATACTCTTGTTAAACATGAAGCCGCAGATTTTTATTTTTTTAGTGATCAAGATGATGTCTGGTTGGAAGATAAGTTAGAAAAGACCTTAGCCAAAGCTAAAACTTATCCAACAAACAAACCATTATTAGTTTATACCGATTTATCGGTAGTTAATCAAAATCTTGAAATGATGACTGAAAGCATGATAAAAAAACAATCACATCATGCAAACACAACGCTTCATCAAGAATTAACGGAAAACACTGTAACAGGTGGCACCATGTTGATTAATCATGAGTTGGCTGAAAAATGGACAGTTTCTGATGACATCTTGATGCATGATTGGTATCTAGCTTTAATAGCGAGTGCTACGGGGAATCTTATTTACTTAGACCAAGCAACTCAGTTGTATCGTCAACACGACAATAATGTTCTTGGAGCAAGAACATGGACAAAAAGAATGAAAAAGTGGTTAAAACCACACTTACTACTTAAAAAATATTGGTGGCTTGTCACAGAAAGTCAAAAGCAAGCCCATCATCTCTTGAATTTTAATTTGTCTAAAGAAAAAAGAGAGATGATTATCGCATATACTTCTTTACTTGAACAATCGTTTGTAAAAAGATATGCTATTTTAAAAAAGTTTGATTTTAAAAAGAATCGACTTTTTCATACCCTCGTTTTTAGAGGACTTATTCTTACAAAAATAGGCTATAGGAGAAAATAAAATGTTGTTATTTCGAAAAGAAAATTGGATTCTTTTGCAAGAAATGGTAAAAACGAATGAGACTATTTATTTTTTAAAATCTCATTTTAAAAAAGTAGAAAAAGGAGATAATAATGTATAACTTTTCGACAAACAATCTTATTATATTAAAAGAAATGATTAAGACAGATTTTAAACTGCGTTATCAAGGAAGTTTGATAGGTCACTTATGGTCTATTTTAAAACCAATGCTATTATTTACTATAATGTATTTGGTATTTGTTCGTTTTTTAAGATTTGATGACGGTACCCCGCATTATGCTGTAAGTTTACTCTTAGGAATGGTGACATGGAATTTCTTCACAGAAGCAACAAGTATGGGAATGTTATCAATTGTATCTAGAGGAGATTTACTTAGAAAAATAAATTTTCCTAAGGAAATAATTGTTATATCTTCAGTTTTAGGGGCGACAATAAATTATTTTATCAATCTTTTAGTTGTACTTGTTTTTGCTTTTATAAATGGTGTTGATATAGGTATTGGGATTTTTATTTTACTACCTCTCTTCTTTGAATTATTTTTGTTTGCTACAGGTATTGCTTTTATCTTATCAACTTTATTTATTAAATATAGAGATATGGGACCTATATGGGAAGTTATTCTCCAAGCTGGAATGTATAGCACCCCTATTATCTATTCAATTACTTACATTATTCAAAGAGGACATACTTTAGTTGCAAAAATAATGATGTTGAATCCTTTAGCTCAGATAATTCAAGAATTACGTCATTTTATTGTTTATTCTGGTGCTGAAATTAATTGGGATCTTTTCGAAAATAAAATTTTTACGGTTATTCCAATTGTTATATCTATTAGTTCATTCTTTATAGGTTATTATATATTTAAGAAAAATTCAAAGAAATTTGCGGAGATTCTCTAATGTTAAGAAAAAAAGTTGTTTTATCTGTTAATTCAATAAGTAAATCTTTTAAGTTACCAACAGAAGCAAGTCATAGCTTAAGAACTAGTTTGGTAAATTACTTTAAAGGAGTAAAAGGTTATACTGAACAACACGTTCTTGATGATATTTCATTTCAAGTAGAAGAAGGAGATTTTTTCGGAATTGTTGGAAGAAATGGTTCAGGAAAATCTACTTTACTTAAAATTATTTCTAAAATCTATACACCGGAAAGTGGTACAGTTGAAGTAAATGGGAAACTAGTTCCTTTTATTGAGCTAGGGGTTGGCTTTAATCCTGAATTAACTGGCAGAGAAAATGTTTTTATGAATGGAGCTTTACTAGGTTTTTCAAGAAGTGAAGTTGATTCAATGTATGAAGAAATTGTTTCTTTTGCTGAACTTAATGATTTTATGGATCAAAAGTTAAAAAATTATTCTAGTGGAATGCAAGTTCGATTAGCATTTTCAATTGCAATTAAAGCAAAAGGAGATATCTTAATACTCGATGAAGTATTAGCTGTTGGTGATGAAGCTTTTCAAAGAAAATGCTTTGATTATTTTGCTCAATTAAAACGAGAAAATAAAACGGTAATTTTAGTAACTCACTCAATGGAACAAGTTCAACGCTTTTGCAATAAAGCCATGTTAATTGATAAAGGACATAAAATGAAGGTAGGGAGTCCACTTGAAATTGCTCAAATTTATAAAGAACTTAATGGGATAGGTGTTGAAACTGAGTCAAATAATAATACAAAGAAAAATAATATCGCTTTGTCTTCTTATTTTAAAAATATAAATCAAGAAAATTTAGAGTTTAACTTTAATTTGGAAATAAAGCAAAATATTGACGATCCTGTGTTGACTTTTACAATTCATAAAGATAGTGGTGAACTACTTTATAGATGGGTTTCGGATGAAGAAGTTGATGATCCAATATCAATTGCTGATTCTAAAATTAATATTAAATTTTTAGTTCAAAATATTTTCCCAAATGGGAAATTTACAACTCAGTTTGGTGTCAAATCTCGAGATAGATCAAAAGAATATGCTATTTTTAATAATGTTTGTAATTTTGAGTTGATTAACAGAGGTAAATCAGGAAATAACATATATTGGAAGCCTAACGTATCATTTAGATTAAAAAAGTGAGGTTGAAATGTAGATATGTTTAAAGAAAAGAAATTTTTATTAACTCACATTTGGTTACGAGGTTTTAGTGGTGCTGAGATTAATATTTTAGAATTAGCTTTATATCTTCAATCTCAAGGAGCAGTTGTTGAAGTTTTTACTTACTTATCTCAATCACCGTTGAAGAATAAATTTGAGGAAAAGAATATTAAAATTATTGATGATATTAATCATAAATTTGAAATAACAAATTATGATATGGTTTTTGTATCACAAAATATTATTCCACCTCAAATAATTAGAGAACTTGGGCAAAATCATGAAAAATATCCTAGATTTGTTTTTTTGCATATGGCAGCTTTACCTAGCCATGTTTTAGAACAACCATTTATTCATGATTTAGAACAAAAAATTTCATCTGCTAGTTTAGTAGTTTCAAAAGAAATAGTTAAAAAAAACTTATCTCGTTTTTTTAAACAAATTCCTAACTTACATTATTATCCCAACCCTGTTCCTAAATCTTATACTAATTTAGAACATAGAAAGAAAACTTCAATAAAATCCATATTGGTTATATCGAATCATCCTCCTAAAGAAATTCTGGAAATTGAAAAATTATTAATCGAAAGAAAAATAAAAATTGATTATTTTGGAGTTTGGTCTCAAAATTACCAACTAGTAAACCCAGAATTAATTAATAAATACGATTGTGTTATAGGAATAGGTAAAAATGTTCAATACTGTTTGGTAATGGGAAAACCAATATATGTATATGATCATTTTAAAGGTCCAGGATATTTAAATGAAGATAATTTTATTTTAGCAAAAGAAAATAATTTTTCGGGTAGAGGATTTGAAAAAAATATTAAAACTTCTGAGGAAATAGTCAAAGAGATATTAAGCAATTATGAAGAAGCTCAAATTTTTCATAATAAAATAAGAAATCAATCGATTAATAAGTATCTAATTTCTAACGTTTTTTCCAAAATTTATAAGAGTGTAAATAATTTTAATAAAAAAATAGAACCATTTGATTCAAATTATATTGAATATGTAAATGCCATTAATTTATTATTAAAAAATACAGTGGTACGTTTAGAGAATGATAGTGTTAATTTATGGCAGTCTATTCATAAATTAGAAAATGTTGAAAAAGAAAAAGAAAAAGAAATTGATTCTCTGAAGTTGCAAATTAATTTGCAAGCGGACGAATTGAAAAATATTAAGAAAGCATACTATTATAAAATAAATCAATTTTTCATAAAATTTTATAGCTTGTTTATCAATAATAAGTTAATTCGATTATTAAGGAGAAAAAAATGATATATAAACTTTTAAAAAGTTTTAAAGAATATGGTATATATGTGACTATTAGAAAAATTCTTCACAAATTAACTGGTAAGCCTTTAATGAAAAAAATACATAAGATAGACTTATCTAAATTACCAATTATGCCTAAATTTGAAGACATAGTTTCAGCAGATTATATTAATAATCGTTATAAAAAGCCATCTAAAATTGATAAAGAAATTTTAAATATAGCATGGGTTTCTCCCCCTATAGGAAAAGGAGGAGGGGGACATACGACTATTTCGAGATTTGTTAAATATCTACAATCTCATGGTCATCGTATAACTTTTTACATATACGATAATAATACAATTCATCAAACTTCAAAAGAAGCTTACAAAATTTTATTACAGTCTTATCACATTGATGTTTCTGTAGAAGAACTTGAAAATTTTAAAAATCAAGATGTTGTATTTGCTACAAGTTGGGAAACTGCTTACGCTGTATTTAATTTAAAAGATCAAAAGCTTCATAAATTTTATTTTGTTCAGGATTTTGAACCTATGTTTTATGGAGTAGGTTCTAGGTACAAATTGGCTGAAGCAACATATAAATTTGGTTTCTATGGTATTACAGCCGGTAAATGGTTAACAAAAAAACTAAAAAGCTATGGAATGGAATCTGATTATTTTGATTTTGGTGCTGATATAGAAATTTATCAGCCTACGGCTCCAATTAAGAAGAAGAAAAAGATTGCTTTTTATGCTAGAGCTCACACTGAGCGAAGAGGATTTGAACTTGGAATCATGGCTCTTCAAATATTTAAAGAGAGATATCCCGATTATGATATTGAATTTTTTGGTCAAGATATGAGTGATTATAACATACCTTTTGAATTTATTAATAGAGGAATTTTGGGTAAAGAAGAACTTGCAACAATTTATCAAGATAGTGTTGCTTGTTTATTACTATCATTAACAAATGTCTCTTTATTACCACTGGAATTATTGGCTTCTGGATGCGTTCCAGTTATGAACTCGGGAGAGAATAATACCACTGTTCTTGGAGAAATTGATGATATTGCTTATGCGGAAGCATATCCTATTTCTCTAGCTAATAAATTATGTGAGATAGTTGAGAAAACTAATATTAATGATTATGCAAGTGAGATCAGCAAGAAATATAATGATTTTTCTTGGGAAAAAAGTTATAAAAAAGTAGAACAAATAATTATTAGAGAGGTTATTAATGAAAAATAAACTCAAAGCGACTGTTTTCATTCCTGTATTCAATGGGGAAAATAATCATCTAAAGGAGACTTTAGTTGCATTATATAAACAAAAGACTGATTTTCCTTGGGATGTTATCATTACTGATTCAGAATCTCAAGACTCTTCTTTATCAATAATCAAAGAGTTTTTGTCTAAATATGATAATTTAAGATTAATTAAAATTAAAAAATCAGAATTTTCTCATGGTAGAACTAGGCAAATGGTAGCTGAAATATCAGAGGCGCAGTATATTGTTTATTTAACCCAAGATGCCATACCTATAAATAGTAACTGGTTATCAGAAATGATTTCACCATTTAGTCTAAATGAAAAGATTGTGGCAGTATTAGGAAAACAGAAACCTAGAGATAATTGTTTTCCTGCCATGAAATATGATATTAATTTAGTTTTTGAAGAACAAGGTGTTCCTGATGCTATTACACTTTGGACTCGAGATAATAAAGAATTTTTTGGTAAGTATACAAAAGAGTCTTTTTACAGTGATGTTTGTTCAGCAGCCCCCAGAGATTTTCTACTTAATAATATAGGATATAGGACTGTTGATTATTCTGAAGATTATGAATATGGTAAAGATATTTTAGATGCTGGTTATATTAAGGCATACAATAGTAGAGCAGTTGTTGAGCATTCTAATGATGTTAAGTTATCTGATTATAAAAAACGTATTTTTGACGAAAATTATAATATTCGTCTAAATAGTGGTAATACTACAAAAATTTCATTTCTGAATGTTATAATTAACACCATTAAATTTTCATTTAAAGATAGTATAAAAATTTTAAAAGATACAGATTATACTCTTAGAAAAAAAATTTATTGGTCATTTATAAATCCTTTATTTCATTTCGAAAAATGGAGAGGAATTAGGTTGGCAAATAGTATCGATTTAAATTCAAATATTTCAAAATATTCTTTGGAAAAAAGAGAGAAATGATATTAAAATTTGAATAATAAAAAAATTTATCTAATTTTAAATTAGTTGGTTTTTAGATTTTGTTTCTATAATTAATACAACTATCAATAATCAAAGATACAAGACCAAAAGTTAAGAGAATAAAAACACGAGCTCATTGAACTGCACCCCAAAAGTTAGGCTCTTTGTCAACTGTAGTGGGTGACTAGTCATCAAGTTCGGGAGAGAATCACATTGATTCTCTCCCTTTTAATGTTCAAAGCGATGAGAATTTTTGTTTTAAAGTTGTTAAAGTTTCTAAACCCAAAGGCTTGTCTCTTGATATCCTTGATTAACTTATTTGTCGCTTCTAGTTTGGCGTTCGAATAAGGAAGTTCAAGTGCATTTGCGATAGATGCCTTATATTTTTTAAACGTTCTAAAGACCGTTTTGAAGGCATGATTGACTAAGTGGTAGTTATCTTCTATCAATGCCATAAACTGATGAGTATTCTTCTGTTGGAAATGAAAGAGTAAGAGTTGATAGAGATTGTAGTAATAGCGAAGTTCATCAGAGAACTGCAATGTTTTTCTCACGATTTCTTTAGGGGTTAAGGTTTGTCTAAAGGTTCTTGAGTAAAACAGTTTAAGAGACAGTTTTCTGCTGTCTTTATGAAGGATACGCCAATGATTTTTCATGGCACGATAAGGTAGAGACTTCTTGTCAAATCTCTTCATGATGGCAATTCTCGTTGACATCATAGCACGGTTGAGGTGTTGGATGATATGAAAGCGATCCAAGACAATTCTAGCCTTTGGAAAGAGTTGTTTGATAAGTGGAATATAACTTCCCGACATATCCACAGTCACTACCTTGACTAATTCCCGGACCTTTCTAGGGTATTTGTAGAAATAGTTCTTGATAGTTGTTTGTCTATTGTTTTCAAGAATAGTGACAATTTTCTTAGTGTTATAGTCCTGCGCAATAAAAGCTAGTTTGCCTTTGTTTCGGGAAAATTCGTCCCAAGATAAGACTTGAGGCAGATGGTGATATCTTTCTTTGAAAGTAAACTGAGATAGTTTTCTTTGTACAGTAGAGACAGAGATGTGAAGTTGATTAGCGATATCAGAATTGGTTAGTTTTTGGGTATGAGCATGAGTTATTTTTTTCCAGACCGGTTCAGAGATTTGACAGTTTTTCTTAACGAGAGATGTTTTAGCCACTGCTACTCTATGACAATCTTTACATTGAAAACGTCTCTTTTTTAATTTAAGAAGAGTAGGCATTCCTTGGACATCAAGGATTGGGATAGTGGAAGTTCTTTGGAAATCATACTTGATAGTCTTTCCATGACAATGAGGACATAAAGGAGGCTTATGATCGAGTTTAGCTTTTATTTCAATATGAGCTTGGTGTTTGAGAACAAGTAAAATAATGATATTTGGGTCTTTTATTCCTAATAAATTTGTGGTATTCTTAAGATGTTCCATATGATTCTTTCTAATGAGTGGTTTTGTCGCTTTTCATTATAAGTCATATGGGACTTTTTGTCTGCATTGAAAAAGCCCTATAACTTCTGTGGCGGAGTTACCCACTACAGATATTATAGAGCCACTTTTTGTCTGCATTGAAAAAGCCCTATAACTTCTGTGGCGGAGTTACCCACTACAGATATTATAGAGCCAAAAGTTAGACACAAAATCTAACAATTGGGGTGTTTTTTTGAGTAGAATTGAGACAATTTTCGAAGTAAATTATTTGGAAGTTTGAGATATTTTTTATTCTTCAGGATTACTTTTTTAGGTTGAATAAATTCTTGTAGTCTATTAAAGTATTTCATAAGTATGTTGTTAAACAGAATTTTTTTATTATATATTTGTTATGAGAATATTATTTTTTATTGGAAGTTAAGTTAATTATAGAAAAGTGTTTTTGCAGTAGCATAGCAAAAGTAAAACTAAAAAATTTTTAAATAGCAGCATATAATTGTTTGATCTTTCACAAACATAATGCTATACTTTCTGTGAAAAGGAGGAATAAAGCAATATGATTATGAAAAAGAAAAAAATATTGTTTATTTTATGTTTATCTATAGGTTTAATTGCTACATCCACTGAAGTGTTTGCTGACACGGAAAATGGAATAACTCAAAATCAAATATCAGAGTTTGATAATTTGACGAATAGTCAAGATAAAAATTTCGTTGAAATTATTAAAAATGATGAATCAAACGAAGATGATAATGTATTATCTGATCATCATGATTTGGAAGTTCCAAATAATTCTAATAATGTAGAAAACAATGATTTCAAGAATTTAGATAAAAATACTATTCAAGAGGATAATTTATTAAATGAAGAAGATGTTGATTTAGAAAATAATGAATTTTCAGAAGAAATTACTTCAGAAAAATTAATAGAAACTCCTCATCTAAAGAATTCATTTAGAAACTCTTCTGAGAATGCAAATAATTTATCTGTTACAGAAATTTCAGAAGGTTCAACAGCACTTCGTATTCAATACAATCGAGAAATATCCAAAAACTCCACTATAATGTTTGCAGTTTGGTCTGACAAAAATGGTCAAGATGATTTAAAATGGTATAAAGCTGATAATGGAGGAGTTGCATACGTAAGCTATAGTAATCATAAAGCCTATGATCTTTATCATATTCATACATATGCTAATGAAAATGGGAAAATGCGAGGACTTAATGCAACAACTTTCAGTATAGAAGAGCCTAACATTAATTATCAAATAGATAAAATTTCTAAAAATGAATATAAAATTGTAATCAGTGATATTCCAAAAACAATAACAGAAATTAAAGTACCAACTTGGTCTGATAAAGGTGGTCAAGATGATATAAAATGGTATGTGGCTAAAAAAATATCGCCTACAAAATATGAAACTATTGTAAATGTGAATAATCATAAGAATGATTTTGGGCAATATCATATCCATCTATATGGTTATAGTCAAATTACACAGTCTCTAATTCCTTTAATTGGAACAACAGGATTTAATCATGAAAAAGAACCCGAAACTTATGCAAAAATAAATATTGAAGATTATAGTGAGAATAAAACCACATTCAATGTTACAATAGATAAATCAAATGCTAATCAGGTAATAAATGGTATTAGAATAGCAGTTTGGTCAGAGACCAATGGTCAAGATGATTTGAAGTGGTACACATATAATAATACTTCAAATAATAAAGATAAGTTCAAAATTGATGTTACTAATCATAGTAATAAAAGCGACTTTTTTATAGTTCACGTATATACTGATTATGCAAATGGTAAAACTATCGGAACAGATTTAGGAAAATATTATTTTAAAATAGAGGCTAAAAATGAATTGCAAACAGATTTAACTCAAAGTGGTATTTCTTTGAGATTTAAATCTAATATTATTCATGATTTAAATAACATCTACTTTGCTGTATGGTCTGATGAAAAAGGTCAAGATGATATAAAATGGTATAATGCTAACAATATGGGAATTGCACTTGCTAAATATACTAATCATCGCAACTATGGTATATATAATATACATACATATTTAAAAAAATCAGGGAAAATGGAAGGGATTATGGCAAGTCAAATAAATATTCCTATTCCAACTGTTAATCATAATATTTCAAAAATTAGTGATACAGATTTTGAAATTATTGTAACAAATGTTCCCAAATACATTAATTCAATTGTCATTCCTGTATGGTCTGATAAAGATGGTCAAGATGATTTGAAATGGTATAGGACACAAAAAATTTCTAATGGAACTTATAAAGTTAATGTTAAACTGAAAAATCATAAATACGTACTAGGGAAATATCAAGCACACATATATGCTGATGGACCTTTATCTGATGGAATTATTGGATTAACAAGTACAAACGGTTTTCAAGTAAACAGTATTTCAAATTACAAAGATCCTAAGATAGAAATTGTTAATTATACTCCTAATAGTCATAGTTTTAGCGTCAGAGTAACTGAAAACGATGATTCCAAATTCATTAAATTGGTTAGAGTAGCAGTTTGGTCTAAGGGTAATCAAAGTAATATAAAATGGTATGAAACAAGTGTTAAACGAGGAAATGCTTTAAGTATTAATGGTGATGTCACACAACATGGTAATATTACTGGTAAATATCATGTCCACGTTTATGTAACGTATATGGATAATGATGTTAAGTTTTCTCAATTACCTCAGATTAATTTAATTAAAAAAGCAACACCAAAAGTGACCCCCTCAAATAATACTTATCCAGTTGGACAATGTACATGGGGCGTTAAAGAATTAGCTCCTTGGGTAGGTAATTATTGGGGCTATGCAAGGCAATGGGTTGAAAGCGCAAAAGCTGCAGGATTTTCAATTGGTACAGAACCAGTTATTGGAGCAGTTGCTGTTTTTCCTAACGATGGTGGTGGGGATGGGCACGTTGCTTATGTAATAGCTGTTGAAAACTCAAAGAAAATTCAAGTAAAAGAAGCTAACTATGCTGGCAACCAATTAATTGCTAACTATCGAGGCTGGTTTAATCCAACAACACAAGCTGTTTATTACATATACCCATATTAATAACGAGCATATGAAATCAAATGTTTTTTGTCAAATGGGTAGTAGTTAACTAGTCATTAACATCCAGAGAGAATCAATTTAAAATACTCCCCTTATAGTGGACAGTGAAAAAAGCAAAGATTCACTAGAAATGATAAGGGGAGTTTTTGTATGTTCAAAAAATGGAGAATATCTTCAGAAAATAAAGTGGTAGTTGTACAGTTATATCTTATGTCTAAATAATCTGTCTATCAATCAATTATCGAGAAAACAATATCAACACTTCAACAATTAAAAGATGAATATGGGGATACTAAATAAAGAGAAAAGTTGAACTTGAAGAAACAAGAATGGGTGTACAATGATAAAGAGATAAAAGAGACTTCTGTATAGGCTTGTTAGAAAATGGAAGTGTTAATGCAAAAACATAGAAACTTATGCTTAATCATAACTAGGTTCTTTTGATAAGATAAGGTTATATTATTTATAAGAGTTTCCTTTAAGACAAATGTTGTGTTTTACCTAAATTTAATATAAATGGTATTTCTTATCTAATTCATTTTAAAATTGGTTATATCCCTAAAATCTGTTTCTGAAATTAACTATTTTACATTGTGTAGAAAGGATGTTAGAATATAAATCATAGCTTAAAGACTACGATTTTTTAATTTCTAAAAATCCTTTGGTTTTACCTCCTTTTGTAGACATCAATGTACTAAATAAAAAAGATAATTTGCGATTTAGTCCGGGTTCTATTATTGACTTTACTTATTATGGTGGAATAAAAGGAGCAATAAAATATTTTGTAAGTGCAAACATTCAAATTTTAAAATATATTGTAAAAAAAATATTGAGTAAATTCAAAGGTAACCCATGAAAATTTTAGAATTTGAAATATTTAAGAATTTAAGGTGGATTTATTAATGAAAATATTAACTTCTTATAATATTAATAATATAAAAAAAATATTTTTGAATAATATTATTAGTATTATAGTTCAAGTCCTATTTTTTGGAATCATTTTTCTAAAATTTTTGTTTATTAATTCTTCTCAATTTTCCTTTAATTTTACTTCAAAAATCATTATATTTTATAGTTTATTATTAATTTTAATTGGTTTTTTTGTTCACAAAGTCTTTAATTTAAAATTGTTGATATCAACCATTGTATCGTATTATTTATTTTTAATAAGCTCTTATTTTTTCAAAATGACCTTATTACTTAATGATGAGAATTTTGAGTGGGATAAGTATAATGATTTTTATGAAACAAATTTCTTAGAGTCGTTATTTTTAATTGGATTAAGTATTTTGTTTTGTAAATTAATTTCAAAAATATATGAACAACTACAGAAAAAAGGTTTTTTCAATACAGTACATGATAGATATGAATTACTAAAGACAAATTTAAACTCTTCAAACATTAGATTTATATTCATTGGTCAAACACTAACGGCATTAATAATAACTGGTTCACAGTTTTTAGATCGTTTTTATTCTAATAATCTTTTGCCAATTGAATCTAGTTCTTCAATTTTTAGTAATAATTTAATCATTTATTTTTTAATTTCATACATCTCTTACTCAGTATTAAGTATTATTTTGGTAATTGGTTTTTATAATTTAAAAAATAATAAATCAACCTTTTTTCTTTCTTTAACAACAAGTATTATTCTTGCTACTGTTTTTAATTATTATATTCAATCTGGTATAACAGTTACTGGAATGTGGTATGACTATTATATTGTTTCTGGAGCAACTATTTTTCAAATTTTTGTTTTAGCAGCTCTTTTCATGTTGTTCTATTCAATAGTTAATAGATTTTTACCTGCTACTTTAATTTCAATTATTTTCGGTTTCATTATTTCATTTGCAAATGCTAAAAAATTTGAATTAAGAAATGAGCCATTACTATTGTCAGATTTGTCTTGGATTAGAGAATTTACTTTCTTTTTTGATTTTATTGATTGGAATATAGTTATAACTTTTATTATTGTTCTGCTAATTGTTATATTGTTGTTAATTGTTTATAGAAATAAAATTCTTTCTGGGCCAATTTTTCAATCTAAACTAACAAGGTTAATGTTAATTTCAAGCGTTTTAGCTTCTTTTATAAGTATTAAAATAATATTTGAAAATTCCGAGAATGGATTAATTAATCCAAATATTCCTGTCCTTTCTTCTGTCTATAATGTTTATGATATTGATTGGCAAGGTTTGAATGCAAATTCTCGATTTCAGTCTCTTAGCTTTGTATGGTTTAAACAACTAACAACGAAAAGTATGGAAAAGCCAGATAATTATAGTAAAAAAACAATTGATTCTCTTTATGAAAAATATCAAAAAGTAGCAACTACTATTAATGAATCTCGTACAGACAATATTAATGATCAAACAATAATCTATATTTTAAGTGAAAGTTTAGCAGATCCAAAACGTCTTGAACAAGTAAATGTTTCTCAAGAGTTGCTTCCCAATATTAAGTCAATTCAAAGTAAGACTACGAGTGGACTAATGCATGCAGATGGTTATGGTGGTGGAACTGCAAATATGGAATTTCAATCACTATCTGGCTTACCAAAATACAATCTTAATGGCACCATATCAATTTTATATACTGATGTTGTCCCTAAGATGAGCTATGTTCCTTTGATAAGTAATTTTTTTGATGAAAATAACAGAATTGTAATCCATTTAGCAAATGCTAATAATTATTCTCGAAAAGCTATTTACCAAAAATTTAAATATGATAAATTTATTGCGACTGAAGGCACTAAAGATGAACCAAGTTTTATCGAAAATAGAAGTTCTAGTTATAGTGATAAATCCAGTTACCAAAACATTTTATCCGAATTAGATGAGTCAAAGAGTCAATTTTTTTCAGTTATGACTATGCAGAATCATTCACCTTGGTTTTCTGAAACCCCAGAAGATATTCAAGCTGAAGGTGATGATTTTAATGATAAGGAAAATAATGATCTACTTAGTTATGCTAGACTATTAACTTATACTGATAAGGATACATTAGAATTTTTGGAAAAACTTAGAACTTTTAATAAGAAAATAACAGTTGTTTTTTATGGTGATCATTTACCAGGATTATATCCCCAAAGAATATTTGAAAATCAACCTGAAAATCAATATTTAACTGATTATTTTATTTGGAGTAATTATGATGTCGAGAGAAAGCTTGATTATCCTCTGGTTAATTCTAGTGATTTTGGAGCAGAACTATTAGCACACACCAATTCAAAAGTTAGTCCCTATTATGCTTTGTTAACTGAAGTTTTAAATAATGCTAGTATTGATAAAAAAGATTTAAGCGAAGAACAAAAAATTATAGCAGATGATTTAAAATTGATACAGTATGATTTAATGGAAGGTAACAATTATATCCTTGAACATCCAGATTTTTTTGAAATGACAAAGTAAGATTTAATTCTATTTATAGAATTAAATCTTTTTTACTATGTTTAAGTGAAATAAATTTAAAATGTTCACTTTATTATTTGAAAGATTAGAGACTATTTTCGAATAAATAGTATGTAATCTATTTTGGAAAAATAATTTTTTTCAAAATTAGATTCTAAAAATTTTTTAAGGAGAATATATTGAAAAAAATTCTGCACCGTTTACTTAGTTATACCATGTTATTTCTTATTTCAATGTTAATCATTTATAGAGTAGAGGCAACTGATGTTGCTGAATCAGAGGTAACAATAAAAAATTTCAATCAATATGAAGGGACATTTGATGTTATAGCAAATGAAGTTGAAAATAGTAAAACAATTTCTTATATTGACATCGCTGTCTGGTCAGAAAAAGATTGGCAAGATGATTTAAAATGGTATAGTACAGACAAAGTATCTAACAATAGCATTCAATATCACTTTAATATTAAAGAACATGGAGGTAAAAGTGGAAATTATATTGTTCATGCATACATAACATATAATGATGGAAGTAAAAAAGGATTTGATTTAGGTAAGAAAAGCATAAAATTATCGAAACCAGAATTAACAACAACTGGAGAAGGTATTAAAATAAAATCTAAAATAGTTCCAGAAGAAGGAAGATTAGTAACAGCAGTTTGGTCTGAGGAAAATGGTCAGGATGATCTTAAATGGTATTATTCTAATTCAGATGGTATTGCTTTAGCGAAATATATGTATCATAAAAGTTATGGTAAATACAATATTCATACATACCTACAGAAACCAGGTGAGATGAAAGGTGTTTCAATACAAACTCTCCAAATTGAAAAACCAAATCTCAACTACCAAATCACTAAGGTAAAAGACACAGCTTATCAAGTGACGATAAATGATGTGCCTGAACATATGACCTCTATTCTTGTTCCGATTTGGTCTGACAATAATGGTCAAGATGATCTTAAATGGTATCAAGCGACAAAAATTGATGCAACCACTTATCAGGTTATGGTTCCTCTTAAGAATCATCACTTTGATTTAGGACATTATAGTGTTCATCTCTATGGAAGAAGTGATCTAACAACTGGGCTAATGGGGCTACAAAGTACAGCTGGTTTTTCTGTGGATGCCATTACCAGTTATGATAGTCCTCAAATGGGGAGTTCTATGACTAATAGTAATCAATTTTCAGTGATAGTGAATGAAACTGAGCATTCAAAAGTCATTAAACAGATAAGTGTTGCTGTATGGTCAGATGCCAATCAAGGGAATCTCAAATGGTATCAGAGTCAACAGTCAAATAATGGCTCGTTTTCAATTAACGCAGATGTTAAAAATCATGCTAATAAAAGTGGTCTTTATCATGTCCATGTCTATATCACTTATAATGACGGTGAAACGAGAGGATATCCCTTATCTCAGGTCTCTTTATCGGCAAGGATTGAAACGAGTTATACTTACTTTTCACAATATTATATGCCATCAAATTATCAAAACCTTTTAACGTATAAAGCACCGACTTCAAGAACAATATATGGAGGATATGACAATATCGGAACAAGCTATAGTCAAGGGCAGTGTACGTTTTACGTCTATAACCGGATTAGAGAAACACACGGAATTTCTGTTTATCGTTGGTTGGGTAATGGTCAAGATTGGGTGAATAGTTTGACTAGTCAAGGTTGGCATCGCAGCAATCAACCAAGTGTAGGAGCTGTTTTATCAGTTAAGGGAGGTCATGATTACACTTTACCACAGTATGGTCATGTTGCCTTTGTTGAACATGTTAATCCAGATGGCAGTTTTCTTATTAGTGAATTAAACTATAATGAGGTTCAAACAAAGGTTCATTGGCGAGTATTGAAGCCACAATTTTACTATAGTTTTGCGAGCTATCAATAACGACAACAAAAAGTCTCTTTAAGAGGCTTTTTTATTTATTATTTAGTTAATATCATTGGCATTAATCTTTATGAACCGCCCTAAAAATGCTAAAATAAAGAAAAATTTGAAGATAAGAGGTCAAATGATGTTATTCTCTAAAAAGAAATGGACAGTCATTCTACCTATTGCTACGAGTATCTTGCTATTTCCTTCAACGGTTTTAGCAGAAGATACCACTACTCAGGTAGACGTCCCGAAAGTAGAAGAAGTTGCTAGTATAGAACCATCAACTGATACAACCACTACTGAATTAAGTTCAGCCACAACGAATGATTTAAATTCTTCTCAAGAAAACTTATCATCAGAAGAACCAATTTCCTCTGAGAAACTTTTACTAGAAGAATCTGTTTCTGTTGATGAAACACAAAATTTTGTTTCTGATGGTAAAGAAGTGGATTCTTCCAAAGAAAATCAAGAATCAGTCCACAATGATGGTAATGTTAAAAATGAAGAAGAAATTGCCGGACAAGAAAAGGAAGCACCTAACACAAGTGGTTTCAGAGCAAAAACTGGCTCAGCAAATTCTCAAGCTGTGACGGATGTTTCAGAAGGAACAACTGGACTACGTCTCCAATATCAAAGAGAGATTCCACAACAAACCAGTATTTTGTTTGCGGTTTGGTCTGATAAAAATGGTCAAGATGATCTGAGATGGTACCAAGCACAAACAGGCGGTGTCGCTTATGCTAGTTATGATAATCATAAATCCTATGGTCTTTATCATGTCCATACTTACGCCAATCAAAATGGCCGTATGATTGGCTTAAATGCAACAACAATCACAATAAAAGAGCCAAATCCAAAGACACAAATAACAAAAGTTGATGACAATCACTATCGTGTTAATGTAAGTGATGTACCACAAACTATTAAAGATATTTTGATACCAGTGTGGTCTGATAAAAATGGTCAAGATGATTTGAGATGGTATCAAGCCAAGAAATTATCCCCTACTCAATATGAGACCTTAATTGATATCAAAGATCATAGAAACGATTTTGGACATTATCATGTCCATCTTTATGGATATAGTGAGATAACCAAATCACGTATTGGATTGCTGGCTACTCCGGGTTTCAATCATGAGAAGAAATCAGCAGATACCTATGCCAAAGTTAGTCTACAAGATTATGATAAAAATAATAGTACTTTTAATGTCGCAGTTGATGCCAGTCAATCAAGCAAGACCCTTCGCTATGTTCGAGTGGCGGTTTGGTCAGAAGCTAAAGGTTAAGATGATTTAAAATCGTATACTCCAACTATTGCAAATAAAAAAGCGATTGCGAAAGTAGATATTGCTAATCACAGTAATACGAGCGATTATTATATTGTCCATGTTTATACTGATTATAGTGATGGTAAAACCATTGGAACAGATCTTGGCAAACATTATATTAGCCAAATGTCAGTAAATACTCATTTAACGACAAGTGGCATTGAAATGGCATTTCAATCCGACCATGTCAAAGATTTAAGTCAAATTCGTTTTGCTGTTTGGTCAGACGAAAAAGGTCAAGATGATTTAAGATGGTATGCAGCTAATGCTAATGGTCTTGCAACAGCTAACTATACTAATCACAAAGGATTTGGCACCTATCATATTCACACTTACCTTAATCAAAGTGGTCAATTAAAAGGATTAAAAGCCAATCAGATAACAATAAATAAACCATCAATAAAAGTAGCCATTAACAAAGTATCTAACACTAACTATGAAGTTGTTGTTAGCGATGTACCGTTATACATCAGTGGCATTGTCACACCTGTTTGGTCTGACAACAAAGGTCAGGATGATTTGAAATGGGTAGGGGCTGTTAAATTATCTCAAACGAGTTATCGATCAACTATTGATGTGAGAAATCACAATTTTGATAGCGGTCATTACAGTGTTCATATATATGGTTATAATCAACTAGAAGCTAATCGTTTGATTGGTCTAGCTGGTAGTCCAGGCTTTGATGTTAAAAAAGTAGAACAAGGTAAGATAACAGCAGTTGTTACCAATCATAAACCAAATGAGGGTACTTTAAATGTGCTTATCTCTGAAACACCACAATCTCCTAAGATAAAATCAGTTCGAGTAGCAGCGTGGTCAGAAAGTAAGCAAGAAAATCTTTCTTGGTATGTTTCTGATGCAGTGACAAATGGAACAATTCTTATTAACATCAACCAAGCTAATCACCAACATAAAAAAGGTAATTACACCGTTCATGCTTATGTGACAAACACCAGTGGTCAAGAAATAGGCTTTAATTTAGGTAGCTATGCTTTAAATTCTAATAGTAAAGGGTCAGCATCACAGGGAAATTATAATGTGGTTAACCGTGTTGTTTACTTAGATGCTGGTCATGGTGGTAAAGACCCAGGTGCTGCATACTTTGGTCATTCAGAAAAAGAATTAACAACCATCATGCAAAACCTGGTTAGACAACGCTTAGAAAAAGATGGCTATAAAGTGGTTACGACACGTGAATCTGAAAATGTCTTTGTTGATTTATTAGATCGTTCGAAAAAAGCAAATGCTTCCAATTCTGATTTATTCCTAAGCATGCATTTCAATGCCTCAGTTAATAGTAATATTAGTGGGATTGAAACTTATTGGTATCAATATTATGAAGAATACCCTTCACGCATCAATAAAACTTACCACAACAATCCAGAAAGATTAGCAAGAAGTCAAGTATTGGCAAATGCTATCCATTCAGAAACCATTAAAAGAACAGGTGCCCCAGATCGGGGAGTGAGACGAGAAACTTTTGCTGTTTTGAGAGAGATTACAGCACCGGCTGTTTTAGTTGAACTTGGTTTCTTATCAAATCGTTCAGAAAATAATAAGGTCAGTCAATCGGCTTACCAAGAAAAATTAGCAGATGGTATTGTTGCTGGTATTAAGAAATATTACCGTACTTATCCATAAGTGATAAATTAAAAGCATAAATAAAAAACCTTTCTTTGTAAAAAATCAGCAAAGAAAGGTTTTTTCGCTTAATATTAAGTAATATCAATGCGGTTTTATGATATAATAGTAAGGAAATTAGACAAAGAGGTAAAGCAATGACTGACGATAAATTATTAGACCGATTTTTAACATATGTTAAGATTAATACACGTAGTAATCCAGAAAACACAACAACACCAACAACTGAATCACAAAAAGAATTTGTTTTAAATGTCTTGAAGCCTGAAATGGAGAACATTGGTTTAGAAAATGTTCATTATCTTGAACATAATGGTTACCTTATTGGTACTTTGCCAGCCAATGATGAAACCATGACTAGAAAGATTGGTTTTATTTCTCATGTTGACACTGCTGATTTTAATGCAGAAGGTGTCAATCCTCAAGTCATTACTAATTATGATGGTGGTGTTATTCAACTTGGTGATACTAATTACCAATTAAATCCAAAAGATTTTCCAAATCTTAATAATTATCATGGTCAAACACTCATTACAACGGATGGGACAACCCTTTTAGGTGCTGATGACAAATCAGGTATTGCTGAGATTATGACAGCAATGGCATATCTTATTGGCCACCCAGAAATTAAACACGGTGAAATACGTGTTGGTTTTGGTCCAGATGAAGAAATCGGTATTGGTGCAAATAAATTTGATGTTGCTGATTTTGATGTTGATTTTGCCTATACAGTAGATGGTGGACCACTTGGTGAATTACAATATGAAACATTCAGTGCAGCTGGTGCAAGCATTCAATTTTTAGGAAGAAATGTTCATCCTGGTACAGCTAAGGGCCAAATGATTAATGCCCTTCAATTAGCCATGGATTATCATAAAGAACTACCTGAAACAGATCGTCCAGAATTAACCGAAGGTTATGAAGGTTTTTTCCATCTCTTAAGTTTAAGTGGAACAGTTGAGGAAGCTTCAGCAGATTACATTATTCGTGATTTTGAAGATGATAATTTTATCAAACGTAAAGAGCTGATGGAAGAAATTGCAAAGCGCATGAATAATGAATTCGGTGAAGAACGTGTAAAAATCACCTTATCTGATCGTTATTACAATATGAAAAAAGTCATTGAAAAAGATATGACTAGCGTTGAGATTGCAAAACATGTCATGGAAAGTTTAGATATCAAGCCAGTTATCGAACCTATTCGTGGTGGAACTGATGGCTCTAAAATATCATTTATGGGTATTCCAACACCAAACATTTTTGCTGGTGGTGAAAACATGCATGGTCGATTTGAATTTGTCAGTCTAGAAACCATGGAAAAAGCCGTTGATGTGATTGTTGGTATTGCTAGTTTCAAAGACTAACCCCCTATCCTTAATATGATACAATAGAGAGGAGATTAACAGTGATTAAGATATTTGGAAAGATTAGATACCACTTTCAACCAGAGTTGTCTTGGCTGATTAGCTACTGGTCTTTAGCGATGACACCAATCTTTATAGCTTTATCTTTGTTGTATGAACGAACAAGCTTCTCATTTCATGTCTTTATCTTATTTGGTGTTTTTATCCTTTTAACAGGATTTGGACTTCATCGCTATTTTATCATCGAAGAAACTGGTTACCTTAGAATTGTCACGTTAAACTTTTTTTCTAAACAACGTCTTTTGATTTCAGATATTGCAAAAATTAATGTCACAAAATCGACCATAACAATCATTTTGACGAATGGTGATAAACGATTGTTTTACATGAGAAAGTGGCCTAAGAAATACTTTTTAGATGCCTTAGTGATTTGTGAATCCTTCAAAGGTGAAGTTGAGTTGCTTGATAATTTCATTCAGCTTGACTATTTTGAAATATATAAGGATGATAAAAAAGCTCCTACGGTGTCGTAAGAGCCTTTGTTGGACATGATTTGACAGCTAAGAGTGTCTCATCGGAGTATGGGACTTCTTGAATTAACTCCTCACTGTTTGAAAACTTAACAATGCCATTGTCATAGTAATCAAAAACATCGGAGTAAGTTTGGCAAAGTCCGCAAGCAATACATTTTTCTGGAATTATCGTTACTTTCATAGTATTATTGTAATACTAATTTCAAGAATTAACAAGGGAGAAGGTATGGTAAAGAAACCATGGGAGATGAAAGTTTTTGCTGAAAGAAGGCAAAATAACTCTCGAAAACATAAAGTGAGTACTGTTATCAGTACACCATTTTTAACTATTTTATTAGTTGTCTTCTTTGCTATTATTGTTGGTATTTTATTAATTGTTGTTTACACTTCAAATGGTGGTTCTGAAAAACAATCCCTTGAAGAAGCGTTTTATAACCCAAATCGAACAACACAAAGTGTCGAGCAAGAAACCACTCAAGTAGAAGAAACAACAGAAGTTGAAACAACAGTAGAAACACCAAAAGAAAATAGAAAAACAATTATCGTAGAAGCTGGAGAGGGTCCCTCACGTATCGCTGAACGTGGAGGCATTTCACTTGAAAAATTATATGAATTAAACCCAGATAAAATGAGTACAGGTTCTTGGTTAGCTCATCCAGGAGATGAGGTTTTTGTTGAATAAAGAGGAAAAAATGACACCAATTCAAATTGCTATAGATGGTCCTGCTTCAAGTGGGAAAAGTACCGTTGCAAAGATTATTGCAAAAAAATTAAATTATACCTATTTAGATACCGGTGCGATGTATCGTTCAATGACTTATTTGATATTAAGACACCAATTGACAGACGAACAAATTCCTGAAATTATTGCTTTATTAGATCAATTTCCTTTGTCTTTTGGTCACGACAATTATGGGAATCCCAAAGTTTTTGTCAGTGACGTTGATATTACTGATATTATTCGCCAAAACGAAGTGACAAAAAATGTCTCTTGGGTTGCAGCTATTCCTGAAGTGCGAGAAAAATTGGTCGACCTTCAAAAAAGCATTGCGCTTGAAGGTGGCATTGTCATGGATGGTCGAGACATCGGTACAGTTGTTTTACCAAAGGCTGAATTAAAAATCTTTTTAATTGCTTCGGTTGAAGAAAGAGCCAATCGTCGTTACAAGGAAAACCTTGAAAAAGGTATTCCGACTGATTTAGAAACCCTAAAAGAAGAAATTGCTCAAAGAGACTATAAAGATAGTCATCGTGAAGTATCTCCGTTAAAAGCGGCAGAAGATGCGATTACTTTAGACACAACTGGTTTAAGCATTGACGAAGTTGTCGACTTTATTTTACAAAAAGCAAATAAAATCATTGACAGTGAAAATAAAATGTAGTATTATAGTACTAATGGGAAAAGCAGAAGTGAGAACTTCTCGCCTTGCAATTAACGTTGTCTGGCTCTACATAACACATTTCAATGATGAAATATAATGTAGTGCGGGCTTGTTAATCAGGCCCGCTTTCGTTTTTCTCTAAAAAATAAAAGAGGTGAAGAACATAGCTAAGAAGGATTTGTTCATTAACGATGAAATTCGCGTTCGCGAAGTGCGTCTTGTTGGTCTTGAAGGCGAACAATTAGGAATCAAAATGCTCAACGAAGCCCAAGCACTTGCTGATGAGGCTAATGTTGACTTGGTACTTATTCAACCACAGGCAACACCGCCTGTTGCCAAAATCATGGATTATGGCAAGTTTAAGTTTGAGTATCAGAAAAAACAAAAGGAACAACGCAAGAAACAAAGCGTTGTGACTGTTAAAGAAATACGCCTTAGTCCAGTCATCGATAAGGGTGACTTTGAGACCAAACTTCGTAATGGCCGTAAATTCCTTGAAAAAGGAAATAAGGTTAAAGTTTCAGTTCGTTTCAAAGGACGTATGATTACCCATAAAGAAATTGGTGCAAAAGTTCTTTCAGATTTTGCTGAAGCAACACAAGATATTGCGATCATCGAGCAAAGAGCTAAAATGGATGGTCGTCAAATGTTTATGCAACTTGCCCCTATTTCTGAGAAGAAATAAATGTAACACATTATTATTTATTTAGGAGAGTATTAAAAATGCCAAAACAAAAAACACATCGCGCATCAGCTAAACGTTTTAAACGTACAGGTTCAGGTGGCTTAAAACGTTTCCGTGCCTATACTTCACACCGTTTCCATGGTAAGACTAAGAAACAACGTCGTCATCTTCGTAAAGCTTCAATGGTAAGCAGTGGAGATTTCAAACGTATTAAAGCAATGCTTACTGGTCTTAAATAAGCAAACATAGAATATTAATAGAATTATTTGGAGGATTATTATAAATGGCACGTGTTAAAGGTGGCGTTGTTGCACGCAAACGTCGTAAACGTATTTTAAAATTAGCAAAAGGTTACTATGGCTCAAAACATATCTTGTTCCGTACTGCAAAAGAACAAGTAATGAACTCTTATTACTATGCCTACCGTGATCGTCGTCAAAAGAAACGTGACTTCCGTAAATTATGGATTACTCGTATCAATGCGGCAGCTCGTATGAATGGTTTATCATATTCACAATTGATGCATGGTTTGAAATTAGCTGAAGTTGAAGTTAACCGTAAAATGTTAGCTGATTTAGCAGTTAACGATGCAGCAGCATTTACAGCTCTTGCTGACGCTGCTAAAGCAAAATTAGGAAAATAATCTTGATTGTGTCACTACTAATTAACTTAGTAGTGATTTTTTAGTTTTTTCAATCTAGCTTAATTTAGCGATTTAATATATAATAGTAATGCTGACTAAATCTGATAGGAAAGACATATGAATATAAAAGAACTAAAAGAACGGCAGAAAAAAATTAGAAATTTCTCGATTATTGCTCATATTGAC
Organism: Streptococcus sp. CSL10205-OR2; assembly: GCF_025660655.1. Taxonomy (GTDB): domain Bacteria; phylum Bacillota; class Bacilli; order Lactobacillales; family Streptococcaceae; genus Streptococcus. The sequence continues at coordinate 50,226 of NZ_JAOTIN010000006.1, forward strand.
CACGGGAAATCAACTTTGGCTGATCGTATCTTAGAAAAAACAGAAACGGTATCAAGTCGTGAAATGCAAAATCAACTACTTGATAGTATGGATCTTGAGCGTGAGCGTGGTATTACCATTAAACTGAATGCTATTGAATTAAACTATACGGCAAAAGATGGTGAAACCTATATTTTCCATTTGATAGACACTCCAGGTCACGTTGACTTCACTTATGAAGTATCACGTAGTTTGGCTGCCTGTGAGGGAGCTATTTTAGTCGTTGATGCCGCTCAGGGTATTGAGGCACAAACCTTGGCTAATGTTTATCTAGCGCTAGATAATGATTTAGAAATTTTACCTGTGATCAATAAAATTGATTTACCAGCTGCTGAACCTGAAAGAGTACGACATGAAATAGAAGATGTTATTGGAATTGATGCCAGTGAGGCTGTTTTAGCATCTGCCAAAGCAGGAATTGGGATTGAAGAGATTTTAGAGCAAATTGTAGAATACGTCCCAGAACCAACAGGAGATGTTGAAGCACCTCTTAAAGCTCTTATTTTCGACTCTGCTTATGATGCTTATCGTGGTGTCATTCTTCAAGTCAGAATTATGGATGGTATCGTTAAACCAGGTGATAAAATCCAAATGATGAGTAATGGTAAAACATTTGATGTCACAGAAGTTGGTATTTTTACACCTAAGGCTGTCGGTCGTGAGTTTTTAGCAACTGGAGATGTTGGCTATATTGCAGCAGCCATTAAAACGGTTGCTGATACGCGTGTAGGTGATACTGTGACACTTGCTAATAACCCTGCCACAGAAGCTCTAGAGGGCTATAAGCAATTAAATCCAATGGTTTTTGCTGGGATTTACCCAATTGATTCTAATAAATACAATGACCTTCGTGAAGCACTTGAAAAATTGCAATTAAACGACGCTAGTCTTCAGTTTGAACCAGAAACCTCACAAGCACTTGGTTTTGGTTTTCGTTGTGGATTCTTGGGTCTTCTACACATGGATGTTATCCAAGAGCGTTTGGAACGTGAATTTAATATTGATCTCATCATGACGGCACCGTCAGTGGTTTATCATGTGAATACCACTGATGGTGAGATAGTGGAAGTATCAAACCCTAGTGAATTTCCAGAGCCAACTAGAATTGACAGTATTGAGGAACCTTACGTTAAAGCGCAAATCATGGTACCGCAAGAATTTGTCGGGGCTGTAATGGAATTGGCACAAAGAAAACGTGGTGATTTTGTAACCATGGATTACATCGATGATAATCGTGTTAACGTTATTTATCAGATTCCTCTAGCTGAAATTGTCTTTGATTTCTTTGATAAATTAAAATCATCGACACGTGGCTATGCCAGCTTTGATTATGAGATTTCTGAGTACCGTCATTCTAAATTGGTGAAAATGGATATCCTCTTAAATGGTGATAAAGTAGATGCATTAAGCTTTATTGTTCATAAAGAATTTGCTTATGAGCGTGGTAAAATTATTGTTGAGAAATTAAAGAAAATCATTCCTCGTCAACAGTTTGAAGTGCCTATTCAAGCAGCTATTGGACAAAAAATTGTTGCCAGATCTGATATTAAAGCATTACGTAAAAACGTTCTTGCCAAGTGTTATGGTGGGGATGTCTCACGTAAACGTAAACTCTTAGAAAAGCAAAAAGCAGGTAAAAAACGAATGAAATCTATTGGTTCTGTTGAAGTGCCACAAGAAGCATTTCTATCTGTCCTTAGCATGGATGATGATAATAAAAAATCATAATCAAAAACCACTAGAAAATTGTTTCTAGTGGTTTTTAGTGTTATTTTATTTTTTAACAACTAAATCAATGGCTGCTTTTAGTTTTTCTTCCTGTTTTTCAGGGTCACTGTCTGGATGTTCGATACATTCTATGACTTTATTAGCAATTGCAAGTCCCATAATCCTGTTTATACTAGATCTAACAGCACTTAATTGCGTCACAATATCAATACATTCCTTGTCTTCTTCAACCATTTTATGAATGCCTCTTAGTTGTCCTTCAGTACGTTTGAGACGATTTAAAATATCTTTTTTTGATGTCATTACTGATTCACTCCTTGTATAACTAATATACTATTTGTCTTTATTTTCGTCAAATCACAAAAATGTGATTTCTTTTGACAATCATTTTCCGATATGGTAATATACCGGTAGGGGTATATAAAGGAGGTCTTTATGACATTTATTGAAAATATAAAAGCATTATTTTCAGAACCATTTGAGTCGATATCAACAAATGAATTAGAAAATCTATTAGCATCTAAGAATATTCAGTTAATTGATGTCAGAACACCTGAAGAATTTAAACAATCACACATTTCTAAGGCAAGAAATGTTCCCTTAAGTCAAATCAATAGTTTTGTTGCACCAAAAGATAAAAAAGTGTATGTCATTTGTCAGTCAGGCATGCGAAGTAAAAAAGCGGCTCATCATCTCACTAAAAAAGGCTATCAGGTCATTAATGTTCGCGGTGGCATGAGTCAATGGCAAGGTAAAGTAATAGGAGGTCAAAAATGACAAAAGTTATTATTGTAGGTGGTGTTGCTGGTGGTATGTCAGCTGCAACGCGTTTAAGACGTTTGATGGAAGATGCTGAGATTATTGTTTTTGAAAAGGGACCATTTGTTTCTTTTGCCAACTGTGGTCTTCCTTATTATGTTTCAGGAGAAATTAGTGACCGTGATCAATTGTTGGTTCAGACACCTGAGCGTTTACAAGCACGTTTTAATTTAGATGTTCGACCATTCCATGAAGTGACCAACATTGATGCTACCAATCAAACTGTAACAGTCAAACATGATGGTGAAGAATTTGTTGAAAGCTATGATAAACTCATTTTATCACCGGGTGCTAAGCCTTTTGTTCCAACTATCGAAAATCTTAAACAAGCAACAAACGTTTTTCATCTTAGAAATGTTCCAGATCTTGATAAGATTATGACGCATATTGAAAGCCTTCACCCACAACATGCTGTTGTTGTTGGTGCAGGATTTATCGGTCTTGAAATGGCAGAAAACCTCACCAAAAAAGGGATAGCTGTTACAGTTGTTGAAAAAGCACCCCATGTTTTACCTGCTTTAGATGAGGAAATGGCAATCTTTGTTCAAAATGCACTTGAAAGAAATGGTGTTAAGGTCATTACTAGCCAGTCAGTGATTCGTTTTGAAGAAGAAGGCAAAAATCTAGTGTTAGAAGATGGCCAAATTCTTACGTCTGATTTGACCATTCTATCAGTTGGTATTCAGCCTGAAACAACATTAGCAAAACAAGCTGGCATTACTTTAGGATTTAGAAATGGTATTGTTGTTGATGAGCATTATGAAACTAATCTCAAAAACATCTATGCTGTTGGCGATGCTATCGTTGTGAAGCATCAAATCTCTCAAGAAGACGCTCTTGTTTCTCTTGCGTCACCAGCTAACCGTCAAGGTAGACAAGTGGCAGATGTGATTGCAGGACTAAAGAGAGAAAATAAAGGATCAATTGGAACAGCTATTGTTCGCATTTTTGATCAATCTGCAGCAATCACTGGTCTTAGTGAGCGTATTGCTAGAAATTTAGGTTATGATGTCTCAGTCGTTCACACATCAGGAAAAGACCATGCCAGTTATTATCCAGGGGCGACTGATATCACTCTCAAATTGATTTTTAATGCTAAAACTGGTCAAATCTATGGTGCCCAAGGTGTTGGACAAAAAGGTGTAGATAAACGCATTGACATATTAGCTACTGCCATTAAAGGCAATCTTACGATTTTTGATTTACCAGAATTAGAGTTGACCTACGCACCACCATTTGGCTCAGCAAAAGACCCTGTTAATATGATAGGATATGCTGCTATTAATATTTCTGAAGGTCTTAGTCAAAACATTCAGTGGCATGAATTATCACAAGCATTAGAAAATGGTGCTAAACTTTTAGACGTAAGAACAAGTCCAGAGGTTAAAAGAGGTCATTTCAAAGACTTCATCCACATTCCTCTAGATCAGTTACGCTCTCGTTTGAATGAGCTAGATAAGTCTAAAACTTACATCGTTAGTTGCCATAGTGGTCTAAGAAGTTATATTGCAGAACGTTTGCTACAACAAGAAGGATTCAATGTTAAGAACTTAGATGGTGCTTATTCACTTTATAATATTGTTAGACCAAAGGAGATTAGTCATGATTAAAAGTATATCAATGAAAGATTTTCAAGAATTATATCACCAAAATCCATTAAATCTTGTAGATGTTCGTGAGCCTGATGAATACGATAGTGGTCATATCCCAGGTGCTCAAAATTTACCGCTTAGTGATTTTCAGTCAACCTACCAAACACTTGATCCCAAAAAGGACTATTATATCGTTTGTCAATCAGGAAGTCGTTCACAAATGGCTAGTCAATTTTTAACAGCAAAAGGCTATCACGTTACGAATGTTGAAGGTGGCACAAGTGCCTGGCCAGAAAATTTAGAATAATAAAGAGATGCTCTTATAGAGCATCTTTTGACGTTATAGACCCTATTTACAACAAATTATGTTATGATTAAAGATAGTCAAAGAGATTGGAAGAAAACAGATGTCAAATTTTATTGATTACATCAAAAAAAATCGCAACAAACATTTCAAAGAATTGCCCTTGAATGAAGTTGATATTGCAAGCATTAATGAATTAAGTTACTTACCTATCGGTGAGGCCTTGTCTAATACAGAAAAAAAACAGTTTATCCCTATAAAGCAACTAGAAAAAGAAAACCATCTCTTTTTTAAACAAACTAACTATAATTTCATGACGACTAAAGAAAGAGTCATATTGTATCAAAATATACTTGATTCAAAGCGTTTTGGCGATATAGAAATTGGTTACTATGTGAATGATATCAATTTAGACATTGAAAAACAGTTTTCCGCCATGATTTTTAGGTTACCATCCATCAATCACACTCAAGTGGTTTTTCGAGGGACTGATGATAGTTTGATTGGTTGGAAAGAAGATGCCAAGATGACCTATATGAAAACCATCCCCTCTCATCAATCAGCTTTAAATTACCTCACATCATTTTTAAATGATTGGCAAGGACAAGTTGTTGTTTCTGGACATTCAAAAGGAGGCAATCTTGCTTTATATGCTACCAGCATGATTAAAGAAATTCTTCAAGAAAAAGTTACGGCTATCTACACTTTTGATTCACCAGGCCACTATCAGTCTTTACTTGATGCTTCTAGCTATCATAATATTAAGGATAAAATTATCTCTATCATGCCCAAGGAATCAATTGTTGGTGTTATGTTAAAACCTGATCTCGATAGTAAAATAGTTGAAAGTAAATCCTTTGCCTTTTTCCAACATAATATCTCACAATGGCAGGTTAAAGAGAATCAATTTTTACCAGCTAAGGATGCCACAATTATTAGTAAAGCATTAGAAGACACATTCAAATTGTGGCAAAAAGAATTATCAAGAAAGGAATTAGAAACCTTTTTTAATATCTTTTTTGATTTGTTTTTTGATATTGGTGTTGAAAGTTTAGATGATATTAAAAACAACAAGCGAAAAACTTTAGCACACCTGCTTAAAGAAATTGTCAACCTAAGACCAAAAGAAAAAAAGATTATGCGTAAATCTCTTAGAACGATGATTATTATTTTTAATCATAAGGCGATAGAAAAAGCTTTAGACTATCGACCAGAAATTGGTAAAGAATTTCTAGAGTGGATTCTCTCAGACAAAGAAGACTAAATGACAAACAAAAGCTAGGATAAGTGTTTTTCCTTAGAAGCTTTTTACTACATCTATCGTCTTTAAATTTGCGTGTTTTTAGGAATCGTGTTAAGATAGATAAAGAGAAAATCAGAAGAAGAGGTATAACATAGTGGCTTTTGGAGAAAATGGACCACGTAAGAAAACATTATTTGAAAAAATAACTATTGTTGTTGTTTTGTTAATGGCTTTTATTACAGTGGGATCAATTATATTAAGTGCACTTAGTGCAATCATGTAGAAAAACGCTTTTTAGCGTTTTTTTCTACTAAGAAAGAAGTAGGAAAAGTTATGAGTATGTTTTTAGACACTGCTAAAATCCAAGTAAAAGCAGGACGAGGTGGTGATGGGATGGTCGCGTTTAGACGTGAAAAATATGTCCCAAATGGTGGTCCCTGGGGTGGTGATGGTGGTCGTGGTGGCAATGTCATTTTTGTTGTCGATGAAGGTTTAAGAACTTTAATGGACTTTAGATACAATCGCCATTTTAAAGCTAAACCAGGTGAAAATGGCATGTCAAAAGGGATGCACGGTAAAGGTGCAGAAGATTTGTATGTGAATGTTCCCCAAGGAACAACTGTTAAAGATGCCCAAACAGGCAAGGTTATATCAGACCTCGTTGAACACGGTCAAGAATTTATAGTGGCAAGAGGTGGCCGTGGAGGTCGAGGCAATATTCGTTTTGCCACACCAAGAAATCCTGCACCAGAAATTTCTGAAAATGGTGAACCAGGTGAAGAAAGAGAACTAGAGTTAGAATTAAAAATTTTGGCTGATGTTGGTTTAGTAGGTTTCCCATCTGTTGGTAAATCAACACTTTTGAGCGTAGTCTCTGCAGCTAAGCCAAAAATCGGTGCCTATCACTTTACAACCATTGTTCCAAATATTGGAATGGTGAGAACTAAATCTGGGGAATCTTTTGCCATGGCTGATCTTCCTGGTTTAATCGAAGGTGCTCACCAAGGTGTTGGGCTTGGAACACAATTTCTACGCCATATTGAACGTACTAGAGTTATCTTACATGTCATTGATATGAGTGGTAGTGAGGGACGTGACCCTTATGAAGATTACTTGGCTATCAATAAAGAATTAGAAAGCTATAACCTTCGTTTAATGGAACGTCCACAAATCATTGTGGCAAACAAGATGGACATGCCTGAAAGTCAGGAAAATCTAAAACAGTTTAAAGAAAAATTACAACAAAACTATGATGAGTTTGATCAACCACCAATGATTTTTGCTGTTTCTGGCATTGCGCATCAAGGTCTGGAAGCTTTATTAGACGCTACAGCTGACTTATTGTCTAAAACAGAAAGCTTTCCTCTTTATGAAGAAAGTCAGATGCTTGATGAAGCTTATTATGGGTTTGATGAAGAAGAAAAACCCTTTACTATTAGTCGTGATGATGATGCCACTTGGGTATTATCAGGTGAAAAGATTGAAAAACTTTTTGTCATGACAAATATGGAGCGTGATGAATCAATCATGAAATTTGCTCGCCAATTGCGTGGCTTAGGTGTTGACCAAGCCCTTCGTGAACGTGGTGCCAAAGATGGTGATATCGTAAGAATTGGCAACTTTGAGTTTGAATTTGTAGATTAGGGAGTGATAAGTATGGGAGATAAACCAATATCATTCAAGGATAAAGATGGTCGTTTCGTTTCAGCTGCTGATATTTGGACAACTGAAAAATTAGAAGAACTTTTTAACAAGCTCAATCCTAATCGTAAGTACCGATTGGAACGAGAAAAAAAGTTAAAAGAAACAAAATAATCATTGCATCATAAAAATACCCAACACATAGTGTTGGGTATTTTTGATTAGACGTTTAATACTTTATCAAGAAAGTCTTTGAGACGAGGATGTTTAGGATGATCAAAAATTTGTTCTGGACTACCATCTTCAAGGAACTCGCCACCATCAGTGAAAATAACGCGGTTAGCCACACGTCTTGCAAATCCCATCTCATGAGTAACAATTAACATAGTCATGCCTTGTTCTGCTAAATCCTTCATAACATTTAACACGTCACCGACCATTTCAGGGTCAAGGGCAGAAGTAGGTTCATCAAAGAGCATGACGTCAGGATTCATGGCTAGACTTCTAGCGATAGCCACACGTTGTTTTTGCCCACCTGATAAACTACCCGGAAAAGCAGCTGCTTTATCAGAAAGGCCTACTTTTTCAAGTAATTCTAAACCAATCGTTTTAGCTTCTTCTTGTGAGTACTTTCCTAGCTCGACAGGTGCAAAAATAACATTATCAAGCACTGACATGTGGGGAAATAAATTGAAATGTTGGAAAACCATACCAATATTTTCTCTAGCCTTATCAACATTAGTGTCTTTATTTGATAAGTCAAAACCATCAATGATTACTTTACCACTGGTGATGCTTTCTAGACGATTAAGTGTTCTTAAAAAGGTTGATTTTCCTGAACCTGATGGCCCGATAATACATACCACATCACCTTCGTGAAACTGGGTTGTGATACCTTTTAACACCTCATTTTTACCAAATGATTTATGTAAATCTTGAACATCAATTTTTAATGTTGTCATTAGTTAGACCTCTTTTCTAGGCGTTTTGCTAGTCTTGTTAGGAGAGTAATAATCACCAAGTACATGATGGCTAAAATAGCATACATTCGAAAGCTCTGGTAATTACGGGCGATAATAATCTTACCGGTTTGGAAAAGTTCAACTAATCCAATAGCGGAAATGATAGTTGTGTCTTTAAGTGAGATAACAAATTGGTTGATGAAGTTAGGTAACATCAATCGAATTGCCTGAGGAAGAATGATTTTTCTCATTGTAGTTGTATAAGAAACCCCTAAACTTCGACTGGCTTCCATTTGTCCAGCTGCCACAGCTTCAATACCACCACGAACAATTTCTGCAATATAAGCACCACCGTTTAAACTAAGTGCAATTGTACCAGCAACAAAATCATTGATGGGGCTTTGTTGACCAGTCATTGATTCGATAAGGTTGGGAATTCCCCAGAAGATAAAGGCGGCAACAATCATTAAGGGAATACCACGAACAACGTCAACAAAAATAGCAGCGATAACGCGAAGTCCCTTAATAGGACTAACGCTCATCATCCCAAAAATTAAACCAATGACTATGGCTAAAGCAAATGAAATAATAGCCAAGGCAAGTGTTCTCAGAAGTCCTGTTAATAATTGTTGGTAGTTATTTGAAATTAAACCAAAAATGGTGGTTTCATCGATAGATGATTCCTGATTTTGTTTTTCACCTAAATAGCTTGCAATAATTTTATCATATTCGCCACTTTCTTTCAAAGCAGCCAATCCATTATTAAACATTTCGATTAATTCTGGATGACTTCCTTTTTTTACCGCAAACCCATACTCTCCAGAAGGTTCTCCAGAAATTGGTGTTTCAAACTCACGACCTTGTTCTATGGCATATTTTAAAACAGCTTCATCATCCATTAATGCCTCTAAAGAACCGGAATTGAGACTATCATACATGGCTGAAGCTTCATCAAAAGGTTTTAAGACATAGTCGTACTTATCAGCATGTTCTTCTAAAAATTGGTAAGAAGCTGTTCCTGTTTTGGCTCCAACAGTTTTTCCTGCTAAATTCTCATAAGCTGTGATAGCACTATCTTCTTTAACAGCTAGAATAATATTTGACGTATAATAAGAATCTGAAAAATCAAAAATAGCTTTTCTTTCATCAGTGATAGACATACCAGCAATAACACCATCAGCTTGACCTGATTGAACAGCATTTAAAGCAGCGTCAAAACCGGGATGCGTAATCTCTATTGAAAACCCTTGTTGTTTCGCAATAGCCTTAATCAGTTCTAAATCAATACCGACATACTCACCACTGTCATTTTGATATTCAAATGGAGCAAATGAAGAGTCTGATACCAGATGATAGGTGTCTTTTAAAGGAGTTGCTTTTTTAGAAGCATCACCAATAGCATCTGTATCAAGAGAAGTCCATTTTTTAATGATAGTAGCATAACTACCGTTTTCTTTCATTTGTTTTAATGCATGATTGAAATCATCAATTAAGTACTCGTGTTGACTTCCTTTTTTAACTGCAAAAGCAAAACTACCAACCGTTTCACCAGCCATTTCAATGCGTAAATCTTGCCCTTGTCTAATAGCATATTGAGCAATTGGTTTATCATCCATAACAGCAAATACAGAACCTGAGTTTAAACTATTATACATGAGATCGCTTGTGTCGAATGCTTTAAGTGAGTAGCCATATTCTTTTTGGTGCTCTTTTAAAAAACTTTGTGAAACTGTACCATTTTTAACACCAACAACTTTCCCTTTTAACTGCTCATAATCAGTCACTTTATTTTTTGATGTGGTAATAATAACAATTTGTGAATCATAGTAGGTGTCTGAAAAAGTAAAGACTTTTTTTCTATCCTCTGTTACTGACATTCCAGCCATTATGGCGTCAGCCTGACCAGCTTGAACGGCATTAACAGCTGCATCAAAACCAGGAAAAGTCATCTCATAATCCCATCCAGAAATGTCAGCTACTTCTTTAATAATATCAACATCAATCCCTTTGTAAACGTGATCGGAATCTTTAAATTCAAAAGGAGCGTATGTAGAATCAGAAACAATCGTAATCTTGTCAGCCATGACGGTCTGTTGTGTCAAAAAGACAATTGATAGGAGCGATAGGAAGAATGGTAATAATTTTTTAAACATAAAGCCTCTTTTCTATGTTATAAATTATAACATAATAACAGATATATAACAAATCAAAATAAAAAACTGTTATAAAACATAACATAAAATCAAGAGATTTACTTATGAAATTCATGGTCGTTTATGATAAAATAACTAATGAGGTAAAGATATGATAAATCGAAAAAATGATAATCACTTTAAACTAGTTTCAAAATATGAGCCTTCAGGTGATCAACCACAAGCTATTGAGTCTTTGGTGGATAATATTGAAGGTGGTGAAAAAGCCCAAATTTTACTAGGGGCAACAGGAACGGGTAAAACCTATACCATGAGTCAGGTGATTCAAAAGGTTAATAAACCGACACTGGTGATTGCTCATAACAAAACGCTAGCTGGTCAACTTTATGGAGAGTTTAAAGAATTCTTTCCTGATAATGCAGTCGAATATTTCGTTTCTTACTATGATTACTATCAACCAGAAGCCTATGTGCCTTCTAGTGATACCTATATTGAAAAAGATAGTTCTGTCAATGACGAGATTGATAAACTAAGACACAGTGCCACATCTGCTCTACTTGAAAGAAATGATGTGATTGTTGTGGCATCCGTCAGTTGCATTTATGGTTTGGGTTCTCCTACTGAATATGCTGAAAGTGTTGTTAGTTTACGTCCTGGTCTTGAGATTTCAAGAGACCAGTTACTCAATGATTTGGTCAATATCCAGTTTGAGCGCAATGACATTGATTTTCAACGTGGTCGTTTTCGTGTCCGTGGCGATGTGGTTGAAGTTTTTCCAGCCAGTCGTGATGACCATGCTTTTAGGATTGAATTCTTTGGTGATGAGATTGATAGGATAAGAGAAATCGAATCTTTAACTGGGCGTGTGATTGGTGAGGTTGAACATCTTGGTATCTTCCCTGCTACTCACTTTATGACCAACGAAGAACGAATGGAAGAGTCTATTGCAAAAATTCAGGCAGAATTAACTGAACAATTAGCTGTTTTTGAAAAAGAAGGTAAATTGTTAGAAGCACAACGCCTCAAACAACGAACAGAGTACGATATCGAGATGCTTCGTGAAATGGGCTACACTAACGGTGTTGAAAATTATTCTCGTCATATGGACGGAAGAAGTGAGGGAGAGCCTCCGTTTACCCTTTTAGATTTCTTTCCAGATGATTTTTTAATCATGATTGATGAGAGTCATATGACGATGGGGCAGATAAAAGGCATGTACAATGGAGATCGCTCCAGAAAACAAATGTTGGTGGATTATGGTTTCAGGTTGCCAAGTGCACTTGATAATCGACCACTAAGAAGAGAAGAATTTGAAGAACATGTCCACCAAATTGTTTACGTATCAGCCACACCGGGAGATTATGAAATGGCTCAGACTGATACAGTTGTTGAACAGATTATTCGTCCAACTGGACTGCTTGACCCGATTGTTGACGTGAGACCAACCATGGGACAAATTGATGACCTGCTTAGTGAGATTAATGAACGTGTCAGTCGAGGCGAGAGAACTTTTATCACAACGTTGACCAAGAAAATGGCAGAAGATTTGACTGATTACTTCAAAGAGATGGGGATTAAGGTTAAATATATGCACTCAGATATTAAAACCTTAGAACGTACTGAGATTATTAGAGATTTAAGGTTGGGTGTTTTTGATGTTTTGATTGGGATTAACCTCTTACGTGAAGGTATTGATGTACCAGAAGTTAGTTTGGTGGCCATTTTGGATGCCGATAAAGAAGGTTTTCTTAGAAATACACGTGGCCTTATTCAAACCATTGGCCGTGCCGCAAGAAATGCTGATGGGCGCGTGATTATGTACGCAGATAAAATGACAGACTCAATGAGTCAAGCCATCAAAGAAACGGCACGACGTCGTGAGATTCAAATGGCTTATAACGAAGAACATGGTATCATACCAAAAACGATTAAAAAAGACATCAGAGATCTTATCGCGATTACAAAAAGTGTGGCTAAAGACGATGAGCCACTTGATTATGATAAGATGACTAAAAAAGAACGACAAGAAGCGATTAAAAAACTCCAAAGCCAAATGCAAGAAGCAGCAGAAATCCTTGACTTTGAGTTGGCCGCTCAAATCCGCGATATGATACTGGAATTAAAAACGATGGATTAAGACATAAGATAATCGTAATAGTCTTCTATACAACTCATTTTCAAAATGATATCATTAATGTTATTAAGCGACTATTAAAAAGTAATGATTTATTTTCTTAATTTAATTTTCATATGACAATAAAAAGAAAGAGAAATTTAAATGACTAAAAAAAATAATTGGATAATGTGGATTTTTATGCTAGTTTACCTGTTGCTTTTCTTGTTTTTTATAGTACAAGTCTATCTATGGAATGGTGTTACGATATTATATCTTAGTATTTTTACTTTTGGCCTTCCTTTGGTTTATATGCTACTACCATTGTTGGGATTAAGGATGTTCAAGTTGAAAAGTAAGAAATCTATTTATTTGAGTTTTATATTTAGCTTATCGCCACTTCCTTATCTATTTTTAACGTTAAAGGCATTACCTTTCCAAAATCTTGGAAGTAGCGGGGACTCTTTTGTAAAAGTAGCTTATGAACAAGCAGTTGTGGTTATTTTTGCATTAACATTGTTTATTATCACTTCAATAGTTTCATTATTCTTTTGTTTGGAGCGTTTCGAAAAGAAAGAAAAGAATCCTGAGCTTTTTGAAAATATTGAAAAAACTTCTAAGTGAAGATCTTATACATTATTCAATTATTTAAAATAGTCACCATTTCTCAAGAAAAGTTGTGCTTTATAGTTTTTAAAAAATAGGAGAATTTTATGTCACGCAATCAAGAAGTGATTTTAACAAATATGTGTTTAATAGAGGACGATAAAGGAAATGTGCTTGTTCAGATAAGAAAACCGGAAATGTATCGCTGGTCTGGTGTTGCTTTCCCGGGAGGGCATATTGAAGAAAAAGAGAGCCTCCATGATGCCGTCGTCAGAGAAGTACTTGAAGAAACAGGATTAACGATTAAGCAGCCAAAATTAGTTGGGATGAAACACTGGTACAATCAAGATGGTATTCGTTACCTAGTGTTTCTCTATCGTACTAATCAATATGAGGGACTGGTACAATCCTCTGACGAAGGCGAAGTCAAATGGGTTAAGAAGACAGAACTTCCTAATATGGATCTAGCTTTTGACTTATTAGAATTATTAAAGGTATTTGAAGATGATACCTTGTCAGAATTTTTCTATCGACCAATAGAAAATGGAAAATGGCAAAATGAGCTGTACTAGCTAATCTTTACCCCAAACAACAGGACACTCCTGTTGTTTTTTACTTAACAAAAAATAGTGTTTAAAACGATAGATAGTTTCTACCCATACAACCACAAGTCAAAGTCTTGTTTTTTCCTATACTAATAGTGTATAATAGCATAAAGGAGGGTTAGACATGGAGTTACATTCACATCTTGAGAGAAATTTAGATGATGCTTATGACCATGTGATTGCGCATTTAAAAGAGAAAAAAATTCGTATCACCGAGTCTCGAAAAGCCATTATTTCTTATATCATTCAATCCTATGATCACCCTAGTGCAGAAATGATTTACCGTGATCTAAAGCCCAAATTTCCTAACCTAAGTCTTGCAACCGTCTATAACAATATTAGATTTTTGGTCGATGAAGGATTTGTGTCAGAAATAAAGCCAAGTAATGACAATACCACCTATTTTGATTTTATGGGTCATAAACACCTTAATGTTGTCTGTGAACAGTGTGGTAAGATTACTGACTTTATGGATATCGATTTCTCACACATTCAAAAAGAAGCAGCAGAACAAACCAACTATAAAATTACTAAGAGTCAATTTTTAATCTATGGTATTTGTCCTGAATGCCAACTAAGAAATAAAGAAAGCTGAGAAGCTTTTTTTATTTTGTTTAGAATTATTCTAAATAAACTTGACTTTTTTATTTATAACCATTATAATTAAATTGTGGTTAATTAGAACGGTTATAAAAAGGAGTCAATCATGAAAGTCATCCATTGGTTAAAGAAAAATCCTAAAATGTTAAAAACCTTACTGTGTTTAGGTCTTATTATCATAGGTTTTGTTGTGCAGTCTTACCTCCCAATTGTGGGAACCCTTGTATTAATTTTGGCTTTCATTGTTGGTGGTTATGATTCTGCCAAGGAAGGTTTCCTAGACTTAGTGGAAAATCATCATTTAAACGTTGATATCCTCATGTTTTTAGCAGCGATAGGTGCTGGGATAATCGGTTACTGGCTGGAAGGGGCTATCCTCATCTTTATCTTCTCTTTGTCTAATAGTTTGGAAGAATTAGCCATGGAGAAAAGTAAAAATGCTATTTCTGCTTTGATGTCTTTAACACCAGATGTCGCAAGAAAGATTACAGCTGATGGTCAAATCGTAGAAGTGGCAACAGACTCTCTAAAAATCGGTGATGCGGTCCAAGTTCGAAAAGGCGAAGCTGTTCCTATTGATGGGACTTTAACAAGTGATTTTGCTCTTGTTGATGAATCAATGGTGACAGGAGAGCCCATTTCAGTTGAAAAATATCTTAACGACAGTCTTATCGGTGGCACCATTAATTTAGATAATCAGATCACAATGACAGTGACTGTTGAAAACAAAGATACCCTCTTTGCTAAAATTGTTAGCCTTGTTGAAGAAGCGCATGAGAATAAAAGTAAAACGGCGAGTTTCATTGAAGGACTTGAAGACAACTATGTTAAAGCAGTTCTCCTTTTGGTACCAATCTTTATCCTTGTCAGTCATTTCATCTTTGGTTGGGAGTGGCTGGACAGTTTCTATCGTGGCATGATTCTATTGACTGTGGCTTCACCTTGTGCTCTTGTGGCGAGTTCAACGCCAGCCACCCTATCAGCTATTAGCCGTGCGGCACAAAGTGGCCTCATCGTTAAAGGTGGCGATATTATCGATCGTATGGGTGACATTAGTGTGGTCGTTATGGATAAGACGGGTACACTGACTAAGGGCTTGCCAAGTGTCATTCATACTGAGATTCTTTCAGAAGAAATCCTTGTCAACCAAGTTGTGAAAACCGTTGAAGCAACTAGTACTCACCCCATTTCATCTGCCTTGTTGGAGTATACTAAAACAGTTGAAATCCTTTCCTTAGATGAGCTAGAAGATGTGACAGGTAAAGGTTTTAAAGCCAGCTATCAGGGTGATGTTTGGCGTATTGGTAAAAAATCTTTTATCCTAGAAGCTATCGAAGAACTACCAAAAGAGCTTGCAAAAACGATTGCAAAAGAAGAGAAAGAAGGAAAAACTCTTGTTTTTGTTAGTCGCAATCAAGAACTGATGGGTTATTATAGCCTCTTTGATGAGATAAAAGAAGAAAGTCGTTTAGCCATTTCACAATTACAAGGCATGGGCATTAAAACCATTATGTTGACAGGTGATAACGAAAAAACAGCGCAACATATTGCTAGTCTTCTTGGGATTGACCACGTCATCGCCAATTGTCTTCCGCAAGATAAAACAGCAGCTATTAAGACATTAAAAGAAAAACATCATGGTGTAGCCATGGTGGGAGATGGGATAAATGACGCCCCAGCTCTTGCACTAGCAGATGTCAGTTATGCTATTGGCGCAGGTAGTGATATCGCTATTGAAAGTGCTGATAGTGTCATCATGGATGATTTGACTAGATTACCGTTTTCTATTGCCTTGTCACGAAAAATGAAAACCGTGATTAAAGAAAATATTATTTTTGCTCTTTCTGTTATTCTGATATTGATTTTAGCTAATGTCTTTCAATTAGTAACCTTACCACTTGGCGTGGTTGGCCATGAAGGTAGTACAATTCTAGTGATTTTAAACGGTCTTCGTCTTTTAAGAACAACTCCATTTCTTGCAACTTTCAAAGTAAAAGGATATAATGTAAAAAAACCTGAAAGAGAGTTTGTATGATTTATTTTGTTGTTGGTTTATTGGCAGTATTTTCTATTGTAAAGATTATTAGTTTTATGATGTTAACGAAAAATATCAAGCCAACTCAGGAAGATATTGCTGCTGCTAAAAAAAGACTAGCAGAAGAACAATCAAAAAAAGACCATAAAGATGAAGATGATGATGATTTTGATTTTTAAACACACAAAAAGCCCTTTGAACAAGGGCTTTTAATTGTTTTAAAGTGTTTTTAGCTGACCACGGAAATCTTCAATGGTTTCATAACCTTTTTCAGCCATAATGGCTTTTAATTCATTAGTAATGCGTTCGAAAATAGCAACGCCTTCTTGGTGAAGAGCAGTTCCCACTTGAACCATGCTAGCACCACAAAGGATGTGTTCAAAAGCGTCACGACCAGTTTTGACACCACCAGTTCCAATAATTTTAATGGAAGGGTTAAGACGCTTATAAAAGGCATGGACATTAGCTAGAGCTGTTGGTTTGATATAATCACCACCAATACCACCAAAACCATCTTTTGGTTTAATCACGACAGTTTCATCAGAAATAACTAAGCCATTACCAATCGAATTAACACAGTTGACAAAAACAAGTGGAAATTGATTGAAGATAGCAGCCGCCTGATCAAAGTGAACAATATCAAAGTAAGGTGGCAACTTAACACCAAGTGGTTTGGTATAATATGAGAAAGCTTCTGACAAGAGTTTTTCTGTGGCTTCAAAATCATAAGCAATTTGAGGTTTACCAGGAACATTTGGACAAGAAAGATTGAGTTCAACCAAGCCCTGATAGTCACTGTCTTGTACTCTTTTCAAGATAAGATGTGTTTCATCTGGCGATAAACCAACTAATGAGAGAAAATGAGGTTTGTTGTCTGGATTTTTTTCCAGTTCAGTCACATACTCTAAGTAGTAGTCAATACCAAGATTTGGTAGCCCCATCGAATTAATTGAACCTAAGTCGGTGTCGAAATAACGAGGTTCAGGGTTTCCGGCTCTTTCATTTAACGTTCCTGTTTTGGTGACAAATGAGCCAGCCATTGACGCATCAATATCAGCTAGTTCTTCTCTGGTGTAGCAATGAATACCAGCAGCATTCATCAAGCAGTTTGAAAAATGAAAAGTTCCAACAGTGGTAGCGGTAGATGTCATAGTAGCCTCCAAAAATGATTTTTACTATTGTACCATGTGAGAAGAAGTCTAAGCAAGCCAAAAAAGTGTTTTCAAGTTTTTTCTTTGTTTTAGTAGATTTTTTCACAAATTTTTTGTAGAATAGAAAAAGTAAATTAATGACAGTTGTCAAAAAATAAAGGAGAATGATAAATGGCAAAATTAGTATTTGCACGTCATGGTGAATCACTATGGAACAAAGCTAACCTCTTTACAGGTTGGGCAGATGTAGACCTTTCAGAAAAAGGTGTTGAACAAGCTATTGAAGCTGGTAAATTGATTAAAGAAGCTGGTATTGAGTTTGATATCGCCTTCACATCAGTTCTTAAACGTGCAATCAAAACAACTAACTTAGCACTTGAAAGTGCAGACCAATTATGGTTGCCTGTTGAAAAGTCATGGCGTTTAAATGAACGTCACTATGGTGGCTTAACTGGTAAAAACAAAGCAGAAGCAGCTGCTGAATTTGGTGATGAGCAAGTCCACATCTGGCGCCGTTCATACGATACCTTACCACCATTAATGTCAAGAGATGATGAACATTCAGCACATACTGATCGTCGTTATGCTTTGCTAGATGACAGTGTTATTCCAGATGCTGAAAACTTGAAAGTAACTCTAGAGCGTGCTTTACCATTCTGGGAAGATAAAATTGCACCAGCCCTTAAAGAAGGTAAAAATGTTTTCGTTGCAGCTCATGGTAACTCAATTCGTGCCCTTGTAAAACATATCAAACAATTATCAGATGATGAGATTATGGGTGTTGAAATTCCAAACTTCCCACCACTTGTTTTCGAGTTTGATGACAAGTTAAATGTTCAAAATGAATATTATCTTGGAAAATAGTTAGTTTGCATAAAAATTAAAGAGCATTTAAGGTGCTCTTTTTTAATAGTAAAAAAAATGTAGAAAAAACAATTTTTGAATAGCTAACAAAGCTTATAACTAGGGCTTATTTCAAATAATTTTAACTGACATAAACAGTCACAATTTTTAAGCCAACACCCTTGCGCTTTACAAATAATAATGATATATTTATAAGTGGAATATCCTCTATAAAAAATGAAAGGAAGTAGATATGTATTCTAAACTAAAAACATTTCTAAAGTCATCTATAATCGCACTGATTGCAGTTATAGGTGTCTTTACGGTTTCAGCAAATACTGTTGAAGCTAAAGAACTAGATGATGTCATTACAGACATTGTTATCTGGGACACCGGTAATGGAAGGGAGGCCTCGAAAAAAGGAACGGGTGAGTATGTACTTGTTGAAAATAGAAATTATAGTTTCTTAACAAAATTTGATCTTTCAGCATATAACAACAACTTAGCTGACGGAGATTTCTTTAACTTTGATATTCCAGCTCCATTTAATATTGCAGCAAGTACTTTTGATATCACTGACCCTGAAACAGGTATTGCTATTGGTACTGCCAAAGTGACTCCTGCTGGTACAGCTCAAGGTGGCTCTGTTAAAATCACTCTTAAAAATCTACAAGATTATAAAGATCAAAAGCAGACAACAGAGATTCTTAATGTTAAGGGAACTTTTTTTGCTCAGTTTAATATGACTGAGGTGTTGGCGACAACAACCAAAACGTTTGAGAACATAAAAGATGTTGGAACAAAAGATATTGTGCTTTCCGTTATTCCAAAAGCCACTTCCGATAACACTGCAGTTCTAGCAAATGAGAACATTGCTAAATATAGTGGTGTGTTGACTAATCGTCCATACACTTCAGATATTTTAGGTAAATCTGGTGACTATCAACACCCATGGCGCATCCGTCTTAATGGTTCAGGTAAAGACTACAATGAACTAAAAATCACTGACACTGTTGATGATTCTGGTGCACCAATGCAATTTATTCCTGAACTTTTGGTGGTAACTGCTGGTGACAGTATTAATCAAGGTTACCAATTAGACAACAAGGAAACCCTTGTTGAAGGTACAGACTATACTGTTACTTATAATGCAGCTTACACTAAGTTTGAAATTAATATTATCAACCCTGGAACTAGACGTTTCATGATTGACTATGCAACAACTGCTCCTGCTGATGGTTCTGTTGTTGCTAATACTGTTAAAGTCACCTCTGATAAAGGCGATGTAACTGTAAGAGATGATTCAACGGCAACTTCAATAACAGTTGAACGTCTTAGTAAAATTACAACTGGTGGTACCATCAGTATCGAAACAGGAAACCGTATTACCATCTATAAAACAGATGAAGATACTGGTAAACCTCTAGCAGGTGCGATTTTCAAAATCACTAAACCTGACCAAACTGAAGTAACATTAGATCCAACTGACGCTGAAAATGGACGTGTGCAATCACCAGTCTTTACTGAAGCAGAAGTTAAAGCTGGTAAGTTCACTATTACTGAGATCACAGCTCCAGATGGCTATAACATTACTGCAGACCCAATTCAAGTGAGTGTTTCTGACAAAGGTGCTATCCGTACCATCACTAACAAGAAAAAAGAACCAGTACCTGTAAGTGTTTCTATTGAAGCAACTAAAGCTTTAACAGGACGCGACTTAGCAGCTGATGAGTTTGAATTTGAACTTAAAGATGAAAAAGGAACTGTTATCGCAACTGCTAAAAATACTGCGGATGGCAACATTGTTTTTGCTGACGTTGAATTTACAAAAGCAGGAACTTACAACTACACTATTGAAGAAAAAGCTGGTAACTTAGGTGGTGTAACATATGACACAACTCCTAAGGCAGTTACCATCGAAGTTACTAAAGAAGCTGCTGATCCAGGTACTGATCCTAAGTATGATGGCAAATTAGTAGCAAATGTTATTTCTGAAAAAGCTGTTTTCAATAATACTTATGCTCCAGCTGAAACAAATATTGTTATTAAAGCAACTAAAACATTAGTTGGACGTGATTTAAAAGAAGGTGAATTCACATTCAACCTTAAAGATACTAGTGGTAAAATTTGGCTTACTGCAACAAATGCAGCAGACGGAACTATTACATTTGCACCAAAAACATTTACTGCAGCAGGAACTTACAACTACACTATTAGTGAAGTAAAAGGTACTGAAGTTGGAATGACTTATGATGAAACTGAGCGTCCTCTTACAGTAACTGTAACTGATGATGGTCAAGGTCAACTTTCTGCGACTGTAACTCCTGCATCAGAACTTGCTTTTGAAAATACTTATAAAGCACCAACTTACAAACTAGGAAACTACGTTTGGATTGATGCTAACAAAGACGGTAACCAAGACGCTGGTGAAACACCAGTTGCAGATGTTAAGGTTGTTCTTACTAAAGCAGACGGTTCAACTGAAGAAACTAAAACCAATGCTGATGGTTACTATGAATTCCCTAACTTACCAAACGGTGACTACACTGTTGACTTCACTGTTCCAGACGGTTACGAAGTAACGCCAGTGACAAGTGACGATGATAACGTTGATGGTAACTCAAACAACGCTACAACAACTGGAACAATCAACAATGCAGACAACATGACCATTGACTTAGGTCTTGTTAAGAAAGTCTACAAACTAGGAAACTACGTTTGGATTGATGCTAATAAAGACGGTAACCAAGACGCTGGTGAAACACCAGTAGCAGATGTTAAAGTTGTTCTTACAAAAGCAGACGGTTCAACTGAAGAAACTAAAACCAATGCTGATGGTTACTATGAATTCCCTAACTTACCAAACGGTGACTACACTGTTGACTTCACTGTTCCAGACGGTTACGAAGTAACGCCAGTGACAAGTGATGATGATAACGTTGATGGTAACTCAAACAACGCTACAACAACTGGAACAATCAACAACGCAGACAACATGACCATTGACTTAGGTCTTGTTAAGAAAGTCTACAAACTAGGAAACTACGTTTGGATTGATGCTAATAAAGACGGTAACCAAGACGCTAATGAAACACCAGTAGCAGGTGTTAAAGTTGTTCTTACAAAAGCAGATGGTTCAACTGAAGAAACAACAACTGATGATAAAGGATTCTATGAATTCCCTAACTTAGACAACGGTGACTATACTGTTAAATTCACTGTTCCAGACGGTTACGAAGTAACACCAGTGACAAGTGATGATGATAACGTTGATGGTAACTCAAACAACGCTACAACAGCTGGAACAATCAACAACGCAGACAACATGACCGTTGACTTAGGTCTTGTTAAGAAAGTCTACAAACTAGGAAACTACGTTTGGATTGATGCTAACAAAGACGGTAACCAAGACGCTAATGAAACACCAGTTTCAGGTGTCGAAGTAGTTCTTACAAAAGCAGATGGATCTACAGAAACAATAACAACTGATGATAAAGGATTCTATGAATTCTCTAACTTAGAC
Source organism: Streptococcus sp. CSL10205-OR2 (assembly GCF_025660655.1). Classification (GTDB taxonomy): domain Bacteria; phylum Bacillota; class Bacilli; order Lactobacillales; family Streptococcaceae; genus Streptococcus. The sequence goes on from NZ_JAOTIN010000006.1 coordinate 72,183, forward strand.
AACGGTGACTATACTGTTAAATTCACTGTTCCAGACGGTTACGAAGTAACACCAGTGACAAGTGACGATGATAACGTTGATGGTAACTCAAACAACGCTACAACAGCTGGAACAATCAACAATGCAGACAACATGACTGTTGACTTGGGTCTTGTTAAGAAAGTCTACAAACTAGGAAACTACGTTTGGATTGATGCTAACAAAGACGGTAACCAAGACGCTAATGAAACACCAGTTGCAGGTGTCGAAGTAGTTCTTACAAAAGCAGATGGAACTACAGAAACAACAACAACTGATGATAAAGGATTCTATGAATTCCCTAACTTAGACAACGGTGACTATACTGTTAAATTCACTGTTCCAGACGGTTACGAAGTAACACCAGTGACAAGTGACGATGATAACGTTGATGGTAACTCAAACAACGCTACAACAGCTGGAACAATCAACAATGCAGACAACATGACTGTTGACTTGGGTCTTGTTAAGAAAGTCTACAAACTAGGAAACTACGTTTGGATTGATGCTAACAAAGACGGTAACCAAGACGCTAATGAAACACCAGTTGCAGGTGTCGAAGTAGTTCTTACAAAAGCAGATGGAACTACAGAAACAACAACAACTGATGATAAAGGATTCTATGAATTCCCTAACTTAGACAACGGTGACTATACTGTTAAATTCACTGTTCCAGACGGTTACGAAGTAACACCAGTGACAAGTGACGATGATAACGTTGATGGTAACTCAAACAACGCTACAACAACTGGAACAATCAACAATGCAGACAACATGACTGTTGACTTAGGTCTTGTTAAGAAAGTAGATCCAACAACGACTACAACAACCACTACAACGACCACTACAACAACCACAACAACGACTACAACTTCAGAAGAGCCAACGACTACAACTACTGTAGGATCATCTTCTGAAGAGTCTACAACGACTACAGAAGAGCCAACGACTACAACAACAGTGGCTCCAACAACAACTACAGAAGAGCCAACGACCACAACAACAGTGGCTCCAACAACAACTACAGAAGAGCCAACGACTACAACAACAGAGGCTCCAACAACCACCACAACTGAAGAACCTACTACGACTACAACAACTACAGAAGAACCTAAATATAAATTAGGTGACTATGTATGGGTTGATAGTAACAAAAATGGTAAACAAGATGCTGGTGAAAAACCTGTAGCAGGTGTTAAAGTAACTATTACCAAGCCTGATGGTACAACTGAAACAACCACTACTAATAATAAAGGATTCTATGAATTCCCTAACTTAGTGAATGGTGACTATACAATTGAATTTACTGTTCCAGAAGGTTATGAAGTAACTCCAGTTACTGATAACGCTGATCATGTTGATGGTAATTCAAATACTGCTAAGACTTCAGGTTCTATTAAAGGCTCTGATAACTTAACAGTTGACTTAGGTCTTGTGATGAAAGCTTCACCTAAGAAAGAAACACCTAAGAAAGATACTCTTCCAAAAACAGGTGATAATAGTGTTCTTGAAACCACACTAGTTGCCTTTGGTATGATGATTCTTTCAGGCTTTGGCTTTTATGTCTATAAAAAGCAAAGTAACTAACGATGACTTATAGCAGATGATTTTCATCTTCTATAAATGATTCAAGAAAAACACTCTAGTGATTTACTAGAGTGTTTTTTGTTATGGAATAAGACTTAAATTTATTGAAACATTGTGAATAATATTGTTATCTTGAAATAATACTGTTATAATAATAGTAATTTAATTCTTTGTGAGGTAAATATGGAGACACCAGAGGTAATATTAGAAAAAACAATAACCATTGGAACACATAAAATTCATAAAACTTTTTTGCAAAAAGCTATTCTTGGATTTATTGGTGGTGCAATGATCAGTTTGGGCTATCTTCTTTATGTTAGAGTAGCAGCAAGTGGTATTGAAAGTCTTGGTACTTTTTCTGGATTTGTTGGTGCTAGTGTCTTTCCTATTGGTTTAATCGTTATTCTACTAGCTGGTGGTGAACTTATTACAGGGAACATGATGGCTGTTTCAGCAGCTTTTATTGCAAAAAAAATTAGCATTAAGGATCTTTTAAATAACTGGTTTGTTATCACTCTTTTTAACGTGATTGGTGCGGTATTTGTAGCCTATGTTTTTGGTCATCTTGTTGGGTTAACAACAACAGGTCATTTCCAGATAGAAGTGATAGAAGTGGCACATGCAAAACTAGCAGCTAGTCCTCTACAAGCATTTTTATCTGGAATAGGTTGTAATTGGTTTGTCGGTATAGCACTTTGGTTATGTTATGGTGCAAAAGATAGTATCGGTAAAATAGTAGGCATTTGGTTTCCAGTTATGACTTTTGTTGCGATTGGTTTTCAGCATAGTGTTGCTAATGCTTTTATCATTCCTGCCGCAATTTTTGAAGGTGCTGCTAGTTGGAGTGATTTTCTAAGTAATTTTACTTTTGTCTATTTAGGAAATATTATTGGTGGTGCCATTTTTGTCTCCTTATTTTACTATCTTGTTTATCATAAAAAGTCATTAAATTAGTAATCAAAAATATCAATTTTTAAAATAGAAAAATCTGTCACGAGCAGGTTTTTTTTATTAAATTATGATAAAATAAAAGTCAGAGTTTTAGAAAGTAGAGTATGATATGGCAGATAATCAACGTCCAACGAGAAAAAATCGTGTCAAAGTGGGAAAAATAATTGCGAATCGCATTAACCTGCTTTTTTTCATCATTGTTTTTTTATTTATTATCTTAATTCTACGTTTGGCTGATATGCAGTTGATTAATAAGGAATTTTATACCTCAAAAATAACTGCTTTAACGACATATACTGTAACAACCTCTAATCCAAGAGGGCAAATTTATGATGCTAAAGGCGTTCCTCTTGCTAAAAATAATATCAATGAAGTTGTTGCCTACACGAGAAATTACACCTCAACAGCTCAAGAAATTAGAGAAACAGCTCAAAAATTATCCGATTATGTGACAATATCTGATGTTAAGGTATCAGAACGCGATAAAAAGGATTACTACTTAGCACTAACCAGTAACTACCAAGACATTTATGAGTCATTATCAGACGATCAAAAATACGATGAATTTGGTAATAAATTATCTGAATCAGTTATCTACAAAAATGCAGTAGACGCTGTAGCTGAAGATCTTATTACTTTTTCAGATGAAGAATTAAAAGTGGTTTCTCTCTTTTCACAAATGAATGCGACTCCAACGTTTAACACCTCCTTTTTAAAAACGGATGCTATCACCCCTAAAGAAATTGCCATGATTGCTAGTAATCAATCAAAATTGCCAGGTGTTTCTATACAATCAACTTGGGATAGGGTAGTGTCTGATAATTCCCTAGCTGATGTTATTGGTACCATTTCAACTGAAAAAACAGGTCTACCTGCTGAAGAGTTAGATGACTATCTTAAAAAAGGTTACTCCTTAAATGACCGTGTTGGGACAAGTTATCTTGAAAAATCTTATGAAGATTACTTACAAGGCAAACGCACCACAAGACAAATTGTTGTCAATAAAAAAGGTCAAGTGGTTAGCGATGACGTTGAAACACAAGGCCAACAAGGCAATAATCTTAAACTAACTGTTGATTTAAACTTTCAAGAAGGTGTTGAAGATATCTTAAAACGCTATTTTGAATCCGAACTGGCCCTTCAAAACACCCAAAATTCAGAAGGCATTTATGCGGTTGTTTTAGATGTTGATACAGGCGCTATTTTATCGATGGCTGGTTATCAGAACGACATCAAAACAGGAACTTTGCAAAAAAACGCTTTGGGGACCATTACCGAAGTTTTTACTCCAGGTTCAGTCGTTAAAGGAGCAACTATCTCAGCTGGCTTTGAACATCAAGTTATTGCAGGGAACCAAACTCTTTTTGATCAAGCCATTCAATTAGCCGATTCAGCTCCTATCAAATCATGGTTTACAACAAGTCCGTTACCAATCACTGCTAGTCAGGCGTTAGAGTATTCCTCAAATACCTATATGGTGCAAGTGGCTCTTAAAATCTTAGGTCAAGAATATGTGCCTGGAATGGTTCTAGCAACCGATAATACTGAAGAAGCTATGACCCAATTACGTGAGTCTTTTGCTCAATACGGATTGGGTGTTAGTACAGGTATTGATCTTCCTGGAGAATCATTAGGTTTTATCCCAACAGAATTTGATGTTGCCAATTACCTAACAGAAAGTTTTGGCCAGTTTGATAACTATACCACAATGCAATTAGCTCAATATGCAGCAACAGTTGCAAATGGAGGCAATCGTCTTGCTCCTCATCTGGTAGAAGGCATCTACAAGCAAGAAAACAATGGGGAATCAGGAGAATTAATTGAAAGTATTCAACCAAAATCTTTAAATACAGTTGCTATCTCACCTGAGGAAATGGCTATTATCCAAGATGGTTTTTTCCAAGTGGTTAATAGTGATTCAACATTTTCAACAGGTCGAAAAATTGGTCAAGGAGCTAATGTTAGCATCTCAGCAAAAACGGGAACTGCAGAAAGTTATGTGAAAGATAAAGACGGTAAACTTGTTTATACATCAAACTTAAATGTTGTTGCCTATGCTCCTAGTGATAATCCAAAAATTGCTGTGGCAGTTGTATTACCCCACGAATCAGACTTAACTGGAACTGTTAGTCATGATATTACCCGAGATATTGTTAATCTTTATCATTCAATGAATCCCATGAACTAGAAAGGATGGTTAGTGTGCTCTATCCAACACCTATCGCTAAGTTGATAGATAGTTTCACAAAATTACCAGGAATTGGTATTAAAACGGCAACTCGTTTAGCCTTTTATACAATTTCAATGGCAGATGAAGATGTTAATGAGTTTGCCAAAAACTTATTAGCTGCCAAAAGAGAATTAACTTATTGTTCTATTTGTGGCAATTTAACTGATGACGAGATTTGTGAGATTTGTCAAGACAAAACCAGAGATCAAAGTATTATTCTTGTTGTCGAAGAAAGTAAAGACATTTCTTCAATGGAAAAAATTCAAGAGTACCATGGCCTTTATCATGTCTTACATGGCCTTATCTCTCCTATGAATGGCGTTGGTCCTGATGACATCAATCTTAAAAGCTTGATTACTCGTTTGATGGATAGTCAGGTTAATGAAGTTATTATTGCTACCAATGCTACTGCAGATGGTGAAGCAACAGCTATGTATTTATCTCGTGTGTTAAAACCAGCTGGCATTAAGGTGACACGCTTGGCTCGTGGACTAGCAGTTGGTAGTGATATTGAGTATGCAGATGAAGTAACGCTTTTAAGTGCTATTGAAAATCGAACAGAAATATAGAAGGTGACTCATGAAAAAAGAAACATTACTATTATTATATGGTGGTCGTTCAGCTGAAAGAGAAGTTTCAGTATTGTCAGCAGAAAGCATCATGCGAGCAATTGACTATAATCAATTCTTTGTGAAAACATTTTTTATCACTAAAGACGGTGACTTTATCAAAACACAAGAATTTGATGAAAAACCAAGTGATAAAGAAAAACTGATGACAAATGACAGTGTTCTTCTTAGTCAAAAAATCAAACCAAGTGATATATATGAAGAAAATGCGGTTGTTTTTCCTGTCCTACATGGTCCTATGGGAGAAGATGGTTCAATTCAAGGCTTTTTAGAAGTTTTAAAAATGCCTTATGTTGGAACAAATGTTCTTTCTTCTAGTGTTGCTATGGATAAAATTACGACCAAATATGTCTTAAAAGCAGCTAATATTCCCCAAGTTGATTTTGTACCAGTCATGGAAGGTGAAGTGATTGATGATAAAATTCATCAGATTGAAACAGAATTGAACTATCCAGTCTTTGTCAAACCAGCCAATATGGGGTCAAGTGTCGGAATTTCAAAAGCAGAAAATCATGAAGAACTAAGACAAGCTCTTTTCTTAGCCTTTAAATACGACAGTCGTGTTTTAGTAGAACAAGGTGTTGTTGCTAGAGAAATTGAAATTGGTCTTCTAGGAAACAGAGCTGTTAAATCAACCCTACCTGGTGAAGTGGTTAAAGATGTTGCTTTTTATGATTATGATGCCAAATACATTGATAATAAAATTACGATGGCAATTCCTGCTAAATTAGATGATGCTAGTATCACAAAAATGCGTTCCTATGCTGAAACAGCCTTTCGTGCTATTGGTGGCTGTGGACTCTCACGCTGTGATTTCTTTTTAACAAATGATGGTCACATCTATCTTAATGAATTAAATACGATGCCAGGGTTTACCCAGTGGTCAATGTATCCTCTTTTGTGGCAAAATATGGGACTTAGCTATAGTGATTTGATCAAAGAACTTGTTTTGCTTGCTAAAGAGATGTTTGAAAAACGAGAAGACCATCTGATTTAAAATATGCTATAATAAAAGAGCTAATTAGCTCTTTTTTAATAGGAGAAATACATGAAATTAAAAATACATGAAATTGCACAAGTAGTAGGTGCAAAAAATGATATTAGTCAATTGAAAGATAGCTTAATCAATAACATCGAATTTGATAGTCGCCTTATCAAAAAAGGAGACCTCTTTTTACCTTTAAAAGGTAATCGTGATGGTCATGACTTTATTCCAGTTGCTTTTGAAAATGGTGCCCTCATAACCTTTAGTGAAAAAGAAGTTGATTATCCTCATATACTAGTGTCTGATACGCTTCTTGCTTTTCAAGAATTGGCAAAATACTATTTGGAAAAAATGGCTGTGTCAGTTATTGCCGTCACAGGATCAAACGGTAAAACAACCACCAAAGATATGATTGCAACTATACTTGAAAGTACTTATAAAACCTATAAAACACAAGGCAATTATAATAATGAGATTGGTCTTCCTTACACGATTTTACATATGCCTGATACCACTGAAAAATTAGTGCTTGAAATGGGTCAAGATCATCTTGGAGATATCCACCTTCTCTCTCAGATTGCAAAACCTGATATTAGTGTTGTCACTCTCATAGGAGAAGCTCATCTTGCCTTTTTTGGTAGTCGAGATAAAATTGCGCAAGGGAAACTTCAAATTGTTGATGGGATGAAAGACAATGGTCTTTTAATTGTGCCAAATGATCCACTCATTAAACCTTTTATACCAAATAACCAAGAAATCATTTTCTTTGGCGAAGAAACACCATTGACAGTTCATCACTTGAAAGAATATAAGGATTATTTGACCTTTAGTCTTGATTTTATTGATGGAGACATTTACCTTCCTGTCACTGGTAAATATAATGCAACAAATGCCATGGTAGCAGCCTATGTTGCTAAGAGACTTGGTGTCTCACAAGAAAATATTAAATCATCCTTAAAAAATCTTGTTCTCACAAAGAATCGAACACAATGGAAGAAAGCTAAAAATGGGGCAGATATTTTAAGTGACATCTACAATGCTAATCCAACAGCTATGCGTCTTATTCTAGAAACTTTTTCTAGCCTGCCAAACCAAAAAAATGGAAAAAAAATAGCCGTTTTAGCGGACATGAAAGAACTCGGTGAGGCTTCAAAAAAAATGCATGAAGCAATTATTACAAGCCTTAATCCAGATCAGATTGATGTTGTTTATTTTTACGGGGAAGACATTTATCCTCTTTACCAATTGGCTAAAGAAAAATTTTCATCAGAACAATTAGCTTTTTTTAAGAAAGATAATACTGCTGATGACATATCTCAACTTATTAAACGTCTTCAAGACATCATAGAACCTCAAGATCAAATCTTGTTTAAAGGTAGCCATTCAATGAATTTAGAAAAAGTCGTTGACGCCATATAGAATCTAATAAGATTATCAATAACCACTAGCCAGTGTGACAATTTTTGTTAAGACAGCTAGTGGTTTTTAATATATTATTATATTGACATTACAAAGTTAGAAAAGGTATAATGGTATTGAAAGCGTTAACAACTATTATTTAGTTAATTTAAAGGAAGAGGTATTTTCATGAGGAAACGTTCAAAAGAGCTATTTGATCAAAGACAACGCTATTCTATTAGACGTTTAACAGTTGGCACAGCATCTGTTATGATTGGCTGTGTTTTATTTGGAGCAAATCTTGTTTCAGCTGATGAAACTAATATAGAGACAACAAATATCATTGTTACTGATGAGACAACGAAAGACTTAGAAAACAATGAGGAACAACCAGTTACTGAAGAAACAAAAGCAAAATCTGAAAATCAAGTTTTTGCTAATGAAGGAAGTACTGTCGATGAGTCTACTTTAGAAAATACAACAGGAACTAATTTAACAGAAGATACTGAGATAAGTAATTCTGAAAGACCAACTGTTGAACTTGAAGTGGATAGTATTGGCCGATTATATGAAGAAAATAAGGTTGTTAGTGTCGATAATCAACGCGTTGATAGCAGTAATAATAATAGAATTGATTTAGATGAACATCTCGAAACTGTTAAAGCCCTAACGGATGCAACAGTTTACATGGAATTCAAATTAGATTCTAATTCAGGTTTCAAGAGTCTTTTTTCTGCATCTAGTACCGAACATACTAATAATTATCTAACACTTTATTCTAATGGTGGCAGTATTGGAGTTGAAGGTAGAAATGGTGGCAATCAGTTCTATGGTGCACCAAGTGCTAATAATCAAAAATTGGTTGCTGGTGAGTGGAATTCTGTGGCCATGACCATTAATTCTTCCGAAGATGCAACTGCTAAACTTTCTGTTTATGTCAATGGTGAGTTAGCATACTCTGATCAAAAATCAGCTAACTTTATTAAAGATTTAGTTGGTGTTAATCGTATGCAAATTGGTGCAACGCCTCGTTTAAATAGGATGCACTGGGGAGCGCCATTCGACCTTAAAAATTTAACTATTTTTAATAGAGCCCTAACAGCTGAAGAAATTGCAAAAAGATCTGCTATTTTTAAACGTGAAGCTTATCCTGAGCGTTTAACTGAAGACATGAAGGTTTCTGAGGATGTGACAGTTTTTGAAAGTGGTCAAAACAATCAAAGAGCAGCTGATGGTATTTATAGTTATCGTATTCCAGCTTTAATAACAACTAAAAAAGGTACCTTAATTGCTGCAGCTGATGCTAGGGAAACACATTATAGCGACTGGGGTAACATAGGTATTACCATTAGAAGAAGTACAGACCAAGGAGCTACTTGGAGTAGTCGTATTGATGCTATTAATATTAGAAATAATCCTAATCCCGCTAATCGTAACCAACAATCACCCGTAACGATTGACTCAGTTTTACTTCAAGATCCATCTAACGATCGTATCATTCTTATTTACGACATGTTTTTAGAAGGACAAGCCATTCATAGTCTACCTGCCAATAAAGCAAGGTATGAAGAGCCTTATGTCACTATTGAAGGAAAGAGTTATCGTGCCTTATATCGTACAGATAATCAAGGTGAGTCTGGAGTTTATACCATTCGTGAAAATGGCAAGGTTTATTCACCAAGTAATTTAGAGACAGAATATAGCGTCAAATTGGAATCTGATCACCCTGCAAAAGAAACGATTGGAGATATCTATCAAAATAATGATTTAATAGGTAATATTTTCTTCACAACGAATAAAACCAGTCCATTTAGAGCGGCTTGGGCTAGCTATTTGTGGATGCAATATAGTGATGATGATGGTGTCACTTGGTCAAATCCAAAAGATATTACCCCAATGGTTACTAATGATCAGATGAAGTTCCATGGTGTTGGTCCAGGAGCTGGTATTGTTTTACAACATGGTGAGCATAAAGGACGTATTATTGTTCCAACTTATTCAACAAACTATGCAGCACCTAATCATTTAACCTCACAATCTTCTCGTGTCATTTATTCTGATGATCATGGTGAAACTTGGCAAATGGGTGGTTCTCCAAATGATGATAGAACCTTATCAAATGGGACGACCATTCACTCTTTAACAATGAGTCAATCTGCGGAGCAATTAACAGAATCAACAGTTGTTGAACTAGATAGCGGTGCTTTGAAGTTGTTTATGCGTAATCCTTCGGGGCGTGTTAAGGTGGCGACAAGTACAGACAGTGGACAAACTTGGCATAATCTTAAGGATATTCCAGAAGTGGTTGATGTCTATGTTCAATTATCTGCTATTCATACCCATCATAATGATAAAGAGTACATCATTCTTTCAAATGCCAATGGTCCAGCAAGAGCAAATGGCTACCTTAGAGTAGCAGAAGTATTACCTGATGGTGAGTTGAACTGGGTTAATCAGAAAATCTTCCAAAAAGGAGATTATGCTTATAATTCACTAACCAAAATTGGTGAAAACAACTATGGTATTTTGTATGAACATACAGAGCCAGGCTACAATGCTTATAGCTTGCATTTTAAATCATTTAATATGGAATATGCTCTTGCACAAACACAGCCAATAGTGCAAGTACAATCTATTGATAAATTAGATGATTATCATTTCCGCCTTAATTTTGATAAAAGTGTCTGGGCATTAAGACCTGAAAATCTTCTTTTAGAAGATAATCGTGTTGCTTATTTTGTGTCTCAAGACAGTCCAACATCATTAATTTATAGTATCGCTTCTGAGGATTGGGGTAAATCATTGAAGAAAACCATTCCTACAGCTATTATTAATGTGAATAAAATTGATGTTGATATCTCAGGAACACTACCTACAGCAGATACTAAAAATGTTAACGCTTATGATATTTTAAGACGAGTTAATAATGTGACCGCAAAGAGAACAGCTTATAATAAAGCAGATATTACCTTTGCAGCGTACGAAGGAGCAGATTATTATTTTGTCAGTCGTTTAAATGTTGAAACACAAACTGTTGAAAACTTTAGAACATTTGAGAATCATTTTACCGATAAAACTCTTCAAGCAGATTATAATTATATTTATAATGTGACTGCTGTTAAAAATGAGCAACAGAGTGTTAATTCTCTAGATGTTGTTGTTTCATCTCATCAAGAATTTATGGATGATCGAGACCAAGCGATAGAGTATGGTGCGGCATTTGGTAACTGGAGTGATGCTCAACTTTATGGTGGTACAGAAAAATTCGTTGACATCACGGGTAATACGACCTTAACCAAGGCTGACTACACGGCAAAAGTAAATTTTGTAGGTAAAGGGATTGAAATTTATGGTATCAAGAGCCCTAGCTTATCAACTGCAACTGTGAAAATTGATGGTGTTGATCGTGGTGTTATTGATTTTCATAATGCAACCGCACAAAAGGGTGTTCTTATTGGACAATTCTTAGATCTAGAAGATGGTTTCCATACTTTAGAGCTAACGGTAAATGATAAACCCGTGACAAGACCAGGTGAACGTAACAAGTTCTCCCTTGATTCTTTCAGAATTATATCAGGTTCTCCAAATGCACCAGAACGATTAGATGATCGTGATTCAAGAATTCAATACGGCTCAGCTTTTGGTAATTATTCAGATCCACAACTCTACCAAGCAACTGAAAAGTTTGCTGATATCACACAAGATGTTACTATTCCAGCTGAAAATGCTACTCTAACATTAAACTTTGAAGGCACAGGTATTAGAGTTTATGGTAATAAAGCAACCAACTTAGGGGAAGCACTTGTCACTATTGATGGTAATCAGATGGAACCACTTGTTTTCTACAAACCATCAGGAAATCCTGAAAAACGAACTTTAATCGGTGAATATAAAGGTCTAGACAATGGGTCTCATAGCATCACTATTCGAGTGAATCCAAATGCCACAATGGCGAATAAGAAAATTAGTCTTGATTCCTTTGAGATTCTAAAACCTCAAGTAACACCAATTCTTTCACCAAACCTTATTGATGTTGCTGAGGATGAAAATCATGTTCTACTTGTCATGAAGCCAGGTGATTGGCAAAGTATCAAACTTATCATTGACAATGTCACTGAACCAATTGTTTTAACAAAAACAGCTGATTTCAATTTACAAGACTCATTAGGAAATGTTGTTGAAAAAGTTTCCGATACTCATTGGAATGTTGCACTACCAACAGGCCTTAATCGTGAACAAAAATTAAATATTAAGGCAATTGCGCATTATTCACATGGTGAGAGTAATTCTGGTATTGCCCAAATAGCTTCAAGAAAACCAGAAGTGAAGTACTATCAAGTATCAGCTAAATCAGTTTTAAAAGATGGCACAGTGCTTTCAGAAACAACTGTTCTAAATAATTTAACAACTGGATCTAATTATGATATTACGAGTCAAGCACCTGAACAATTCATTGAACATGGTGGTAAGAGATACTTCCGTGAATCTGTTTCAAGCAATGTTACAGGTACAATAGCTGATCAAAATATTATTGTCGTCTATACATATATAGAAGCTATAAATATCATTCCAGATAGTGCTCCAAATGCAGAAGATAAACCATCAATTGAATTTAGCAATGGTAGAGGTGTTGTCAATGACTTACCAGAACTAGCCTTCTCAACAGCAAAGCGCGAATTAAAAGATGATGCGTCAGGTGTTTCGGTTCAACTTGAAATTGGGGAAATCGCAGCTATAGAAGGCATCAGTGTTGGCCATAAAGAAACCCAAGATCCAAACACACCAAATGTGCTTAAGGATCAAGACTATGACCTCTTTGACATCTCATTAGTTGATGCTAAAGGTGAAACTATTAGTCCACTCAAAGATACACTTGTTATCATGCCAGTAGATGACGGTAAAACCGTAGGAAAAGTGGTTTACCTACCAAATACTGACCAAGAAGAAGAGCTTGACTTTACGATGACAAGCTTTGAGGACAGTAATGGAGTCACTCGTACAGGCGTTGTCTTTGTTGCCAAGCACTTTAGTGAGTATGGTATTATTTACCAAGTTCCTGAAACAAAAGTACCATCAGATGCGCCAAACTATGAGCTTCCAGAAGGTAAGATTGAAACAGCCGTACCAAGCACAGCGCCTACTCTGGAAGATAAGCCGGTCTTTGAAGGTAAATTAGAAAGTAAAATACCATCAGACGCACCAAGCTATGATCTTCCAGAAGGTAAGATTGAAACAGCTATACCAAACACTGCACCAAGTCATGAGTTGCTAGCCTTTGATGGTAAGTTAGAACCAATGAGTAGCAATCATGGTCATAAGAATAAAGACATAGCTGAGAAGAAAGCTAATCAAACCTCTCCAACAACACAAGCTAAAGTCTTACCAAATACTGGTGATAATTCAAATTCAGCAGTATTAGGAACCATGTTAGCTTTATCATCGCTAGCTTTATATGGCTATGGCAGAAAAAAACGTTTTGATAACTAATCTAAGTATTAGCTAAAACGATTTATTGAAAAAAGACAAAACAAGAAAATTCTTTCTTTGTTCTGTCTTTTTCTTTGTTTTGATTTATTATAATCATTGAAAAGCTCTGCTTTTTTCGTTATAATGATAGAGTTATAGCTAGAAAAAGATAAGTACAATTTAAAAATGTCAAATTAACATGTGTTTATCTAAAGGAGACGTATGAGTATTCAAGAAGAAATTAAAAAACGCCGAACATTTGCCATTATCAGTCACCCGGATGCGGGGAAAACGACGATTACGGAACAATTACTTTATTTTGGTGGTGAAATTCGTGAAGCGGGAACAGTTAAAGGAAAAAAAACAGGGACTTTTGCTAAGTCTGACTGGATGGACATCGAAAAACAACGTGGTATTTCAGTGACCTCATCAGTCATGCAATTTGACTATGCTGGAAAACGCGTCAATATTCTAGACACCCCTGGTCATGAGGATTTTTCAGAAGACACCTATAGAACTTTAATGGCAGTTGATGCTGCCGTTATGGTGATTGACTCTGCCAAAGGGATAGAGGCACAGACGAAAAAACTTTTTGAAGTCGTTAAACATCGTCAAATTCCAGTGTTTACTTTTATCAATAAACTTGACCGTGATGGTCGTGAGCCTCTTGACTTATTGCAAGAACTTGAAGAAGTTTTAGGAATTGCTAGTTATCCAATGAACTGGCCGATTGGTATGGGGAAAAGTTTTGAGGGTTTATATGACCTCTATCATCAGCGTATAGAACTCTATAAGGGAGATGAACGCTTTATTAACTTTGAAGAGGCTAAGACGCACTCACTTTCTCAAAATATCTTCTATGAACAAGTTTTAGAAGATGTTGAGCTGTTAGAAGAAGCAGGAAATGACTTTTCAAGACAAGCTATTTTAGCCGGTGAGTTAACACCAGTTTTCTTTGGTTCTGCCTTAACTAACTTTGGCGTACAGACTTTTCTTGATTCCTTCTTAGAATTTGCACCAGAACCACACGGTCATAAAACGACAGATGGTGACTTAGTTGATCCATTAAATAAAGATTTTTCTGGCTTTGTTTTCAAAATACAAGCCAATATGGATCCTCGTCATCGTGATAGAATAGCTTTTGTGCGAATTGTTTCTGGTGAGTTTGATCGTGGGATGAGTGTCAAGTTAAGTAGAACTGGTAAAAATGTCAAGCTATCAAATGTTACCCAGTTTATGGCAGAAAGTCGTGAAAATGTTGAAAATGCGGTGGCAGGAGATATCATTGGGGTTTATGATACTGGCACTTATCAAGTCGGTGATACCTTAACCGTTGGCAAAAACAATTTTGAATTTGAGCCTCTACCAACCTTCACGCCAGAGATTTTCATGAAAGTCTCTGCTAAAAATGTGATGAAACAAAAATCATTTCATAAAGGGATTGAGCAATTGGTACAAGAAGGTGCTATCCAACTTTATACCAACTACCAGACAGGTGAATACATGCTTGGAGCAGTAGGTCAACTTCAGTTTGAAGTATTTAAACACCGTATGGAAGGTGAATACAACGCTGAAGTTGTCATGACACCTATGGGTAAAAAGACTGTTCGTTGGATTGATCCAAAAGATCTTGACCAACGCATGAGTTCAAGCCGTAACATATTGGCCAAAGATCGTTTTGATCAGCCAGTCTTTCTTTTTGAAAATGATTTTGCACTCAACTGGTTTGCTGATAAATACCCAGATGTGGTACTTAGTGAAAAAATGTAACATTTTTGCTTAATCATTTGAATCAAATAGTTTATATGTTCAAATATATTTAAGAAATATGATAAAGGCAATTATTCTCAATTAATAGAATATTGTCTTTTTTAATATCAGTTTTAAACAGTTATCCATTTTAATATTATTGACTATTGAGATATTCTTGTTGACAATGCTATGATATTTAAACTTAATTAATAATAATTATTAGTTTTATATTTGTTTTTTCACTAAATAGGATTGTCCAACAATGCTATATTTGTTAATAAAATCACTAAGTTTTTATCCTTAAACATTTTATACTATAAACTTATAAAAACTTTAAAAACTTATTTCCTTTTTTAAAAGAATTTGATATTATTATGTTTATGTTATGATTGCTACACTTTTAAAATAAATCATATGATTAAAGGAGAAAGACAATGTTTGGGTTTTTTAAATCAAAAGAAAAAGACAAGGAAATTTTAGTTTTAAAGAAAATTATTTATCAGCTAAAAAACGAAAAAAAAGAATCTCAAGAAACAATTTCAGAATTACGTCGTCAATTGCTACTCACACATGAAAAGAGTGAATCTATTAATGACGTTCTTATTGATGCTCGAGATAAGGCTTCAGAAATTGTTGCAGCAGCTGAGCGTGAAGCTGTTAGGATTAAAATGTCTGCTCGCGATGATGCTCAAAAAACAATTCAACAGTTTGAAAATTCTATTTATAGATTGAAGCGATTAGAGTTAGAGTTGAAGACTCAAGAAGATCGTTTGAAAACTGATTTTAAACAATTATTAAATAAGTATTTACTAATTGTCGAAGAATTAGATCAAGAATCAATTTCAAATGTTCATAGCGAAGTTGAAAGTCAAATTGAAGAAATGGAAGAAGTTGTTGAGAAATCAAGAGTAATTGTTAATTTTCCAAAGTTGCCTAAATCAAACACATCAGTTGACGATATTCCGCTCTACAAATTTGATATATAAAGGATTGTCTAATGGATAAGATAAATGAAAGATTTCAAAATTTATTAAAAGAGAAGTCCTTTCCTATGAAAGTGATTGAGGAAAGTGATGCTTTTATTTATAAAGGTCGTTTTTCAATAACTGATGTACACACTATCGATTTTGCCGTTTCTTTATCAAAAGGTGACAACAGAAGTGTTGCTCAAGTTGTTTTCCAAAATATAGCTTATTGTAAAAATAAGGAAGAAGAAAATAAATGGTTAAGTTTTTTAAATCAACTCAATAGAGAACAAGGTATTTACTATTATTTCTCTATGGATGAGAATCAACGTGTTTTTATGCGTTATGTCTGTGAAATTAGTCAAGATTTGGAAAATTTATTTAATGTTTTAGTTCAAGGACCATACCTTATAAAAACTATTATGCCTCAAATAGAGTCAGAATTTGGTCCTTTTATTGTTTTGTAAAAGAAAGAGATTATAATGAATAATATTATGGATAAAAAAGAAAAATATGGATTACGTAAATATAAAGCTTATGGAACACAATCAGCTCTTTTGGGAGTGACAGCTATAACAGCATTTGGAACAACTATTGTTCAAGCAGATGAAACAGAGACACTTGAAGTGTCTGAACCTATTAAATCCGGAGATGTTACAGGTGAAACAACTTCTTTAATTGAAACTGATAATTTTATTATAAGTGAGGAGATAACAACATCAACTAACTCTCAGCCAATTTTACCCGTGGTTTCTATTGAACAACAAGTTGATTCAGTTGATACTATGGAAACAGAATCTATTGTTACTGAAACAAATTTATTAAATGAAGATATTGATAATATCAACAATCAAAATAAAACAGAATATTCAGAGTTAGATGTTGCCGTAAACGAAAAAGCTAACAAAGAAAGGCAAACCTACATAGCTTATCTTGTACAGTATAAAGATGAGATTACAGGAGATATTGTTTTTGAGGAACCACATAATATTACTGTGATGTCTCAAGATGCTGTGAGTGAGAAAGAAATTACTGAAATAGCAAGCGGTCTAAATCACTTACCAGATTATGAGCTTGCCGATGGTCAGTCTTTTTCTATTTCTGAAAAGATTATTGAAGGTCAAAAAAATATTATTTCTTTTCTAGTTAAAAAGAAAAGTAATGATAATCAATCTGACTTAATTCAAGAAAAACAAGAGGAAACGAGATTTAGAAATGTACCAGTGGGTCAATCATTTTCCAGATTTGCTCTTGGTAATCAGTCTAATGATTTTATTTTGAATATAACGAGATTAAATGAGACCGATTATTATTTTGCAGATGTTCCACCAAATCAAGGAAGTCAATTTAAATTATTTGCTATTAGAAGTGAATCTAAAATTATTTGGCGCAATAGGGTATATAGCACAGTTTTAAATAATGGACAATATGTTTTTAGAATGCCATCAAATTTCGATCCGGTTAATGATGAATATTTAATAATTGGTCAGGCTAATATTGCTAATTATAACGGTATTTCATCTACAACAAGTCCTGATGATTTTTCATATAGAGTAAAATTAATAATGCTAGGAATATCTGCTGAAAATCAAAATCATGTTGACATTACAATTGATTCTAGTGATGGAACATGGATTATTAATGGGGTGGATACAAATAAACCTTCGCAAGGGCAAGCAGGACGTAATGGTCAAAATGGTTCTTCAATACACTCTGGTACTACAACACCACAAGATAGCTTAGGCTCAAATGGTGATACCTATATCAACACAAGCACAGGTGACACCTACAGTAAGAGTAACGGTCGTTGGACTAGAAATGGAAATATCCGCGGTCCACAAGGGGCTCGTGGAGCAACTGGTGCACGAGGAGCAACAGGTGCCACAGGTCAAGCAGGTCGAGATGGTCAAAATGGTTCCTCAATTCATTCAGGTACTACAACACCACAAGATAGCTTAGGCTCAAATGGTGATACCTATATCAACACAAGCACAGGTGACACCTACAGTAAGAGTAACGGTCGTTGGACTAGAAATGGAAATATCCGCGGTCCACAAG
>NZ_JAOTIN010000007.1 GCF_025660655.1 Streptococcus sp. CSL10205-OR2
TTTAATACTGATTTCTTCTGGTGTGTGACGGTTAGTAATGGTGATATTACCTTGGTCTAGGTCACCGATAGCAACTTTATAACCATCAACTTTTCCTACTTCTTTAACAGTGTAGACAATGGTTTGACCGGCTGATTTCTCATCAAGGTCTGACCATGTATAGGTCCAGTTGTCGGCAGCGGTTAAGGTTACTTCGTCACCTGCTTTTTTATCGTTAGCGTAAAGTTGAACTTTAATGCTATCTGGACGGATACCATCTTGGTTGTTGGCATCATCCCAAGCTTTGACAACTGTCACACTAGTTTTACCTGGTTTGTAACTATTGGTAATGTTATAACCATCGATAGCAACTGTGTAGTTATCTACCTTGTTTTCTGTTACAGTGTAGACAATCTTTTGACCATCTTTAAATTCTGGTAAGTCAGTGAATTCATATGCCCAGTTGCTAGCATCATTAACGGTTGCTGTTTGACCAGTTGGTTGGCCATCAGCTAAGAGGTTAACCACAACTTCTGTTGGACGGATACCATCTTGGTTGTTGGCATCATCCCATGTCTTAGTGCCTGAGATTGAAACAAGACTTGGAGTGTGGTTGTTAGTAATATCAAAACCATTAATATCTGTGGTATAGGCTGGAACAGCTTCTTCAGTCACGCTATAGACAATCTTTTGGCCATCTTTGAATTCTGGTAAGTCAGTGAATTCATAAGTCCAGTTGTCTGCGGCTGTAACTCTCTTAGTTTGACCAGTCGCAACACCATCTGCTAAAAGGTTAACAATAATTTCTGCTGGACGAACACCATCTTGGTTGTTAGCGTCATTCCATGTCTTAGTACCTGATACTTTAATGGTACTTGGAGTGTGGTTGTTAGTGATATCAAAGCCATTAATGTCTGTTGTATAGGCAGGAACAGCTTCTTCAGTCACGCTATAGACAATCTTTTGACCATCTTTGAATTCTGGCAAGTTTGTAAAAGTATAAGCCCAGTTGCTAGCTTCATTAACGGTCATGGTTTGACCGGTTGGTTGACCATCTGCTAAGAGGTTAACAATGATTTCTGCTGGACGAACACCGTCTTGGTTGTTGGCATCATTCCAAGTTTTTGTTCCTGAAATTTCAGTCATACTTGGTTTGTGGTTATTGGTAATAGTGACATTTCCTTGTACCACTTCAGTAACTGTAGTGGTATAACCTGTTACTTCGCCAACTTCTTTGACACTATAAACAATGTCTTGACCATTGCTCTTTTGAGCAAGATCAGTCCATGTATACATCCAGTTGTCTGCAGCGGTTAATGTCACTTCATCACCAGATTTTTCATCATTGGCATAAAGTTGCACTTTAATACTATCTGGACGGATACCATCTTGGTTATTGCCGTCTTCCCAAACTTTAGTCACAGCAATTGATGTTTTACCTGGTGTATAGCTGTTAGTAATATCAAAACCATTAATTTCTGTTGTATATTCTGCTACAGGATCTTCTGATACTGTATAGACAATCTTTTGACCAGCTTTGTATTCTGGTAAATCAGTAAATTGATATTCCCAGTTACTTGCTTCATTAACAGTTACTTTTTGTCCAGTTGGTTGCCCATCTGCTAAAAGATTAACAACAACTTCAGTTGGTCGTTTACCATCTTGGTTGTTAGCGTCATTCCAGATTTTCTTACCTGAAACTTCTGTTATAGTTGGAATATGTGAGTTTGTAATGGTAACATTACCAGCCACAAGTGGGCCAATTTCTGAAGAATAACCTGTAGCTGTTCCTACTTCTTCAATAGAGTAATTAATCAACTTACCGGCAGCTTTTTCTGGTAAATCTGACCAAGTATATGACCAGTTGTCGGTTGCTGTAACATCTACAGCAGCACCTACTTTTTGGCCATCAGCATAGAGTTGTACTTTAATGCTGTCTGGACGGATACCGTCTTGGTTATTGTTATCAATCCATGCTTTAGTGACTCTAATACTTGTTTTACCTGGTTGATAACTATTTGTAATATCAAAACCATTAATGTCTGTTGTATATTCTGCAACAGCATCTTCTGTTACGGTATAAACAATTTTTTGACCATCTTTAAATTCTGGAAGATCTGTAAATTCATATGCCCAGTTAGTTGCTTCTGTTACTGTCACTTTTTGTCCAGTTGGCTGACCATCTGCTAAAAGGTTAACAACAACTTCTGTTGGTCGTTTACCATCTTGGTTGTTAGCATCATCCCAGATTTTCTTACCTGAGATATTGATTTTACTTGGTATGTGGTTATTCGTAATATCGTAACCAGAAATAACCGCATCATATTCTGGAACAGCTTCTTCAGCTACAGAATATTGAATTGGTGTCCCTTGTGCATCTCTTGTATCAAGATCATCAAAGGTATAAGCCCAACCTTTTGCTTCATCAGTTGTGACCGTTTTACCAGTATCAACACCATTAGCTAATAATTTAACAACGATTTGTGCAGGACGTTTACCGTCTTGGTTGTTATTATCGTTCCATGTTTTTTGACCACTGATAGAAGTCTTAGCTAATTTGTTAGTAACAGTCTTCATAGCAACTTTATTGCCATCAAAATCATTTGGTGTGATTTCAATATCATCAGTTAAAAGCTCATAGCCTGCTGGAGCAGTTACTTCTCTAAGAATATATTCTGTTTTTAGAAGACCGCCAACTGTTGCATTACCATCAGCTCCAGTTGTCAAAGTACCAACTTTTTGGCCATTAGCTTTACGAATAACATCAAAGACAGCACCTTCAAGTGGTGTGTTACCATCTTCAGAAACTTTATGAACACCTACAGTGTAGACATAACCTTCAGCACTACCACCAGCTTCTAGATAGCGGTAAGAAGCTTGAGTTTCTGTTGTTCCATGTTGATCAGCAGTCAACATTGCTTTGTTCTCAAAAATTTCACCATCCGTTGGCACATATGAAACACCTACTTGATAATTAATCATAAAGTTATCAGTAGCGCCAATATCGCCCAAGTCAACGGTAAATGAATTAGTGGCATCATCAAAGTTTACAGTATAACTACTAGTAACATCTTGAAGTCCTTGTAATCTCCAATCTCCTTGAACAAAGTCCCACTCACCTTTATAGATATGAATAGTATCTTTCTTATAAGTTAATCCAGCACTTTGAAGAGCATCTTTGATTACAACATTTGTAAGAGATTCTTGTGTACGGTTGATGGCAATTGAGAAATTACCAGTTTGTGGCGCACCGTTTTCTGACCAAGCTGATTTTTCTAACAGATAAGGAGTTGGTCTTACAACACCTTTATAATTAAGTCTACCAGCAAAGAAACTTTGTGAACCAACTTGAATATTAACATCTATAATTTCTTCAGTATCAATGACTTTAAAGTCAACACGTGAATAGAAAAAGAGTTTTCCGGTAACGTTAGAATGAGTTTCAACATAATCGGTGTAAGTTAATACTACCTGTTTAGTATCGGGGTTAATTACCGCATTTGCAACAAGGTTCCCGGCTGGATCTTTTACTTCAAACGCTGTTGTTTGAGGAAAAGTTAACTTATCGGGTAGTTGAATAGTGGTTGTATCCCCTTGATGGACCGTATTATCTGGTAATGCAAAGTCTGCATTAATTCGAAAATTTGTCCATTGACCAATTTCATCAGGTAAAGCACCTCCAGATTCACTTGTAAGTGACATGCTTGTAATAACATTATCATGTTCAGCTGCATCAACATGTACAGCCTTGACAAATGAAAAAGTTGTTACTACCAACGCCATCAATGCTAAAACCTTTAATAGTTTTTTCTTCATTGTTTTTCCCTTTCTTTTATATCTTACAGATTAAAAATGGTAAATAATAACAATATCATATTGGGCTTTATGGTAATGAAATTATCTACAATTTTTAATACTTATAAAATATACTAACTGTCTATAGCAGTCAACTCCATTCTAATACTTTTTTATAAAAATTACAACTGATTTAACCCATAATTTCAAAAGATTACAATCATTTAACAATTACTTTTTAAAAAATTGCTATTATAATGTGGATTTTTAAATCCAAATTTATTTTAAACCTACTTTACCAATTCAATCTCTGAAATTTTCATTTGGTGAAAATGTTATTCATTTTCATAATAATCATAACTAACATTGTGGCTTGACTTTTATCTGGAATAGCCTAGAATAGAAAAAGAATAAGGAGGCTATCATGAAATTTTTAATCCCAACTGCAAAAGAGAT
Organism: Streptococcus sp. CSL10205-OR2; assembly: GCF_025660655.1. Taxonomy (GTDB): domain Bacteria; phylum Bacillota; class Bacilli; order Lactobacillales; family Streptococcaceae; genus Streptococcus. The sequence continues at coordinate 4,231 of NZ_JAOTIN010000007.1, forward strand.
GTCAAAACAACTAGATAAGGTTACTCCTAATCCGTTCAATCCAAAAACAACTGCTATTCTTACAGAATTGGCAAAAATGGGGCCAGAAGAACTAGCTCATTTTTATAAAATAAAACCAGAATCCGCTCAAAAAGAATGGGACAGAATTCAAACTATTCAAAACAAGAAGGCTAATTATTACCCTGCCATTTTTCTCTTTAATGGTTTGATGTATCGCTATATCAATCGTCTTGAATTTTCTCCTTGTGAACTTAAGCGTGTGAATACCGATGTTTTAATTACCTCTTCCTTATACGGCGTTATCCCAGCGTTAACACCAATTGCCCCTCATCGTCTTGATTTCTCACAAAAACTCACAATTGATGGAAAATCTCTCAAACAGTATTGGCAAAAAGATTTTGATGCTAGTTTTAACACTGAAGACATTTTTATCTCTCTATTATCAAGTGAATTTGAAGATATATTCTCCAAACCCATCCGAGAACAGTTGATTAAAGTGGTCTTCATGGAAGCTAAAAAAGGACATTTAAAAACGCACTCTACCATCTCTAAAAAAGGGCGTGGTGCCTTTTTAGCAGCAGCCATTAAACAAGACGCTAGAGAACTTTCAGACCTAAAAAAACTGACCTTTGATGGTTTTTCTTATCACGAGGACTTATCGGAACCTAACAAGCTTACTTTTGTTAAAGAAATATAAAAAAGGCTAGGACAACAAGTTCTAGCCTTTAAACGTTTGTAATGTTCTATCAAAAAATATTAAATTGAGAACTTGTCTCTTTTTATATTAAATGATCTCTTGACACTTGTTCATAAGTTGCTTTACCATCGTTGAGTTTTTCCCAGATCACCACTGAATTAGTGGCTAAGGATTTTTTGACATCAATGATGCGTTGGTTAGAAGATCCTCTAAATTGGAGCATTAAATTTTTCTTGGTGATGTCAAAACGACCATCAACTAAAATATCAACAAAACTTAGTAATTCCAATTTATCAGGAGTTTCCAGCATCATTTCTTCCCATGTATAGCCTGTCCAAGACCAAATATCTTTTTCAGGCAACTCTTTTTTGATTCGTTTGACCAAAGGTAATAAAATACCTGTATTCAAGAAGGGCTCCCCTCCCAATAAAGTAAGACCTTGCACATAAGGTTGAGCCAAATCAGCCATAATCTGTTCTTCTAGTTCTTTTGTGTAGGGCACACCATTTCGAAAATTCCAAGTGGCTTGATTGTAGCATCCTTTACAATGAAAGAGACAACCGCTCACATAAAGAGAATTTCGCACGCCCTCACCATCCACAAAATTAAAAGCTTTATAATCAGAAATATAGCCTTGACTATATTCTTCGCTCTTCCATTCTTTAGGTTTAGGATTATTCATCTTATCCCTCCAAATCAATCCAATAACGTTCTATACTATCACGTGTGTCTTCATAACGCCCACCACAGGCCAAAATTGTTTTTCGACTAGCAAGATTATCCTTATGACAAGTCAATAAAACCGATTTAATGTTTTTTTCTTTGGCCAACTGCAAACCTTGTCTCAATTGCTCTTTGGCGTAACCCTTGCCACGCTCAGTCGGTCTAATACTATAACCAATATGACCACCTTTTTGTAACAAAACATCATTCAACCGAAGGCGCAGATTTAAAAAGCCTAGCGCTCTATTATTAGCATCAAACGACACCAACTGAATAGAAGGCACAAAGTGACTAGGAATATTAATTCCCATTTCATATTCGCGATTTTGTTGCAACCAATCATTATAGGAAAACTCACGAGGATTCCAAAAGCCACCGTCATGCTGGCTGTTATGGGCTTCAAATTCAGTAATCATCTCTAAAATAGTCGCTTCATCATCAAATCTTGGTCTTCTTAATAGCATGATATCTCCTATTTTGGCAACTGTAGTGATAATTCGCCCCAATCTTTTTGAGCGTCTACCAGTTGTTGACAAAGGTAGTGACTCAACAAACTCGACTCGGGAGAAACCGGATTGAGACCTGTTTTAACAGCATCGATAAATGCTAAAACAATGGATTCAAATCCTCTTTTATATAAAGTTCTATCCCAAGCACCATAATTTTTCTTAGTTTGACTACTTTCTTCATAAATAGTTAAATCAGACAAATCCTCAACGTGAAGAGTCTTTTTGGGCAATTGAATTTCAACGATTTCTCTTCTTGAACCAGACTGCAAATTCATGCCTACAATAACAGTTTCTGTGTTTGAAACTAGAGTTACTGTCACTTGACTTAGTAGGCCATCGGTTCTGTGATAATGAAACCAGCCTTGTTTAGGAGGATTATCCATAAGAAAAAGAGCCGTGTCTAATGGATGGATAAAGAAGTCGAAGAATTTAAACACCAAGTCTCCTGGGCGATTAATATCATTTTTTTCAACATAAATCTTTGTCTTATTGATCTCTTCTTTTAAAGCAGCTACTCGTGGTGCAAATCGGCGATTAAAACCAACCATCAAGAAAGTTTGATGAACTCTAGCTAAATCATAAAGAGCCTTGGTTTCTTCATAATTTTGTGTGACAGGTTTGTCCACATAAACTGGTATGCCACGGCTTAGAAACAAGGCAACAATATCATGGTGAGAAACGGTTGCTGTATGGATAAAAACACCATCCAAAGTGGCATCAGCAAGCTCTTCTAGTGATGAATATGTGTGGACATGTGAAAATAAGTGTGCTGTCTGACTTAAAACCTCTTGATTTCTAGTGAATAGATGCCATTCAATCTCAGCCAACTGACGCATATAGGGCAAATAAGCTTTTTGAGCAATGGACCCTAAACCAACAATCCCTATTTTAAGCATACCTAACCTCCGACTAATCTTTTTTAGTCTTTTTCCCTAAAAAACGTTCTTTTAAAGCATTGACACGTGCCTTTTGATCACTTTTCGTACGAGAATGTTTCTCGTGGAAACGCTCTACCTGCTTTTGCCCCTTGTAATCCAGTTGATATTTTCCCATTAGTTTCTCTTTTCTGTTAAAATAGGTTGCTAAATAGCAACCTATTTATTATTTTTTTAGTTTAGCTTCATTGTTGAGCCATTCATGTGTTTCACACGTGAAGCAATTTCTTTATGACGACCATTAACCATTGGTCTTGCTTGCGGGTTACCTAGATAACCACAAGTACGTTTCACCACATCTACTGTTTTTGGATCGGTATTGCCACAACTTGGGCATTTGAAACCACGTTCTGTTGGTTCAAAATCACCTTCAAAACCGCATTCATAACAACGATCAATCGGTGTGTTAGTTCCTAAGTAACCAACACGATCATAAGCATAGTCCCAAACAGCTTCTAAAGCTTTAGGATTTTGTTGTAAAACAGGATACTCACAATAGTGGATGAAACCACCACTTGCACCAGTCTCTGGATAGATTTTTTCAAAATCTAATTTTTCAAATGGTGAAGGGTTTTTACGAACATCATAATGGAAGCTATTAGTATAGTATTCTTTGTCTGTAATATTTTCAACAATACCAAATTTTTCAGTATCTAGACGACAAAAACGGTCTGTCAAGCTTTCTGATGGTGTTGAGTAAACTGAGAAATGATAACCAAACTCATCTGACCAGTCTTCACAAAGGCTCTTCATTTGATGAATGATATCAATCGTAAAGTCTTTCGCTGCTGGATTCGTTTCCCACTCACCGCCATAAAAGACTGTTGCCACTTCATACAAACCAATATAACCTAGAGAAATGGTGGCACGACGATTCTTAAAGAGGTCATCGACATTACCGTCTTTAGGAAGACGTTTTCCAAAAGCACCATACTGATATAAAATAGGTGCATTTGCTGGTGTTGCTTCTTTAACGCGTTCTACACGATAAACAAGCGCATCTTTAGCAATTGACATGCGTTCGCTAAAGATATCCCAGAATTTTTCAATATCGCCTTGAGATTCTAGGGCAATACGAGGAAGGTTAACTGTAACAACACCAAGGTTCATACGACCAGATGTGACATCATTACCATTTTCATCTTGCCATCCTTGAAGGAAACTACGACATCCCATAGGAACTTTAAATGAACCTGTTAACTCAACAATCTTATCATAAGATAACATATCTGGATACATGCGTTTTGTAGCACATTCAAGAGCTAATTGCTTAATGTCATAATTTGGTGACCCAGGATCCAGATTGAGACCACGTTTAACAGTGAAAATCAATTTAGGGAAGATTGCTGTACGTTGTTCTTTTCCAAGACCTTTAATACGAATATTTAAAATAGCTTTTTGGATTTCACGCTCAAACCAACCTTCACCTAAGCCAAAACCAAGTGAGGTGAATGGTGTTTGTCCATTAGAGGTGAAAAGTGTATTAATCTCATACTCAAGACTTTGCATAGCGTCATAAATGTCTTTAAGCGTTTTTTCACGCACATAGTCTTCGCGTTTATCTTCTGCTAACCATTTTTCGGCATCTTTCATATGCTTTTCATAGTTGAGTTTAGCGTAAGGTGCCAAAACTTCATCAATACGGTCTGCAGAACACCCACCATATTGGCTAGAAGCAACATTCGCAATGATTTGTGAGATTTGAGCGGTTGCTGTTTGAATCGATTTTGGGCTTTCAACATCAGCATTTCCAATTCTAAAACCTGTCTTTAACATGCCTTCAAAATCAATCAAGCAACAGTTGGTCATTGGTGTATAGGGGCTATAATCCAAATCATGAAAATGAATATCACCTTTTTGATGAGCATTTGCCACATGCGGTGGTAACATTTTAAGCCCAATGGATTTCCCAACAATACCAGCGGTTAAATCGCGTTGGGTGTTAAAGACATTACTGTCTTTATTCGCGTTTTCATTAACCACACTTTGATCCTTGTTGATTAATTTATCAATCGTATAATTAATGTCTGTTGCTTTAGAGCGGTCAAAATCACGCTGTGTTCGGTAGTTGATATAAGCTTTTGCAATCGCATATTCGTTTGATTCTAACAGCTGGTGTTCCACAATGTTTTGAATTTCATAGATTTTGACGTCTTTATTAAAGCGTTCAAAAATTTCTGTCACAACATTCTCAGTAACTTCTTTTAGCTTTTCTTCTACGAATGGTGTTAGCGGCGTTACTTGATTGCTGGCTTTTAAGAGTGCTTGAAAAATCTTATCAGGTTCAAAAGTCACCTTTCTACCATCACGCTTAATAACTGTAATGAGTGATTTGACCATTTCTTTACCTTCTTTTCTAAATGTTAATTCAAGAAGTATTATATCATAAGCAAAATAAAAATCAATATTTTACCAACAAAAAAATCAATATGTTGTGGCTTATTTTAAAAAACAACACAACATATTGATTTCTAAGGGTTTAATTGATAAACGGTCAAATGGTCAATATTATCAAAACTAATAGGCTGATAATGATTATCTAGAGTACTTTTTATCAATTGTGGTAGTTCTAAATTATTGTTTAAAACAAAGTATTTTGCCTTGTTTTGTAACAACTCATCTTCTAATCGCTTCTGATTTACTTCATCAGAAGTATTAATTAGAGGAAGTGATAAATGCGAGCTTGATTGCCTTTGACTGCCTTGATAGATTGTTGCAACATTATCCCAAACATAGATGGACTCATCTTCTGAAGTATTAGTTGCAATGTAATTAGCAATCATTTCTCTTTCTTGATAAAGAGGAATATCCATAAGATAGTGATAAATAGGTAGACCAAGGCCATAACCCATTATTAAGATGGGAACCAATAAGTGTTTTAGTATCAAAGTACTAAAACCTTTAAAGCCACTGTTTGTTGAGGCTTGTTGACGATGACGAGAACGCGCTATTTCTTCAACACTTACTTCATCAGGATGACGATTTAAAACGAGAATCGTTAAGATTAAGCCAAATGGAATCATTGGTAGCACATGATAAGTTTCAAAACTTTTTGTCAGAACAACTAAAATGAAATAAAGAACCAATGATAGAAAGAATACCCATTTAATAGCTTGATTTTTTGTTCCTTTTCTAAGTAGTAATGGAAATAATAAGACACCTAGTAAGACTCCTGAACCAAGAGAAAAAATGAAATAAAAACCAAAACTATAAAGAAGAGCTTCAAGACTTGTGGTAAGAGAAACAATAGGATAAACAACGGTTTGTTGTAGATAAGGAACAACGACTTGCATATTAAAGGCTAAAAAACCTACGGTGTAAAAAACAAGAAGTAAACCAAATAGTAAACACAATAATTGGTAAAACCCTCTAGCAAAATACTTGTGAGCTAAATTATAACTACTTAAAACAATGAGGGCTACAAGTCCAAATAATAGGTTCCTAGAGTCAAATAAAATAGCAAAAGCACATAATACTCCATAAACAATAAAGCCTTCATCTTTAGTTTGTCCTTTAAAGTAATTTAATAAGAACCACATTGCCGGTAAGAAGAATAAAAAGGACAATTGTATTGGATAAAGTCCACCAAATCCAAGAGTAACGTTTAAAAGATAAAAAATTGACGTCACTGTAACAGCCAGTCCTTTTTTCTGACTGAGAGATAAAACAATTTTATAGAGATAAATACCTGAAATATAAAAGGATGCAATTTGAACAATTAATAGCCATAACTCACTACCCAACAGATAACTTAAAGAAATGGTGAGATAGTATAAAAATCCGCCAGTTGCAAAAAGATCTGTGTAGGGGAGTTGCCCTTGTGTTATCATAAAACCAGTATAAAGATTTTGAGATTGAAAGCCATTGGCAAAATCTGAAAAAAAAGGAATAACCACACTAAACAAAGAAATAATCAAACTAAAAACCAACAAATAAAAATGATGAAAAAACGGCACTTTCACATTAGTTTTTTTCATCTTTGGCTGTTTAGTTGGTCTTTTTTTTGCTCTTCTACTAAGACGAGGTTCTTGCGTTATTTCCTCTTTGTAAGATACGCCAGACAATTCCTCGTTATAACTCTCTAATGGGGTAGATGACATTTGATGTACTCTTTCCTTCCTGAACATTCTTATTACTTAAGTATAGCAAAAACTTTTGATTAGTCAATTTCTTATTGCTATTAAAAAAGCATTTCGAGATATCTCAAAATGCTTTTTTATAACAGTATAGCAGTTTATTATTCTTCCATGAAAGTATTAAAGACTTCTTCAATCATATCCCATTCTGCTTCAGAATCAGCTGGAATTGGTTCTAGTTCCCCTTCTGTGCCGTCTTCATTTTCAGTGAAGGCATAGGCTTGTATTTCAACTTCACCGTCTTCATCTTCTTCTGCACCGGCAGGAACTAATAAGACATAATTTTTACCGAATTCTTCAGTACCATCGATGGTTAGAAGAATTTCAAACAAAGTTTCATTACCTTGTTCATCAACTAATGTAATCACATCATGTTCTTGGTGGTTATGTGTTTCTGTCATGTTTTTCCCCTTTAATATGGATTAATCAATAGATACGATCTAAATAATTTTGCAAAATTAGCTGGGCAGCCAATTTATCAATAACTTTTTTACGTTTGTTTCTACTTATATCTCCCTGTTCGACAAGCATTCTTTCTGCTTCTACTGTTGATAAGCGCTCATCTTGATAGATGATAGGTAAACCAAACAGCTCCTCAAGATGCTTCCCATAAGATTGACTAGCTTCCACTCGAGGGCCACTAGTATTGTTCATGTTTTTAGGAAGACCAATCACAAATTTTTCTACGTGGTATTCTTTCACCAATTCACTCAAACGATCAAAACCAAACTCTTCTTTTTCTTCATTGATTTTAATGATTTCTAAACCCTGAGCAGTAAAACCAAGTGGATCACTAATAGCCACACCAACTGTTTTAGATCCAACATCTAATCCCATTATTCTCATTTGATTTCAATACCATTTCCTTTGAGATAATAACGAACCAATTCTTCTGCAATCTCATCTCTTTCGTACTTACGAATTTGATTTCTAGCATTATTATAACGAGGAATATAAGCAGGGTCACCACTTAATACGTACCCAACAATTTGATTGATGGGATTGTAGCCTTTTTCCTCAAGAGAACGATAAACCGATGTTAATGTTTCGCTAATCTCTTTCTTACTGCTGTCATCCAAATTAAAGCGAACAGTTTCGTCTGTAAAGCCCATGCTCACACCTTCTTTCGTTATTAAGTATTACATTTTATTATACTATATTAAAGCATTTTAAACAAGAATAAAACACTGATTGAATGCTTGCTGATGCGATAATATTTTTTTCTAAAGTAATCTTTTAAAAGAGTTTCCATAGTATTAACAAAACCTGTCTTTTAAAAAAGACAGGTTTTGAAGATATGTATTCTTATAATAACATTATTTATAGAGCCGCTCGTAAGCGTGCCTGCTCATTTTCGATATTACGAATAGAGCGAGGAAGAAAAGCTCTAATATCGTCTTCTTTATAACCAACTTGAAGACGTTTATCATCAATCAAGATAGGACTTTTTAGTATTCTTGGATTGGCTTGAATCACTTTAATCACCTCATTGATACTCAAGTCATCAATATTAAAATTGAGGGCTTTGGCATATCTATTTTTAGCGGAGATAATACTTTCAACACCATCTTCAGTTTTTGATAGAATTGCTAAAATTTCTTCTTTAGTTAAAGGCTCTTTCCCTAAATTTTGCTCTTTATAGGGTAATTTGTGGGCATTTAGCCACGTTTTTGCCTTTTTACAACTTGTACAACTTGAAATCGTATAAATTTTGATCATGTCTATTCTCGCTTTCTACCACATGATACTAACATTGTATCACAAAAGACTCTATTTGAAAGTCGGTCTTTAGACTGATTTTATTCTTCTATCTCAATACTATCAAACTCTAAGGCAATATCTTCGTTTACTTCTTCTTTACTTTCTGATACTTGCTCTTTAGGGGTATCATCTTCGATTAAACCAAATTTAATACGTACTTTACGATCAATTTCATCAAACACTTCTGGATTATCAGCAAGATATTTCTTAGCATTTTCTGATCCTTGACCAATTTTAACACCTTCGTAAGAATACCAAGCACCAGCTTTTTGGATGATGTCAAGTTCACTAGCGATTTTAACCAACTCACCAGTTCGTGAAATGCCTTCACCATACATGATTTCAACAAGAGCCACTTGAAATGGTGGTGCCACTTTGTTTTTAACCACTTTGATTTTAGTTTCCTTACCAATATTACTATCTTTTTGCTCTCCAGAACCTTTAATTTGTGTGTTTCCTCTCACATCTAAACGAATAGAAGAATAAAATTTAAGAGCACGACCACCAGGAGTTGTTTCAGGATTACCAAACATAACACCTACTTTTTCACGTAATTGGTTGATGAAGATAGCAATCGTTTTTGTTTTATTGATTGATGCTGATAATTTTCTCATGGCTTGACTCATCATACGAGCTTGTAAACCAACATGACTATCACCAATATCTCCATCAATTTCTGCACGTGGAACTAATGCTGCAACCGAGTCGATAACAACGACATCAACGGCTCCTGAATCAATCAATTTTCCAGCAATTTCTAGTCCTTGTTCACCAGAATCTGGTTGTGACAAAAGAAGTTCGTCAATATTTACGCCTAAGGCTTGGGCGTATGCTGGATCAAGAGCATGCTCAGCATCAATAAAGGCTGCAATCCCACCATCTTTTTGCGCTTGAGCAACAGCATGTAGAGCAACAGTTGTTTTCCCTGAACTTTCTGGTCCAAAAATTTCTACAATTCTGCCTTTAGGATAACCACCAACACCAAGAGCAATATCTAGTGCTAAACTTCCTGAGCTCATAATTTGAACTTTTTGCTCAGCACGTTCGCCAAGGCGCATTACTGCTCCTTTACCAAAATCTTTTTCAATATCTTTTAGGGCATTGTTAAGCGCTTTTTGTCTTTCATCACCAAATTTTTTAGTAATTTCTTCTGTTTTCTTTGATTTTTTTGCCATTGATTTCTCCTATTTTCTATACTTGTTCTATTATACTAAACTTTAGTGCTTTAATAAAGCTTGACGCACAATATTAAAAGCATGCATGGTTGCAATATGACGAATATCTGAGCGACTGCGCCCTCCTATCATTATTTTTTGAGAAAAGACGGAATCCTTAGTTGCTAAACCGATAAAGACGGTACCTACAGGTTGACCTTCCAAAGTATCTGGGCCAGCAACGCCTGTTAGTGAAACAGCAAAATCTGAATGGGTGAGACGTCGACTATTTTCTGCCATTTTTTCTGCTGTGAAAGCACTGACAACACCATTTTTCTTTAGTTCATCTAAGGGAATACCTAACATCCGTGATTTTTCTTCAAGGCTATAAGTAACAAAACCGCCTTTAAAAACAAAGGAACTACCAGAAAAGTCTGCAAGTTGCGATTGAAATAAACCGGCTGTCAAACTCTCAGCAGCAGTGATGGTCTTATTTTTTTGTCGAAGCATCTCAAAAACAACTTCTGCTAAAGAATTGTCATCTCCATAACCATAATGATAGTTTTTGAGAGTTGAGGTGCTTAAAATCTTATGTTCCAACTTATCCAATTTCTTGTTAGCCTCATCTTCACTTTTTGCCTTTGTCGATAGCCGTAAGGTCACCTCCCCAACTTTTGCATAAGGTGCTATTGTTGGATCAGTTTGGTGTGTAATAATATCAGCCAGCTCGGTTACTAAACGACTCTCACCAATACCAAAAAATCTCAAAACACGAGAATAAAGTTTGGTATCACTTTTTAATAGAGGCAATAAAAACTGATTAACCATTGGTTTTAATTCGCTAGGAGGTCCTGGTAAAACAACATAGGTGATGCCATCAACCTCAACCATACTTCCTACTGCTAAACCTGTCGGATTTTGAATCGCTTTAGCACCAATAATCATTTGTGCTTGACGATCATTGTTGGCGGTTCTTGAAGCAGTTGGTCTAGTGGCAAAAAAAGCATCCAGTTTAGCCATCGCTTCTTGATTGACAATTAAAGATTTTTTCAAAAATTTAGCTAGAACTTGCTTGGTCAAGTCATCTTCTGTTGGTCCTAGACCACCACATAAAACAATTAAATCGCTACGTTTTTTGGCGATAGATAAAACCGATAATAACCGCTCTTCATTATCCCCAACAGCTGTTTGAAAATAAACGTCAATGCCATTTTCAGCAAATTTTTCCGATAAAAATTGGGCATTGGTATTAACAATCTGCCCAGTTAGAATTTCTGTACCAACAGCAATAATTTCAGCTTTCATGACGAGTTGCCTCACTCTCTTATTCGTAAACTATTATGGTTTTTACAACGTATGATTAGGATTAAAAGAACACTCCACTTCATGGTCATTGACAAGACCAGCTGCCTGCATGAAAGAATAAATCATGGTAGGTCCTATATATTTGAAGCCTCGTTTTTTCAATTCTTTAGCAATTTGTTCTGATAGAACTGTTTGACTAGGAGCGTCCTTATAATGATTAATTTTATTGTTGATGGGGTGATGGTTGACAAAAGACCAAATATAGTTGTCAAAAGAACCAAATTCTTTTTGAATCTGTAAAAATTGTTGAGCGTTATTTCTTGTCGCAAAGAGCTTTCCGCGATGTCTGATAATTGTTTCATCAGATAATAAGACCTCAAGCTCTTTATCAGTCATAGCGGCTACTTTAGCAATATCATATTGTTTAAAAACGTGATTGAAGGCTTGTCTTTTGTGTAAGACGGTTAACCATGACACGCCAGATTGATAACTTTCTAGACAAAATAATTCAAAAAGGGCTTGTTCATCATGTAATGGTCGTCCCCACTCGGTATCATGGTACATCCTGTCTAAATCATCTTGTTTTTTTACCCAACCACAACGTTTCATAGTCATCTCCTATTTAATCAGCATTTTAAGTGACGCTTTAATATAGTCTTGTGTCGACTCACTTGTTCCTTCAAAGAAGGCACGAATTTTTTTCAATTCACTAGCTTTATAACCAAGAGCATTAAGGGCTTCCATTGCTTCATCTAAAGCATGGTTAGTAGTTGTTCCTTTTGTATCTCTTTTTTCCTTGTTAGTTGTTGTGTTATCAACAAATTTACCTGCTAAATCAAGAATCATTTGTTGGGCTGTTTTTTTACCAATTTTAGGGAATTTCATCAGATAAGTAATATCTTTGTTGTCAATGGCTGCGACTAACCCTTCATTATCATCTGCTGCAATGATGGCTAAGGCAGACGTTGGTCCAATCCCTGTCACTGAAATAAGATTTAAGAAAATCGTTTTTTCTTCTTCACTGTGAAAGCCATAAAGGAGCTGAGCATCTTCTCGAACAACTTGGTAGAGATAAATTTTTATCGTCTGATTAACCTGATTTGAAAAGCTGTAAGGATTTGCCACATGAATGATGTAGCCAATACCTGATACTTCAACCACAATGTATTTAGCGGTTATTTTTGAAAGGGTTCCTTTGATATATTCGTACATTATTTCTCTCTTCTAATATTTGCCTTGTTCTCTTAAACTTTTATGATTTTCTTGAATACGACGGAACATTTTTTCCATGTCTGAATTGGTAAAACTCACTAAAACAGGTCGTCCATGAGGACAGTTGTATGGATTTTTGCATTGTGACAATTGATTGATGAGATGTCTTGCCGAATAATCATCTAAAGTATGATTGGCTTTGATGCTACGTTTACAACTCATCATAATGGCTAATTCAGCACGGTAAGTCTTGATTGAGACATGATTTGTCAACAACAACATATCACACATCTCATAGACACCAGATTCAATTTCTTCTTCCTTAAACCAGATAGGATGTTCGCGTAAAATAAAGGTGTTTTCCCCATAAGGTTCCAAGTAAATACCGACTTGATTAAGAAGAGGCATTTTTTCTTGTAGATTAAGAAAATCATCTGTTGGAAACTCGAATAGATAAGGCATTAACAACTGCTGTAAACCTGTGTTGACATCTGCTATTTTATCACGATAATATTCGTATTTGATTCTTTCTTGGGCAGCATGTTGATCAATAATATAAAGGCCTTCTTTGCCTTGAGCAAAGAGATAAGTACCATGCATTTGACCAAAATATTCTAATTCAGGAAAAACAGATGTCTCCTCATTTTCAAGATTATCTAAGAGGGATTTTAGTTTACCACTGTTTGTTACATCAATTTCAGGGTGCTCACTATTAAAATCATGCCAATGAGTGCGATTAGCAAACTTAACAGATGGAGCTACCTTGACAGAGTTGTCAAGTGAGTTGTCAACTTTATTTTCTTGTTGAGAAAACTGGTTTTCTTCTACATAGCTATCCTTTTCTTCACCAGGATGAACAAAGAAATCTTGTTTCTCATTATCATAATAGAGATTGGTTTGTTTTAAAGAAAGACTAGTTTGAACTGGTTTGGGAAAACCTCTTGTACTTGATTTTGCTAAATTTTCAAGTGCATCTGGAATCAAATCATGTTCTTGTAAACTCTCAAAGATAGCTGTCTTAATGAGAGACATCAAATCCCCTTCTTTAGAGATGCGAACTTCTTGTTTAGTCGGATGAACATTGACATCTGCTAAATAAGGATCTATTTGAATATCAATGACAGCAATTGGAAAACGACCAACCATTAATTTACTACCGTAGCCATCTATAATCGCTCTATTGAGTAAGAAATTTTTGATGTAGCGACCATTAATTAAAATGGTTATATAGTTACGATTTGCTCTTGTTAGTTCAGGTAAACTAACATAGCCTGACACTTCAAAATCAAGATTGGAGGCTGAAATAGGCACCATTTTTTTAGCTGTACTAACACCATAAATACCTGCAATAGCTTGATGTAAATCCCCACTCCCAGCAGTTCTAATCAATTCTCTGCCATCACTAAATAAGACAAAGGATACTTCTGGATGAGCAAGACTCAAACGATTGACCATATTAACAATATGAGCTAGTTCCGCCTGCAAACTTTTCATATATTTTAATCTAGCCGGTGTATTGAAAAAAAGATTTTCAACAATAATCTTAGTCCCAACCGGTGTTGAAATCACTTCTTCTTGTTCAATTTGGCCACCATTAGCAATCAATAAGGTGCCACCTTCTTCAGAAGCTGTCGCTGTTTTAATAGTCATTAAACTAATTGATGCAATCGAAGGAAGGGCTTCACCTCGAAATCCCAGTGTTCTAATCCGAAATAAATCAGATTGGCTTTTAATTTTACTTGTGGCGTGACGTTTGATACTTAAAGCCACATCTTCTTTAGAAATCCCTTCACCATTGTCGGTTACTTGGATTTTTTTCAATCCTGACTCTTCGATCTCAATGGTAATTTGGCTACTTCCGGCATCAATAGCATTTTCTATCAGTTCTTTCACAACACTACTTGGACGTTCAATCACTTCGCCAGCTGCTATTTGGTTGGCAAGTGTTTCTGGTAATTCGATAATTTTAGGCATAATACTTTTCACCTTTTTCTAAGACATGTGTCACTTTTATTTTATCAAGACAAGGTTAATCATTGGTTTACAACTCTTCTTCTAGGATTTTTGCCACTCGTTTATCTGGTATAAACCACATAAGTGCAGCAATAACAAAGATAATCTCGGAGCCAGTGGTAAAAAATGGACTCATTAAAATAGAGATAATATAGAGCAAAACGGTGAATTTTCCTTTTAAATCTTTCCCAATTATTTTTTTAAGCAAGGCACTTCTTTCACTATATTTAACAACCTGATGTTGTAAAAAGAAGTAAGAGAGAGCCGTCACTAATAAAATCAAACCATAAGTCATAACTGGCACATGACTAGAATAAAAACGACTAATCCATCCTGTTACAAAGGGAATGAGTGACATGAAAAATAACCATAGAGAATTTGCCCATAGGATTTTGGCATTGACTCTATTAGTACTTGATAATAACTGATGGTGATTGTTCCAATAAATAGCCACATAGGTAAAACTTAGAATATAAGAAGCTATATTAGGAATTAGTCTAAACACCGCTTGAAGTGAATCTATCTCGGGACTTTTTAAATCGATCACCATGACAGTAATGATAATCGCTAAAACGCCATCACTAAAAGCTTCTAATCTTGATTTTGTCATCACTTCAACCTCCTTTAATGATTTTGGTAGGGATGATTTTAGTCTTGTTGTTGTTTTTCTATTATACCACACAAAGAAAAGAAAGAAATTGAAAGACTTGGACTATCTAATGACAATCAATAAGTCACAAAACAAGAAAAGAGAACATTCTATTTTGTGACTTATCTTCATTATTCAGTTATTACCTCTTCAATGCCTTTTGTAAATCCAGCAATTCATTTAAGGCCTCTATTGGTGTCATATTCATCACATCAAGCGAGCTTAATCGTTCTAAAACAGTTTGTTGTTCTTCCTCAAAAAGAGTTAATGGTTTGGTTTGAGCGTTTATTGTTTTTTCCGTTGATACTGGCATCACAGCATGAGACTCAAACTGAGTTAAAAGAGTGTCTGCCCTTTTAAGTAACATTATTGGCAAACCAGCAATTTTTGCTACATGAATACCGTAAGATTTATCAGCAGGACCTTCTGCAATCTTGTGTAAGAAAGTCACTTCACCATTTTGTTCTAACGTTGAGACATGAACATTAACAAGTTGTGTCAAGTTTGTTGACAGGCTTGTCAACTCGTGATAGTGAGTCGCAAACATTGTTTTAGCACCAATATGGTTATGAATGTGTTCAATAATGGCTTGGGCAAGAGCCATCCCATCATAAGTGGCTGTCCCTCTACCTAACTCATCAAATAAAATAAGGGAATTTTTGCTCGCTTTTTTGATAGCGTGGTTAGCCTCCATCATCTCCACCATAAAGGTTGACTGTCCTGAAATTAAATCATCTGCTGCACCAATTCTAGTGAAAATGGCATCAAAAATTGGAATGTCAGCCGATTGAGCGGCTACAAATGAACCCATCTGAGCCATGACAATGGTTAAAGCGAGTTGTCTCATATAAGTTGACTTCCCACTCATATTTGGGCCAGTGATCAATTGGATATTTGTTGTGGCATCAAACACAATACTATTTGGAATATATTCTTGTGTTCCCATAACTTTTTCCACAACAGCATGTCGTCCTTGCTCAATTTGAATCTGGCCTGTTTGATTAAATGTCGGACGGACATAACGATTGTTTTCAGCTACTTGAGCTAAACTCTGCAAAACATCAACTGTGGCAATTTGCTTGGCTAGTTTTTGTAACCTAGCAATATATTTTTCAACTTGACTTCTCACGCGCATGAAAATATCATATTCTAACTGTGCAGAATAATCACGCGCTTCAAGCATTTCACCTTCAATTTTAGCCAGTTCTGCTGTACCAAAACGCTCTGAATTTTTTAGGGTTGCCTTTCTGAAAAAATAATCAGGAACAAGGCTAAGGTTAGAATTAGTCACATGGAAATAATAACCATCTTTTTTATTGTAATCAATTTTTAGCGTTGAAATACCTGTTGCTTGTTTTTCCTTAGCTTCAATATCAGCAATCCAGCTAGTCCCTTCCCGCATGATTTTACGATAATGGTCTAGCCTATCATCAAATCCAGTTCTAATAATATTGCCTTCAGTGATGGTTGCAGAAGCATTGGTATCTATCGCTAAACGAATCAATTCTTCCAACTCTGACAAAGGATCCATCTCGTTGACAAGATCTTCTAAACTAGAATGAGAAAAGCTTTCTAAAATGGCTTTAATATAGGGGACTTGTGCCAAGGTGTGTCCCAGTTGGATTAAATCTTTCGGATTAGCTTTCCCAAAAGAAACGCGACTAGCTAATCGTTCGATATCATAGACCCCTTTGAGACTTTCTGTCAAATCACTACGCTCAATAAATTGTTCTAAAAACACTTGGATAATGTCTTGTCTTTGAACAATCTTTTGTTGATTGATGAGGGGTCGATCAATCCATTGACGCAACAAACGCATTCCCATGGCTGTTTTTGTGTTGTCAAGCAACCAAAAAAGACTGCCATTTTTTTTATTAGTTCTAGCATTTTCTAACAAATCCAAACTACTTTTTGTGGTGTAGGTCATCTGAAGGTAATCTTTAATCTCATAATGGACTAACTTTTGGAGATGGCTCAATTCACGCATCTGCGTTGTTTTAATGTAGTAAAGTAATTTAGATGCTGCTGATACTTCTACTGGATTAAGGTCTACATTAAGTAAAGGATGATTTTCTTCTTGCGGTTGATAAGAAACAATCACGTTCATTTTCTTTTCAAGAAGATCTTGATTCTCCTCATCAAGTTCATAACCTACCACCACTTCTTTGGCTTTTAGGTTCAAAATTTCACTGCAGACGCTTGAAAAATCGGGTAAAACGGTCGCATAAAATTCACCTGTCGATAAATCCATATAGGATAAGCCAAAAAGATCTTGATTGGTGTCAATGGCAATCAGATAATTGTTATTAGCATCTGGTTTAGAAGAGTCAACTGCTGTTCCTGGTGTCACCACTTGAACAACTTCTCTTTTAACCACTCCCACTGCTTGCTTTGGGTCCTCCATTTGTTCAGCAATAGCCACCTTATAACCCAAATCAATTAAAACATCAATATACTGTTGCGCTGAATGATAAGGAACCCCTGCCATTGGAATAGGATTTTCAGCATTTTTATTGCGACTGGTTAAACTGATTTCAAGAATTTGAGCGGCTTTAACGGCATCATCATAAAATAGTTCATAAAAATCACCCATGCGAAAGAGTAAAAAGGCATCAGGGTAATCTTTTTTGATGTCGAGATACTGCTGCATCCCTGGAGAAATTTTTTCTTTTGTCATTGTCTGCTTCCTCTCTTACTAAAACACTACTATCTCTTTTGGTCGGTTGATAAAATCATTTTTACCATCTCAGTCAGATTAAAATAAATCTTGCTCGTACAGTTTAGCAATCTCTTCATTTTTACAGATGATTAATAAGGTATCTGCACCAGCTAGAGTTCCTAGAATATTAGCATCGTTTTTGCTGTCAATAAAATTAGCTAAAACATCAGCTTCACCAAGATCGGTATGGATAACCAACATGAAAGCTGCTCTAGAAACAGATAAGATATATTTTTTAACAATCGGTTTAAAATAGCGGCTGGATTGCTGAGAAAGACTATAAAATGCTTGCCCTTTCTCTTGACGATGTTTCATAAGACCAATTTCACGTAAATCACGAGATAGAGTGGCCTGTGTGACAACGATACCTTCTTCTGACAATCTTCTCTTTAATGCTTCTTGTGTTGCTATTTTTTCCAAACGAATAATTTGCTTAATGGTTTGGTGTCGTTCTCGTTTATTCATCGAAATCACCTATCTTGTATAATTATCCTTAAAAGTATACCAAATTTTCCTTTATTTTGCACTCTTCTCCTATACTATACCATAACAAAGAGCCCTCTTATCATTTAGTAAACATGTTTTTTAGCCATTCAACTATTTTTTCTTGGACAGGGATTGATTTTTCCTCCTTTTCACCTAAAAATGGTGAAAATTTATACCATTAACAAGATATTTCCGTCATAATGACGTTTTTTATGTTAAAATATAAGAAACAATTAACAGTTTAGGAGTCAAAGATGGATACAAAACAACTTATTGCTAAAAAAATTACCGCTGTTGCTGATTTAGAATTTGAAACAGTCCTCAATTTACTTGAAGTTCCCAAAAATTCGAACATGGGAGACCTTGCCTTTCCAGCTTTTTCTTTAGCTAAAGTATTAAGAAAAGCACCACAAATGATTGCTCAAGAAATCGTAGAGAAAATCGATAAAGACGGATTTGAAAAAGTAGAGGCTGTTGGTCCTTATATCAACTTTTTCCTAGATAAAGAAAAATTATCTCATCAGATTTTGTTGGACGTTATCAAACATGGTGATGATTATGGTCAACAACACATTGGCGAAAATAAAAATATTGTTATCGACATGTCAAGTCCAAACATTGCTAAGCCATTTTCAATTGGACATTTACGCTCAACAGTTATTGGTGATGCCTTATCTAACATCTTCCAAAAAATGGGGTACAAAACGATTAAAGTTAACCATTTAGGAGACTGGGGCAAACAATTTGGGATGTTAATTGTTGCTTATAAAAAATGGGGTGACAAAGAGGCTGTTGAAAAAGACCCGATTAATGAATTATTAAAACTCTATGTCCGTATCAACGCTGAAGTCAAAGATCATCCAGAACTCGATGACGAAGCAAGAGATTGGTTCCTAAGACTTGAAAACGGTGATGAAGAAGCTCTTCAATTATGGCAATGGTTCCGTGATGAAAGTCTGATTGAATTTAACCGTATTTATGACTTGATGAAGATTTCCTTTGATAGTTATAACGGTGAAGCCTTCTACAATGATAAAATGCAAGAAATTCTTGATTTATTAGAAGAGAAGAATCTCTTGCAAGAATCTAAAGGGGCACAAGTCGTTAACCTTGAAAAATATGGCATCGAACATCCAGCTTTAATTAAAAAATCAGATGGTGCCACACTCTACATCACTCGTGACTTAGCCGCAGCACTTTACCGTCATCGTCATTATGATTTTGCCAAAGCGGTTTATGTGGTAGGACAAGAACAAGCCTCTCACTTCAAACAATTAAAAGCCGTCTTATCTGAAATGTCTTATGACTGGAGTGAGAATATTAGCCACGTTTCCTTTGGTCTTGTAACAAGTAACGGTACTAAGTTCTCAACACGTAAAGGAAATGTTATCCTACTTGAGCCGACTATTAATGAGGCTATCAATCGTGCATTGACACAAATTGAAGCTAAAAATCCTAACCTTGAAAATAAAGAAGATGTTGCCCAAGCAGTTGGTGTTGGAGCGATTAAATTCTACGATTTGAAAACTGACCGAACAAATGGTTATGATTTCAACTTAGAAACAATGGTATCGTTTGAAGGAGAAACTGGTCCTTATGTACAGTACGCTCATGCACGTATCCAATCAATCCTTAAAAAGGCTGACTTTACACCAAGTACTAGCGGTGATTACAAGTTAAGTGACTCTGATAGTTGGGAAATTGTGAAATTACTGCAAGATTTCCCACGCATTATTGCAAGAAGTTCTGATAACTTTGAACCATCAGTTATTGCTAAATTTGCCATCAACTTGGCACAAAGCTTTAATCGCTTCTATGCTCATACTCGCATTTTGGACGATAGTCCAGAGCGTGACAGTCGTTTGGCCCTATCTTATGCAACAGGAGTTGTATTAAAAGAAGCCCTTCGCTTACTAGGTGTTGAAGCTCCAAATGAAATGTAACAACGAGAAAAACTTCAGTCAATGACTGAAGTTTTTTTATTTCTTGGGTAATTTTAACATCGGTCTGCGATTGACAATGAAATCTGGACTGACGACCTCTTCAATAGCCATGATGGAAATGAAGGCCCTAGGATCTATCTCCTCCATCACTTTTTTAACTTCACGAATCTCTGTTGGTGACATAGCTACATAAATAACATTTTTCTTATGACCAGAATAGGCACCCTCTCCTTGAAGGTAGGTAACTCCTCTTCCGATGTCTTCAATGATAAATTTTGCAATTTCAGCTGATTTATCAGAAATGATAAACATGCCACGAACCGAATACCCACCATTTTCAACCAGATGAACGACCTGACTGAACATAAAACTAGCAATTAAAGCATACATCATCCGTGGAACAGAAACATAGGTTAATGATAATAACATAACAAAGATGTCAAAACCTAGGAGGGCTTGGCTGAGTTGGATACCAAACTTATCTTCGATAATCCTTGCAATAATGTCTGAGCCACCTGTTGTTCCACCATAGCGAAAGACAATCCCGCTTCCAAGACCTGCACCAATCCCTGCAATCAAAGAAATAACAAGATAATCATGTTGCAAATCAAGATTGAGTGGTATTTTTTGGAAGATATAAACAAACAAATACATGGTACTAATCCCATAAACGGTATAAGCCATCGCTCTCTTACCAAAAATATAAGCTCCCCACAAAACAAGTGGTAAATTCAGGAGATAACCTGAATAAGAAGGGTTAATATTAAACAAATGGTGAAAAACCAAGGTTAAACCAGCCAATCCCCCTTCAGCAATTTTGTTTTGCATGTTCAAATTAACAAAACCAAAGGCATAAATAGCAGTACCAAGGGTGATAAAGAAAAAATTTTTGGGATGAAAAACATATTTTTGTTTCATTTATTCTCCTATACTATAGTAAGATTATCGATCATCTTCTGTAAAGCGACCAATGATGTGAACATTTTCTGAGACCGACACAAATGCTGTTGGATCGGTTTTTTGCATAATTGTTCTGAATTCATTGTACTCAGCACGTGAAATAATCGTGATGAGCACAGATTTTTTTTCATGTTTATAAGTGCCCTCTGCTTCATTGATAGACGTTACTCCTCGATGGAGTTTCTTGTGAATCATTCGGATCACTTTATCAGGTTTACTAGTGATAATCATGGCTTGCATTTTTCGTTGTTTCGTAAAGACGGCATCTGTTACTCGACCAGAGACAAAGATAGCAACCATGGAATAAAGGGCATATTGCCAACCAAAAAGAATCCCTGCAAACAGCATGATAAAACCATTGAGAATCATTGAGATATTACCAACATCTCTACCCGTTTTTCTTCTAATAGCGACACTTATAATATCTGTGCCACCACTTGAAATATTGGCTCTAAAACCAAGGCCTACACCTACACCCATGAACAGCCCGCCAAAAATAGCATTAATCAACGGATCAGTCGTTAATGTTGCTTGAGGCATAAACTGAACAAAGAGTGAGCTTAAAGTGACTGAGATAAAGGTAAAAACGGTAAATTTTCTTCCTATCCGGTACCAAGCCATTATAAGTAAGGGGATGTTTAAGAAGTAGTAGAAAAAAGCAACAGACAATCTTAATCCAACAGTTCTAAAAATAACTGCTGAAATGATTTGAGATAGACCTGTCACGCCACTTGAGTAGACGTGTCCAGGTTGAAAAAAGAAATTGACAGCAATACTAAACAATAAACCAGTCAGAACCGCTGCTGAAATCTTTTCACCATACTTTTCTCTAGAAATACCTCTTAAGGTCTTAAAAAGACCTACTTTTTTTGCCCAACGATTAATAATAAATTTAATGCGCTTGCTTAAGGATGCTTTTTTAATCATTTTTTTTCACTGCTAAAGATAATTCTTCTAATTGTTTCTTTGAAACAATACTTGGTGCTTGCGTCATTGGATCAATGGCGCGATTATTTTTTGGAAAGGCAATAACCTCTCGTATATTTTCTTTTCCTGCTAAAAGCATCACAAAGCGATCGAGCCCAAGAGCTAAACCACCGTGTGGTGGAAAACCATAATCCATGGCATCTAATAAGAAGCCAAATTGTTCATAGGCGTCTTCTGTCTTAAAGCCTAAAGCTTTCAACATTCTTTCTTGAATGTCCTTTTCATTAATCCGTAAACTACCACCACCAAGTTCATAACCATTTAAAACAATGTCATAAGCAACAGCTTTCACTTTACTCAAGTCACCTTCTAATTCAGCAACGGTTTCTTTTTGTGGCAAGGTAAAGGGATGGTGAGCACTGGTGTAACGTTCTTCTTCTTTTGACCATTCAAACATTGGCCAATCAACCACCCATAAAAAGTTGAATTGTGACTCATCAATGAGGTTGAGTTCTTTGGCAATACGTGTTCTAAGAGCCCCTAGTGTGTCATTCACAATAGCAAGTTCATCTGCGACAAATAAAACCAAATCATTATTGCTTAACTGTAAAGCATCTGTCAACTTGTCTGTTATTGTTGTTAAAAATTTTGCAATGGGACCTGTCAAGTTGTTGTCAATATACTTCACCCAAGCTAATCCTTTAGCCCCATATTGTTTAGCAGTTTCTGTTAGCTTGTCAATGTCTTTACGCGAATAGTTACTTGCGGCATCTTTAACCACAATGGCTTTAACACTTGGTGCTTCAGAAAATACTTTGAAATCTGTCGTACGAACAAGTTCTGACACATCTTGTAAAAGCATCTCGTATCTTGTGTCTGGCTTATCACTACCGTATAAATTCATGGCATCGTCATAAGACATTCTTGGTAATGGTAGCGTAAGGTCAATGCCTTTTACTTCTTTCATCACCTTAGCAATCAAACCCTCAACAATGGTTTGAATTTCTTCCTCTGATAAAAATGAGGTTTCAAGGTCGACTTGTGTAAACTCAGGTTGACGGTCTCCTCTTAAATCTTCATCACGGAAACACTTAACAATCTGATAATAGCGATCAAAACCTGAGGCCATTAATAATTGCTTGGTGATTTGAGGACTTTGCGGCAGTGCATAGAAATGCCCTTCACTAATACGACTAGGAACAAGATAATCACGCGCACCTTCTGGCGTTGATTTTGAAAGCATTGGTGTTTCAACATCAATAAATTCAAGATTATCTAGATAGTTTCTCATGATATGAGTCACTTTGGCGCGTAGTTTAAAGTTTTCTAACATGCTTGGGCGACGTAAATCAAGATAGCGATAACGAAGACGAATATCATCATTCACTTCGATATGGTCTCTGATTTCAAAAGGTGTTGTTTTCGCTGTGTTTAAAATGGTTAGATTGGTAACGTGAACTTCAATTTTTCCTGTCGCTAGCTTAGGATTTTCTTGATCTCGTTTTTCCACTTTACCTGCGACTTCAATAACATATTCGTTTCTTAGGCTATCTGCAATTGACACTACTTCTTGACTAGCCACTTCTGGATTGATTACCAGTTGGACAACCCCTTCACGGTCTCTAAGGTCAATAAAGATGAGCCCTCCTAAGTCTCTACGTCTATCTACCCATCCTTTTAGGACGACGTCACTTCCTTCATGTTCTAATCGAACACGTCCTGCATACATTGATCGCTTCATAAATTTCTCCATTATTTTCCTTGTGTTAATTCTTTATAAATACTTGCAAAATTCTCTTCTAGTTCATTGAGAGCCACTTCTTTTTCCTGTCTCGTCTGATTATTTTTGACAACAACTTTGTTTGATGCTAATTCTGACTCACCTAAAGTGATAACTATTTTAGCACCAAAAGCATCAGCGGACTTGAATTGTGCCTTTAGTTTTCTATCGAGGTAGTCTCTTTCGACTGAAAAACCTTGTTTTCTCAGTGCTTGAACAAGAGTGAGTGCTGCTGCGTTAACAGCATCACCTAAAACAACGACATAAACGTCAAGAGCATTTGTAACAGGAAGATTAACCCCTTGCTTTTCTAAAATCATGAGTAATCTTTCAACTCCGAGAGCAAAACCAAAACCAGGCGTTTCAGGTCCGTCGAAATACTCAACCAACCCATCATAACGACCACCCGCACAGATTGTCAATTCTGTCTTATCGATAGTTGTGATAAATTCAAAAATCGTGTGATTATAATAATCTAACCCACGCACCATATTAGTGTCAATTACAAAAGGAATGTTGAGCGCCTTTAGTAGCTGACAAACAGTATCAAAGTGTTGTTGACTCTCTTCATCGAGATAATCAAGAATAGAAGGGGCACCCTCTACAACTTGCTTGTCTTCTTTTTCCTTGGAATCCAACACTCGAAGAGGGTTTTCCTCTAATCGACGTTGACTATCTTTTGAAAGCTTATCTCGCAAAGGCGTTAAATAATCAATTAATGCCTGACGATAATTTTTTCGACTCTCGGGATTGCCTAAACTATTTAGATGAAGTGTCACACCAGAAATCCCAAGAGTTTCAAATAGTTGATAAGCCATAGCAATCGTTTCAACATCCGTCGCGGGATTTTTTGAGCCAAATGCTTCTACTCCAATCTGATGAAATTCGCGCAAACGTCCTGCTTGGGGGCGTTCATAACGAAACATAGAACCCATATAATATAGCTTCACTGGCTTTTGCACTTCGGGAGCAAATAATTTATTTTCAACATAAGAACGCACCACTGGAGCTGTTCCTTCTGGTCGAAGAGTAATATGGCGATTTCCCTTATCGTAAAAATCATACATTTCTTTAGTGACGATATCTGTCGTATCACCAACCGAACGACTAATCACTTCGTAGTGTTCAAACAAAGGCGTTCTAATTTCTTCGTAACGATAATTTTGAAATGTTTCACGTGACACCTTTTCAAGATATTGCCATTTGACTGAGTCTTTAGGCAAGATGTCCTGTGTGCCTTTTGGTTTTTGTAATTTCATAAGAGTCCTCTTCCATGACGTATTCCTATCTATTTTAACATAAAAAGAAAGGTTTTTTAGGGATATTGATAGCTATTTTTAAAAAAAGTTGAAAAAAACTGTCAAGTAACTTTACTTTACAAAAAAGGTGTGCTATTATAGTGAAGTTGATATAAAATCAAATATAAGTATTAAAAGGAGATAAACATGGCAGTACCAGCACGTCGCACCTCAAAAGCGAAAAAGAATAAACGTCGTACACACTATAAATTAGCAGCTCCAACTGTTAAATTTGATGAAACAACTGGAGATTACTCACGTTCTCACCGCGTATCACTTAAAGGATACTACAAAGGACGTCAAATCGCCAAAGCTGCTTCAGCAGAATAATAGGAGGGAGATCACATGCGCGTAAATATCACACTTGAACATAAAGAATCTGGTGAACGCTTGTACCTTACTTCAAAAAACAAACGTAACACACCAGACCGTATCAAATTGAAAAAATACTCACCAAAATTACGTAAACACGTTATTTTCACTGAGGTTAAATAATTGAATGAAAGAAAAGCCTATGGAATCAATGTTCCAAAGGCTTTTTTGTTGCATTTTTAATGATATAATAGACTTAAACAACTAACAGTTAGGAGACAACCATGACAAAAGAAGAACTATACCAAGAATGGAAAAAAGAAGAGGAAATGGCTCATATTAAGGGCTGGGATTTTTCACATATCAGTGATCGCTATGCTGAAGAAGATGGTTTGCCTTGGGATTTTTCTAGCGTCATTAAAAAATACTTAACCGATGACTTGATGCTTTTAGATATGGAAACTGGCGGCGGTGAGTTTTTACTGTCATTAAAACATCCCTATCACAAAACCGCTGCTATTGAAGGCTATCCACCTAATGTTGACTATTGTAAAGAGGTTCTACTCCCCTTAGGTATTGATTTTAAAGAGGCAGATGGTGCAGCTCCTTTACCTTTTGAGGATGAGAGTTTTAATGTCATCACTAATCGTCACGGTGATTACACACCTTCTGAACTACATCGACTCTTAAAACAAGACGGTTATTTTATCACCCAACAAGTTGGGGCTAAAAATGATAGAGAACTGGTTGAATTACTGTTACCAGAACTTAAAGACTTACCTTATTCGAATCATTTTTTAAAATTTAGAGAAAAAGAATTAATAGCAAATGGCTTTGACATTCTGGAAAGTGGTGAAGTCTATCAACCAATACGTTTCTTTGATATTGGTGCCTTAGTTTGGTTTGCAAAAATCATCGAATGGGAATTTGTCGGTTTTTCTGTGGATAAACATTTTGATCATTTATTAAAAGCACAAGAAATGATTGATAGAGATGGCTTTGTAGAAGGACGTATTCACCGTTTTTATTTGGTGGCAAAAAAGAAATAGATATTATCAAAAAACTTAGAATGAGTAGTACTCATTCTAAGTTTTTCGTTTCAAGGGTGTTTTGTCTACTCTTATCTTTTTAGCTGATCTTTTCTACCTTTAAGCCATTTGTCAACATCTTCTTTGTAATGATAATCATCAATAATCTTTTGTAGATAAGGACGGTCTTTGTCCTTGTTGACGCCTGTGTTTAACAGTTCCTGATATAATTCTAAAAAAGGAAGGTGAGCCGTTTCTGCAGATGAGAGCTCTTGTTCTTTATTATAATTAACCTTTCTAAAAAGAATATCAGAGTAGCCTTGTTCATCGATGGTCAGTATGGCATACTGCGCTCGCAAATCATTTCTCAATTCTTTTCTTGGGTAATAAGGTTGTCCAATGCTACCTGGATTGATGATGATTTGGTTTTTGCTGCTATATCTTAAAAGAGGTTGATGGACATGCGCAAAAATAGCGATGTCATCTTGATGAGATAAAAATAAATCATCAAACGCTTTCGTGCTATTGGTCACCATTAACTCTCTGCCCCAATTTTTGGTTGGTAAATGGTGAGAGATAGAAATTCTTAAACCATTAATCGTTTTTTGAACGTTTAGTGGCATCTCTCGTATATCCTTGATGCGTTGAGGAGGTAATTTATTTTCCAAATATTGCGCCAATCTTGATAGATAAATTTCATCGGTAGAGTTGGTTGTGTACTCTCCATCAAGAGCTTCTATCAAACAATCATCCCAGTTTCCTCTAATCTTGACCGTTACTGGTAATTGATCTAACAAACTAAAAATATTTTCACTACCTGGTCCGGGCATTAAAATGTCCCCCAATAACCAGTAGTCAGTCACTTTATTTTTCTTGGCATCTTCAACCACAGCTTTTAAAGCCTCATAATTGCCGTGGATATCAGCTAGCAATGCAATTTTAACTATCATCTGTTTTCTCCATTATTATTATTTTCTCAATTATTGCTACTTTTGGCAAGTAAAATTAACCTCTAACGACTTCTTCAAACACTTTTAAAGAGAGAATCTTGTACGATAGCCATAAAAGATGATACAATAAAACAACAATCAAAAGGAGGATAGGTCTATGATACTAAGCAAACAAAAAACGCCAATTTGTGAGGATGGCGCAAAAAAATAGTCTCACAAAATCTGATATCGGAGTGTGACAAATACATGACCATTGATTTTTACTTGGAGACAAAACGATTAATCATTAGACCTTTACAGGTTTCTGACTATCCCTCTTGGTTTGAAGGTTTCTCAAACCGTCTACCCTCTCAGCATGCATTTGATGAGGGACTTTTAGAGATGTCGATAGCGACATCAGCTATGGCAAAAGGACGACACTTACATTCTTGCCATTTTTGATAAGAATAATCGTCATTTAGGAATGATTAATATTGCTACATTGGCGCGTGCCAACTTCAACTGGGGAGAACTTGGGTATGCAGTGCATAATTACCTTTGGCGTCAAGGCATCGCCTATGAAGCCCTCTCTAATCTACTACCTTATCTTGAAGACCACTTCAACTTTCATCGACTAGAAGCTCATATTAACCCAACAAATCACCCATCACAACAATTAATCCAAAAATTGGGCTTTCATTTTGAAGTGACTAGAGAAAAATTTAGCTTTGAAAATGGCAAATGGACGGATAAGGATATCTTCTTTCTCAATTTACACGATAAAGAACTATAAGAAAACCTCCAAGAAAAAATATTTCTTGGAGATTTTTAGTCATCCATCCTTCAGCTGAAAGAGACGTTCAATCGTCATATCAAAGACACGCGCAATTTTTAGTGCCATTTCTAAGGAAGGATTGTAGCGATTGTTTTCAAGATGAATAATCGTCTCTCGCCTCACTCCGACCAAATCTGCTAATTCTTGCTGGGTCATGCCAACTGATTCTCTGACGGCTTTTAAATTAGTCCTAATCTGACTTTCTTTCGCCATTGTTACCCCCATTTTTCAAAGAAGAAAAAGACAGCGGCAAATAGTAAGACCAAAAGGCCAACCACAACAAAGAGATAACCCGGAAAAATAGTAATAGAGCCTGTTAAAGCAAGAATCATGGCTAAAATGAATAAGATCAATAGGCTAAGTGAAAACATGACTGAAGCTGTTTTTGCTAAGTTACTGATAAAACGTTCATCCGGTTTTTCCTTGGTTTTCTTAAGGATAAAATGTAATAAAAAGACTAGTTGAACCAGAAGTCCTAGTCCCAAAAAGATTTCTTTCACATAATACTTACCAACACTTGGTGTTGATGCCCAAACACCAATGGTGTAGATAATGGTTGATAGCATGACCAAAATAGAATGTAACTTTTCAGCAATACCAAACTCTCTTTTGCGACCAAAATCATATGACCCTGTCATGAGAATGGTTGCAATAGATACTCCTCCACCAATGCTAACTATCCCGACAATTAGCCCTTTGGTTAACCAACCTAAATCGTTTTGACCAAAGATGATTTGGTAATCAATCATTAAAAAAATAATGAGCATGACTAAAATAAGCAGTGTTTTAAATTTTTTCATTTCTCTTTCTTTCTTATAAACCGACAATAATGTCTGTGATGTTATAAATATATCACATCGACACGTTTAAAACAAGTTTTTTTCTGTTAGTTAAAGTATAAAAGAGCTCATCAAGTGAGCTCTTTTATCGTTGTAACATCTAATTAGTCTCGTTTCTCTCTCAAATAAACAATTTGCGTTTGATAGGTAAACCCTAGTTTTTCATAGAGTCTTCTTGCACCAACATTGTCATCATCTACAGCAATTTGGAAAGAGTTTGCAGCTTTTTGAATCAGGTTGTTGATTATCATCTTAACCAAGTAAGAACCAATACCTTTTCCTCGGTAGGCTTCTATGACAGCTAAGCCATAAAGATAGTAATCCTCAGAACTGATATTCACCGTACACGAGGCAAGAACCTTGTTCTCTTCTGAAAGGATATAAAGTAAACTATCGTCATCACCAATTGCTTCTGTGACATACTGATAGTGTATCTCTTTAGTCTCATCATCAAAAGCAGACATTTTAACAGCCACAATCGCATCAACATCACTAAGCGCTGCTTGTTTAACCTGCCATTCTTCCTTTGGTGTTACGTCAAAAGGGTCACTGTTACGTCCAAGCAAAATTTCTGTATCTTCAAGTTGGTTTAACTGTAAATTGGTGAGAAAATCAGGATTTGAAGTCAAAAATTGGGCTTCTGTGATAAAAAGAGGTGGGTCTAACTGATAATCTTTTGTTTCTCTTTTAAAACTATCATATAGAGCTGTCGCGTAGCCTTGTCTTCTATGATCTGGATCCACCAAAACACTAAGCTCTGCCTCTTTACTATCAGCATAAACACCAAGAAAAGCAATTAATTTTTCTTTTTCATACCCTAAAAAGAAGCTCGGTAAATGGCTGTCAAAATTTAACATATTTGACAAGTAAGGTTCCTTAAAAGTCTTATCATAGGCTTGACATTTTTTAATCAGGGTTTTGACGTCTTTTAATTCTTGGTCATTTAAGACGGTTCTAATCACTTGTTTCATCTGTTTCTCCTTGTTCTAGCTAGAAAGGTCTTCATTTCCATTTTCTACTAGCTTTCTTATGAGGATTATCGTCATTATTATAGCAAATTTTTTGCAGAAAAAAGAGCTCTTAGATTACTAAGAACTCTCGATGTGATTATTTGACAAATTGTGCTGATTGTTGACCTGCTTGACGACCAAAAATGATGATGTCTGCCACCGCGTTACCACCAATACGGTTTTGCCCATGAATACCACCAGTAACTTCACCAGCAGCGTAAAGACCTGGGATGGCTTTTCCATCTTTATTTAGAACTTGAGCTTCGGTATTGATTTTTAGACCACCCATTGTGTGATGGATTCCTGGTGCAATTTTAATCGCATAAAATGGTCCAGTGCTTAAGTCATTTTCCATTCCAGTGGTACGACCAAAATCAGTGTCTGAAGCATCTGCCACCGCTTGATTCCATTTTTCTAAGGTATTTTTCAATGTTTCTGGCTCTGTTCCAATTTCTTTAGCTAATCCTTCTATGCTATCTGATTTAGCCACTAAGCCTTTTTCATCATACTTATCAATAGCAGGAACACGTCCTTTAAGGGCATCATCAAAGATGACAAACGCATGGTTTGGCTCTAATTGATTAATGGCTGCTGACACCTTGTCTCTTGTTTCTAACTCATTGATGAAACGATTTCCTTTGCTATCAACCAAGATTGCCCCTTCACCACGAACAGCTTCTGTTATCAAGTAAGATGATTCTTGTTCAACTGTTGGGTGAATTTGAATTTGATCCATATCAACAGTTTGTGCTCCTTCATCTTCAGCAAGGGCAATTCCATCTCCTGTTGAGCCTTTTTGGTTGGTTGTCACATAGCCTTTCAATTCTGGTTTAAACTTCGTCACCATGTCCATATTAGCACCAAAACCACCTGTTGCTAACACGACAGCTTTAGATGAAATAGTCATTTCTTTACCATTAACTTTGACAGTAACACCCGCAACTTCTCCATCTTTTTCAATAATATCTGTTACTTCTGCGTTGACAAAGACAGGAATATCACGTTCCATAATATTATCATATAACCCATCAACTAAGTAACCACCAACAGCAGAACCATCTGAAGGACGGTGAGTACGAGTCACACTCATTCCTCCTGTTGTGGTGATGTTGTCAAGTGTAATACCCATGCTGTCAAGCCAATCAATAGCAGACGCTGAATTATCTACCAGATAGTGAAGAAGTGCTTCATCGTTAGTGCCTTTACCACCATTAAGTGTTTCTTCAAAGAATTTCTCATTGGAATCTTCAATTCCTTGTTCTTTTTGGAATTTAGTCTCTGAAGCATTCATTCCTGCAGAAGATTTAGCAGTGTTACCACCGATATATGGCATTTTTTCCAAAATAACCACATTGGCACCAGCATCTTTTGCAGCAATAGCAGCAGACATCCCCGCACCACCAGAACCGACAATAATAACATCATAGCTCTCTTCTAATTTTGAAGGATCGGTGTATGTTTTTTCTGTCGCACTAGAAACAACTTCTTCTGTTGTTGTTTCTTTTGGTTCACTCGTTTTTCCACATGCTACTAATAAGAAAATAGCCAACAAAGAAGCTAAGGAAGCAAAAATTTTCTTTTTCATTAGATTCTCCTTTTTAATTTAATATTTTTCACAAATATTGTACATTACTTCACAAAGAAATGCAATATACTTTCAAAAATTTTTTAATCCTTATTATCCTTGATACTAATAGCTATCTTTACAGACTTGTCAATCTTGTGACAACCGATTTTGTTAAAGATTATCGTCTTAAAATTCTTTTTGTTATCATGTGAAAGGACTGAAAAGAGAATCATTCTGATAAAAAATATGATAAAATATGATTGTAAGATAACAAAATTAACAACTGATGGATAAGGAGCAAACATGACAAAAGAAGAAGTCATTCAACGTTTAAGAAAAGAATTAGGATTACCTCGCTTCAACGCTTTTTTTGAAGACAAAAACTATAGTGAAGAGGATTACCAAGAACTCAAAAAAGACTTGGAAGACTACTACCGTGACTATGTTGATAACATAGAAGCTGATTTTCAAGGTGGGTTAAAAACAAATGACGGTAGAAAATAAAACTTGTTTTAAGAATAAACGTTAGTTACTTGACTAGCGTTTTTTATTAATGCTTACAACTACTTAAAAACAAAAAAAGCACTCTAGGCAGAGCCCTAAAGTGCTTGGTATCAAGGTTTCTAAGCCTATCACCTGTAATAATGTATTACAATTGTTTGTTGTAGTATTCAACGATAAGTGCTTCGTTAATTTCTGGGTTAATTTCATCGCGTTCTGGAAGGCGAGCTAATGACCCTTCTAATTTTTCTGCATCAAATGATACAAATGCTGGACGTCCAAGAGTTGCTTCAACAGCTTCAAGAATTGCTGGAACTTTTTGTGATTTTTCACGAACTGAAATCACTTGTCCAACTTCTACGCTGTAACTTGGAATATCAACACGTTTACCATCAACAAGAATATGACCATGGTTAACAAATTGACGTGCTTGACGACGAGTTGTTGCTAAACCAAGACGGTAAACAACATTATCCAAACGACGTTCTAAAAGAAGCATAAAGTTAAAACCTGAAGTTCCGTCAGCAATTTTTGTTGCTTTCACAAAGAGTGTACGGAATTGTCTTTCACCTAAGCCATAAGTAAAACGAAGTTTTTGTTTTTCTGCCAATTGCAAACCGTATTCAGATAATTTGCTACGGTTGTTTGGTCCATGTTGACCTGGTACATAATTACGGCGAGCAAGCTCTTTACCTGTACCTGTAAGTGATAATCCTAAACGACGCGCTTGTTTCCAAGATGGTCCTGTATAACGTGACATATAAATGTCCTCCTCTATTTATTTAAAATATGAGGAAATAGATGCTTGAAAAATCCTGATTCGTGCAGATGGTTTTCGCCTAAACAGCAAAGGTTACTTTTTAGCTAACCACCTGTTGACGAGCTTCATATTTTTCTGCTGCTATTTCACACAAAGGATAGTATATCATAAAAGCCTAGAGTTGTAAACCCTAAGCTTGCTGAAAATATCTTTATTCTTGAGTTTCTAACGACATTTCTTGGGAGTCTTGCTCACTATTTTCTTCTTTCTCATCAGAAGTGTTTTCATTGTCGTCATCAAGGTAACGAATAAGTGTTTTTTCTGTTAAAATATCTGAATAAGTGTAGGATTCAACATAAGAGTTCTCCAAAGAGCCATCATCTTGAGGGCGATCATTATATTCAACGATAAATAAAGAAGAATACACTTCAATTAAACGTCCTTGCTTATTTTTTTCTCTTTTACGACCATTTTCCAGGGTTAATTCAACCATTTTCCCTTCATGGGCCTTAATATCTTCTTTGATTTTTTTCATTTTTGCAACATCAGTAAATGCATCACTCATTTAGCCTTCTCCTATCTTTCATCAAACTGGGCTATACTTGAAAACTTATTGTATTCTTTTTGGAACATTAATTTAACTGTACCACGCGCACCACTACGGTTTTTTTCAAGAATAACTTCAACAGTATTATCAACAAGTTTATCGTCTTCATCTTCTTTATTATCACGATTATAATAATCATCACGATATAAAAACGCAACAATATCAGCATCTTGTTCAATAGATCCTGATTCTCTAATATCAGACAAAACGGGACGCTTGTCCTGACGTTGTTCAACACCACGAGAAAGCTGACTAAGAGCTAATACTGGCACCCTTAACTCTTTCGCTAAAATCTTAAGCTGACGAGAAATTTCAGAAACTTCTTGTTGGCGATTTTCTGATTTGGAACCAGAAATCAATTGTAGATAGTCTATGACGATAAGTCCTAGATTATCATCAACCTCTTTGGCTAACTTTCTTGAACGGGCACGAATCTCAGACATTTTAATGCCTGGTGTGTCATCAATATAAATTGGTGCTTCTGCAAGATTGCCTTGCGCAAGGGTTAAACTTTGCCACTCCTGATCAGATAACTGACCTGTTCTTAAATTATGGGAATCAACCATTCCTTCAGAAGCAAGCATTCTGTCAACCAAACTTTCAGCACCCATTTCTAGTGAAAATACGGCAACTGCTTTTTTCTGCTTGGTACCAATATTTTGTGCGATATTTAGGGCAAAAGCTGTTTTCCCCACACCTGGACGAGCAGCTAAAATAATCAATTGATCTGGGTGAAGACCGGTTGTCATTTTATCAAGATAGGTAAAGCCGGTTGCAAGACCCGTCACGTCTGTTTTACGTTGGGAACGACTTTCTAAGTTTTCATAGTTAATCTTTAAGACATCAGATATTTTCCGAAAACCATTATGATTATTATGCTCATTAACAGCAATTAGGTCTTGTTCAGCTTTTGCAATCAAATCTTGAGAAGGAAAAGAGCCATCGTATGCTTTATTAACCGTATCTGTTAATCGATTGATAATATTTCTTAACAGTGATTTTTCAGAAACAATTTTAGCATAATACTCAGCATTGGCACTCGTTGGAACACTGTTAACAAGTTCAACTAGGTAGGAAATACCACCAATATTTTGTAAATCTCCTTGACTGTCCAAAATATTTCTAACCGTTGTGGCGTCAATAGCATCATTTTTATCACTGAGTGCAATCATCGCTTTGAAAATAATACGATGAGAATATTTGTAAAAATCTTCTGGTTCAATGTATTCCCTGACAACAATTAATTTATCCGGTGATAGGAATATTGAACCTAGGACAGATTGTTCGGCAACTACATCTTGTGGCTGAATTCTCAATTCTTGAGCATCTGTCAAAACACGGTACCTCCTAGTTTACAATAATGTCAATCTCGTTTACAGTTCTTTAACTTGTAATTTTATTTGACCGGTTACTTCTTTGTGCAGTTTAACTGGTACTTCAATCAAACCAATAGCTCTAATCGGATGGTCTAGTTGGATATGACGTTTGTCAACTTTTAAACCAAATTGTTTATTCAATTCTTCTGCTATTTTTTTAGCCGTGATAGAACCAAATGTTCTTCCGTCTGGACCAACATGTTCACCAAATGTAACTAACGTTTCTTCTTTATCCAAAACTTCTTTTAATTGTTGTGCCGCTTCAAGGATTTCTGCTTGGTGTTTAGCTTCTGATTTTTGTTTTCCTTTTAATTCACTAATAGCTTGAGCCGTTGCTTCTTTTGCAAGATTCTTTTTAATTAAAAAATTTTGAGCAAATCCTGTTGGAACTTCTTTAATCTCGCCTTTTTTTCCTTTACCCTTGACATCTTCTAAAAATATAACTTTCATCTTAGTACTCCTCTTGACGACTTCTTTCTTTATTTATTTTGTCAACCAATATTTGATAGACTTCTTTAATAGAATTTTCTGGCTTTTGGCATGCAGCAACATTAAAGTGACCACCACCACCCATTTCTTCCATAATTTTTTGAACATTTAACTTATTGCGACTTCTGGCCGAAATCGTCGTATGACCTTTAAAATTTTTAGAAATAACAAAAGTAGCTTCAATTCCTGCCATAGCAAGCATTGTATCAGCAGCCTTACTAGCAATGACATTAGAATAGAATTTATTTTCGTCACCACAAGCAATGATAATATCACGTTTAAAGAGTTCACCAGCCAAAATCAACTCATTGATTTGTCGGTATTCCTCAAATTCAGTTGCGGCAATCGTTTGGATTTCAAAACTATCACTACCTAATGTCACGAGATAACTTGCCACATCAAATGTTCTACTAGTCACTCTATTTGAGAAGTTTTTGGTATCTTGCATGATACCAGCCATTAAAATACTAGCTTGAGTTTTATTCAACTGTTTCTTGCGAGCATTTTGAAATTGGATAAGTTCTGTTACCAACTCACAAGCGCTGCTGGCACCACTTTCAATAAATGATAAAACAGCATTTTCAGGGAAATCTTCATTTCGACGATGATGGTCAACGACAATAACCTCAGAAAACTTATCATATAATTCTTTTGAGAGTGTCAAGTTGGTCTTAGAATGATCTACCATGATTAAGATAGAATTCTTCGTTACAAGTTTCTCAGCTTGTTCTAGTGTAATCAATGGAAGCATGCTATCTTGATGCAAACTCG
Organism: Streptococcus sp. CSL10205-OR2; assembly: GCF_025660655.1. Lineage (GTDB taxonomy): Bacteria > Bacillota > Bacilli > Lactobacillales > Streptococcaceae > Streptococcus. The sequence continues at coordinate 40,462 of NZ_JAOTIN010000007.1, forward strand.
TCACAGCCCTTTTGATGTCAGGATTCATGTTCTTATCATCATAGACTGCAAAAGCATCATCAATAATATTACTTGCAAAAAACTGCATCCCAATTGAAGCTCCTAAGGCATCCATATCAAGATTACGATGACCTACAACAAAAACAGAATCTGCCGTTTTAATTTTATCTGAGATGGCAGTCATCATAGCTCTTGTACGTGTTCTTGTCCTTTTAACGGTTGACACACTACCACCACCAAAGTAAAGGAATTCTTTGTGCTCACCATTTTCTCTAATAACGACTTGGTCGCCCCCTCTAACAAGGGCCATATTCAAGTTTTTTTGAGCAACATTACCAATATCATAATAATTTTGGTCTCCGTAAGAAATACCCATACTAATCGTTAAAGATAATTCTTTTTCTTTTGCTGCTGCTTTAAATTTTCCAAGAATATCAAATTGTGAATTAATCAGATTTGACAAAACATTATAATCTGTAAAAAAGTAGAAGCGGTCCATATCAAAACGACGATAAAAAATGTGTCTTGATTCTGCAAATTCCGTAATAAAATTCGCAATAAAAGTATTGACTTGAGAGACTTCGGCGTCTTGTAAATTATTGGTAATGTCATCATAGTTATCAATGGAAATTATTCCAATAACAGGACTTGTTGATGGTATCACATTGTTATGATAAACAGAAGAAACGTTATCGAAAAAGTAAAAAACACCTTCATCTAAGTCAACATTGAAAAAATAACGCTTGTCATCAATCATAATGGACTGATCAATCGAGCCATTTTCTTTTTCTTTAATCGTATTTTTAATGATTTTATCATCAAATTCTCCTGATGCATCAGTAAAAACTAATTCAGCATAAGGATTATACCAATCAATAGCACGGGTGGCTTGGTTAAATTTCACCACACCAACTGGCATTTGGTCTAATAAATTTTTTAAACTAACTTCCGTCTGAGTATTTAAAAGGCCAATTTGCTCTGTTTCAGATAATTCATAGGTTGTTTTTTGATAGATAAACAAGGCAACAACAAATGACATTATTAGAAAAAGTGCTAGAAAAAGCATGACCTTAGATGTTATAAGGCTAACAGAAATGGCAATCAATGCTAATAAAAGTAAACCAATAATGACAAAATGAGTATTTGTTAATCGAAATCTTTTCATATTTTAAACCTCTTAATACATCATTATAGCATAAAACCACTTTAAAATATAGACATATCCTTGTTTATCCGATGCGTGTTATCATTTTTTAGAAGAACGATTTCTTCCTTCTAAATAAACCATTAAAATGCTAATATCAGAAGGGTTGACACCTGAAATTCTACTTGCTTGTCCAAGAGTTTCAGGATTAATTTTCTTAAATTTTTGGCGTGCTTCAGTTGCAATAGAATCAAGAGCATCCCAATCCATATTCTTAGGAATACGTTTTTCTTCCATTCGTTTCATCTTGTCAACCTGATCTAAAGCCTTTTTGATATAGCCTTCGTATTTAATTTCAGTTTCTATAAACTCAATCTGTTTGTCATCAAGATCAACGTCTCCTGAACCAATAAATTGGGTAATAACGTCATAATTAACTTCAGGACGTCGCATCAATTCTTTTGCTGTCAAGGCATCCGTTAAAGGTTTAAATCCTAACGCAACAATCTTTTCATTGGTTTTTGAAACTGGTTTTAATTTAATACTGTCAAGTCTTGTCAACTCTTTGTCAATGTTGTTTTTCTTATTTGAAAACTCTTCATAACGTTCATCATCAACTAATCCAATAGAGCGTCCTAGCTCAGTCAGTCTCATATCAGCATTGTCATGGCGTAAAATCAAACGATATTCTGCGCGACTGGTTAGAAGACGATAGGGTTCTACGGTTCCTTTCGTTACAAGATCATCAATCATAACACCAATATAACCATCACTACGCTTCAAGATAAATTCTGGTTTGTTTTGCACTTTCAAAGCAGCATTAATTCCTGCGATAATCCCTTGTCCCGCCGCTTCTTCATAGCCACTTGTTCCATTTGTTTGACCGGCTGTAAACAAGCCAGAAATTTTCTTTGTTTCAAGTGTTGCACGCAATTGATGAGGCAAAACAATATCATACTCAATCGCATAACCTGTTCTAATTAATTCAGCATTTTCAAGTCCGGCAATGGAATGAAGCAACTCTTTTTGAACATCTTCAGGTAAACTCGTTGACAGTCCTTGAACATAAACTTCTTCAGTGTCTCTACCTTCTGGCTCTAAAAAGAGTTGATGACGATCCTTATCTGAAAAACGAACAATTTTATCTTCAATAGATGGACAATATCTTGGTCCAACACCTTTAACCATACCAGAAAATAGGGGTGCACGATGAAGATTACTATTAATAATTTCATGACTCTCTTCGTTAGTATAGGTTAACCAACAAGGTATTTGGTCTTTAAGATAGTCTTCGTCCCTAGACAGAAATGAAAAATGATTTGGTTTGTCATCTCCCGGTTGTATTTCTGTCTTATCATAGTTAATAGAGTCCGCTTTTACTCTAGGAGGTGTCCCTGTTTTAAATCGGTCAATTTCTAACCCGAGTTCACGTAAGTTGTCAGCCAACTTAACTGAAGCAAGACTATTATTCGGACCAGAAGAGTATTTAAGGTCACCAATAATAATTTCTCCTCTAAGAGCTGTTCCTGTTGTGACAATCACAGCCTTAGCTGCATAGGCTTGTTTAGTAGCTGTTTTAACACCAACAACTTTACCTTCTTTCACCAAAATCTCATCAATCACTGTTTGGCGAAGAACTAAATTCTCTTGTTTTTCAACCGTTTGTCTCATGTTTTTAGAGTAAAGAGCTTTGTCAGCCTGGGCTCTCAAGGCTCTAACAGCCGGTCCTTTCCCAGTGTTTAACATTTTCATCTGAATATAGCTCTTATCAATATTCTTAGCCATCTCACCGCCAAGAGCATCAATTTCTCTTACAACAATCCCTTTGGCAGATCCTCCAATAGAAGGATTACAAGGCATAAAGGCTAACATATCAATACTTATCGTTGCTAATAAGGTTTTACAACCCATTCTACTAGTAGCAAGTGCTGCCTCAACACCAGCGTGTCCTGCTCCTATTACTATAATGTCATATTCTTCTACAAAATGATGTGTCATATTATCCTCTCAAAATAAAAAAATGACCAAAGCTTTGAAAGTGTAAGCAAAAAGGCTTACAACATCCATGAGCTTTGACCATCATAGTTATTGTTACTGTTATTCTATCAAAATCCTAAAAATTGTCAACAAGACCTATCATATCATCCTTTACACCACAAGCAATATCGTTGACACAATTGTCAAGTGTTTAAATATATTGACAAACTTCACCGTTTTTATAAGCTTTATCAATAATTCCACCACCAAGGCATTCATCGCCATCGTAGAAAACAACTGCTTGACCTGGTGTAATAGCTCTTTGTGGTGATTCAAAAACAACTTCTGCTTTATCACCCTTAACATGGACAGTCACCTTAGAATCAGGTTGACGATAGCGAAACTTGGCTGTACACTCTAGTGTAAACTCATAAGGCATTTCTTTTGTAAAGTGAACACTACTCGCGTCAAGGCTAGTTGACATTAGAGAGTCGTGGTAAAATCCTTGGCCTACATATAAAATGTTTTTCGAAATATCTTTACCAACAACAAACCAAGGTTTATTGTCACCACCGTGTTGTCCTCCAATACCTAGACCACCTCTTTGACCTATTGTATAGTACATTAAGCCAGCATGTTCTCCCATATCACGACCATCAACCGTCATCATTCTACCTTTTTGAGCAGGTAAATATTGGCTTAAAAATGATTTAAAGTTCTTTTCACCAATAAAACAAATACCCGTTGAATCTTTCTTTTTAGCTGTAGCAAGATGTGCTTTTTCGGCTAATTCTCGTACTTGTTTTTTCTCAAGGTGACCTAGAGGAAACATTGTTTTTTGCAATTGTTCTTGTGATAATTGACTTAAGAAATAAGTCTGATCTTTACCGTTATCAACGCCTCTCAACATATGAACGAAGCCATCTTCGTCTCTAGCAACTTGTGCATAGTGACCTGTTGCCACATAATCTGCACCCAAGTCCATAGCATAATCAAGAAATGCTTTAAATTTGATTTCTTTATTACACATGACATCAGGATTTGGTGTTCTACCAGCCCTATACTCGGCCAAAAAATATTCAAACACACGATCCCAATACTCTTTTTCAAAATTCACAGAGTAATAAGGAATGCCAATTTGATCTGCTACAGCAGCTACATCTTTGTAGTCTTCTGTGGCTGTACAGACACCAAATTCATCCGTGTCATCCCAGTTTTTCATGAAGACGCCAACAACATCATATCCTTGCTCTTTTAATAGTAAAGCAGTGACTGATGAATCAACACCTCCACTCATCCCTACAACAACACGAGTTTTAGAGTTATCTACCATCTTTTCTCCCATCTTTTCCTAGAAATACGGATTTGAAGGTCCATTTTCTGTAATATTTAAAAAACGATTTGAAGGTCGATTTTAAACCCTGTTAAACAGGTAAACATTATTATAGCACTATTTAGAGAGAAGTCAAAATCTTACTTTACGCCTTGTTAGACTGTCTTTTAAAAAATAAACACTATAAATGTCTTATCTTTGGTATAATATAATGTAGCTCATTTTAGAGGAGAAAGTATGAATACATTAAAATTTCAATCTGTTTTTGATATTATTGGTCCTGTTATGATTGGTCCTTCAAGTAGTCACACTGCTGGAGCAGTTAGAATTGGGCGTGTCGTTGGTTCCATTTTTGGTGAAGAACCGTCAGAAATTACTTTCCATCTCTACCATTCTTTTGCTAAAACTTACAAGGGCCATGGCACCGATTTAGCTTTGGTTGCTGGTATTCTAGGAATGCATACTGATAACCCAGATATTAAAAATTCTCTAGAAATTGCACATCAAAAAGGAATCAAGATTTACTGGAATGTTTTGAAAGATAGTAATGCCCCTCATCCCAACACTGTCAAGATTGTTGTCAAGAAAGAGTCAAAAGAGATGAGCATAACTGGTGTTTCTATCGGAGGCGGAAACATTGAAGTGACTGAATTGAATGGTTTTTCAGTTTCTTTAACAATGAACACTCCTACATTAATTATTGTTCATAAGGATGTTCCTGGTATGATTGCTCGTGTCACAGACATTTTATCAAGTTTTGATATTAATATTGCCCAAATGAATGTGACTAGAGAAAAGGCTGGAGCAAAAGCCATTATGATTATTGAAATTGATTCCAGAGACTGTCAAGATGCTGTCAAGGTTATTGAAGAGGTTTCTCACATCTACAATGTTAATTATTTTGGCTAGGAGGTTTTGAATGTTTTATAGTATTGCTGAACTTGTTGAACAAGCAACAGAACAATATCATGGTAGTATCGCCGAACTAATGATAGCAACAGAAGAAGAACTCACTGGCAGAAGCCGTGAGGAAATTCTTTCTATTATGACCAAAAATCTTGACGTTATGAAATCTTCTGTCAATGACGGCTTAAATGATAGTAAGTCAATTAGCGGCTTAACGGGAGGAGATGCCTTAAAATTAGATTCCTATCTTAAAAAAGGTAGCACCCTATCTGGAAAATCTGTTTTATCCGCTGCTAGAAATGCAATCGCAGTTAACGAACAAAATGCTAAGATGGGACTTGTTTGTGCCACCCCAACAGCAGGTAGTGCAGGCTGTTTACCCGCTGTTTTAACCACTGCCATTGACAAGCTAAAACTAGAGGAAAAAGAACAATTAGATTTTCTCTTTACAGCAGGTGCAATAGGTCTTGTCATTGCTAACAATGCTTCAATTTCTGGAGCAGAAGGAGGTTGTCAAGCAGAAGTAGGATCTGCCTCAGCAATGGGGGCTGCTGCATTAGTCATGGCGGCAGGAGGAACTCCTTTACAAGCTAGTCAAGCAACAGCTTTTGTTATTAAAAATTTATTGGGTTTAATTTGTGACCCCGTTGTTGGACTAGTAGAGGTTCCTTGCGTCAAACGAAACGCCATGGGAGCCACACTTGCTTTAGTTTGTGCAGATATGGCTCTTGCTGGTATTACCTCAAAAATTCCTGTTGATGAAGTCATTGATGCCATGTATCAAGTTGGATCTAGTCTGCCTGTAGCGCACAGAGAAACAGCAGAAGGAGGATTAGCTATAACCCCTACAGGTCGTCGTTACGCTCAAGAAATTTTTGGGGATTTTTAACATGAAGGAATAACTGACTACTATTTACTTTATTAGACATACCCAACTTAATTTTGACAATCATGATGATAGTCTACGTGAACTGACAACAAAAGGTTTACATGACAGTAAACTGGTTACAATATTTTTAAAAGACAAGGCGATTCATAGTATCTATTCAAGTCCGTATAAACTTGCCATAGAAACCATTGAAAACTTTGCTAATCAGCAACAAATGACCATCATCACAGAAACACTTTTTCGCGAAAGGAAAATTGATGATGTCTGGATTGAAGATTTCAATCAATTCAGTAAGTGACAGTGGTAAGATTTCAATTATAAGCTTCATAACGGAGAATCTTTAAACGACGTATCAAGACGAATGCTTATTGGTCTTGATAAAATTTTAAAAAATAAAAAAGGAAACACTATCGCTATTGCTTCCCATGGAACAGCTATTTCAAGCCTTATCCATCATTTTTCAAAAGACTTTACCTATCATAGTTTTGAACAGATTAAATCTTTAATGCCTTTTGTCGCTAAATTTATTTTCAAAAACAAACAATGTCTGTCAATTAAAATTTACAACTTATTTACAGGAGAAATTTATGACTACCCTATTATTTGATTTAGATGGCACACTTGTCAATTCAAGCAAAGGAATTATCAATGCTTTTCAATACACGATTAAAGCTCTTGATTTGCCCACACATTCCAATGAACAACTTCTTAAATTTATAGGACCACCTCTTGAAGAAACCTTTAGAAAATTTTACACCACTAGTCAAGATATTGACATTGCTGTCAAGACCTTTCGGGAGTACTATAATAAAAAAGGTGTTTATGAGGCAGAACTTTACAGTGGCATTTTGACACTATTAAATGATTTAAAAAAATCTACTCACCAAATCTATGTCACAACCAGTAAAAATCAACCCATGGCCAATCTTATGCTGGAAAATCTTAAGATTAAAGATTACTTTAATGGTGTTTATGGTGCTTTACCAGAACGTTATCATAAAGCTGATGTTATTGGTTTTGCGATTAAATCACATGACCTTGACAAGAAACAAACAATCATTGTTGGTGATACTAAATATGATATGATTGGAGGCAAAAAAACAGGTATAAAAACGATTGGTGTTACATGGGGATTTGGTGAAAAAACAGAACTCATTACTAATGGAGCAGATATCATTTGTCATCATCCTAAAGACATAAAAAAGCACTTGAAAATTTAATTTCAAGTGCTTTTTTCTTATTGCATACCCCAAGCAGATAAGCCTTGAGTATTGTATACTTTAATTGCTGTTTCAATTTGTTGATCAACAGTAGCAGTAGATCCCCATCCTGGCATCGTTTGGAATAACCCTGATGCTCCTGATGGATTTGCTGCTGAAGGATTTCCATTTGATTCACGAGCAATAATATATTCCCATGTTTCTTGAGGAACACCCGTTGCTGCTGCCATTTGAGCTGCCGCTTGAGAACCAATTTCTCCAGCTGTATTTCCATTAGGTAATACAACAGGATAAGCTGACGGAGCAGTTTGTTGTACTGGTTGAGTCACAACAGGTTCCTCAACCATTGTTGTTGAAGGTTCAGTAACTAACTGTGTTTCTTCAACTGTAGATACCTGAGTCGTTGTCTCCTCAGTTGTTTCAACAGTCGTTGTTGTTGTCTCATTTGCTTTTTTAATATTAGCTTTAGAAGTTAAAGTCTGTTTTAATTTTTTCTTTTCGAAATCACTAACAGATAGAAGTTTTTCTTTTTTAACTTCTGTTTTAACCGAATAAGAATCAGTGTTTACAGGTCTACTTGTAAATATAGCTGTCAAGCTAACAACTATAGAAAGCATCACCAATTGTAGCACCTTTCTTCTACGTTTTAACATATTTATCTTACTTCTACTATACACGAAGTTTGTCTCCTTTTTTAGAATACATCTTATCTTACCTTTTTTATGTTACAGTTTGATTAAAAAAAGGTTTCCAAAAAATTATGAATAAAAGTCTAAAGTTTACAGTTTACTTTATTGACAATAACGTTAATTAATCTATTTTGCATTATTGTAAATAGTTGAAAAATAAGTAATTCTTTATTTTTTTATTCATAATTTATCATATTCTATTTTTAGATAATTGTCAACTATGTCAAACCGTGTCAACAAATTTAATCATTTAAGATTAAGTGGATTTTAACAAGAAAAGTGCTATTGTCAATCCTAGTAAAGTAATCATTAGGAGTGTGTCTTTTAAACGCCAGTGTAGAAGACGGTATTTTGTTCTTCCTTCACCACCTTGATAGCCTCTTGACTCCATAGCAGTTGCTAAAGCATCTGCTCTTTTTAAACTAGAAGCAAATAATGGGATTAAAATAGGGATAATTGACTTTACTTTTTGAACAATATTGCCTTCTCCAAAATCAACCCCTCTTGCTCTTTGTGCGTTCATAATTCTTGTTGTATCATCCATTAATGTTGGAACAAATCTCAAACTTAATGATAGCATCAAACCAATTTCATGAACCGGTACTTTAAAAGGTTTTAAAGGTGTTAATAAAGATTCAACAGCATCTGATAAACTGAGAGGTGTTGTCGTTAGGGTTAAGAGGGTTGAGAAAAAAATGATTAGTACAAATCTTACAAAAATCATTGCAGCTTGTCCTAAACTATAGTCTGTGATTTTTAGAAAGCCAAACTCAAAAATTATATTACCACCTTGAATGAAAAACATTTGAAAAAAAGTAGTAAACAAGATGAGTCCTATCATTGGTCTCACACCTCTGATAAAAAATCCTATGTTAACTTTTGAAAGTAAAATAGCTACTAATGTAAAGCTAAAAAGAATAACATTGGTAATCACATTATTTGCCCAAAAAATAATTGAGATAAATAGAAACATAGCTAGCAGTTTACTTCTTGGATCCAATTGATGAACAATTGAATTTCCAGGAATGTAGCGTCCTAAAATAAGTTTATCCATTTGTTACTACCTCCACAAATTCCTCTATCGTGATTGGTAGTTTTTCAAGATTAAGACCTCTTTTCATCAAATTTTGGGAAAATTTGGTGATTTTAGGGACACCTAATTGGATATCTTCTAGAAAATCCACTTGTTGAAAAACATCTGTTGGTTTACCTTTTAAAACAATTTTTCCTTCTTGTAGTACGTAAACATAATCAGCAAAATTAGCAACGTCATCCATTAAGTGAGTGACTAAAACAATTGACATACCCGATTCATGTAATTGTTTAAACAAAGTCATTAATTCGCGTCGACCCTTTGGATCAAGACCTGCGGTTGGTTCATCCAAAACAAGAACATTAGGTTCCATGGCTAAAATACCTGCAATTGCAACCCGTCTCATTTGTCCGCCAGATAGCTCAAAAGGGTTTTTTTCGAATAGCTCTTCAGAAAGGCCAACTAATTCTAGTTTTTCTTTAGCAATCTCCTCAGCTTTTTCTTGTGAAACTCCAAAGTTTTGTGGACCAAAAGCAACATCTTTTAAAACAGTTTCTTCAAACAACTGACTTTCTGGGAATTGAAAAACTAAACCAACTCTTTTTCGAACGGACTTAATATCTTTTGTCTTAGAGTCTGGTGATATGGTTGTATCATCAACAATAACCACACCTTCGGTTGGAACGTGTAAACCATTCAATAATTGCATAATGGTTGATTTGCCACTACCAGTATGACCAATAACAGCTGTAAATCGTTGATTTTCAATGGTTAAATTGACATCAAAAAGAGCCCTTCCTTCAAAAGGGGTTCCTTCTTGATAAGTAAAATTTACATTTTGGAGAGTGATTCCCATAGGTAGTCTTCTAACTCCTTTTCTGTATAATAGGCATCTTGGCACTTGAACCCCTCTAATTTTAGGGCTTTGACAAGAGAAGAAGTGAAGGGAATATCTAATCCAAGTGTTAGTAATTCTTCTCCTCTAGCAAATAATTCTCTTGGTGTTGCTGTTGACTCTATTTGTCCTTGCTTCATCACAAGAACACGGTCACTTAGGGCAACTTCTTCTAAATCATGAGTGATAGAAATAACAGTGACACCATATTGATCTCTGATATTTTTGATTGTTTTGATTAACTCTAGACGGCCTTTTGGGTCTAACATACTGGTTGCTTCATCTAAAATAATGATTTCTGGTCTCATGGCAACAGCACCAGCAATGGCTACACGTTGTTTTTGACCTCCAGACAATCTGGCTGGTTCTTTAGTTTTAAATTCACTCATACCGACTAAATGAAGAGCTTCTTCAACACGTTGTTTCATTTCATCGTGGGAAACCCCCTTGTTTTCAAGTGAAAAAGCAACATCATCTTCCACGGTAGAACCAACAAATTGGTTGTCAGGATTTTGAAAAACCATTCCTATTTTTTGTCTGATATCCCAAATATTCTCTTCAGTTAATTTTTGATTTAACACAAAAATATCACCAGATTCAGCCTCTAATAAGCCATCAATCAATCTTACCATGGTTGATTTCCCACTACCGTTATGACCAATAATAGAAAGCCATTCACCATGTTTCACGTGAAACGATACATTATTTAATGTTAGATTTTCTTGTTCTTTATCATATCTAAATGTCACATTTTTTACTTCAATTATATTAGTCATTATTATTTAAATGTATCCTTAAATAGGAAACTCGCTCCTTTAAAGTAATCATATCCCGAATAGATGGTAAATATGAGAGAAATATATAAGAATATTGTTCCCAAAAACACAAAGTGGCTTAATAAAAAGATAATAGCTAGCATTTGTGTCGCTGTTTTAATTTTTCCTGGAAGAGCAGCAGCTAAAACACTACCACCGTTTTCTATTAACAACAAACGTAAACCTGTGACTGCTAGTTCACGACAGATAATAACAGCAGCTACCCATGCGGGTACTAATTGTAATCCCACCAACATAATAAAGGCACTCATAACCAATATTTTATCAGCCATAGGATCAGCAAATTTCCCAAAATTTGTCACAACTTTCCACTTCCTTGCCAAATAACCATCAAAATAATCAGTCAAACTAGCTAAAGCAAAGATAATAGCAGCAATTCTATGTGATAAAATACTAGTTGGAAAGCTTGCTAACACTACAAACAAAGGAATTACAAAAATACGTGCTAGCGTTAATAAATTTGGGAGGTTTTCTTTTTTTATCATTTTTTCCTCTTATTCAATCGTAAAAGTAATATAACTTGGACTTCCTTCTAAAAGAGAAGTGTCAAGCTGTTCGCCATTAACAGTGACTCTAACCCCTCGACTAATTCCAAGAGTTAATTCAGCAGAAGTAGCACCTTCTGTTAAAGTTGTGGTATAACTAGTGTTTTGAGCATCAAGCAAAATCCCACCTTCACCTAACGATGAATTAGTGAGAGAAACCCAACTACTCTCAACACCATCTAAGGAAATAACCACTTCAACAGGTCTTGTTCCATTGGTAACATTAACACTTAACGAGTCTCCTCCACCAGTTACAACTAAGTTGGTTTGAGTAGAGCTATTTGTTGGTTCGTTGCTTGCTTCTGTTGTCGTTGCTTGTTCATTTGTTTCTATTGTCTCGCTAGAACTTGTTTCAGAAACACTGGTTGATGGATTGTTATCAGTGCTTAGAAACGGAATATGTACTTGATTGATGACAAAATAACCAATAAAAACAACAATTCCGATAGCCAAAAGACTTAGTAAAACGATAGGCAAGAAAGAACCAGATTGTTTTTTCGCTTCTCGCTGATTTTTAGAACGATATCTTCTTCTTGATTCTGATGAAACCTTGGTTTTTGCTGTTTCATCGTCTGATGTTTTTGAAAGCACAGGAGGGGCAATCATTGTATCTTGATTGCTTAATTTATCATTTTCAAAAGAATCTTCTTCAATCAAAGGTGTAGAAGGTTCTTCTTCGACAATCAAAGGTATAACTGTTTCTTCAATAGGATTATTTTCCTCCATGTGATTATTTCTTTGATCGTGATTGTCTTGAACCTGATTATTAAGACTATCTCTAAAAATAGTATATATAGCTTCACTTTCAACAGCAGAAGAGTTATCTTCTTCTGATAAATCGTTACCATTGACATCAATTGTTTCAACAGGAATACCTGCTACAGGTTCCTCACTTGACAACTCAGTAGTTGTTTGAATCGTTTCTTCTGCAGGTAATTCAGAGATGGTGTCATCAATTTCTTCTTTATTGTAATACTTATTTAATAATGATTTTCCATCCAAATCAACAGCAGTAGCATAACGTGTTAGATACTCTTCTAAGCGATCTGACGGGATTAAACTGAACTGGCTCAATTCCATGATTAATAAATACTGTGCATCAATATCTAAATCTTTAGCAATGTCAACCAATTGCAAACCTTTTTTGACACGAGCCTCTGTTAGAAGGTCGCCTATACTTTTTTGCATCATAATTTATTCCAACCTTTCTCTAATACATCTATTATATCAAATTAAAATCAATATTTTTAACTATTTTGGGAATATCATAAATTCTGTTAATTCAGATTGATTTAAAAATTCTTGTCCTGCTTCAATAACCTCATTTAAACCAATTGACATTAAAACATCAGGATAATCAAAATAAAAAGAATCATCAGCTTCAAATAGTTGTTGTGTTAAAACATCTAATGCATCTAAACTTCTAATAAATTCGCCATATCTTTCCTTTTTTAGCCGATCAAGTTGTTGACTTGTAAAATCGGTTTTAGAAGAAACCATTTTTATTTTCTTTTTAATATGACTAGACATCGCTATAGGATGATTTGTATCAAGTGAAATAACAACAAATTGATAACGATTAGATAGTGTGGTCTCAATAGAAAAAGAATCGTCTATCATTCCTTTATCATACCACGTCTGATAGTCTTTAGAAGTCCAACCAAACAGAAGAGAAAAAAACAAATCAATTTTAATTTTTTCTTTCATTGAAAAAATCTTATCGGGAACAGTTTTCCTTATACCAATAGCTAATTTTGAAATAGAAATCGGCATCATGATAGAACTTTTTTTAACCACTGGCTGTAAAGAAAGAGGCAATCTGTCAATCGTTTGTTTTTTATCAATCGCCCATTTTTTTTGAGCAGTTGATATACTACTGTAAACCTCATTAATATCAAAATCACCTATGACAACCAACTCTAAATGAGAGGGGTGATAAAAAAAGGAAAAACAATCTTGAAGATGCTTTACAGTAATTTTTTCGATACTGTGGTTTGTTCCAACAATATCTTCAGCTAAGGCTGTGTTGGGATACATATTTTTTAAAACACCTTCATAAAGACGATTATCAGGATCATCTTGATAAAGAGCTATTTCTTTTTTGATAATCTCTTTTTCTTTTTTAATTGACTCATCTGTAAAGGTATGCTTGCTAACAAGTGTCAACAACAAATCAAGTGAAGCTAAAAGATTGTTGCTGCCTGAAAAATAATAGTGTGTTTTTTCAAAACCAGTAAAGGCATTACTCTCAGAACCTAACTTAGAAAATTGCTGAGCTATATCTTCTTGACTCCCATTATCAAAAAGTTGATGTTCCAAAAAATGAGCTATACCCAGGGGAAAATCTTTTTTCTTGTCATTCACTGTAAAGTGGTTGTCAATAGAACCAAAATGACAAGTCATCATAGCATAAACTTCTTGAAAATCTTTTTTTGGTATTAAATACAAGCGTAAACCACTTGAAAATTCTGAGAAGAAAATATCTTCATCAATATTACTATAAGCTATTTTTTTTAAATCACTCATGATGAAGTTCCTCTCATAAAATAAACTGATTTCATTTTTATTGTGCTAGAAACTTCCAGAATATCTTCTTTACGAATACTGTTAACACTGTCAATAAATGTTGACAGATCTTGGAAAGCTTCTGGTAAAATTTGATTGTAACATTCTTCAATTAACATCTTGGGGTTGTCGGATACAATTTTTCTTTGAGTGATTAAAAATTCCTTAGTTTGATTTAAAAAAGCCTGTGAAAATCTACCTAGTTTAATTAAATTTAACTGGCGATTAATCATTGCCATCACTTTATTTCTTTGATGACTATCAATTGCTGCATATATATATAAGGCTCCCAAAAAAAGGTCTAACTCACTACCGATACTATAGGTCAACCCCTCTTTTTGTCTAATTTCGGTAAATAATTTTGAATGCGAAAAAGCTCCTAGCATGCTATTTAAAAGAAGTAGTGACGAATTGTCTCTAAAATTGTTTGGTTTTGAAAAAGAATAACCAATTTGTAAAATAGACTGGCTAGTATCTCTTTCTTCAATCTTTTCATTGGTAATATTTGAAGCTTTTTGTTGATGGAAAAAAGAGAGATTGTTGAATCGATTTTTTAAAGGAAATTGATTAAACAAATTAGTTGCTTTAACATCATCAAAGCGACCTAGTAAAAAAATATCAATGTTATCATCACTTAACATTCGTTTAAATTCTTGATAGGTTGTAAAAGCATTTTCTTTTTCTAACATCTCTTTTGAGCCACTTTGAGATAATTGAAGCTCTTCTTTTTCAAAAAAAATAGAATCAAGTGCTAACTCGCTATAATAAAAAGAATCCTCTAAATCAAATTCTAACTGACGAATAGCATTTTGTTTGACGACCTCAAAGGATTTTAACTCAAATTGTTCTACGGTAATCAAGGGTTCAAATAGTAATTGCGATAGAAATTGAATAATATCTTCTAAAACAGATTCTTCAGACAGCAAAAAACGGTCTGGTAAAAAAGTAATATCAATATCGATAATATGAACCAGACCTTTCGTCCAAACTGATGTGTTGAGAGTTGCCCCGTGCAAATCTGCTAATTTTTCTCTCATCTTTGTAGCATTGGGAAAGTTAGCACTCGCCATCTCAATCATTTTGGCAACTAAAAAACGACTAGCCATATTTTTCTTGTTTAACTGACTTGAAAAACGAAAGGTGAGATGATTGGTCTTAAACTGATTGGTTTTTATAAAATGTAGTGTTACACCATCTGTTATTTTCATGTATTTTCCTTTAAAAGTCATTTATTAACACTCATTATAACACTTTATAACAATATAATCATCCGTAAAATCTCTTATTAAAAATGATTTTAACAAGGGATAATAAAACAAATAAAAATATGTTTTCAAGTTTAAAAGACCTTTACAACTATGTAAACCATTTTTTAATAATTAAAAAATAGAAACAACCGTTTTCAGTCTCTTTTGTGCTATAATATATGAATAGAAAGGTGAAAATCATGGATTACAAATTATTTGACGACTACATTACTTTACAGTCTTTATTAAAAGATCAAGGGATTATTCAAACTGGCGGAGCGATTAAACAATTTTTAGCGCAGCATACTGTTTTATTAAATGGTACTGAAGAAAATCGCCGCGGGAAAAAATTATTTAGAGGAGATATAATAGAAATCCCTGGCATTAATACCAGTATTTCAATCTCATCACCTAGTGATGATGAGATGAACGAGTACCAAAAAGATCTCATTGAAAAAGAACGCCTGGCAAAAAAAATTAAAGAACTTAACAAGGAAAATAAAAAACAGAAAACAGCTATTCGTTTTCCAGGAACCTAACTATGCAACTTGAATCATTGAAACTTCTAAATTTTCGAAATTACACCAATGCTAACCTCGATTTTTCACCTCATCTTAACGTTTTCGTAGGTAAAAACGCACAGGGCAAGACCAATCTCATTGAAGCCATTTATTTTCTCTCATTGACAAGAAGTCATCGCGCTAAGTCTGATAAAGAGTTAATTGCATTTTCACAAAATCAATTAAACGTTTCTGGTAATGTCAATCGCCTACAAGGAAAGTTAACACTTGATATTAGCTTGTCAGAAAAGGGCCGAATCACAAAAGTTAATCATTTAAAGCAATCAAAATTATCTGATTATATTGGTCACCTTCCTGTTGTCTTATTTGCACCTGAGGATTTACAACTGATTAAAGGTTCACCAAGTCTAAGAAGAAAATTCATCGATATCGATCTTGGACAAATTAAACCTCTGTATTTAACAGATTTATCAAATTACAACCATGTTTTAAAACAACGTAATAGTTATCTCAAAACAACGGCTAAAATTGATCCTGTCTTTTTGAGTGTTCTAGACGAACAATTGATAACTTATGGAAGTCAAGTTATCCGTCAACGACTATCATTTATTAAAAAATTGGCAACCAAAGCCAATCAACATCATTTACAGATTTCTAATCAACAAGAACACCTGTCAATGTCTTATCAATCTTCTGTCAAGTTTACAGATGAAAACACTGTTGAAGAAGCCTTTCGTAAGCAATTAAAAAAACAGCTTGACAGAGATTTATTTAAAAAGAATACTAGTATCGGCCCACATAGAGATGATATTTTGTTTTCGATTAATAATATAGAGGCTAACTTTGGTAGTCAAGGGCAACATCGAAGCCTTATATTATCTTTAAAATTGGCAGAAATAGATCTGATTAAAGAAACGATAAATGATTACCCTATTTTACTTTTAGATGATGTTATGAGTGAACTTGACAACCATCGTCAACTTAAATTATTAGAAAACATTCATAAGAGTGTTCAAACATTTATCACGACAACAAGTCTAGATCATCTTCATCAAATTCCTGATGATATCCAACTATTTCTTATCGAAAGTGGTGAGATTAAACAAAAAAAAGCAGTTCGTTAATGAACTGCTTTTTAGTATGACTTGACAATACCTAATAAAGTGGCTCCGACTAAAAAACAAAATATACCAATAAGAACCCACTTCATTTCTTTCTTGGTTTTCTTTTCACCAAGGAAAACAATACCACCAATAATTGAAATAATAGCACCTAATTGTGAAAAACTAAAAGCAATAGCTAAACCAGCAGAAGAAGCAGCCAACAACATGAAAAGATTACCAAATCCCCACATGAATCCAACAAGTGAATTTTTTAATACCAATGGAGAGAAATCAAGCTGAAATTTCATAAATAAACTTGAACCAATAATCATCCCAACAGCCATAGGTAAAATAACAGATAAAACATCAAATGCCATAATATTATTGAATAAAATAGCATAAGAAAGATAGCCGAACGTTGAAAAAGCAAGAGCAATAAAACCTTTATTAAAATTAGTTAACTTGCTTTCTTTTTCTTTTCTAGAAGGGTCAACTTTACTTAAAAAATAAAAGCCAATGACTAGAAAAAGTAGAGCTAAGCCACCTAATGAAAAATGAACACTAGTGGTCCATTCATGAAAGATAAAAGCACCAATTAAACTACCAAAAACAAGTTGACTACCACTTGACAATGGGTTGGCAACAGAAACTCCCATATGTTTCATTGCAGTGAACTGCCGATTTTGACCTAATGACCAAAGAATACCACCTATGATTCCAAACACCCATAGTTGAATAGATAATTCGGGTTTAGCGATTAAATAAACAACGATTCCAAAAAACAGAGAACCAATTGTCATTCCAAAGGTTTGTTGGTTGGCTGTTCCCCCAATTTTATTACTAACAAAACCAATGCTTCCCCAAGCAAACATAGGAACGAGGGCAAATAATATTCCTTCCATTTCTCTCCTTTACAAAAACTTTACATAGTTGTAAATTAAATTTACAACTATGTAAACATATAAATTAAGAGACACCACTACCAAAGACTGATAGTGGTGCCATTTAGTCACTAATTATTTTACTTGACAGAATAGTTTGGTGCCTCATTAGTAATTTGTACATCATGAGGGTGACTTTCTATTAAGCCTGCACCAGTCATCTCAATAAATTGTGCTTTTTCATGTAAGTCTGCTAAATCAGCTGCACCTACATAACCCATACCAGATTTTACTCCACCTAGCATTTGGAAAATGATATCAGCTGCTGCGCCTTTATAAGCAACACGTCCTTCAATACCTTCTGGAACAAGCTTGTTGGCTTCATTAACAGCCCCTTGGAAATAACGATCACTAGACCCTTTTTTCATTGCTGCAATACTTCCCATACCACGGTATGTTTTAAATTTACGGCCTTGGAAAATTTCTGTTTCACCAGGTGCTTCGTCTGTTCCAGCAAAGAGTGATCCTAACATCACTGCATCACCACCAGCAGCTAATGCCTTAACAATATCTCCAGAATATTTTATACCACCATCAGCAATAATGGTTTTTCCATATTCTCTAGCAACACTAGCAGCATCATAGATAGCAGTAATTTGCGGAACACCTACTCCAGCAACAACACGAGTCGTACAAATTGAACCTGGTCCAATACCGACTTTAACCACATCAACACCTGCTTCAAATAAAGCACGCGCACCTTCTGCTGTAGCAATATTTCCTGCAATTAGAGTTTTATCTGGAAAATGTTTTCTAATTTCTGCGATTTTTCTAAGAACACCCGCAGAGTGACCATGTGCAGTATCAATAACAATCGCATCTGCTCCTTTTTCAAATAAAGCTTCTGCTCTTTCAAAAGTATCAGAAGTGACACCAACTGCACCTGCTACTAATAATCGACCAAATTCATCTTTAGCAGCATTTGGAAATTCTATCACTTTTTCAATATCTTTAATTGTAATTAAGCCTGATAGACGGCCGTTATCATCAACAAGTGGTAATTTTTCAATACGATGTTCTTGAAGAATCTTTTCTGCTGTTTCTAAGTCTGTTCCGATTGGAGCAGTGACAAGATTTTCGCTTGTCATATGATTAGAAATAGGTTGATCAAAGTTTGAAATAAAACGTAAGTCACGGTTGGTTAAAATGCCAACTAATTTACGATTTTCTAAGGTTTCAACGATAGGAACACCGCTTATACGGTATCTTCCCATCAACTCATCAGCTTCTGCAATGGTGTGTTCTGGTGTTAAGAAGAATGGATCAATAATAACACCATTTTCTGAACGTTTTACTTTTCTAATTTCTTCTGCTTGTTGCTCGATACTCATGTTTTTATGAATAACACCCAAGCCACCTGCACGCGCTACCGCAATTGCCATTTGGCTTTCAGTAACAGTGTCCATTGCCGCTGTAATAATAGGAATGTTCAATGTTAAATTGGGTGCAAGTGTTGTTTTCATACTGACTTCATTTGGCAGTACATGGCTTTCTGCTGGAATTAATAAAACATCATCA
This sequence comes from Streptococcus sp. CSL10205-OR2, assembly GCF_025660655.1. Lineage (GTDB taxonomy): Bacteria > Bacillota > Bacilli > Lactobacillales > Streptococcaceae > Streptococcus. The sequence goes on from NZ_JAOTIN010000007.1 coordinate 59,824, forward strand.
AAAGTGTATCCTTTTTTTAAAAATTTCTTTTCCCAATTTGACATGGTTCAACTCCTCTTTTCTAAATGTAGTAATGCTTAAAATGGATTGTTACTATCATATCATGCTAAGATAATTTGTCAATCAATTTAAACTGAAAAATGTTATCTTTTCTATAACTTATTAAAATAGTTGATTCCCATAGCTGATTTTACTTCAGATAAAGTTTGCGCTGCTTTTTCACGCGCTTTTTCACTGCCTTTTTCCAACATACGATAAACTTCACCCATATCTTTAGCAAATTCCAGACGTCTATTTCTTATTGGTGCTAATTCTCTTTCCATAATATCTAAAAGGAATCGTTTTGTTTTCACATCACCTAGACCACCTTTTTGATACTGTTCTTTCATGCGTTCAATTTCTGCTTGATCTTCTTTTTTACCAAAGACATCTAAATAATGAAAGACCATATTGCCTTCTACTTGACCTGGATCTTCCACTCGAATATGATTAGGATCAGTATACATGCTCATAATTTTTTTCTTAAGCGTGTCTGGGTCATCCGCTAAATAAATACCGTTATTGAGTGATTTTGACATTTTAGCATTACCATCTAACCCAGGTAAACGTCCAGCAGCTTCCTTTTCTGGAAAAAGACCTTCTGGTTCTACCAAAACATCGGTTTTGTAAGTATGGTTAAAAGAGCGAACAATTTCTCTTGTTTGTTCAATCATTGGTTTTTGGTCAGAACCAGCAGGAACAAGATTGGCTTTAAAGGCAGTAATATCAGCAGCTTGAGAAATCGGATAGACTAAAAAACCCGTCGGAATGCTTTCGCCAAAACCTTTTTGTGCGATCTCAGTTTTAACGGTTGGATTTCTTTGTAAACGTGCTACAGAAACCAAATTCATGTAATAAACGGTTAATTCTGCTAATTCTGGAATTTGACTTTGAAGAAAAATGGTTGCTTTTTTAGGGTCTAATCCTACTGCTAAATAATCTAGAGCCACTTCTCCAACAGATTCAATAATTTTTTCTGGATTTTTAGCATTATCAGTCAGTGCTTGTTGATCAGCTAAAAAGATAAACATGTCATATTTATTTTCATTTTGTAGAAGCACACGATTTTTAACACTACCAACGTAATGCCCAACATGTAATTTACCTGTTGGTCGGTCTCCTGTCAGAATAATAGGTTTTCCCATTTTAAACTCCTTTGATATAAATTAATAAAATTATAACATATATCTTGACGTTGTGCTTCTTAAATAGGATAATAGACTTTGTCACTCTTTTGAAAGGAACTAGCAATGAAAAATAGAATTCGTGATTTATTATTTGTTACCGTTGGTGCTTTTATCGCTGCCATTGGTATTAACGCCATGTTTTTAGAAAACCGTATTGTTTCTGGAGGACTAGGAGGTTTATCTATTGCCACCAATGAATTATTTGGTTGGTCCCCAGGTGTTTTTGTCATGGTTGCCAATATTCCACTTTTAGCCTTGTGTTACTTTTTTCTAGGCAAAGCAACCTTTTTAAAAACAGTCTATGGCTCTCTCATCTTCCCGGTTTTTATCAGTTTAACAGAAAAACTGCCAACAATTACTCACAACCCTCTTTTAGCCTCTATATTTGGTGGTGTCATTATGGGAATTGGTCTTGGTATTGTCTTTTTAGGAAATTCTTCTACTGGTGGAACAAGTATCATTACACAAATCATTTACAATTATTCTTCTCTTTCTTTAGGAGTTGTTATGACAATTGTTGATGGTATTGTGGTTATTATTGGTTTAATCGCCTTTGATGCTGATACTGTGATGTTTTCAATTATTTCACTCATTACGATTGGCTATGTCATAAACATTATGCTTTCTGGTCTAAAAGCTTCTAAGAACGTGATGATTATTTCACGTAAACAAGAACAAATCAAAGAATTAATCACAAAAACAATTGAACGTGGGGTAACAGAAATTCCTATCACTGGTGGTTTTACCGGTCAACAACGACACATGATTATGACCACTCTTTCAACCAATGAGATTCCTAGATTACAAAAAGAAATCCAAAACATTGATGAAGCTGCTTTCGTTATCATCATGCCAGCCTCTCAAGTTATGGGAAGAGGGTTTAGTTTGACAAAAGATCACCATACAATGGATGAGGATGTTTTATACCCAATGTAATCATTCCCTATAATCGTTGAAAAACAACTAATTTTTGTGTAGAATGAAGAAAACAAGAAAGAGATAATGAGGTAGAAAATTGCTTACAGTTTCAGATGTATCCCTTAGATTTAGTGACCGTAAACTTTTTGATGAGGTCAACATCAAATTTACTGCAGGAAATACTTATGGCTTAATTGGGGCCAATGGTGCAGGAAAGTCAACGTTTTTGAAAATACTAGCTGGTGATATCGAACCAACCACTGGAAGTGTCTCACTTGGACCAGATGAACGCCTCTCTGTTCTTCGTCAAAATCATTATGACTATGAAGATATTAGAGCTATTGATGTTGTGATTATGGGAAATGAAGAGCTCTATCGCATCATGAAAGAAAAAGATGATATCTATATGAAACCAGATTTTTCTGAAGAAGATGGGGTTCGTGCTGCAGAATTAGAAAGTGATTTTGCAGAATTAGGGGGATGGGAAGCTGAAAGTGAAGCTGCTCAACTACTCCAAAACCTTAATATTCCTGAAGAATTACACTATCTTAATTTGAGTGAGTTAACTAATGGTGATAAGGTGAAAGTCTTACTAGCCAAAGCTTTATTTGGTAAACCAGATGTGCTTTTACTTGATGAGCCTACTAACGGTCTTGATATTCAATCCATCAGTTGGTTGGAAGATTTCTTAATTGATTTTGAAAATACCGTTATTGTTGTTTCCCATGACCGTCACTTTTTAAATAAAGTGTGTACTCACATGGCCGATCTTGATTTTGGAAAAATCAAAATCTTTGTGGGGAATTATGATTTCTGGAAAGAATCAAGTGAATTAGCCCTTCGTCTACAATCAGACCGTAATGCTAAGGCAGAAGAAAAAATCAAAGAATTAAAAGAATTCGTAGCCAGATTCTCAGCCAATGCTTCTAAATCCAAACAAGCAACGTCACGTAAAAAAATGCTTGAAAAAATTGAATTGGAAGAAATTGTTCCTTCTAGCCGTAAATACCCCTTCATTAATTTCAAATCTGAACGTGAAACTGGAAAAGAATTATTAACGGTCGAAAACTTAAAAGTCACTATTGATGGAGAAGTCATCTTAGATAATATTAGTTTTATTCTTTATCCTGGTGATAAAACAGCTATTATTGGTCAAAATGATATTCAAACAACTGCACTTATTCGTGCTTTAATGGGAGACATTGACTATGAAGGAACCATTAAATGGGGAATTACAACCAGCCGTAGCTACCTACCAAAAGATAATTCCCGTGAGTTTGAAAGTAAAGACTCTATTTTAGATTGGCTCCGCCAATTCGCTAGTAAGGAAGAAGACGACAATACTTTCCTTAGAGGTTTCTTAGGACGCATGCTCTTTAGCGGAGAAGAAGTTAACAAGCCTGTTAATGTCCTTTCTGGTGGTGAAAAAGTTCGTGTCATGTTGTCTAAATTGATGTTATTGAAATCAAATGTTCTTGTTCTTGATGATCCAACTAACCATTTAGATTTGGAGTCAATTTCAAGCCTTAATGATGGTTTGAAAAAATTTAAAGAAAACATTATTTTTGCTAGTCATGACCATGAGTTTATTCAAACACTCGCCAACCATATTGTTATCATTTCAAAAAATGGTGTCATCGACCGCATTGATGAAACCTATGACGACTTCTTAGAAAATCAAGAAATCCAAGAAAAAGTAAAAGCCCTTTGGCAATAAACAAAAGCCCTCTGAATTTTCAGAGGGCTCTTCTATTATTTAGAAATAAAAAAATCCTAAGAAAACTTAGGATAAGTCTTATCACTCCGGCAGTAGGACTCGAACCTACGACATCATGATTAACAGTCATGCGCTACTACCAACTGAGCTATGCCGGAATATAACTCATTAGAGTAAAGCTAAAAATAGTCCGTACGGGATTCGAACCCGTGTTACCGCCGTGAAAAGGCGGTGTCTTAACCCCTTGACCAACGGACCAAAAGTCATAAGATTTTTCTTTGACACTCTCAATATTATATCAAATAATTCCGTTTTGTCTACCTTTTTTTCAAAATATGTGATCTTTTTTACTGAAAGTATTGATTTGTCATCTTCTTATTGACAAATAGATAGGTTTTTTGATAGAATGAAATGGTTGAAATGGTCTCATAGCTCAGCTGGATAGAGCATTCGCCTTCTAAGCGAACGGTCGCAGGTTCGAATCCTGCTGAGATCATACTTTAAATAAAAGCTCTTGGTTTTTACCAAGAGCTTTTATTTATGATAAGGACTACCTTGTTGAATCATAAAAGAACGATAAATTTGTTCAACTAACACTAAACGTATTAGTTGATGAGGGAGTGTGATTTTTCCAAAACTGACTAGTAAATTAGCCCTTTTTTTCAAATAATCACTCAAACCAAGACTACCACCGATAATAAAAGTAATCGTAGAATAGCCGTTAAGTGTGATTTGTGAGAGTTTATGACTCAACTCTTCTGAGGAGACTTGTTTTCCTTCTATAGCAAGCGCAATAACATAATCTCTTTCACCAATTTTACTTGCCAAGCGTTGCTCTTCTTTTTCTAAAATTTTATCATTTTCAGCTTGACTAGCCTGGTCTGGTGTTTTTTCATCTGAAACCTCAATGATTTCAACCTTGGTAAAGCGTCCTAAACGCTTTACGTACTCTGCAATGCCTTCTTTAAGGTATTTTTCTTTTAGTTTCCCAACCACTAATAATTTAATTTTCATAATCACATTATAGCATAACTTTTAGAAGGGTACCGTCATTTCAATGCTAGGTTTTATCAGTTTTCATCCTTTTCAAAAAGTTTTCAACAACCTGTGGATTACTTTCTTTTTACTGTGATTTAAGGTATAATTAAGCAAACTCTCTTAGAATGTTAAAAAAGTTTCGGAGGTCATACCAGTGAAAAAAAAATCTAGCTTTTTCAAAAAAATTATTAATTTCTTAGTTATTATCATATTTGGTTTCCTAGGAGGTTTTGTGGCCACCTTTTTCGTCTTACAAATGAATGGTGGAAACTTATTTTCTAATACCACACCTGTCTCTCAGGTTAAAACAAGCAACACCAATTATAATACAGCAACGTCAACAACTGAAGCTGTTAAAACAATTCAAAATACCGTTGTTTCTGTTATTAACTACCAAGAAAATCAAAATGACTTTAATTATTATGATTACTTTACATCTGAAAATGAAGATCGTTATGTTGATGATTCAGGACTCACTGTCTTTAGTGAAGGGTCAGGCGTTATCTACAAAAAAGATGGTAAAGATGCCTACTTAGTGACCAATAATCATGTTATTAGCGGGGCTCAAAAAATTGAAATCTTGCTAAGTAACGGTAGTAAAGTTGTTGGTGAACTTGTTGGAGCTGATACTTATTCTGACTTAGCTGTGGTGAAAATCCCTTCAGAAAACGTTGATGTTGTTGCCGAATTTGCCAATTCAGACAATCTCAATGTCGGTGAACCTGCTATCGCTATTGGTAGCCCTCTAGGAAGTGAGTATGCTAATTCTGTTACCGAAGGAATTGTCTCAAGTCTTAGTCGCACTGTCACATCACGAAATGAAAATGGGGAAATTATTTCCACAAATGCTATCCAAACAGATGCTGCGATAAACCCTGGAAATTCAGGCGGACCACTTATCAACATTCAAGGTCAAGTCATCGGTATCAACTCTAGTAAAATTACTGTCAGTGGCGATTACACTAACAGTGTTGCTGTCGAAGGTATGGGATTTGCCATTCCATCAAACGATGTCGTTTCTATTATTAATCAATTAGAAGCAAATGGCTCTGTTAATAGACCAGCTCTTGGTATCTCAATGGCTAGTCTAAATGAAATCCCAACGTCATCATTTAGTAAATTAGATATTCCTGATTCCGTTCTTAGTGGTGTTGTCGTTATTTCAACCCAAGAAGGCATGCCAGCAGATGGTGTCTTGGAAAAAAATGATGTTATTGTTGCAATTGATAAAGAAACAATTGAAACAACGAGTGATTTACAAAGTGTTCTTTATAAACATCAAATTAACGATAGCATCGAAGTAACTTTCTATCGTGGTCAAAAGAAAATGACAGAAACAATTCAACTAACAAAAACAACAGAAGATTTACAAGGAAATGAATAATTTAGCTATTACCCCTATTTCTAGGGGTTTTTAGTAGTTTTGAGAGAAAAAATGAAAGAAATATTAAAATTAGTTCCAATAAAAGATGTTCACAAAAATCCCTACCAACCAAGAATTCATTTTGATCAACAAGCTCTTGAGGAATTGAGCTTATCAATCAAGGAAAATGGCCTTATTCAGCCAATTATCGTCAGAAAATCTGATATATTAGGTTATGAATTAATTGCTGGAGAAAGACGCTTAAGGGCGTCTAAATTAGCAGGTCTAGAAACAATTCCAGCTATTATTAAACCAATTAGTGACGAAGATAGCATTAAACAAGCCATTATCGAAAATCTTCAGCGTTCTGATTTAAACCCTATTGAAGAAGCAAAAGCTTATCAAAATGTTATCAATCAACAACAACTCACACATGATGAATTAGCTTTATATATGGGAAAATCTCGTCCTTATATCACTAATATTTTACGTCTCTTAAATCTCCCACAAGAAATCATTACAGCAGTAGAAGAAGGAGTCATTTCTCAAGGTCATGCAAGGTTACTAGTTGGCATTAAATCAAAAGACAAGCAATTTTATTGGTTTGAAAAAATTCAAACCGACTCTCTTAGTGTTCGTGAATTAGAAAAAAAAGTTAATGCCACTAAATCTCCTAAAACGAAACGCCCCGATATCTTTATCCTTGAAAAAGAAAAAGAATTACAAAAAAGTCTTGGCCTTCCAGTTGCCATAAAATACAAAAATGGCAATGGCTATCTAAAAATAAACTTTTCAACAGAAGAAGATTTCAACAGAGTTATCAACAAATTAAACTAGGGTGTTAAAAAACATTTTTTCCTATCACAATTATCAACAGAAAAAAATACTTTTAAAGTCAGTAATAGCAAATAAAATAACACTTATCCACATATTGTGGATAAGTGTTATTAATATTGTTTATAGTTTATTAACACCTGTGGATAACTTTCCTTCTAACTTGCTATTTTGATGGCTTTCTTTCTGTTTTTGTGTTAAAATAGAAAGAACTGAACAATCTTTTAGGAGGCGCTGTGATGAGCAATGAGCAGATTTTTTGGAACAGACTGATAGAATTAGCTCAAGAAAAATTAAGACAAACTGCTTTTGATTATTATATTGCCGATGCAAAACTAATCAAGGTTGAAAATAAGGTAGCCACTATCTTTATCGAAGAAAAAAATAAAAAACTATTTTGGGAAAAAAACTTAAAACCAGCTATTTTAACTGCTGGTTTTGAAATCTATGATGCTGAAATAACAGCAGAATATGTTTTTGAAGACTTTTTAACAAGGACAGAATCTACTAAACAACACGATTTTTTATCACAACCAACACGTCCTTTACAGGAATTAACGCCTGTTGAAAACGACTTAAATCCTAAATATCGTTTTGATAATTTCATCCAAGGACCAGGTAGTCAATGGGCGTTTGCTGCTGCAAGAGCTGTGGCTGAAACACCTGGCATTACCTATAATCCTTTATTTATCTGGGGTGGTCCAGGACTTGGAAAAACACATTTGTTAAATGCGATTGGCAATTTTATTGTTGAAAACGATCCTAAAGCACGAATAAAATATATAACCACCGAGGAATTTATCAGTGAGTATGTGACTCATATTCGTTTAAAAACCATTGATGAGTTGAAAAATCAATTCCGTAATCTAGACGTGCTATTAATCGATGATATTCAATCACTGGCTAAAAAACCTGGTACTCAAGAAGAGTTTTTCCACACCTTCAATGCCCTAAGAGATAAAAATAAACAAATTGTCTTAACAAGTGATCGGTCTCCTGACCAATTAAACGACTTGGAAAATCGTCTTGTTACTAGATTTAGTTGGGGATTAACACAAGACATCACACCTCCAGAATTTGAAACACGTGTGGCTATCTTACAAGAAAAGATAAAAGAATATACCTATGATTTTCCACAAGAAACCATTGAATACCTTGCTGGACAATTTGACTCCAACGTTAGAGAGTTAGAAGGGGCTTTAAAAGACATCAACTTAGTGGCTAGTACGAAAAAAGTATCAACCATCACCATTGAATTAGTCGTAGAAGCCATTCGTGCTAGAAAGCAAGAAAAACCAATTATTAAGGTTATCCCGATTGAAATGATTCAAGAACAGGTTGGAAAATTTTATGGTGTCACCACTAAAGAAATCAAATCGACCAAACGAAATCAAAACATTGTTCTCGCAAGACAAGTCGCCATTTTTTTAGTCAGAGAGATGACTGATAACAGCCTTCCTAAAATCGGTAAGGAATTTGGTGGGAGAGATCATTCTACCGTTCTTTATGCCTACAATAAAATTAAAAATATGTTAGCTCAAGATGATAATCTAATGATTGAAATTAAATCAATTAAAAATACTATCAAACAGAGCTGTGGATAACATCAACATTAATTGGTAACTTTTTCCACAGGTAATCAACATAGGCTAACCTTAGACAAATAAAGAATTAAATGAGTTATCCTCATTATACACAGGCCTTATTATTATTACTATATATAATACTTATAAAATAAAGGAGTTTTCCATGATTCATTTTTCTATCAATAAAGCTTTTTTCCTTCAAGCTTTAAATGCTACTAAAAGAGCCATTAGTTCTAAAAATGCGATTCCTATTCTTTCAAGTTTTAAAATTGAAGTCAATAAAGATGCCATTACCTTAACAGGTTCTAATGGTCAAATTTCGATTGAAACCATTATCTCATCTAACAATGAAGATGCTGGTTTATTAGTTAGCCAAACTGGAGCTATCTTATTAGAAGCTAATTTTTTCACTAATATTGTATCAAGTTTGCCTGATATTATTTTTGAATTTAAAGAAATTGAACAGCAACAAGTCTTGCTTGTTAGCGGTAAGTCTGAAATCACCCTAAAAGGAAAAGATGTTTCTCACTATCCAAGATTACAAGAGATGGAAACGTCTCAACCTCTTGTTTTAAAGACAGAATTGTTTAAAACCCTAATCAGTGAGACAGCATTTGCTGCTAGCCATCAAGAAAGTCGTCCTATTTTAACAGGTGTTCATTTCACATTAACCAACAACAATGAGTTGAAGGCTGTAGCTACCGATTCACATAGACTTAGCCAACGAAAAATGACGCTTGATAAAACATCAGCTAACTTTGACGTTGTGATTCCAAGCAAATCTCTTCGTGAATTTAGTTCTGTTTTTTCAGATGCTGTGGAAACGATTGAAGTTTTCTTTTCTGACAGTCAAATGTTGTTTAGAAGTGATACCATTAATTTCTACACCAGACTATTAGAAGGCAATTATCCTGATACTGATCGTTTACTAACCAATCAATCTGAAACAACCTTGATCTTTAGCACTGGTGCTTTAAGACAAGCCATGGAAAGAGCTTTTCTAGTTTCTAACGCTACTCAAAATGGTACTGTTAAACTGGAAATCACATCACAAAAAGTAACCGCTCATGTTAATTCACCAGAAGTTGGTAAAGTCAACGAAGAATTAGATGTTTTAGAATCATCTGGCTCTGATTTAACCATCAGTTTTAACCCAACTTACTTGATTGAATCCTTAAAAGCTTTAAAAAGTGAAACAGTTGAAATACATTTCATTTCGCCAGTAAGACCATTCACTCTACTTCCTGCAGATGACAAAGAGAATTTTATTCAATTAATCACTCCTGTACGTACTAACTAAAAAATGAAAAAGACGACTAACTAATGAAAATACACTTATTAGCTAACCCTAATTCAGGAGACAAGTCTGCTCTTGAAAAGTATGAAAAATTAACTCACGCTTATCCCAACATTGATTTTAAACTTTATATTACGACTAAAGTGGATGATGAGAAAAATCAAGTTGCTGCCATCTTATCTTCTTTCAACAAAGAAGAGGATGCCATTTTAGTCATTGGAGGAGATGGGACTTTGTCAAAAGTCCTATCACACTTACCAAAAGACATCCCTTTTGCTTATTATCCATCAGGTTCGGGAAATGATTTTGCTAGATCACTAAACATTAATCATATTGATAATATTATTTCAGCAATCAAACAAAAACAAAAACAGACCATCAATGTCATTAACTATGATAATGGCATCATTATCAATAGTCTTGATTTTGGTTTTGCGGCCAAAGTGATAAGTTTTTCTGAAAATTCACCATTAAAAACGATACTAGGAAAGGTTAAACTAGGTAAACTGGTTTATCCTTTATATGGTGTTGTTTCTTTGTTTTGTACACCAACTGCTACTGTTTTTCTAGAAACAGAACAAGAAAAATTCACACTGTCTGATATTTTTTTCTTATCCTTTGCTAATAGTCGTTATTTTGGTGGAGGAATAGTGGTTTGGCCGGATGCTAGTCCTTTTGATCCTAATATTAATTGTGTTTATTTTAAGGATGAAGGATTATTGAAAAATGTGATGACTTTGCTAGCAGTTCTTTTCAAAAAACACAAAAACACACCTGCCATTAACCATAAGATTTTTAAAAAAGTCACTATTACTAGTACTAAAGAAAATTTAGTCCAAGTAGATGGTGAAGTGATTGAAACAAACCAATTATCACTTTGTTGCGAACAAAGAGAGATTTATCTCTAGAAAGGATTAACAATGTATGCCTTAGGCTCCATAGTCGAAATGAAAAAACCGCATGCCTGCATTATCAAAGCGACAGGTAAAAAAGCTAATCGTTGGGAAGTGGTGAGAGTTGGAGCTGATATCAAGATAAAATGCACCAATTGTCAACATATCGTGATGATGAGTCGCTATGATTTTAATCGTAAACTAAAAAAAGTTTTAGAAACTTAAATATAGTAAACAAGGTACTGGATCCTTATCAAAGGAGAAAAAAATGGAAAATAGTCAATTAATCATTTCAGATAACTATCAAGGGAAAGACTTTAGTTTTAAAAGATTAGGACTAGGAACCATGAGAATGTCCACTAATCCTACATCAGATAGAAAAGAAAGCATTGCTACGATTCATAGAGCTTTAGATTTGGGGATTAGTTTTTTTGACACAGGTGATTTTTATGGTATTGATGGTCACAATGAAAAACTACTAGGTGAAGCTCTCAAAGGACAAAATAGAGATAAAGTTTTTATCTCCGTAAAATACGGTACTTTTGGAAATCTCTTTTCAGGTGGAAATACAGTTGATGTTGGTCCAAAAAATGTCAAAAAATACATCACCTCAACCCTTAAAAATCTCAATCTTGATTATATCGATTTATATCAACCTGCTAGAGTTGATATTGGTATTCCTATTGAAGAGACAATAGGTGCCCTCTCTGACCTGATTAAAGAAGGTTACATCAAACATATTGGTCTATCAGAAGTCGATAGTGAAATCTTACGAAAAGCTAATACAGTTCACCCCATCAGTTTAGTAGAACTTGAATATTCTATTACCAATAATAGCATTGAAAAAGATATTTTACCTGTTGCTAGAGAGTTGGGAATAGGTGTCGTCGCTTTTGGTTTATTAAGACTAGGACGTCTTTTTGATACAGAAAAAGATCCTTTAACGGATGTTATGGCTACTATAGCAAAAGAAAAAAATATTTCTATTGTTCAATTAGCACATGCTTGGATTTATAACAAGGGTGAAGATATCATTCCTTTAACTGGTGCAAGAAAAATAGTTCAGTTAGAAGAAACTGTTGAAGGACTTAATATCACTTTAACTGAAAATGATATTACTAGAATTAATGAAGCTATCAAAATTAGTAATATCGTTGGTCCAACCATGTCTAAATTCACTATTAAAAATGGTGTTGTTAGTTATTAAGAAAAGATACTAAGATTAAACTAAGTTGTAAGGATTTGTAAATAAAGACCTTCAAAACACCATCACTGATGTTTTGAGTAAAAAGATTTATAATAAGTAACGGTAATTGCTAATGACATTTGCCGTTTTATAATGATTATCATTTTTTAAAAGAAGGTCAGAACATATGGATAAAAAAAAATACGACGTTCATGAACGCTTAGAATTTGGTCTTGCTTTAGCAGCAGTGGCAGGTGGTTTAGATGCATACACTTTTTTAGCTCATGGTGAAGTGTTTGCTGGGCTTCAAACAGGTAATTTTATTTTACTAGGCATCCATTTAGGACAAGCTAATTGGTCTATTTTAATCAATCATCTTATCCCAATTCTTGCTTTTTTCTTGGGAGTTTTAATCGCAAGACAATTACAAAAGAAAATTAGTAAAAATCAGCAATTATGGTTTTTACTTTTTGAAACTGTATTGTTACTATTTGTAGGAGTTTTTTCATCATTTCTCCCAAATCTACTAGCAAATGCATTACTATCCATTGCTGCAGCGATGCAACTACAAGTATTTGCTAAATTAAAAGGAAAACCTTTTACATCTTTAATGATGACTGGAAATTTACGCCATCTTGCCACTTATTTTTTTGAAGCTTATATTAATCATGATACAACAAAGAAAATAGCTTTCAAAGATACACTATTTATATTAGTTAGTTTTGCTTTTGGTGCCTTATTAAATGGTTTTTTTGTTACTTATTTAGGACAAGCAACCATATTACTTAGTTTGATTTTTTTAGGAATGGCTATTTTTTTACTTGTGAAAGACAAACAAGCTTTTTTATGAATGATTTATTTTGTTTTTTACAAGGATTTAGAAGTTTCTTGTGTTAGAACATGTAAGATTAACATAGCCACTGTTTTTTGTTATTAATTAGCATTTAAAAATTTGCTTGCAACCATGAAAACCTTTTTAAATAAGCATTTAGAAGATTTTTGCAACCATTAGTTGCGTTAAAAAGTGCTAGTGCAATCAAAACAAAAGAGCTAAGATAAAGGTATAAAATAAAGAAGGGAGCTCTAGTAATGACTCTATTTGCAGAACAATTAAAAATATATCGCAATAAAAGAAAACTATCTCAAGAAGATTTGGCAAGGGAATTATTTATCTCTAGACAAGCCATTTCAAAGTGGGAAAATGGTGAAGCTACTCCGGATTTGGAAAATCTTGTTAGTCTGTCCGAATTATTAGAACTTAGTTTAGACGAATTAGTGACAGGTAAGAAACCACCTGTACAAATCATTGATAAAAGTATGAATGGTTGGGAGTTTTTCACTAGACTAGGACAATGGTTTGTTAAGGTTTTTGGTCCGTATAAATGGTTTTATATTCTTGTCTTTCTTTATTTATTTTACTGGTTCTTACGTTCTAAAGGAATTGCTCCTTAAGAATAATCATCAGCTTGCAATCTTGCAGGCTTTTTCCTTTGATTTTATGCTATAATAGTGATGATTGAATTTTTGAATGGAGAATAGAAATTTTATGGCTTTAACAGCAGGCATTGTTGGTTTACCAAATGTGGGAAAATCAACCTTATTTAACGCAATAACAAAAGCAGGTGCAGAAGCTGCCAACTACCCTTTTGCAACTATTGACCCAAATGTTGGAATGGTAGAAGTTCCAGATGAACGTCTCCAAAAAATCACCGAAATTATTGTTCCTAAAAAAACAGTTCCAACAACTTTTGAGTTTACAGATATTGCAGGGATTGTCAAAGGAGCTTCAAAGGGTGAAGGTTTAGGAAATAAATTTTTAGCCAATATCCGTCAGGTGGATGCTATTGTCCATGTTGTACGTGCCTTTGATGATGAAAATGTTATGCGAGAACAAGGACGTGAAAGTGATTTTGTTGATCCTATCTCTGACATTGAAACCATCAATTTAGAGTTGATTTTAGCAGACCTTGAGTCTGTTAATAAACGCTATGCGCGTGTTGAAAAAATGGCTCGTACACAAAAAGATAAAGAATCTGTGGCAGAATTTAATGTTCTCTCTAAAATAAAACCAGTTCTTGAAGAAGGAAAATCAGCTAGAACAGTTGCTTTTGATAAGGAAGAAGAAAAAGTTGTCAAAGGGCTCTTTCTTCTCACTACAAAACCAGTTCTTTATGTGGCTAATGTTGACGAAGATAAGGTTGCTGATCCAGATAGCATTGACTACGTTAAACAAATCAGAGCTTTTGCCGAAACTGAGAATGCTGAAGTTGTTGTCATCTCTGCGCGTGCAGAAGAAGAAATTTCTGAGCTTGATGATGATGAAAAAGGGGAATTCTTAGAAGCTATTGGGTTAACTGAATCAGGTGTCGACAAGTTAACCAGAGCTGCTTATCACCTTTTGGGTCTTGGTACCTACTTTACAGCTGGTGAAAAAGAAGTGAGAGCTTGGACCTTTAAACGAGGAATGAAAGCACCACAAGCAGCAGGCATTATCCACTCTGACTTTGAAAAAGGTTTTATCCGCGCGGTTACCATGAGTTATGATGATTTAATGACTTATGGTAGTGAGAAAGCAGTTAAAGAAGCTGGTCGCTTGAGAGAAGAAGGAAAAGAGTATATCGTTCAAGACGGCGATATCATGGAATTTAGATTTAATGTGTAGTTAACAATTAAAAAGGTTGGAAATAGTATTTCCAACCCTTTTAGTGTTTAAGTAGAGGGAAATAAATGACAAAAATGATTGTTGGATTAGGAAATCCTGGTAGTAAATATCATGAAACAAAACACAATGTTGGTTTTATGGCAATTGACACTATTGTCAAGGAACTTGACACAACCTTTACAGCTAATAACATCTTTAAAGCTGATATCGGTAGTTTTTTCCACAACGGTGAAAAAGTATATGTTGTGAAACCTACTACCTTTATGAATAATAGTGGTATTGCTGTGAGAGCTCTATTAACCTACTATAATGTGTCAGTTGATGATCTGTTAGTGATTTATGATGATCTTGACTTAGCCGTTGGAAAAATCAGACTACGTCAAAAAGGTTCAGCAGGTGGACATAATGGTATCAAAAGTATTATAGAACATATTGGAACTAAAGACTTTAAGCGTATTAAGGTTGGGATTGGTCGTCCAGTAGGAAAAATGACTGTTGTTAAACATGTCTTAACACCATTTTCCACAGAGGATAAGATAACCATTTTAAACACGCTAGATAAGGTTGACACCATTGTCAAGGACTACTTACAAGAACAAAATTTTGAAAAGATGATGCAAAAATATAATGGATAAGATAACACTTTTAGACTTAATTGGTCAAAACACAACCATCACCAAATGGTTAAAAACAATTAAACAAGAAAAACGTCAACTTATCATGGGATTATCAGGTTCTGCTAAAGCACTAGTAATGGCTAAGGCTTACCAAGAGCAAGATGGTAAACTGGTGATTGTGACAGCAACACAACATCAAGCAGAAGAATTGATTGCAAATCTCTCAAGTGTGATTGAGGATACTTTTATTTATCATTTTTTTGCTGATGATGTATCAGCAGCAGAATTTATTTTTTCATCTTTAGACAGAGCTTCTTCTCGGCTAGAAAGCTTAAAATTCTTACGAGATAGAAACAAAAAAGGAATTTTAGTCACAACCATTGTTGGTCTTAGGGTCTTGTTACCTAGTCCCAAACAGTTTAAAGAAGCTACCATTTCTCTAGTGGTTGGAGAAGAAAAAAATCCCGAGGAGTTGGTTAATCACCTTCATCAAATGGGTTATGATCGTGTGTCTCAAGTTTTAAATCCAGGTGAGTTTAGTCAAAGAGGCGATATTCTTGATGTTTATGACATTACTCAGGAATTTCCCTATCGACTTGAATTTTTTGGTGATGAGCTTGATGGGATAAGACAATTTGACAGTGAGACACAAAAATCACTTCATTCTTTAGAGTCTCTAGATATCAATCCAGCAGATGATGTCTTACTAACAAGAGAAGATTATTTGAGAGCTTCTTCTAAGATTGAAAAAGCGATAAAGGTAGCTAATCAGGAACAAAAACCATTCTTGGAAGATTTTTTAAGAGAAATCAAGCAATTTCATAAACCAGAGCGTCATCGCCAGTTTTTATCGCTCTTTTATGAAAAAGAATGGACACTAAAAGACTATTTTCCAAAAGGTACGCTTGTTTTCTTTGATGATTTTCAAAAAATTAACGATCAAAATACACGTTTGACGCTTGAAAGTGCACAACTATTAACAGATGATTTGCAAAAAAATCAGTCACTTTCAACAGTGACTTACTTTGCTGATCATTTTCAAACATTTAAAAAGTATCAACCTGCAACTTTTTTCACTTCTATTCATCGTGGCTTGGGGAATCTGACGTTTGATGACTTATATCAATATAATCAATATCCGATTCAAGAATTTTATAATCAATTACCTTTATTGGTTGATGAGATTAATCGCTATCAAAAACAAAAAACAACGGTTATTATTCAATCAAGCACAAAAAAGGAACTAGTCAAATTACAAGAAACGCTTAGAGAATATGGTTTAGATATTGTTATTACTGAAAAAAATCACATTGTCCCATTTCACGTTCAATTAATGCAATCATCTTTATCTAGTGGCTTTTATTTTGCTGATGAAAAACTGGTTTTAATCACAGAAAAAGAAATATTTCATAAAAAAGTCAAACGTCAAAGACAAACCACACAACTGACAAATGCGGAGCGTCTCAAAAACTATAATGAGCTTGAAAAAGGTGATTATGTTGTTCACCACATTCATGGTATTGGTCGTTTTTTAGGTATTGAAACCATTGAAGTCTCAGGTGTTCATAAAGACTATATCACCATTCAATACCAAAATTCAGATCGCATTTCTATTCCAGTCGAGCAGATTAATCTCATTTCTAAATATCTTGCAAGTGATGGCAAAGAGCCTAAAATCAACAAATTAAATGATGGTCGTTTTCAACGCACCAAACAAAAAGTATCTAAACAGGTTGAAGATATTGCTGATGATTTAATCAAACTTTATGCCCAAAGAAGTCAGTTAAAGGGGTTTGCTTTCTCGCCGGATGATGATAGTCAAAAAGAATTTGATGCTGATTTTCCTTTTGTCGAAACTCCTGATCAACTTCGCTCTATCAAAGAAGTTAAAAGAGATATGGAAAACTCTCAACCAATGGACCGATTACTTGTTGGTGATGTCGGTTTTGGTAAGACAGAAGTTGCTATGAGAGCAGCTTTTAAAGCTGTCAATGATGGTAAGCAAGTAGCAATATTAGTCCCAACGACAGTCCTTGCTCAACAACACTATATGACTTTTAAAGAACGCTTTGAAGCTTATCCAGTGACGGTTGATCTGGTTAGTCGTTTCAAAACAAAAAAAGAACAAGAAATGACTCTTGATCAGTTGAAGAAGGGCCAAGTTGATATTTTAATTGGTACTCATCGCATCTTATCAAATGATGTTGTTTTTTCTGATTTAGGATTAATTGTCATTGATGAAGAGCAACGATTTGGTGTTAAGCATAAAGAAAAATTAAAACAATTAAAAGCAAAAGTCGATGTTTTAACCTTAACAGCCACACCCATTCCTAGAACCTTACACATGTCAATGTTAGGAATTAGAGATCTTTCTTTAATTGAAACACCACCAACCAATCGCTATCCTGTTCAAACCTATGTTACTCCTTCAAATCCTGATATTATCAGAGAAGCCATTCTAAGAGAAATCGATCGTGGTGGCCAGATTTATTATGTCTATAATCGTGTTGAGACGATTGAGAAAAAAGTTTCTGAGTTAAAAGAGCTTGTGCCAGAAGCAAGTATTGGTTTTGTACATGGTCAAATGAGTGACATTCAGTTGGAAAACACGCTCTTTAGTTTTATTGAAGGTGAGTATGATGTCTTAGTAGCAACAACAATCATCGAAACTGGTGTTGATATTTCAAATGTAAACACCTTATTTGTTGAAAATGCTGATTATATGGGGCTATCAACCCTTTACCAACTACGAGGTCGTGTTGGACGAAGTAGTCGCTTAGCCTATGCTTATCTCATGTATCATCCTGATAAAATATTAACAGAAGTCTCAGAAAAACGTTTAGAAGCCATCAAAGGCTTTACAGAACTAGGGAGTGGTTTTAAAATTGCCATGCGTGATTTGGCCATTCGTGGTGCGGGAAATATTCTTGGTGCTTCTCAAAGTGGTTTCATCGACTCAGTTGGTTTTGAAATGTATTCACAACTCCTTGAAGAAGCTATTGCAAGTAAACAAGGTCAATTGCCAGAAAGACAAAAAGGTAATGCTGAAATTGACTTAAAAATAGATGCTTATCTTCCTAATGATTATATTGCTGATGAACGTCAAAAAATTGAAATTTACAAACGCATTAGAGAAATTAATAATCAAGATAGCTACCAAGAATTACAAGAAGAAATCATCGATCGCTTTGGCGAATACTCCGATCAAGTGGCTTATCTTCTAGAAATAGGACTCATTAAAAGTTATATGGATAAAGCGTTTGTGGAGTATGTTCAAAAAAATAATGGCTATTTGACCATTCGATTTGAAAAAAAATCACTAAGCATTTATCTCACCCAAGACTATTTTGAAGCTATTTCGAAAACTCAGCTAAAAGCTCGCATTAGTGAACATCAAGGAAAAATTGAGATTGTTTTCGATGTTAGAAACAAAAAAGATTACGTGATTTTAGAAGAATTAAAACAATTTGGAGAAGCACTAGATGACATTAAAGAAAGAAAGTCTTAATCATACTCAAAAAGCTAGTTTTATCATTATTCTAGCTGGTTTGATATCAAAAATTTTAGCTGCCATCTACCGTATTCCTTATCAAAATATTGTTGGTGACAGAGGCTTTTATGCCTATCAACAAATCTATCCTTTGATTGGTATCATCTCAACCTTAGGATTAATTGCTTTTCCTAATATCATTTCTAGTTTGGCACAAAAACAAGAGAAAAAAACACTCGGTACCTTATTTCAACTAGAGTGTCTTATTTCAGGGATAGGATCACTTATTTTAATCCTTTTTAGCGGTTTTTTAGCAGAATTAATGGGAGCTAGTCCCTTAAAAACAGCTATTCAGATTGTAGGTTTAACCTTACTCTTGGTCCCTTTTATCTCTTTTTATAGAGGGTTGGCTCAAGCAAGAGGAAATATGCGACCAACAGCAGTTAGTCAAGTTGTTGAACAGACGATTAGAATTTCTGTGATTATTTTAGCAGCAATCATTTATGGGATTTGGCATCTAACTATTTACCAGGCTGCTACTATTGCTGTTTTAGGTAGTTTTTTAGCCAGTGCTATCACATTAATCTATTTAATAAGAAAAGTACCTGTTTCTCTTAAAAAAATCATACGAAATGGCTCTTTAACCCTAACAGCCATTAAACATATAGGTTTTCCAAGTCTTGTTTTTATCTTTTTTTCTATTTACTTACTCTTGTTTCAATTGATTGATGCGTTTTTAGTTAAAAATGCACTGGTTACTCAAGGACTATCAAATAATTTGGCAGAAATTGAAAAAGGGATTTTTGATCGTGGACAACCTTTAATTCAATTTGGTCTTATTTTTTCAACGGCTTTATTTACTACTTATCTTCCTAAATTGACGCGATACTATCATCGACAAAAAGAAGATTATCAGAGAGAAAATAAATTATTCTTAGCTTTCATTTTTTATTTTAATAGTGTGATAACTCTAGGCTTTCTAGCCATTTTACCTGAGATGAATCGTTTTTTATTTAAAAATAATCTTGGTATTGAAGCATTGATGATTTATCTTTTCATCATCTTTTTAACTAGTCTTATCCAATTTTTTCATCAGACCTTATTTATTGAAGGTCAAAATAAACAATCCTTACTTTATCTTCTTGTTGGAATTGTGGCAAAAGGACTTATCACCTATCCTTTAACCGTCATTTTTGGAATTGTGGGAGCTAGTTTATCAACAGTTTTTGCTTTAATTCTTGTTTTAAGTTGTTATCTCAAAAAAGAAAAAGTGAATTTACTATCTCTTTTAACACCCAAATTTGTTCTTTCTGTCCTTGTTATGATTAGTTTTACTTTGGCAACTAGTTATCTTTTACCAAGTACTAATCGCTTAGCTTTATTTGTTAATATTGTTCTATCAACCCTTGTGGGTGCTGGTATTTTTCTTTTTCTAAGTAAGAGTTGGCAAATTTTTGATAAAAGATTATTTACTTTTCTACCATTCTACAAAGAAAAGTGATAAAATGAAGAGATGTGAGGGATATTATGAGATTAGATAAATATTTGAAAGTATCGCGTTTAATAAAAAGACGACCAGTTGCTAAAGAAGTAGCAGATAAAGGTCGCATAAAAGTTAATGGCATTTTGGCTAAAAGCTCTACCAAATTAAAATATAATGATACCATTGAAATAAGATTTGGAAATAAATTATTAGTGGTACGTGTGTTAGAGATGAAAGACAGCACCAAAAAAGAAGATGCTAGCAAAATGTATGAAATCATTAGTGAAACAAGGATAGATAAAGATGAAGAAGCCTAATATTGTTCAATTAAATAATGACTTTATCAAGGATGCTAATCAAAAAAAACGTTTTGAAGAAGAAGAAATTCGTAAACGTCATCGTTTTATCGGTTTAGTATTGATTGTCATTACCTTGCTGTTTATTTTACCAACCTATAACTTAGTATCAAGTTATGTCGCTTTGGAAAATAGAAAGCAGCAAATCATTGAATTACAAAAAGAATTCAATACTCTAGAAGAAGAAACCAATCAAAAAAAAGAACTGGCTAACCGCTTAAAAGATACAGATTACGTTGAAAAGTATGCGCGTGCCAAATATTCCTATAAATTTGAGGGAGAAGTTATTCTTCAAACCCCGGAATTACTACCAAAATAATGAAAAATTTAATTAATACTATCGAAAAATTTTTGACATACTCAGATGATAAACTAAAAGAACTATCTGAGAAGAATCAACAATTAAAAGAAAAAACAAAGAAGGGAGAGGACAAAACAAAATGAAAAAAGTATTCGCATTCTTTTTAGCAATGTCTGTCTTTTTGTTACCTCTCTCCATCATCAGTACGGAAAAAGAGGCTTCTTTATCTAACGGATTGCAATACCAACTATTACAAAATCCAGCTAGTCAAGTAGACTATTTTTCTTATTTCCCTGAAAATCCCGTCTTAAAACAAGACGCCCAAATTTATGAAGATGTGAATCTATCAAAACCTTTAAACATTTTAACTGCAAATACTCAAATCAGTTTAAATCGTTTTCTCATTAATGATACCAATATGCCAGTGTTTGAATTATCAAATGGTGGCTTTATTAGTGCTAGTTATGATGTGATTTATGATGATGTCATTTTAAGTCAAGAACCTATTGACGCTACATTTTGGGTAGGGAAAAAAGCTGTTTTTTACCCACAACCTTTTGTAACGGGTGTAAAACCGTCAGAGAAATCAGTTACTGATTTTACCAGTGTTCAAGTGTCACAAAAAGCAACAACCAATCATGGGACTTATTATAAAGTTGAAGAAAAAGGATGGATTGATGCTACCATACTTTCTGAAAATGATAATCGCATGGCACATGTTCAAGATATTTTGAATGAAAAATATCAAAATGCGGACATTTCAGTTTATGTTAAGGATCTTGACAGCCAAGAAGTGGCACAAATCAATGCGGACAAAGTCATGTATTCTGCGAGTATTACCAAACTTCCTATTTTATACTACGCTCAAGAAAAACTTGACACCAAGACTTTTTCTTTAGACAATCGCTTCAAGTACAATGAAGCTTCAATGAACTTTGATGGTGCCTATGACACAGACGGCAGTGGTGATATGAGTAAACTGCCCGATGACAAGGAATATAGTCTTGAGTCCCTTTTAAAAGCAGTTAGTCAAAATTCAGATAATGTTGCTAGTAACTTACTAGGTTATTATGTTGATGATAAATACGATGCTAATTATCAAACAAGTATTTCAAAGGCCATCGGCACTAATTGGGATATGGTTGGTAGAAATAGTACGGCTCAACAAGCCGGACTCATGATGGAAGCCATTTATTATCAAAATGGTACCATTATTGATTATCTCTCTCAAACAAAATTTGATAATGAGCGCATTTCAAAGGATATTGATGTTCAAGTGGCTCACAAGATAGGCGATGCTTACGATTTTAGACATGACGTTGCGATTGTCTATGCAGAAAAACCGTTTATCCTATCAATATTTACAGATCACGCTTCTTATGATGATATAACAGCTATTGCAAATGATGTCTATGGTGTTTTAAAATGAACAATCAACAACTATTAAAAATCATTCAAAAAAAATCTTATTTTTCTACACACAATAAGGTATTGATTGCAGTTTCAGGTGGTTCAGACTCCATGGCACTTTTGCAATTTTTATATGCTTATAAAAAGGTATTAGAGATTTCCATTGCCATTGCCCATGTTAATCATAATCAACGTTTGGCTTCAAAAGAAGAAGAAAATTATTTGAAAGAATGGGCAACCAATCATGAAATTCCCATTTATATTAGTCATTTCAAAGAAGCATTTTCAGAAGAAAGAGCAAGAAATCATCGGTATACGTTTTTTAAACAGATAATGTCAGAACATGGCTATACTGCTCTTGTCACTGCTCATCATGCAGATGATCAAGCAGAAACAATTTTGATGAAATTACTTCGTGGGTCTCGTTTGATGGATTTAACTGGCATAAAAGAAAGACAGCCCTTTTTTAATGGTGAACTCATTAGACCGTTTTTAACCATTAAGAAAAAAGACCTGCCTCAGGTTTTTCATTTTGAAGATGCTTCAAATAATGAAAATACATTTCTTAGAAACCGTATTAGAAATGTGTATCTCCCTTCCTTGCAAAAAGAAAATCCTCAACTATCTCATCATCTTATTGAGACATCAAGAGAGATCAACTTATTAAAACAAGCGTTACAGTCGTTAACAAAAGACATTTCTACACAAAATTGTCAAGTTTTTTTAAGTCAAGATGCTGCAGTGCAGTGTTTTTTATTACAGACTTACTTAGAACAATTTGTAGATTTAAACTTGTCTAAAAATCAATTTGAAGACGTTTTACACATTATTAAAACAAAAGCTAATTATTCCCATCATTTAAAAAATAATTATTATCTCATTAAAGATTACCAACAGTTCACCGTAAAAAAAATAGACCCAAAGACCGATAGTCAAAGCCTTGAAAAAGTGTTAGAATATGGAAACAATGTGACCTTTGGTAAATATCGTTTTTCTTTTTCCGATAAACCAGGCAATATTTCTTTAACTAGTCAGTCTCCAATGATTCTAAGACATCGCAAACCAGGAGATAAAATTCAGCTTGGCAACCACTCTAAGAAAATTAGACGTCTTTTTATTGATGGAAAGTATTCTTTCTTGGAGCGTCAAAATGCTATTATTGGCGAACAAGATGGTTTTATTGTTTTTATTATGGTTGGCGGTGATACATATTTGAGAAATCACTCTAATAATGATATAATGATTGCTACATTAAATATTGAAAAAATAAAAGAATAAAAGAGTGGTAGAAGATGTTAGAAAAAGATATTAAAAAGGTTTTATATACTGAAGAAGACATTACGAAAAAAGCTAAGGAATTAGGACAACAATTAACAAAAGACTATGATGGAAAAAATCCATTATTGGTTGGTGTTTTAAAAGGTTGTATTCCTTTTTTAGCTGAGCTTATTAAACACATCGACACTCAAATTGAGTTAGATTTCATGGTTGTTTCAAGTTATCATGGTGGAACAACAAGTAGTGGAGAAGTCAAAATCTTAAAAGATGTCGACACTAACATTGAAGGTCGAGATGTCATTTTTATCGAAGACATTATTGACACTGGAAGAACGCTTAAATACCTAAGAGATATGTTTAAATATCGTCAAGCTAAATCAATCAAAATTGCAACTCTATTTGATAAACCAGAAGGAAGAGAAGTAACTATTGATGCTGATTATGTTTGCTATGATGTTCCAAATGAATTTATCGTAGGTTTTGGATTGGATTACAGAGAAAACTACCGTAACCTTCCTTATGTAGGTGTCTTAAAAGAAGAAGTCTATTCAAAATAATCATAGAAAGTTTATCATCAAGAAATGAAAAATAATAACAATAATGGATTTGTTAAGAATCCTTTTCTCTATATTTTAATTATTATCTCCATTATTTTTGGAGTACAATATTTTTTGCGAGGCTCATCAACACAGGCCCAAAAAATTAATTATTCTACCCTTGTTTCAGAAATAAAAAATGGTGAAGTGGCTTCCATTTCCTATCAACCAAATGGTGGTATTATTTCTGTTGAAGGAGAATACAAATCTGAAAAAACGATTGAAAATAAAAATGATTTAGCCTTTTTTGGTAATTCAAGTACAACAGTTAAAGAGTTTACATCCATCATCCTACCAAGTGAAACTTCCATTAAAACATTACAAGATGTTGCTGATGAAGCAGGAACAGAAATAACAGTGAAGCCAGAAAGCTCTATTGGCACATGGATATCTTTGATTGTTGGCTTTTTGCCCATCGTTATTTTAATCTTCTTTTTCACCATGATGATGAATCAAGGTGGTGGCGCTCGTGGCGCTATGAATATCGGTAAAAATAAGGCGAGAACAGCAAGCAAAACCACTGTTAAAGTTCGTTTTTCAGATGTTGCAGGTGCTGAAGAAGAAAAACAAGAACTGATTGAAGTTGTTGATTTCCTAAAAGACCCAAAACGTTACAAGGCGCTCGGTGCTAGAATTCCTGCAGGTGTTCTTTTAGAAGGACCTCCAGGAACAGGTAAAACCTTGCTAGCAAAAGCTGTTGCAGGAGAAGCCGGCGTTCCTTTCTTTAGTATTTCAGGTTCAGACTTCGTTGAAATGTTTGTTGGGGTTGGTGCAAGTCGTGTGAGATCTTTATTTGAAGATGCTAAAAAAGCTGAACGCGCCATTATCTTTATCGATGAAATCGATGCGGTTGGTCGTCGTCGTGGTGCAGGTATGGGTGGCGGAAACGATGAACGTGAACAAACCCTTAACCAACTATTAATTGAAATGGATGGTTTTGAAGGTAATGAAAATATTATTGTCATTGCTGCAACAAACCGAAGTGACGTCTTAGACCCAGCTCTTTTAAGACCAGGACGTTTTGATAGAAAAGTTTTGGTTGGTCGTCCAGATGTTAAGGGACGCGAAGCAATATTGAAAGTTCATGCTAAAAATAAACCTTTAGCAGACGATGTTAATTTAAAAGTTGTCGCACAACAAACACCAGGTTTTGTCGGTGCTGACTTAGAAAACGTCCTCAATGAAGCTGCTTTAGTCGCTGCTAGAAGAAATAAAACCAAGATTGATGCTAGTGATATTGATGAGGCTGAAGATCGTGTGATTGCTGGTCCATCTAAGAAAGACAAAACGATTTCTGAACGTGAGCGTCAAATGGTTGCCTATCATGAAGCAGGACATACCATTGTTGGTCTTGTCTTATCAAATGCTCGTGTTGTTCATAAAGTCACTATTGTTCCTAGAGGTCGTGCTGGTGGTTATATGATTGCTCTTCCAAAAGAAGATCAAAATCTGCTATCTAAGGATGATTTAAAAGAACAATTAGCAGGACTTATGGGTGGTCGTGTGGCTGAAGAAATCATCTTCAATGTTCAAACAACAGGTGCTTCTAATGACTTTGAACAAGCAACACAAATGGCACGTGCTATGGTTACTGAATATGGTATGAGTGATAAACTTGGACCTGTTCAATATGAAGGAAACCATGCCATGATGCCAGGCCAATTAACGCCAGAAAAATCTTATTCTGCTCAAACCGCCCTATTAATTGATGAAGAAGTGAGAGAACTTTTAAATGAAGCGCGTGATAAAGCAGCTGATATTATTAATCAAAACAGAGAAAAACATAAATTGATTGCAGAAGCTTTACTTAAATATGAAACACTTGATGCGCATCAAATTAAATCTATCTATGAAACCGGTGAAATGCCTAAATCATTAGAAGATGAACAAGAAGAAACTCATGCTCTTTCTTACGATGAAATCAAAGAAAAATTAGTAAAAGAGTAATCAAAATATTCATAAAAGGACGATAACAGTCCTTTTTTTGTTGTTTCTTTTTATCGAATGATGAAAGAAAAAATGATAAATTATAGTTTTGACAATTATTTTTTAAAATTATTTATATATTCCTTTCTTTTTTTGAGAAAAAATAGTATATTTTAAGCAATTTTAAGGAAAGTTTATTATTTTCAAATTAATGATTATTGCTAAAAAGATTTTTTATTTTTAAATAAATAATAAAGGAGGTTTTAATCACTATTAATTCAATTTTATTATTGTTCATCATTTTTTGGTAAGATGAACTACCAAACTAGCTTTTTTAAAATTTTTATGCTAGGTCATTAGTTTTGTATGCTAATGAAGTCATATAACAGAAAGGAGTAAAAAATGAAAATAAAAAATAATATAGATACTTCTCTAAAAAAGAGACTAATGCATTTTGTGATGTTATTTTCTATTTTAGTTGGTCAAATTCTAGGACCTTCTGTGGTACTAGCAAAAGACACAGACAACCTCACAAACAATACTATAGTAGTATCCGATAAAAACAATGATACTATATCAGAAACCGCTCAATTGAAAGAGGATGCTACTAACCAAAATACCACAACAGTTCAACCTAAAGAAAACCAATTAGATGATATAGAGACAAACGAAACTTTGCCTGTAAATCAAGACAATGCAGGTATTGTTCTAGAATATTTTGAACTTTATAATAGCCAAAGAGGAGAAGCGGAGACGACTCTTTTTTCTGGTCAACAAACAGCGACTTATGTGCGATTTGCAACAACGTCTTCTCAAGGGACACAAAGTTATACGATTGTTTTAAAATTCAATAAGAATTACATTAAAAAAGATGAGATTATTACTTCAACACCTGATTCTCTTGAAGGATCTGCCCTTATCAAAGAAGATAATGACGGTAATTATATTGTTGAATACCATTTTAAAGATTTAACAGGCGGAACAGATGTTAGTTTTCCAACTAAATTTATCGCGACCTCTGGTCCAACACCTGATGGCTATCAGTTACCAGTGACAGCAAGTATTTATGCTGAAGGTGTTGATAATCCTTTAGATACAAAGACCATAAACTATACTTATAAGATTAAAAAAGTTGAAACAGAAAAACAAATTAAAACAGCCAACGCCACTTTTTCTGGAATAGATCAAGAGATAGTTTCTGGTGGAGAAGAAAACACAACCAATCCAAGTCATCTTAGTGAAGAGTTATCAAAGCTTGATTTAGTTACTTTTAGATATCATACAGGAATAAGTAAAACAATAGAAGATAAGATAGGTAATCGAGATATTGAAACGATTATTTATAGAGATACTCTTCCAGAAGATGCTGTTTTTCTTGAGATTAACAATCCTGGATGGGTATATGATTCCGTTTCAAGAGTGGCTACTTATGAAGTGGCTAATTTAGATGATTTTAAACTTGGTTACCACCTTCAAAATTCTCCAGAACTAAACCTACTATTTCCTAACGGTAAACTTTATGATCCTAATACCCCAGATGCTAATGTTTACACTAATAAAATGCAAGCAGAGTTTATTCCAAAAAATAAAGATGTTTCTGAAGATACTATTGTCTATGAAGATAGCATGACTTTTGGATTGTCTGTTTCAGATGGCTTTAGTGCTGAAAAAAAAGGATGGGAACGTATATATAATCGAGAAAGTTATCTCAAAAAATGGGAAGGGCCATGGGATATTTTTGTGACCAATCCTTCAGACAAAGCTATTGAAAATCTAAAAATAATTGATGGTCAGCTAGATGACAATCTCTATTTTTCAAAAATCTTATTACCAAAAACATCAGATGATATTTTTGAAGGTACCCTGGACATCTATACACAAACCGATAATGGTGAAAAAGTATTAATTAAAGAAAATGTTTCTCTATTAGAAAGTGAACAGATAATTACACTAACTGGTCAAGTGGATAAAGTCTTTATTGAAGCTCACAATTCATCTTCACAGAAAAGTATTTTAAAACCAACTAGCTCAGAAAACATGAAATTTAAAGTAACACTTTATGTGAAAATGAAGGATCCTAAAGTAAAATTAACAACTCCGTATGTTTTCAGTAATGAAGCCGAGATTTCGGGCAATAAGATTGGTGGTCCATTAATCACTAAAATTATTCGTAGTGAAGATAAACTATTAATAGATCCTAATGAAACGTTTCATGTTAGAAAAAATGTTAAAACGGAAAATAAAACATTTGGTGCAGGTGAAAAAATTAATGTTTCTCTTGATTTAAATGCTAATGGTGTATTACCTGAAACAGAAATCAAATTTACTCAGATGGTTGATTTATTACCGTTAGGAACTCGGTATGTTCCTCACTCTGCGATGTTAAATCTAGAATATGGTAAAGGTTCTTATCGTTACAATTCTAGTCTTAAAAATGGTCAATATGAACCTGATGTTATTTTCAACTATAAAGGAACAGGACGTACGGCACTTGTTTGGGAAATACTTCCAGTCACAGCAACAGCTTTAGAAACAGCCTCAGATGCATTTCCTTACCAAATCAATTACCAAATGGAGGTAACAAAAGATACACCACCAGGAGAAAATATTAACGAGGTTTATGTTGGTTGGGAAAATAATGATCACATTAAAGCTATTGATGCTTCAGATAGTTCTAAAGTAACAGAAGATATATTTGATTTAAACCATAATGGTAAAACAGATGATTTCATTTCAAAGGCTCAGGGAAAGTTTTACCACTCACCTGTAAAAGAACTTATCAGTAAAAAAACAGTTAGAGGAAATCTTGATATTGACTATACTCTGACCCCCGCAATAGCAAGAGCAGAGATTGGGACACAAGGGGATTATCATCTAACTATTATTAACAATTCCGATGATGATTTTGATACTTTTGTATTGTTAGATGTGTTGCCTCATATAGGTGATAAAACAGTTGGCATCAATCAATTAATTGGTGAACGAACCCCAAGAAATTCACAATTTGACATACATTTAAAAGGGCCGGTTGTTGTACCAGAAGGTTATAGTGTGTTCTACACAACTGATTCACCAACAAAAAATATGGAGGACTACGCTCAAAAAGCCAACTGGTTATTAAACCCGACAGATTATTCTCAAGTAAAAGCCTTTAAAATTGTTCTCACCAATGGCTTTACATTACCTGTTGGAAAAACAGTTGAGTTTACTGTTCCATTTTTAACTCCAGACGATGTTAACTTAGGGCGTTATGGTCTAGACGATAACGTTAATGAACGCTTGATTAGCACCAATTCTTTTGGTGTCTCAACATCAAAAAAATTAGAATTTACTGAATCAAATAATGCTTCAATTGAGCTATTTAAATACAAAGTAGAAGGTTATGTTTTTGAAGATTTAGACATAAAAGATGGTCTAAAGGGAACAAACGATCGACCTTTTAAAGATTATAAAGTGCAATTGATTGATGATTCAGGTAATCCAGTGGTAGGATTGAACGGAAAACCAATTGAAACTAAGACTGATGAAAACGGCTATTACACCATGGACGTTCATCGAAATGGTCAATATAAAATTAAGATTTTAACTCCAAATGGTTATAAACTTTTACCCTCAAAAGATGACAAAAATGGTTCTCACATTATTGATGCTCAAGAGGGCACAACAGATAGTTTCGTTCTAAATATCGATCAGCCTATTGTTCAAAAAAATGCAGGTTATTTAAAAGAAGGTATTGATATCAGG
>NZ_JAOTIN010000008.1 GCF_025660655.1 Streptococcus sp. CSL10205-OR2
AAGTGACAGTACCGTCTTGTGCAACAGTGTAGGTACCCTCACCGTCAATAGTCTTAGTTGTGCTACCATCGTCAAAGGTGGCTGCAACATTATCATCCATCGGTACAAGTGGGTCACCTGCCGTGAAGGTTGGTTGACCACTTTGGACTTGACCCTGTTTACCTGTTGATGTAGTGTCTACTCCCGTTGGAGTCACTTTTTCTACTGTTGGGGTATAAGTGGCTGTCACTGTCGTACCGTTCTTATCACTAGCTTGAACAGTGATGGCTGGGGCTACACCAACAAAGTCTTTCTCTGGCGTGAAGACAATTCTATTATTAGTCTTATCTAAACTATAAGTACCAATCTTCTTACCATTGGAAGTGAATACTTCTACAGGTTGTTCTGTAGTCTGTCCTGTTGCATCTAATAATGTAATAGAAACAGAATCAATTTGTGCTTTTGGTGTATCTGCGCCTGGTATAAAGTTAAGCGTATTTCCACTATTTGAAGCATTTTCATCATCTACAAAAACAATAGTAGATTTTTGCTCTTGACCTTGAAGACCTGTTGTTTCTGATGAATGAGAGGTTGGAGTAACTTTTTCTACTGTAGGTGTGTACTTAGCAGTCGCTGCTGTACCGTTCTTGTCAACGCGTTTAACCGTTACAGCTTCTGCTGTACCTGTAAAGCTTGAAACGGGCGTAAAGGTCACTGTACCATCAAAGGCAACTTCATAAGTTCCTACACCAGTAACCGTCTTAGTCGTTTCACCATCGTCAAACGTAGCTCTTTTCGTACTATCCATTGGAACAGACGGATCACCTGGTGTGAAGACTGGTTGACCTGTTTGGATTTCACCCTGTTTACCAGTAGAAGTCACATCAGTACCTTTTGGCACAACTGCGGTAACTGTTGGAGTATACTTAGCAGTCACTGCTGTACCATTCTCATCATAACGTTTAACTGTTACACCTTCTGTTGTTCCTATGTAAGTTGAAACCGGAGTGAAAGTGACAATACCATCTGCTGAGACTTCGTAAGTTCCTACACCAGCAACCGTCTTGGTCGTTTCACCATCATCAAAAGTCGCTACTCTTGAGTTATCCATTGGAACAGATAAGTCACCTGGTGTAAAGATTGGCTGACCTGTTTGGACTTGACCTTGAAGACCAGTTGAGGTAACGTCTGTACCCGTTGGAACAACTGCGGTAACTGTTGGGGTGTAAGTCGCTTCAACTGTCGTACCATTCTTATCACTAGCTTGAACGGTAATAGCTGGTGCAACACCAACAAAGTCTTTTTCTGGCGTGAAGACAATTCTATTATTAGCCTTATCTATGCTATAAGTACCAACCTTTTTACCTGCTGAAGTGAACACTTCGACAGGTTGATCAGTGTATTGATCACTCGTGTTTTTCAATCTAATATTGTCAATTGTAATAACACCCTCAGGAATATTGGCACCTGGCATAAAGTTAAGTGTATTTCCATTATTTGAAGCATTTTCATCATTCTCAAAAACAATAATTGAACTTTGTTCTTGCCCTTGAAGACCTGTTGTTTCTGATGAATGTGCTGTTGGTGTCACAGCTGTAACTGTTGGGGTATACTTAGCGGTCACACTTGTACCGTTCTTATCAACACGTTTAACTGTCACACCTTCTGCTGTGCCTGTGTAAGTAGGAACTGGGGTGAAAGTGACAGTACCATCTGCTGAGACTTCATAAGTACCAACACCATCTACTGCCTTAGTGGTTTCACCATCATCAAAAGTGGCTGGAACTGTATTATCCATTGGAACAAGATCATTACCTGGTGTAAAGATTGGCTGACCTGTTTGAACTTGACCTTGAAGACCAGTTGAAGTAACGTCCGCGCCCGTTGGAACAACTGCGGTAACTGTTGGCGTATAAGTGGCTGTCACTACTCTACCATTTTTGTCATTAGCTCGTATAGAAATGCTTGGAGCTGTTCCTATAAAATCTTTTTCTGGGGTAAATATAACAGCATTTGCTACTTTATCTAAAGTATATGTTCCTATTTTTTTACCTGTTGCATTTATAACATCAACAGGTTGATCAGAAACTTGACCGGAAGCATCTAATAAAGTGATTGAAGAAATTTCAATTTGTGCCTTAGGTGTGTCTGCACCTGGAATAAAATTAATTGTTTGTCCAGGATTAGCATCATTTTCATCAATCGTCAAAATAATTGGTGATGTTTGTTGTTGTCCTTGAATTCCAGTAGTTTCAGAGGACCTAGATGATGGTATAACAGCTATAACTGTTGGTATATAAACACCATCCATAGTTGTGAAGCCATTAATATTTTGGTTAATATTTTCCAAACCATTCAATGTTGTGTTTGAAGTCCAACCAGTTGTTTGTCCATTTTTGTCAGTTGCTCTTAAAACAACACCATCAGCTTTGCCTACAAAACTTGCAACAGGAGTGAATGTGACTGTGCCATCAGAAGTAACAGTATAGGTTCCTTCTCCTTGTTTTGTATAACTGTCTACTAAAGTACCATCAGGTTTTACAATTTTTATAGCAATAGCTGTATCAATTGTATTATCCGTATTAAAATCAGTTTTTAATTTACCAAAAGCTGTGAAATTAATTTTCGCACTTTGTTGTTCACCTTGATTAGCAGATGTTTCTTTTAATTCACCCTTTGGTGGGTGGATAGTTTTAATAAGAAAATCTTCTACTTCACCAGAAGTGGCTAAATCTACTGGATATTCAATCTCTTCTGATTTGAGAGCAATTCTGACACGAGCCCCTAGAGCAGCAATTGAGGTATTTATAATTTGAGGAGCATTTTGAAAAACAAGATTAACAGGACCATCAGAAGTCACTTCAGTCATTGCAGAAGATTCGTTATCATCAAATTGACCATTATTGTTAAAATCAATCCAGCCTTTGACAAAAGCCCTAGCATTACCATTTCTATTTGCCTTTATTGAAAGAGTGTACTCATGATTTTCTGCTTGATGGATAACAAATGGTTGTCCATTTGCTGATAATTGTATATCTCCCTCGTCAGCATCATCATTGTTATCATCTCTAAACCACTCACTACCAGATCCTGTTGAATCTGATTGATCAATATCATAATCTGGTTTCACGGTTCCAAGAAATGGTGCTGGGTCTCCATTTATGTCTCTAATAGCATGAGCAGCAGAACCATAAGAGCCGGGAGCATCACCAATATCAGTTAGTAAAAAACCCATTTGAGCAGTTTGACCACCAATGGTATTCATGTAGATACCAACTTCTGTCGCTCCCGATGTTGCAACAACAGGAACACTATATTGATCCTTACTGGTTCTAACGCCACCAAAAACTTTTGATCCTAATCCACCTGTTGTCTGATCTGGGTTTGCCCAATATTCTGGTTTAAAGCCTGCGTTTGCAATGCTTGCTAAGTCTGAGGCTGAGTTAACTGTATATCTGAGATTACTTTCATTTTGCTTAATAGTAGCAATTTCTTCCCAGTTTGAACCATTCGTTGTAAAGATATTGGTTTCATGTGCCTTAGCTTCTTCACCATCAGCCATTAAAATAGTAACCGGTACTTCTTGGTTTTTATAAATAGCTGTAACTTTTAAGCGCATTCCGACATTAAACCCGCCTTGTTCAACACCAAAATTGGTCAGACGATCTTCTGTGCTCAAACCTGACAATCTGACATGAGACCAAACTGGGTCTTGTCGTTTTAAAATAATGTCGGTTGGTCTTCCACTCCACCAACCACTTTTATCACTACGGTATCTGTTAACAGCGTTAGGATTGTATCCTTTGTTTGGATCTCCACCAGTACGTTCTTTATAAAAATCAGTTGCCTCAAAAGGTTTTAATTCTATAACCTCTGCTCTAACGGTAAACCCTGGAGAAATTTCTTTTTGGAATACCGTTCCTATTTGAAGAGCCTTTGTTCCATTATTTAAAACTTTAACATTGGTTAAATCATTATCATCAGTGAAATCAACCCAAACAATTTGTTTGCTTAATTTAACTAAATCGAGATTTTTTTCTCTTGGAGTATCATTGTTACCATTCCTAAAACCTGTTCCTGAAGGAATTTGCTGCCCTTCATTTGAAGGACGAGGTAGTGCATTGTCCTTTGAATCATCAGTTGGTTTATCAGAATAAGAATTACTGTCTTCAGAAGCGTTATCAGATAGTTTACTAGTATTTAGTTCTGTTTTATCTAAATTATCGGTTTTAGGCGCAACAAAAGCCGTAGATTTATCAGTCTCTACAATTTCTGAAAAATCTTCAATATCTTCTGATGTGTCGTCTAAAGCATTCGTTGATTTTTCCGTTTCATTTGAAATATCAGATGCTATTATTTCTTTATTTTCTTCAGAGGTTTTATCCTTACTTTCAGATAAAACTAAATCCTCTGAATCAGCATTAATATCGTCATCACTTTTTGTCATTTCCTCTGACACAGTTAAATCAACTGTATCATTTTCTGTTGCAATCGGATTTGAATCACTTGAACTATTGACAGTTGCTATTGTTTCTTCAACTTGATCAGGAACAGTTTCTGAAAAGGTTTCAGAAAGAGCTGTTTCACTCACAACATCATTACTTCCCTCAGATTCAATAAGTAAGCTAGCAATTTCATTTTCATTAGTTGTTTCTGCTAAAATAGTATCTGTTGATGCTATCGTATCATCTGCTTGTACGGTTCCAGCAAAGACAGCAAAAACGGTCCCAATTAAAACAGAGGCCGCACCTATTTTAAATTTCTTAATGGTAAAACGCTGTTTACTCTCCAAATTATTTTTTCTTTTTAACATGTCATCTCCTTTTTTTATCAGACAAAAAGTTGTGTTTACCTTTTAGTATAGGCTTTATTACTACATTTGTCAATGTATTCGATGTTTTTAGTGCTTCCAAAAAATTGTTTTTATAAAAATATTTATAAACAAAAAAGAGAGGATTTTATCCTCTCTTTTATCTAATTTCTGCATCTAACTCTATAGCAAGAGCTGTGATAATTTTCTCAATATAATTAGTCACTTCTTCGTCAGTTAAACTATCCGTTTCTTTTTGGAAAGTGAAACTGTAAGCCATTGATTTCTTGTCAGCTTCAATATTAGTACCACTATAGATATCAAATAATTTAATATCTTTGAGATTCTTAACTTTAGCTTTTTTAATAACAGAAATAATGTCATCATGTGTCACATTAATATTAACAAGTACAGCTAAATCTCTTGAAACAGCTGGGTATTTAGTAATCTCTTTAAAGATGATTTGAGATTGCCATAGGTCTTCTACTTTTTGCAAATCAATTTCTGCAACATAAGTTTCTGAAAGATCATAATCTTTAGCCATTTGAGGATGAATTTGCCCAACAAAACCAAGAACAACATCATCTTTCAAGATTAGAGCTGTTCTTCCTGGATGCATATTTTCAATCGTTGTCGCTTGATAACTAACAGAGATATTTAACTGATTAAATAAGGTTTCTAAGATACCTTTGGCATAAAAGAAATCAACCGGTGTTGCTTTGGTTTGGAAATCGTTATCTGTTACTAAACCAGTCACAGCAAAAGCTAATTTGCTGGTTTCATTAGGTAGTGGTGCTGTCTGCTCTGTTTTTGGTTCAAAAATTTTACCAATTTCATAAATAGCAATATTTTTAAGATTACGAGCCTTATTATAGGCAACAATATCAAGCATTCCTGCTATCATGTTTTGTCTTAGAGTAGAGCGATCACTCGTCATTGGCCACATCAATTCCGTTAATTCTTGTGGATTTTGAGTAAAGGCAACAGCTTTTTCTGGTGTTGTTAAAGCATAAGAAATCACTTCTGATAAGCCTTGTGCTTCTATAATATTTCTTACTTTTCGACGTAATTTTTGAGTTTTGGTTAACTCACCAACCGTTCCTCCTGTACTTGGTAGAGTTATTGGCAACTTATCGTAACCATAGATTCGAGCAATTTCTTCAACAAGGTCAGCTTCAATAGAAATATCCCAACGACGTGGCGGTACTGAAACAGAGAACTCAGTAGCATTACCACTTAGACCAAATCCTAATTGAGCCATTATTTTTTCAATATCAGCATAGACAAGTTCAGTCCCAAGACGAGTATTGACATAATCAAGATTGGAAGAGACCACTTTATCCTCTAAGTGTAATTCTCCAGAAGAGACAATACCAGATAAAACAGCACCATCTGCCAATTCTGATAGCATGGCAGCAGCATAATCAAGCGCTTCAAGGACTGTAGCTCGATTGATCCCTTTTTCAAAACGTGATGATGATTCCGATCTAAGGTTTAGACGACTACTTGTTTTTCTAACATGTTGCCCATCAAAAACAGCAGCTTCAAGGACAACTGTCTGAGTATTGTCATCAATCTCAGTTGATTGACCTCCCATAACCCCAGCAAGAGCAACAGGTTTATCGGCAACAGTAATCACCATATCCTCTGACGTTAAGCTTCTTTCTTCTTCATCTAAAGTGATGATTTTCTCGTTTTCTTTGGCAAGTCTTGCGACAATAGCTTTTTCTTCAAACTTATCATAATCAAAAGCGTGCATTGGTTGACCGAAATAAAGTAATACAAAATTAGTGACATCAACCACATTGTTAATTGGTCTAATGCCTTGATTCATTAAAATATTTTGTAGCCACTGTGGGCTTGGTTTAATCACGACATTTTCAACCACACGCGCAGCATAAAAAGAAATTTCTTGATTGGCAACTTGTACAGATAGTAAATCTGAAACTTTTTTATCTGTTTCTACAAACGTTTTTTCTTCAAATTGAACAGGTTTATCATAGATGGCAGCAACTTCGTGTGCTACTCCTCTCATTGATAAAGCATCAGCTCTGTTTGGTGTGATGGCTAATTCGATAATCTCATCGTCAAGATCAAGGTATTTAAAAATTGAATCACCAACAAGTGCATCATCGGGAAGACGGTAAATATTATCTTGGTAGTCTTTAGGAATAACAGCATCGGGGACACCAATTTCACTCAAGGAACAAAGCATACCGTAGGATTCTACTCCTCTAATTTTTCCTTTTTTAATTTTACGATTACCAACAATTCTTGCACCTGGAATGGCAACAATCGTTTTCATTTCTAAATCAACTACCTTGCCACCACAAACGACTTGTATTGGTTCTTCTTCACCAATATCAACTTGGCAGACGGTCAAGTGTGTTTCTGGAATTTTTTCTTTTTCAACAATTTGACCAACGATTAATTTAGACAGACCTTTATCTAAGCGTGAAACACCTTCTACTTCGATTCCTGTAGTTGACATTTTTTCTGCTAATTCTGAACTTGGCACATCAATAGCAACTAATTTTTTTAACCATTTATAACTAACTAACATATTTTTCCTTTCACTTTTATATCTTACTGTTTCATTGAGATGAATACAAGGTTATAAAGATGGTGTTCTTAGTTGAATTGCTCATTAAAACGTTCGTCACCTTGATAGAAACCTCTGATATCGTTAATACCATAACGTAACATCGCAATACGTTCTTGACCTAGTCCAAAGGCAAAGCCTGAATATTTTTGAGCATCAACACCACTCATTTCCAGAACATTTGGGTGCACCATTCCTGCACCTAAAATTTCAATCCAGCCAGTGTATTTGCAAACGTTACAACCAGTTCCCCCACACTTGAAACAAGAAACATCGACTTCAACTGATGGTTCTGTGAAAGGAAAGTATGATGGACGTAAACGAATTTTTCGGTCATCTCCAAACATTTTTTGACTAATCACTTGAAGAGTTCCTTTTAAATCACTCATTGAGATATTCTCACCTACAACTAAACCTTCAATTTGATGAAATTGGTGACTATGTGTGGCATCATCTGTATCACGTCTAAAGACACGACCTGGTGAAATCATCTTGAGAGCACCCTTAGAAAAGTCGTGCTTGTCCAGGGTTCTTGCTTGAACAGGACTCGTATGCGTTCTTAATAAGACTTCTTCAGTAATATAAAAAGTGTCTTGCATATCACGAGCCGGGTGGTTTTTTGGTAGATTCATTCTTTCAAAATTATAATAGTCTGTCTCCACTTCAAAACCATCAACAACTTGAAATCCCATCCCTAAGAAGATATCTTCAATTTCTTCATTGATTTGAGTTAAAATATGACGATTCCCATGTTTAAGCTGTTTTCCAGGAAGTGTCACATCTATTTTCTCTGACTCTAGCTGTTTTGCTATTTTCTCATTTGAGATAGCTACTGCTTTTTCTTCAAAAGCCTTGGTTAGAGCGTCTCTAACCTCATTAGCTTCTTTACCAATAATGGGACGCATCTCATTAGATAAATCTTTTAAACCTTTTAAAATTTCAGTGAGCTTACCTTTTTTCCCAAGAACAGAAACTCGGAGATCTTGAAGTTCTTTAGCTCCATCCAAGGACATTGTGTCAATGGTTTCTAGAGTCTCAGTTTTTAATGATTGTAATTCTTCTTGTAGTGTCATTATAATCCTTTCTTAATCAAAAAAAGTGCCAATGCTCCAATTATTCGGAGCGTTGACACGCGGTACCATCCGTTTTCATCTAGTTAGACTAGATCTTAATTTGACTATCTGTCCTATTGAGTGAATTCGCTAAATTAACACTTTGTGAACTTCCAGTCACGGTCCACATTCCCTGTTAAGCTTTCCTTTAGTTACTAGTCTCACAGATAAGTATTCAATTACCGTTATTGTAACAAATTTCCTATCAGTTAGCAAGATGTTACCTAACAAAAAATAAGAGATACAAAATCAATACATTATTTACTGAACCAATTGTTCGGCATCTTTTAATTTGACTGAGACTATTTTTGAAACGCCTGATTCTTGCATAGTCACACCATAAATGCTATCAGCAGCAGCCATTGTCCCTTTTCTGTGGGTAACGACAATAAATTGACTGGATTTATCAAAGCGATTCAAATAGTCTCCAAAGCGTTTAACATTAGCCTCATCGAGTGCAGCTTCAACCTCATCTAGGATAACAAAGGGAATTGTCTTCACACGGATAATCGCAAATAAGAGAGCTAAGGCAGAAAGAGCCTTTTCACCACCACTCATTAAGTTGAGTGATTGAATTTTTTTACCAGGAGGTTGAACAGATATTTCAACACCAGATGTTAGTAAGTCACCTTCTGTCAACTGTAAATCTGCTGTACCACCGCCAAACATTTGCTTAAAGGTTTGCTTGAAACTTTCTCTAACAGCTTCAAAAGTTGTTTTAAATCTTCCTTTTACTTCATCATCCATATCATGAATGGTTGATAGCAACAATTCCTTGGCACTGGTTAAGTCAGATTTTTGTTCATTTAAGAAATCTAATCTTTCTTTCACCTCATCATATTGCTCAACAGCATCTAAATTCACTGGTCCTAGTTTTTTAATAGCATTAAGGTATTGTTTTAACTGCTCTTTTGCTTCAAGCATATTTTCAATTTCTTTTGCTTTTTCTTGAGCTTTTGTGAAACTCAACTGATAATCTTCTGATAACAGTGTTGCAAATTGGTGTAGTTTGCCACTAATCTGTTCAATTTGTGACTCTAACTGTGTTTGTGTTCTAATCAGTCCCTCATTTTGTTGACTCATTTTTTGAATTTGTTCTGAAATATCATCTAAAGCCCCTTCACAATCATCCCACTCATATTGTAAACGAACTGATTGCGACTGGTAGTCTTCTTTTTCTTTTTTTGCCTTATCTAGCTGAATGTTAAGAGTCGGTAATTGATCTTCATTAATAGCATTAAGGTGTTGATTTAAAAGATCCTTATTTTTTTCAAAATCAATCTCTAACTGACTGAGTTCCCCTTTTATTCTCATCAAGTTAGCTTCTTCAAATTTCAATTCATTCAACAAATCACGCTCAATTAAACGCTCTTTAGACAGGGATTCGTTTAATGAGTCAACTTTTTCAATAATACTATCTTTATCTTTCTTGATTTTTTCGATTTCGCTAGTAACAGATAATTTTTCCTTAGCTATTTTCTCTATCTTAGTTGTAATAGCTGCTTTTTCTTGTGTTAACGCATCAAGGCTAGTATTTTTTTGATTATTTTCAAGATGTTGAAAGAGTGTTTCTTTATCAGCTAACTGTTTTGTTAAACGTGACAACTCAATTGATAGTTTTTGTTCTTCTAATCGTGCTTTTTCACCATCACTCTTTGTTTGCTCAATACTTTCAGAAAGCATGCTTGTCTCTTTTTTCAACGTTTCTACACGCTTTTCATCAGTCAATACTTTTGCTTTTAATTGGTTAATATCACCAGTTAGACTTTCTAGTTCAGGTTTAATGAATAAGGTATTATTTTGACGATTTGCACCACCTGAAAAAGAGCCTCCTGGACGAATTTCTGTCCCATCAAGAGTGACTATACGCACCTGATAATTCACCAACCGGGCAGCTTCATTGGCTTGATTGGTATCCTCAAAAATAACAGTCGTTCCAAGCAAGTAATTAAAAATAGTTGCTAGGCTTGAATCAAATGACACTAACTCACTGGCAAGACCAAGGTAGCCTGTTGCTTTTTCCAATTGTTTTTGATAATGAGACGATAACTGTCTTTGTTTAATTGTCGTTAGTGGTAAAAATGTAGCACGTCCTTGACGTGATTTTTTAAGAAAGTCAATGGAGCGTTTGGCCGCCTTTTCATCAGCAACAATAATGTGTTGACTACTAGCACCAAGAGCAATTTCAATAGCGGTTTGATATTTTTTATCAAAGGAAATTTTCTCACTAACAGCACCAATAATATTTTTTATCTCATTGGCATGCTGAAGAACGAACTTGACCCCACTATAAAACTGGCTATGATTTTTAACAATAGCCTCTAAACTATTTTTGCGCGCTTCTTTACCTTTTAGTTGATCTAATCGATCAAATAAATCTGTTTGACTTTTTTGATACAAATGCTCTAACGTCGCTAAGTCAGAAACTTGTGAGTGATACTCTTTTAAAAGTTTTTCAACTTCTTGTTTAGCATCGTCATGAGCTTTTTGCGCATTTTGAAGTTCAGTTTTTAAGGCTTCTAATTCAATTGTTAGTTGCTCTTTTTCTTTTGCCTTATCTTTCAAAGATTCCTCTTGATTGTCAATAGCAACAGAAATAGAAGTCAGTTGATTAGAAAAATCTGCTTCTTGATGCATTAAAGCCACAAAATCTTCTCGAAAACGTTCAATAATATCATCAGGATGCGTTGAAAAGCGCTCCAATTCTTTTTCAAGAGTAGTGATCTTTTGTTTAACCTGATGGCTTTTTTCTTCTAAAGATATCAAATGCTCTTTTTTAGTTTGTAATGCCTGTTTTAATTGCACTTGCTCTTGGTTAATTTTGTCTAATGTTTCTTTTGTAAGAGCTTGTTTTTCCTCTTTTTGATTTGACTCTAATGTGATAATTGCAATTTTTCTATCAAGCTCACTGATCAGTCGAGTCAATTCTATCAAATCATTTTGAAGCTTATCTTTTTGTTCAGATAATTGATGACGTTTTAATTTTAAAGATTGGTTTTCTTTTTCTAAAGCATCCTTTTTAGCATAAAAGTGTTTTAAATTGTCAGAAACTTCTTTTAACTTAGCATTTTTGTCTGATAAATTTTCTTTATAAGTAATGATATCAGCTACCAAAATATCAAGATATAGAGCTTTTCTTTTATCCTCTAATGACAGATATTCTTTAGCGGCTTTTGCTTGTTTTAACAAGGGTTTAATTTGATTATCTAATTCATAAATAATATCATCTAATCGATCTAAATTATTTTGTGTTTGATTGAGTTTTGTTTCGGTTTCTTTTTTCTTGGTTTTATATTTTAAAACACCAGCAACCTCTTCAAAAATAGCTCGTCTTTCTTCTGGCTTACTGTTAAAAATCGATTCAACACGACCTTGGGAAATAATCGAGAAAGAGTCTCTTCCAAGTCCAGTATCCATAAACAAGCTATGAATATCTTTCAAACGAACTTTTTTACCATCAATTAAATAATCACTGTCACCATTACGATAGACATGACGTTCTACTTTTATTTCTTTATTAGCATTTGCAATAAAACCATCGCTATTATCTAGTGTTACGGTTACTTGAGCATAATTAAGTGCTTTACGACTTTCAGTACCTGCAAAAATAACATCGGGCATTTTACCACCACGAAGATTTTTAGCACTCGATTCCCCCAAAGCCCATCTTAAACTTTCTGTGATATTACTTTTTCCTGAACCATTTGGACCAACAACTGCCGTAATCCCTTGATTAAAATCAATTTTTGTTTTATCTGCAAAAGACTTAAAACCATACATTTCAATTTGCTTTAAGTACATTTATGACCTCTTTTTAAAAGCTTCAAGAGCATTTTTTGCTGCTTCTTGTTCTGCTAGTTTTTTAGATTTCCCAACACCAGAGCTAACCTCTTTATTATCAACTAAAACAACGACTTCAAAGGTTTTTGCATGAGCTGGACCAGATTCTTTAACGACCTGGTAATCAATTAAAACATCTCCTTGAGATTGGAGTAATTCTTGAAAATTTGTCTTATAATCTAAAACACGTTCAAATTTTCCTTCTTCTACTAAGGGAATCATCACCTGATCAAGAAAGGCTTCTACAGCTTCAACACCAGAATCAAGTAATAAAGCACCTAAAAAGGCTTCAAATAAATCACCTAAAATAGTGTCACGATTACGACCCCCAGACTTTTCTTCGCCCTTACCTAGTCTAATATATTTATCAAATTCACAAAATCTAGAAAAGCCTGCTAAACTTTCTTCACGAACAATCATAGATCGCATTTTTGAAAGGTCACCTTCTGCTTTTTTAGGGTATTTTCTAAACAGATAATGGGAAATAATCATTTGAAGAACGGCGTCTCCTAAAAATTCCAAACGCTCATTATGTGAAATCTTTAGGAGGCGA
Source organism: Streptococcus sp. CSL10205-OR2 (assembly GCF_025660655.1). Classification (GTDB taxonomy): domain Bacteria; phylum Bacillota; class Bacilli; order Lactobacillales; family Streptococcaceae; genus Streptococcus. The sequence continues at coordinate 12,897 of NZ_JAOTIN010000008.1, forward strand.
TGTTCGTTAGCATAACTAGTATGAGTGAAGGCTGTCTTTAATATTTTTTTGTTGTGAAAAACAATTCCAAAATCATTCTTTAATTTTTTATCTAATCCTCTCATTTTCTCTCCTTTCAGCTTAATTCTTGTTATTATTATAACAAAAAAAACTCAGAATAACTATTCTGAGTTGTAACATCCTGATAAGATATCATTTAAAGTTAGCTTATCATAATTTTAACAGTGGTGAGGCTGAATCTGGTGACGTATCATATATTTTGAAATCTTGGTCCACACCAAAATCTGCTCTCATCAATTCTGTTTCCATTGTTAGACGAGCGAGCTCTTTTAAATTATTTTCTTGACTAAGATGCCCTAAATGAATTCTCTTAGTTTTACTTCCCAAAGTTCTTATCATTGTTTCAGCACTGTCATCATTAGAAAGATGTCCCTCATCTGATAAAATACGTTGTTTAAGACGCCAAGGATATTTTCCTGAACGTAAAATATCAACATCATGATTAGATTCAATCAAATAACCATCAGCATTTTCAATAAGACCAGATAAGCGATCACTAACATAGCCTGTATCAGTTAGTAAGACAAAACTTTTATTATCTTTCATGATACGGTAAAATTGGGGATCGATAGCATCATGACTAACACCAAAGCTTTCGATGTCTAAATCACCAAATATTTTAGTGGTACCACGTTCAAAAATGTGTTTTTGAGCCACATCTAATTTACCAATTAATTTATCCATAACAGACCATGTCTTTTCATTGGCGTAAACATCTAAGTTAAATTTTCTTGCTAAAACACCGACACCCTGAATGTGATCACTATGTTCATGCGTGACTAAAATAGCATCCAAATCCTCAGCTTTTCGATCTATTTCAGATAGTAGTTGAATAATTTTTTTCCCTGATAAACCAGCATCAATAAGCAACTTTTTTTTAGGTGTTTCAATATAAAACGAATTCCCTGTTGAACCAGAGGCTAAAACACTGTACTTAAATCCTAATCGTTCTTCCATTTATCCGACTGTATCCTCCCATTCATCAACAGAAATAGCGTCTTTTTCATATGGTAATACAATGGTAAAGGTTGAGCCATGCCCATAATCACTTTTAGCCCAGATAAAACCATGATGCTGTTTAATAATTTCTTTTGCAATAGATAAACCTAATCCTGTCCCACCTTGTTGTCTACTTCTTGCTTTATCAACACGGTAAAAACGGTCAAAAATAAGAGGCAGATCTTTTTTAGGAATACCTAAACCTTCATCAGATATCGAAATAATCAATTGTGTATCTGTTGTTCTCATGTTAATCTTGATTTTACCACCATCTGGAGAGTATTTAATAGCATTATTGATAATATTATCAATCACTTGTGTCATTTTGTCATTATCAATTTCAATCCAGATAGATTGAAGGGGATAATCTCTTACAATCGTGTATTTTTTTTCTGACGTTTCTCGATTTAATCTGATTTGATCAAAACGATTCAAGATAAAAGTCATAAAAGAAGTAAAATTTGTTAATTCCACATTGAGTTGGGTTGCCTGATTATCAATCCTAGATAAATTTAAAAGATCATTAATCATTCGCATCATGCGGTTAGTTTCATCAAGGGAAACTCTAATAAAATTAGGCGCAATCTCATCTCTTAACGCTCCATCATCAAGAGCTTCAAGATAGGACTTAACAGATGTTAATGGTGTTCTCAATTCATGACTAACATTCGATACAAACAAACGACGCTCACGTTCTTCTTTTTCTTGCTCGGTTGTATCATGTAATACGGCAACCAAACCAGAAATAAAGCCACTCTCTCGTCTATTCAAAGCAAATCTTATTCTAAGCGTAACAAATTCTCCGATATCATTACGACGGTTAAGAACAACTTCAGGTGTTTTTGACACCAAATCATGATAGGTATACTCATTATCAGCATCAAAAATGTCTAAAATGTTTAATTCAAGAGCCTCTTCTCTTGTTAAATTGAGTTGTTTTTGAGCAGTATCATTAATCATGATAATTTTACCACCTCGATCAGTTGCAAGAACACCATCACTCATATAAGCAAGAATGCTTGATAATCTATTGGTTTCTTGTGATAACTTATCATGCGTTAAATGAAAAACTCGAGATAAATCATTGATGTTTTCAGCTAATTCAACCAAATCTTGACTTGATTTGACATCAAGAATTTCTGAATAATCACCAGCCATCAATGAATAGATTTTTTCATTCATTTGTTTAATCGTTTTAGCCTGACGATAATCTTTTAAGGCTGAATAAACAAAATAAATTGCTGCTACTGTTAGTAAAATTAATAGAGACAGCTCAAAAAGTGTTAAATCATCCGATACATTATTCATAATTTTTCATATAATAACCAACACCGCGACGTGTCAGAATATATTCTGGTCGACTTGGTTGGTCTTCAATTTTTTCACGGAGTCTACGAATAGTAACATCAACCGTTCTAACATCACCAAAGTAGTCATAACCCCAAACAGTTTCCAACAAGTGTTCACGTGTCATCACTTGACCCATATGAGTTGCTAAGTGATGAAGTAATTCAAATTCACGATGGGTTAAGTCAATTTCAGAACCATGTTTTTGAGCCACAAAAGCATCTGGAAGAATTTCTAAATCTCCAACAACAATCGTTGGTTTCAATCCTTTTTTATTATCTTCTGAAGCGGCTGTTTCAATATTTTCAGTACGACGTAAATGAGCTTTAATACGTGCCAGTAATTCTCTGTTTGAAAATGGTTTTGTAACATAATCATCAGCACCAATTTCTAACCCGATAACTTTATCAAACTCACTATCTTTTGCAGAAAGCATAATGATTGGAAGATGGCTTGTTTTTCTAACTTCTTTTGCCACTTCTAAACCATCTAACTCAGGCAACATTAAATCCAAAATAAGTAAATCAGGCTTTTCATCGTTGAATTTTTCTAAAGCTTCTCTGCCATCAAAAGCAGTAATAACGTCATATCCTTCTTTGGTTAAGTTAAATTTAATGATATCCGAAATTGGCTTTTCATCATCGACAACAAGTATTTTTTTCATAATGGCCTCTCTCTCGTTTTATCACGGATTCTTTTAATATCCATTTTATACTATTACTCCTTATGAGTAAGTAGTTACAATTATTTCCTAAATTATACCAAATTTACAAAAAAATAGAAACTTTCAATCACTAAACACTAATAAAAAACTAAAAGATAACAAAAAACTTTCTCATTTAAGAGAAAGCATTAATCTGTTAAAGTGATTTGACCAGTGTCATAATCAATTCTCAGTCCTTTTTGAACATTTGGAATAAAGACATTAAACTCTATTGATCCATCAGAAGATTTGGCTTCAATTTGTCGACCTCTAGCTACAATGTCATTATCATCATAAATTAAGGTCACTCGGTAACGGATAATTTTATTATTATCTAATCCTTTACGTACAATTGTTTCATAATAATTTTGGCCGGTAGAAAACTGACTATTTGCTTGGTTGGACCACGCAGTTTGTGTGGCAATATTTTGTGGATTACTAGCTGAAGGATCAAATCCTCTTAAATTACCAATTAAAGAATAAGCAACAAGATGACCACGATCAACAGCATGATCAAAATCACCTGTTAAATCATAAACTTGATGCCAACCAGGTGGTGTCCAAGATGTTGAACCATTGCCTGTTTCTTCTCGGTTTTTATATTGACGAGTATTCTTAGTCAATAAAGTATTAGCCACCGTTGGGATGACTTCTCCTTTTATTTTTTTGGTTTTAATATCAATATAAGGAGCACTTGTGACCTTAGCGTTTAAATCGGTTTGATTATGATTAACGATAAAGGCCCCAGCATTATTCCATTCTATCTCTTGACCGATTTGTTTGATAACAGAACTTGTTAAAACCGATCTAGCTAAAGCTTCATCAGGTGTACTATCTTGAAAGGAAATATTTTCTGAATTTTGTTTGGAATTATCCTCTACAAATAATTGTGCTAACTGCTTGATCGGATGACTATTTGAAATGGCATCATTTGAGACAATATAAGATAGCCCCAAAACGATAATAACAGATAGTAAAGAGATAATTGCTTTTTGTTGTTTTTTTGTTTTTCTAGCCATAAAATCCTTTCATTTAGGCAATAGCAACTAGTTTCCAGTGAACTTACTAATGATTGCTTGCCAATGATCTATTGATAAAATAGACAAAGGGTCTTTTCCACCACCAAAAAAACTATAACCTATCATTAAGCCTATTGCTAAAAAACAAAGACTTAAAACAGCTACCAATGCTACTAGACCAAATTTCTTAGCAACATCGAGAAATCTTTCTTTCATTCTTATTCTCCACTAACTCTTTTAATGTGAGCACCAAGTTTGGATAATTTTTCATGGAATTGATAATAACCACGATCAAGATGGATTAATTTACCAACTGTTGTTGTCCCTTCTACTGCCATTCCAGCTAAAATAAGGGCTGCACTAGCTCTTAAATCGGTTGACATCACAGGGGCACCCTGCAGTTTTCTACCACCATGGATGATGGCAGTATCACGTAAAATCTCAATAGTTAATCCCATACGGCGCATCTCTTCTAAGTGTTGAAAACGATTCTCAAATACCGTTTCAATCATCGTTGATTCACCTTTAACCATGGCCATTAGGGCCGTAAACTGAGCTTGCATATCTGTTGGAAAACCCGGGTGAGGCATCGTTTTAACTGTAACAGGTTTTAATTTTTCAAGATCAGATTTAACACGAATGCCACCTTCTTCTTCGGTCACCTCAACTCCCATCTCTCTTAATTTTGAGATTAAAGGGCGATTATGTTCCCAAATCGCATCTTTTACGAGAACATCACCACTAGTTATGGCAGCCGCTACCATAAAAGTACCTGCTTCAATTCGGTCTTGAACAACACCATGTTCAGCACCATGTAAGCTATCTACACCAATAATCGTAATCGTTTCTGTACCAGCTCCTTTAATATTTGCTCCCATTTTATTTAACAAAAGAGACAAATCAACAATTTCAGGCTCTCTCGCAGCGTTTTCAATAACTGTTTTACCTTCTGCTAATGTTGCTGCCATCATTAGATTTTGAGTAGCACCAACACTTGGGAAGTCCATATAAAAATGAGCACCTTTTAAACGTTTAGCAGTTGCCGTAATATCACCATTTTCCTGATGAATTTCAGCCCCCATCGCTTCTAAACCTTTTAAGTGTAAATCAATTGGACGACTTCCTATTGTACAGCCTCCGGGCATAGAAACCTTGGCATAACCGTTACGAGCCAATATAGGTCCTAAAACAACAATTGAAGCTCTCATTTTATTGATAAATTCATACGGTGCAGTTGCTAATATATCACCGGTTGCATCGACTAATATTTCTTTTTTCTCTTCATCAAAATCAACAGAAATATTTAAGCCACGAACCACGTGATTCATTGTATAGACATCAGATAAAATCGGAACATTTTTTAATAACGTTTTTCCTTTTGAAGGTAAAATAGTAGCCGCCAAAAGTGGAAGAACAGCATTTTTTGCGCCTTCAATAACCACTTCTCCTTTTAGGCGGGTGTTACCACCTTCAATAATAATTTTATCCATAATACGTCTCCATTCTATAGCTAAGATAATGCTAAAAATTAATTATTTTTTGATATTAAAAGAACAAAAATAGCCTTTGTGATATTTCAATTATTGTAATGATAAAGTTACTCACCATAAAACCAATGCTAATACTGATAAACAAGATAAGTAACTTAATTTTGCCGACATTCAAGGTTGGTTGTTTTACGATTTTTCCCCAGTCAAATAAGGTGACAAGCAATTGGTAAGTCATTCCTATCAATACTAGGTGAGTAATAAAACGAACCATTAAATCAATCATTTCCATCTTTCTATTATAACAAAAAAAAACAGAGATGACAGTAAATTGTTTACCCGCCTTGCTCTAAGACTCGTTTTCCTTTTTTAAAATAAAAAGACTTGGTACTCCCAAGTCTTGTTGGATTTTATTTATTACCAACTGAAATACGATTGATAGCTCTTTGTAGAGCAACTTTAGCACGTTTCATCTCATCAATCTTATGATCTTTTTGTGCTTCTTCAAGAGCTTGTTCAGCACGCATTTTAGCACGTTCAGCGCGACTAACATCGATATCACGTTTGCGTTCTGCAGAGTCAGCAACAATCGTAATCAGATTATTCTTGATTTCTAATATACCACCATTAACAGCAACCCAATCAACATGAGAAACATCATCAACACGTCTAATTTTGACTTCATGAACCTCTAACGGTGCAATCATGTTGATATGTTTTGGTAAAATCCCAATTTCACCCGCTTTAGTATGTGCTAAAACAAAAGCTGCATGGTGATTATACTTGAGACCGTCCGGTGTCACAATTTGTACCGTCATATGTTGCATTTGATTACCTCACTAAAAGCCCATTTTCTTAGCTTTTTCAATCACATCTTCAATTCTTCCGACACTTCTAAAAGCATCTTCAGGAAGATCATCATACTTACCTGCCAGAATTTCTTTAAAGCCACGAACTGTTTCTGAAACTGGTACATAAGAACCTGGTTGACCAGTAAATTGTTCAGCCACATTAAAGTTTTGAGAAAGGAAAAATTGGATACGACGAGCTCTACCAACCAATGTTTTTTCTTTATCAGATAATTCATCCATACCAAGAATAGCAATAATATCTTGCAATTCACGATAACGCTGAAGAACTCTTTGAACTTCAGTAGCTACTTCATAGTGCTCACGTCCTACAATTTCAGGGGATAAAGCGCGAGAACTTGATGCCAAAGGGTCAACAGCAGGATAGATACCCATTTGTGTTAACTTACGTTCAAGGTTTGTTGTTGAGTCCAAATGTGCAAATGCCGTTGCAGGAGCTGGGTCTGTATAGTCATCAGCTGGGACATAAATAGCTTGGATTGATGTTACAGAACCTTTTTTAGTTGAAGTGATACGCTCTTGTAATTGTCCCATCTCAGTAGCAAGCGTTGGTTGATAACCAACGGCTGAAGGCATACGTCCTAAAAGCGCAGAAACTTCAGAACCAGCTTGAGTGAAACGGAAAATATTATCAATGAATAAAAGTACATCTTGACCTTCAACATCACGGAAGTACTCAGCAATGGTTAAACCTGTTAAGGCAACACGCATTCTTGCTCCTGGTGGCTCATTCATCTGCCCAAATACCATGGCAGTTTTTTCAATAACACCAGATTCCTTCATTTCCCAATAAAGGTCATTTCCTTCACGCGTTCTTTCACCAACACCTGTAAAAACAGAAATACCACCGTGTTCTTGAGCAATGTTATGAATTAATTCTTGAATAAGAACGGTTTTTCCAACTCCGGCACCACCAAAGAGACCAACTTTTCCTCCCTTAAGATAAGGTGCTAGTAAGTCAATCACTTTAATCCCAGTTTCAAGTATTTCAGTAGAGGTTGCTAATTCATCAAAAGAAGGTGCCTTTTTATGAATTGGTTGACGTAGCGCTTGATCTGAAAATGGTTGTTCTAGGTCAATTGTTTCTCCTAAAACATTAAATACACGACCAAGTGTTTCTTTACCAACAGGGACACTAATCGGACGACCAGTATCAAACACTTCTAATCCTCGTTTTAAACCATCTGTTGATTCCATAGCAATAGTACGAATCATACCATCACCAAGTTCAAGAGCTACTTCTAAAACGATTTTTTGTTTTTTGTCGCCGTCTTTATATACAACTAGCGCATTATTTATCTCAGGTAATTGATCTCCTGTTGCAAACACAACATCAACTACTGGACCAATAACTTGAGCAATTTTGCCTAAGCTCATGTATTTCTCCTTTTTCATATTATTCAAGTGCATTAGCACCAGCTACAATCTCTGTAATTTCTTGCGTTATCGCTGCTTGTCTTGCACGATTGTATTGAATGGTTAAATCATTAATAACATTTTTAGCATTATCAGTTGCTGTTTGCATTGCTGTCATACCAGCGGCATGCTCAGCTGTTTTAGCATCAACAATAGCACCATAAATCAGACTTTCAGTGTATTGAGGCAACAACTGTTCTAAAATAACTTCACGATTTGGTTCCAATTCAAAACTGCTAATATCTTCTTCTGTTGCCTCTTTAGCATCTAAATCAGCAATAGGAAGCATTTGTTCAACACGAACTTGACTAGTTAGACTATTAACATGGTGATTGTAACAAACATAAACTTCATCAAATAATTCGTTTTTATACATTTCAACAGTTTTTGAAAGAATTTGTCCAACTTGTTCAAAGCTTGGTTGGTCTTGTAAACCTCTCAGTTCAAACAAAACATTCATTTTTCTAGCTTTGAAAAAATCTGAACCAACACCACCTATTGAGATAATGGCATAATCATCACTGTTTGAATGATATTCTTCAATAATGTCCATCATGGCTTTTAATATTTTAGAATTGTAGCCACCGACAAGGCCTTTATCAGAAGTAATAACAACGTAGGCTGTTTTTTTAACTTCTCTTGCAACCAACATTGGATTAATACTTTCACCTGATAATTCTGATTTTAGTAAATCAGTTGTGATTTGACGAATTTTTGAAGCATAAATTTGAAAATGTTTGGCAGCTTGTTCTGATTGAACTAATTTTGCTGATGATACCATTCTCATCGCACTTGTAATTTTACTTGTTTTTTCTGTTGAAATAATTTTTGATTTTATTTCACTGAGAGAGCCTACCATTTAAGAACCCTCCTTTATTTATACTGTGATTGATCTTTATATGCTTGAATGGCTTCATCCAAAACGGCTTCTTCTGGAAGATCTTTGGTTGTTCTAATCATCTCAAAAATAGTTTCATAATTAGAATCAAAGTAGTCATAAAGACCTTGTTCAAAATTAAGAATATTATTGACTGGAACATCATCTAAGAAGCCATGGGTCAAAGCATAAAGAATAACAACTTGTTTTTCTACAGGTAATGGTTTATGTAAAGGTTGTTTTAAAACTTCTACTGTACGACGACCACGATTTAACTTAGCTTGTGTCGCAGCATCCAAATCAGAGCCAAATTGGGTAAAGGCTTCTAATTCTCTATAAGATGCTAAGTCTAAGCGCAAAGTTCCCGCTACTTTTTTCATGGCTTTAATTTGAGCACTACCACCAACACGAGATACAGATGACCCTGCATCAATAGCTGGACGAATACCTGAATTAAATAAACTTTCTTGAAGGAAAATTTGACCATCCGTAATCGAAATCACATTGGTTGCAATATAAGCTGAGATATCGCCGGCTTGTGTTTCAATAAATGGAAGAGCTGTAATAGAACCACCACCTAATTCATCAGAAACTTTTGCAGATCTCTCTAATAAACGGCTGTGAAGATAGAAAACATCACCTGGATAAGCTTCACGCCCTGGCGGACGTCTTAGCAAGAGTGATAACTCACGATAAGCAACAGCTTGTTTTGACAAATCATCATAAACAACAAGAACGTGTTTGCCATTATACATAAACTCTTCAGCCATAGCGACACCAGCATAAGGTGCAATAAATAAAAGTGGCGAAGGTTGTGAAGCAGATGCAGTAACAACAATAGTGTAATCAAGAGCACCGTAGCGTCTTAATGTTTCTACTTGTGTTCTAACAGTAGATTCTTTTTGACCAATCGCAACATAAATACAAATCATATCTTGACCTTTTTGATTTAGAATCGTATCGATTGCCACTGCTGTTTTACCTGTTTGTCTATCACCAATGATAAGTTCTCTTTGACCACGACCAATAGGGACTAAGGCATCAATGGCTTTTAGTCCAGTTTGTAATGGTTCTGATACTGATTTACGCTCCATAACACCTGGTGCAGGCGCTTCTACTGGGCGTGTTTTATCAGTCTTAATATCTCCCAACCCATCAACAGGTAGTCCCAAAGGGTTAACAACTCTACCTATGAGTTCTTCTCCCACCGGAACTTCCATAATTTTTCCAGTTCGTTTAACGAGATTACCTTCACGAATAGAACTAAAATCTCCAAGAATGATGATACCTATATCATTTGACTCCAAATTTTGAGCCATGCCATAAACACCATTTTCAAATTCAAGGAGTTCACCACTCATGGCATTATCAAGGCCTCTTGCTCTTGCGATACCATCACCAATGTAGGTAACTATACCTGTTTCACTGACGTCAAAATCTGGCTGAAAATTTTCTATTTGCTTTTTAATTAAAGCGCTAATCTCTTGTGCATTAATTGCCAAAAGCCACACCACTTTCTATTTTAATTTCATTTTTAATGTTTGTAATTGACGACGAATACTTGTATCAATAACCTTATTATTCGCTGAAATAATAAAGCCACCAATTAAATCTTCATCGATTTCTTCGATTAAACGACGAGGCGTTAAATCAAACTTTTGAGCAACAATTGCTAAAAGACGCTCTCTTTGAGTTTCTGTTAAAGAAACAGCAGAGGTTACTTTGATATCAAAGGTGTTGGTTTGACGTGATAGCTGTTCTAGGACTGTTTCAAAAATCGGGACAAGTAGAGCCATTCTGTCATTTTGAATGACAACTTCAAGAAAGTTGTTTAAATACTCAGATTGAGATTCCTGAAATAGTCTGACTAACTTTATCTTATCAGAAACAGAAATACTAAGATCTGCAAAATACTTTTCTAAATGATTTTCATGGCAAATCGTTAATATATCTGAAATGTCTTCTTCAATCACGTCAATAACATTTTTTTCAATCGCTACCTCAACAAGACTTTTAGCATATTGCTCAATGAGACGATAAGTTCTTTTGTCCATTAAGCTTCTCCTAATTTATCAAGATAATCATCCACTAATTGAGTTTTAGATGATGCATCAAGTTGTTCGTTGAGAATCTTTTCAGCTAACAAAATGGTTAAGTGACTGACTTCTCCTTTGATACTTGACAAAGCTTCTTCTTTTTCTCTTGCAATATCTTGTTGAGCCTTATCTTTTATTGAATCAGCTGTTTCTTTTGCTTCAGTGATAATCTTGTTGCCTTGTTCATGACTAATTTCTTTAGCATTATCAATGATTTTATTGGCTTCACTCTTAGCTTCATTTAAAGCAACTTCACGCTTGTTGGCTAATTTTTCTGCTCTCACTTTAGCGTGCTCAGCACTATCGATATCATTAGAAATTCTTTTTTCACGTTCTTCAAAGATGGCAAGGAGTTTTCCCCAAGCAAACTTTTTGATAAGGACTAATAAAATCAGAAAACTACCTGTCACAATGATAAAGTTTCCAATTAAAATATTAAGTCCTACTGTTGATAAAATATACATAATCTACTTTCCTTTCTTACTAACTATTTACTTTTTTTCCGAGATAAATAGAAGTAAGTAGTATAAAGACATAAGCCTGCAAACATGAAATGAAGGCCGAAAAACCTACCCATACAATATTCATCCCTAAAGCAAATGGGGCAAGAAAAATACTTTGATTAGCCATTTGCAACAGTAATGACAGTAAAATCTCTCCCGAGAAAATATTACCATAAAGACGTAGTGATAACGACACAATGTTGGTGACTTCTTCAAGTAAGTTCATTGGTGTCATAGCTATTGGTGTAATGAAACCTTTAATGTAATGCTTAATCCCTCTTATCTTTATCGCCTGATATTGAATAACAATTGACATTAAAATAGACAAGGCAAAGTCAAAAGCCATGTTAGAGGTGGGCGATCCCCACCAGTTAAAACCATCTGGGGTTTGAATTTTTGTCATTAAGCCTAAATTATTGGCAAACAGCAAAAAAGTAAACACCACAAAGAAAAATGGTGTGAATTGTTTTCCAAGTTTCTCACCAAGTTCTCCTTTAATAACACCAAAAACAAAATCATAAACATACTCAAGAACATTTTGTTTTCCTTTAGGTTTTAGGGTCATGTTACGACTAGCCCAAAACACTAAAGCAAAGACAAGAACAACAATTAAAGCAGACATGATAAGTATGGTCAAATCAAAAGCAACTGGCCCTATATGTACTATCGGCATTTCTGATTCCAACTAAGTCCACCTTCTTTCTACAAATTGCATAGTCATCTATTATTTAAGGAATAATGACATCCCTAAAGTAACAAAGAATGTTCCTTCAATAAAGCCAATACCAAGGAAAATGATAGGTCTTAATTTATCAAATAATTCTGGTTGACGTGAAACAGCCTTCATAAAGTTTGAAACCAAGTAACCTTCTGCAAGACTTACTCCAAAACAGGCTATTCCTAAAGCTAAAATACCTAATGTCATTTGTAAATACTCCTTATGTTTAAAAATTTTTTACCAATCTAGTGTAGTCCTATTTTTTAAGTTTGTCAAATATAACTTTAAAAGAATAGTTAAAAAAACAAAGGTTTTTTGCCGTTTCAAAAAAGATGTGACAAAAACCTTTATTTTACTATTTTTTAATTTGCCACAATTCTTCAGCGTATTGTGAGATGGTATCATCTGATGAGAATTTATGTGACTTAGCGATATTCATCAATCTCATTTGAGACCAAACTTTCTTGTCACGATATAAGTGGTCAATTTTTTCTTGTGCTTCAACATAACTCATGAAATCTTCTAGCAAGAAATACTCATCATTGTGAGTAATCAGTGATTCAAAAATTTCCATTCCTTCACTAACAACATCTGAAATAGAACCATCAACAAAAGTATCAACCACACGCTTAATAACTGGTTGATTTTCATAAATACCACGAGAATAATAATCGTGTTTTCGATAGTGATCGTAGACGTCGTCTTTAGTCATCCCAAAAATAACAATGTTATCATCGCCCACTTCATCTTTGATTTCGATGTTAGCACCATCTAAAGTTGCTAGAGTCACTGAACCTGTCATCATAAATTTCATATTTGATGTTCCTGATGCTTCTTTTGATGCTAACGAAATTTGTTCAGAAACATCTGCAGCTGGAATAATTAACTCCGCTAAACTAACGTTATAGTTTTCTAAGAAAACAACTTTTAATTTATCCTTTAAGTCAACATCATTATTGACAAGATTTGCCACTTCATTGATTAACTTGATAACAGACTTAGCAAAATGGTAGCCCGGAGCAGCTTTTGCTCCAAAAATAAAGACTCTTGGCACCATATCTTTATCAGGATTATCTTTTAAATCCCAATAAAGTTTAATAATGTGCATCAAATTGAGAAGTTGACGTTTATAAGCATGAAGTCTTTTGACTTGCACATCAAAAATGGCTTGCGTCGAAACTGTAATTCCTGTTGTTTCATAGATATAAGTCGCTAGTCGTTCTTTGGCTTTTTGTTTCACACAGTAAAAATCATTTAAAACAGTATCGTCATTAATATGATGTTTTAATTCTTCAAGCTGATGAATATCTTTACGCCAGTCACAGCCAATGACTTTGTCAATTTGTTCAGATAATTCTGGTGCGGCAATTTGTGTCCAACGTCTTTGAACAATACCATTTGTTTTATTGTTAAATTTTTCTGGATAAATGGCATAAAAATCACTAAGTGTATCTTCTTTCAGTAGTTTTGTGTGGAGTTTTGCCACTCCATTTACAGAATAACCCCCAATGATAGCTAAGTGAGCCATATGGATTTGTCCATCTTTTACAATTCTTGTTTTTTCAATAATATTTGGATCCACCCCATCAGTAGCCATTTTGACAACATAACGATTATCAATTTCTAGGATGATTTGATAAACCCTTGGTAAAAGCTTTTTAAAGAGTCCTTCATCCCATTTTTCTAGAGCCTCAGATAAAATCGTATGGTTGGTGTAACTCATGGTTTTAATGGTAGTCTCCCAAGCTTCTTGCCATTCTAAACCATACTCATCAATGAGTAGACGCATAAATTCAGCCGGCGCTACTGCTGGGTGAGTATCATTGATATGGACAGATACTTTTTCATGAATTTTCTCAAGTGGTCTTCCTTGTTTTAAATAATACTTAATAATCGTTTGAAGACCAGCACTCGTCATAAAGTATTCTTGTGTGAGTCGTAATTCTTTTCCTTCATAACTAGTGTCATCTGGATATAAAACAGCTGTGATATCTTGTACTTTGCGACGAGCTTCTAAGGTTGGGTAATGCAATTCGTATTCCTCTGGAATTTCAACATCCCAGAGTCTTAAATTATTGACAATATCATTTTGGTAACCTAATTGAGGGACATCATAAGGAACAGCTCTAAGGATTTGAGAATTTTCATAAATGGGAATGAGTTTTCCGTCTTCATTCATCTCAAGATGAACATTACCATATAATTTAACATCAACAATATCGTGATCTTTACGGACTTCCCAAACATTTCCGACTGAACCAAACCAAGCATCTGGTAATTCTACTTGGTGACCATTAACAATTTTTTGCTTGAATAATCCATACTGATAGCGAAGACCATTACCAAAACCTGGGTAACCAGTCGTTGCTAGTGAGTCCATAAAGGCTGCTGCCAAGCGTCCTAATCCACCATTACCAAGAGCCATATCATGCTCAGCATTTTTGACAGCTTCAAAATCAATCCCCAAATCTGAGAAACCATCTTTTACCAAATCAAGAATTCCTAAATTAAGGAGATTGGTTTCAAGCATCCGTCCTGGTAAAAATTCAATAGAAAAATAGAAGGCAATCTTTTCTTGATCGTCTGAGAGTCTTTTGTTTCTTTCTAGCCACTTGGGAGTATAGTATTTTCTAATCACCTTAGCCAAAGAAGTGAAAAGCTCTGTAGGAGTTGCTACGGGAATTTTAATCAGATGTTCTTCATGTAGGGCATCCTTAAAATCCCTGATAAATTGTTCTTTTGTTAGTGACATGATAGTCCTTTCTTTGCTTTTATTAAAGCTTTCGGTATAGCTCATCATAGGCTTTACTAGCTGTTTCCCAAGAAAAATCTTGTTTCATAGCACTTTTTTGAAGATGACTAAACTCTTCTTTATTATTATAATACAGCTCAATAGCTCCTTCAACTGCTTTTGTTAACCAGTAACCTGAAAAGTGATTAAAGGAAAAGCCTGTACCAGTCTTATCATAAGCATTGTATGGTATAACAGTATCTTTTAGACCACCAACTTCATGAACAATTGGAAGCGTTCCATATCTCATCGCCATCATTTGAGAGAGACCACAAGGTTCAAAGGCACTAGGCATTAAAAAGAGATCGCTTCCAGCATAAATTTTTTGGGCAAATTCTAAATCAAAGGTGATATTAGCAGAAAGTTTATCTGGGTATTTTGAAGCAAACCAGCTAAAAGCATTCTCAAAACCATTATAACCTGTTCCTAAAAGCACGATTTGAAGATCATACTGGAGAATGTTGTGGAGTTCTCTAACCACCAAATCAAATCCTTTTTGATCAGTTAAACGAGACACAATACCAATAAGTGGCACATCTTCTCGAACAGGTAAACCAGCATGTTCTTGGAGGTCTTTTTTGTTAAGAGCTTTATTTGCCATGTTTTCATTTGAAAAATTAGCAATTAAATGAGTATCTGTTTCTGGATTAAAGAGATCGGTATCAATACCATTGACAATTCCTGTTAACTTATTGGCTTCCATACGCATGACTGTTTCTAAACCCTTACCAAAGGCAGAGGTCATGATTTCTTCAGCATAAGTTGGTGAAACTGTCGTCACCGAATTGGCATAAAGGACTCCTGCTTTCATCCAGTTTAAACAATCATTCCATCTTAATGTGCCATCTTCATATCTTTCTAGACCAACACCAAATAAATCCCAAAGCATCCCTGGCTCAAACTGTCCTTGAAATTCAATATTGTGAATGGTGAAAACTGTTTTAATATCATTGTAGGCTTCAATCCATTGGTATTTTTCTTTTAGAAGATAAGGAATCATGGCAGTGTGATAATCGTGGACATGAAGAATGTCTGGAATAAAATCAATTTTTTCCATTAGCTCAATAGCGGCCAGTTGGAAAAAGGCAAATCTTTCGCCATCATCCCATTCTCCATAAACTGTCCCTCTAAAGAAATAATCACGATTATCAAGAAAATAGAAGGTGACATTATTTTGAATCAATTTTTTGACACCAACATACTGATGACGCCAACCAACATTGGTGAAATAATATAAAACATCTTCAACCTGATCAGCAAAGTGATAATCAACAGAATCATAATAAGGTAAGACAACACTAACATCATGACCTTTTTTAACCAAAGACTTTGGGAGCGCTCCAATCACATCACCCAAACCTCCTGTTTTGACAAAGGGGCTAGCTTCTGCAGCAACAAACATAATCTTCATTTGATAATATCTCCATCTACTTTTTGACCTTTAGCAATGACTAGAGGCTCTTCTTTTGTTCCTTTAATGGTCACACCTTTTGGGATAGTATTGCCTTTATCAATAATAGCATACTCAACAACTGCACCTTCTTCAATCGTCACTTTAGGAAAAATGATAGCATTTGTTATTTTAGCATCCTCTTTAATATAACAATTTCTTGAAATAATAGAATGCTCAACATGCCCTTTAATGATACTTCCTGAGGCAAATTGTGAATTGAGAACTGTTGATTTTTTATCAAAGAAGGTTGCCTCTTCGTTTTTAATTTTGGTATAAACTTTCTGATTACTATAAAGAAGAGAGTAAAATTTTTGTGAGTCTAACATATCCATGTTAGCTTCAAAATATGATTTCACAGAATTAATATTGGATAAATAACCTGTATATTCAAAAGCAAGAGCTTTTTCTGTAACAATCAAATCTCTGAGTAAATATCTTATTTTGCGAAGTTTGCCAGTTTTTAATTCTTCTTCCATTTTTTCAATAAGCCAAGGCGTATTAACCACATAGATATCTGCTGACATAGAAACTAATTCACTATCAGCTTTTTCTTTTTTGCCAATGACATTATCTAATTCATCAATTTCTAAAATGTCATTAACGGGGGATACCATTTTTTGAGGTAATTTTTTATAAACTACCGTTATCTGACGTTTATTGACATTATGCAAATGAATGACTTGTTCAAGATTGATATTACACAAGATATCACAAGTCATATAAATCGTTTGATCACTCCCTGAACGTTTTAAATAAGTCAAAATTTGATTGTAATAATCTTCGTCAGTATACTCATCGGTACTTTGAGTGTTATAGAATCCAAGGAAATAATGGCTAAGAAGTGTGCTTAATCCCCATTCACGACCACTTCTAATATGGTCAAAGACAGATCTAATATTTTGACCTCTAAAGATACCGTAGACACTCCTAATACCTGCATTTGCTAAACTTGATAGTTGAAAATCAATCAAACGGTATTTCCCATCAAATGGCAAGTTTGCCAAGGGACGGTTTGCTGTTAATTCAGCCATGTCATGATAGCCGACTGCATTTCCTAATATAGCAGAATATTTATCAATCTTCATTTGGAACCCCCACTTTTTCATTATAGCCAACAACTTGTACTTCATTTGTCCCATCTATGACAACATTATCACTAATGATGGCACCCTCACCAATGATTGCTCTCACAATTATAGTATTTTTCCCAATTTTGGCACCACTCATGATAAAACTATCTTTAATAAAGGCATTTTCTTTAACTTGAACATTTGTTGACAAGATTGAATTTTCAACATGACCAGCAACAAAGCAACCATCAACGACTAAGGAATCTTTAACACGCGCTTTATCCGTTATAAAATTAGGCGGTGCAATATGACTTTTAGAATAAATTTTCCAATTTCTATCACGGCTATTGAGTTGATTATCAATTGCAATATATTCCATATTAGCTTCCCATAGTGATTCTATAGTCCCAACATCTTTCCAATAGCCATTAAAATTGTGGGTATAAACACGCTCGCCAGATTCCAAATAAGCTGGAATAACATGGTGACCAAAATCTGACATATCAACATTATTTTTTTCTGCATTAATCAGCATTTCGCGAAGTCGTGGCCAATCAAAAATATAAATCCCCATTGATGCTTTTGTAGACTTAGGATGTTCAGGCTTTTCTTCAAATTCGACAATGCGATTATTAGAGTCGGTGTTCATGATACCAAAACGATGGGCCTCTTTTAAAGGCACATCAATAACAGCTACTGTTAAACTGGCTAAATTATCTTTATGGGTTTGAAGCATAGCATCATAATCCATCTTATAAATGTGGTCACCAGATAAAATCAAGACATAGTCTGGATTGATACTATCAATATAGTCAATATTTTGATAAATAGCATGGCTAGTTCCTTGGAACCAACGATTACCTTCTGTTGCCGAATAAGGTTGTAAAATAGTAGCTCCTGAATCAATGCCATCCAGTCCCCAAGATGAACCATTACCAATATGGCTATTTAGAGCTAATGGTTGGTATTGTGTGATAACACCAACATTATGGATACCTGAGTTGGCACAATTTGAGAGAGCAAAATCAATAATGCGATATCTTCCTCCAAATTGAACAGCGGGTTTTGCGATGGTTTGAGTTAATTTTCCTAAACGAGTTCCTTGCCCACCAGCAAGTATTAAGGCCAACATTTCATTTTTCATCTATTTCTTCCTTTCACTTATTATTTATAGGCGTCTTTTAATCTTCCAAATACTAGCACCAAGTGCTGGAAGCGTAAAACTGATGGTATGATCATAGTGTTTCCATAATTTTCTTTGTGATTTTGTATCTGGATTTGTTGTTTGCCAAACACCTCCAAACGCTTCTAATTCCGTGTTGAAAACTTCTGCATAAATGCCTGAAATAGGGACACCAATAGTAAAATATTTTCTTTCAACAGGTGTCATGTTAAAGACACAAACTAGTAAGTCACCCTTACTGTTTTTTCTGATAAATGATAAGACAGTCTCTGAGCTATTATCTGCATCTATAATGTCTAATCCATCATAACTATCATCAACTTGCCATAAGACTTTATTGTCCTTGTAGAATTGATTGAGAAAACGCGTAAAATCTTGCATTTTTTTATTTAAAGGATCTTCTAAATTTGACCATTCTAGCTGTTCATTGTATTTCCATTCTAGAAATTGACCAAATTCACTACCCATAAAAAGTAATTTCTTTCCAGGATGACAAATTTGATAGGTATAGAGATTTCTAAGACCAGAGAACTGATGGTAGCGATCGCCCCACATCTTATGCATCATACTTTTTTTACCATGAACTACTTCATCATGAGAAAATGGAAGGATAAAATTCTCACTAAAAACGTACATGAAACTAAAAGTAACGAGATTAAATTCAAACTGACGATAAATGGGATCTTTTTCATAAAATCTTAGAATATCGTTCATCCAGCCCATATTCCACTTATAATCAAAGCCTAAGCCACCTTCTGAGATGGGAAGCGTTATTGGGGTAAAAGCTGTTGATTCCTCCGCTATCATCATCACATCCGGATGATAGTGTTTAACAACGTTATTTAGTTTTTGTAAAAAAGCATAGCCTTCTAGATTTCGGTTACCACCATCTTTATTAGGTGACCAAGGCCCTTCGTCATAATCGAGATAAAGCATATTGCTCACAGCATCAACACGAATGCCATCAACATGGTAGTGCTCTATCCAAAACAAAGCACTTGAAATCAGAAAGGACTGCACTTGATTTTTCCCTAAATCAAAATTAAGGGCACCCCAACGATAATTATGTGCCCTGTCATAATCATGGTATTCGTAGGTTGGTGTACCATCAAAATAAGCAAGAGCATCATCATTGACGATGAAATGCCCTGGAACCCAGTCAAGAATGACACCGATATTGTTAAGATGACACGCTTCAACAAAATCTTGAAATTCTTCGGGAGTGCCGTAGGTTTGTTCAAATGCAAAGTAACCCATTAATTGATAGCCCCAGCTCATATCTAAAGGATGAGACATCAAAGGAAGAAACTCAACATGTGTATAGTTCATCTCAACAAGATAAGGGATTAACTCTTTTTTAAGTTTAGAAAAACCGTTAGGTTTACCAGTGTCATCTTTTTTCCATGATCCAGCATGAACTTCATAAATATTGATTGGGCGGTTCTTAAAACCAAATCTTTTTCGCCGTCCTAACCAAAGACCATCTTTCCATTTTTTATTAGAGAGTGTTTTAACAATAGCACCTGTGGCTGGTCTTTTTTCCATTTGGAAAGCATAAGGATCTGTTTTCTCAACAATTTCACCACCTTGTCTTGTCACAAGATACTTGTAAATATGACCTTCTTTTGCTTGTGTGGTATGAATTTCCCAAATACCTGACTCATTTTTTTGCATGGCAAGAGGATTATCATGCCAGTTAGTAAAGTCTCCAATAAGAGCTACTCTTTCAGCGTTAGGTGCCCACACACGAAAAACATAACCATCTTCATTGTGTCGTGATTCAGGATGAACACCAAGCAATTCTTGCGAGTGGAAATTCTCTCCTTTTCCAAAAAACCAGATACTATCTTTTTTTGTCATATTTTCTTCCCTCTAATATAATCATGAAATTCTCCATGTTTTAAATCCTTTTTAAAACAAAAATAACCTGATAAATATCAGGTTAATCGGTGATATCAAAGACCGTAGCTGTTAAATTATCAACCCTGTTTTTAGGGTTTTGATAACGCTTACTATTTGATATCATTATATCATATTTATTATACTTTGTCATATCAATTTGCAAATCATTTCCACTGAGATTGAAAACAATTTTATAATTTTTTTCATCCTTGACAATAAAACTAATCACACCAGATTGGTAGTTGGCTTCTTCCACAAAAACATGTTCACGTATTTCTTTAAAACTTGAATAGCTAAAATGATTAGTTTTTGTTTTCAGTTCAATCAAAGCTTTAACAAATTCAACGGTTGGTTTATAAAGAGTCACGTTTTGCCAATTGACTTGATTAACATTATCAGGGGCATTGTAAGAGTTCATCGCTCGTTCTTTATCTTCAAAAGTAAGAGTGTTATTTTCACCAGTAGGAACAAGCTTTGTTCTTAGGAATTCTTGCCCCAATTGCATAAAACTCATGCCTTGCATCAAAAGATTCATTGCAGTCGCTAATTCAACACGTTTGATATGTGTGTTTTGATCATCTTCTGGATGAAGTTCAAGAAGTAGGTCATTTAAGTTGTAGTTATCATGAGCTTCAACATAATTTAAAACTTGCTGTGGTGCTAGGTATTGAACAAGCTCATCACTTCCTAATATACTTTTAGCCACAATATCCTCAGTTGGCTCTCCAGAAACAAATCCTTTTTTAATATGACCATAAACTTCAGCACCTTTGATGGCATTTCTTTGATCATCGTTGAAAAATCCAATACCAGGCATTTGAGCTGCATTTTGTTTTCTTGCCTTGTGTTCTGGTAAAAGACCAACTCCCATGTCCCAACCCTCACCATACATCATGATTCTTGGATCGATGTCATTGAGTCTATTTCTGATATGATTCATTGTTGCTATATCATGTAATCCCATCAAATCAAAGCGAAAACCATCAATATTATATTCCTTTACCCAGTAAAGAATGGAGTCTACCATATATTTTCGAAACATTTCTTTTTCACTGGCTGTTTCATTACCACAACCAGAGCCATTTTGAAAAGTCCCATTGGTATTCATTCGATAGTAATAATCAGGGACAGCCATTTGGAGGGCTGAATCTTTTGAAGAATAAGTATGGTTATAAACCACATCCATAATAACAGCAATACCTGCATCATGATAAGCTTGAATGAGTTCTTTCAACTCCAAAATACGACTCACTGGATTATGAGGATTTGACGAAAAACTAGCCTCAGGCACATTATAATTTTCAGGATCGTAACCCCAATTATAAGCATATTCGCCATCAGAATCAAATTGTTGATGATGGTCAAAAATAGGCTGAAGCTGAATATGTGTAACCCCTAAGTTTTTTATATAATCAAAGGTTGTCATATCACCATAGCTATTTTTTGTTCCCTCTTCAAAAGCACCACGAAACTTTCCTCTATTTTCATAGCGAACACCTGACGTTGGTGATTTGGAAAAATCGCGAATATGCATTTCATAGATAACGGCTTTATTAGGATTATCAAGTCGCCAAGTTGCTTCATTAAGATGCTTAACAGTAAAATTTTCTGGTGTTCTTACTTCTTTTGAGACAACCACTGAACGTCTACCGTTAGCTGTTGTTGCAATCGAATAAGGGTCTCTCGTTTCTTTAAAAGTTCTTTTGCGATAGTAGATGCGGTAACGATAAGCTTGAAAATTTAAATCACCTGCAACTGTTAAAAACCAGACACCATGTGAGTTTTCTTTGTGGTTATCATGGTTCTCTACTTTTCCACGCGCCATTGAAATTACTTTTGAGACACTTGCCTTATTATCAGAAGTGGCATAAAGGATTAACTCCACCTTTTCAGCGGTTGGTGCCCACAAGCGAAATTTTGTTTCTTCTTTTGTGTAATGAAAACCTAACCAACCATCAAAGCCCCATTTCTTGTCAAAAGAAAAACTATTAACTGCCATATCAAAGCTACGTGGTGAGCGTCTACCATAAAAATGACTGGCAACAGCGGCTTGTCTAGAATAATAAACCGTATCATCGCCATCAACAATCCAGACTTCTGTTTTTTTCTCACCAAAGTTTCGATTAATTTGATAATCAGGTGTTTTTTGACTCCAGCCATGGCTTTTAAATAAAAGATAAGCTTGTGGCACAAATGCTGGTGCTTGGTAATTCAAATGCGCCACAGCTCCAAAACTATCAAAGCGCAAAAAATTAACTTCTTTTCCTAGTTCATTTTCACTCCATTGCCAAATATTTCGATCATAGTAATTACCACATTTGCTGTGATAATGAACAATCACTATATTATCTGTATTAGTCATTTTCTCCTTTATCCTTATCCATTAGTTGATTTAAATCATCAACCTCATGTGCAAATTTTTGAGCAATTGCTTCTAATACCAATTCATCTTGATCAAATCTAATTGCTTCATCATCCAAGTCATCAATATTGGTATAAAAAGTGATATGATTTTTTAAATTTTTTAATTTAAGAGGGGCATCTCCACCATATTCTCCATCTAAATTAATCATGACTTTTTGATTGGTTTGTGGTTCGATAATCATTTGACTAGTTTTAATGTACTCAATGTGTTTATGGTCAATGTGTTTTCCGCCCATTAACATTAAACGTAGAAGGTGAACAATTTCAAAAAGATTGGCAGTTTTTACTAAAATTAATGTAAAATTCCCATCATCTAATTTAGCATCGGGAGCAATTTGTTCAAAACCACCAACTGAATTAGTTAGAGCAGCAAAAATCATCGAGACATTTCCTTCAAAAATACCATGATCATGAAAAACTTTAACTGGAATATCGCTAAGTCTTGGTAAGAGTTCAACTCCTTTTGCTAGATAAGCCAGATAACCAAACATGGTCTTTAATTGACTGGGAACACTATAAGTTAATTCTGTTAAACTACCTGCCGCAGCTATATTAATAAAATAAGTATCACCAAATGCCTTACCGATATCCATGTTTAATGTACGATTTTTACCAATTAATTCTGCTGCTTTCAAAGGATTTCCCCTCGGAATTCTCAAAGCCCTAGCAAAATCATTAGTTGTTCCTGTTGGAATGATGGCCATTTTTGGTCTTTTATCAAGCGGTGCTATCCCATTAACAACTTCGTTAATCGTTCCATCACCACCTGCAGCAACTATCAAATCAAATCCAGAAATAGCTGCTCTCTTTGCTTCTTTTTTAGCAGAATTAGGTTCTGGTGTCGTTTGAAAGGCACTTGTTTCATAACCAAAACCTTCTAAAATAGTTAAAATATCTGCCACATTTTTTTTGATAATCTCTTGACCTGAAATGGGATTATAGATCAGACGTGCTCTTTTTTGTTTTTTCATAATAACCTCATTTATAGTGATTGTAACCAAGACTCATCCTTAATAGAAATTCCTAAAGCTTGCGCCTTGGTTAACTTACTCCCTGCATCTTCACCTGCTAAAACAATATCTGTTTTTTTAGAAACACTACCTGTGACATTGGCTCCCAATAGGATAAGTTTTTCTTTGGCTTCATTTCTAGTCATGTGTTGTAATTTTCCAGTTAAAACAACTGTTTTTCCAGAAAGGGTTTGTTCTAGATTGTTTGAAGAAGAGTAGACAGTATTGACTTGATATGTCTTTAATTCCTCTAACAGAGTTTGACTGCCTGATGTATCAAAAAATGTTTTCACTGAGATAGCAATAGTTTCACCAAGACCATCAATACTTGCAATAGCATCCACACTTGCTTTAGCTAAATCGTCTAAACTGTTAAATTTTTCCAGTAATAATCGACTGGCCTTGCTTCCTACATGACGAATGCCTAAACCAAACAACAATTTATCAGCAGCATTCCTTTTAGAGGCTTTGATGGCATCATATAGTTTTTGTGCTGATTTTTCTTTAATGCCTTCAAGTGTCATCAACTGCTCAACAGATAAGCGGTAAATATCTAACACGTCAGTGACTAGATTGGCTTGGAATAATTTTTCAACAATAGATGGTCCTAAGCCTTTGATATTCATGGCATCACGACTGGCAAAATGTTCAAGCCTTGCCTTCAATTGACTTTGACACATTGGATTGATACAACGAAGGGCTACTTCTTCATCAAAATGAATCAAAGCACTTGAACAAGACGGACATTGGCTAGGAATTGGCATTTTTTCTTCTTGTTGACGTTTGTCAAGAACAACTCTCAAAACGGCAGGAATGATGTCTCCTGCCTTATAAACTATAACCGTATCACCAATTCTAATATCTTTTTCAGCGATATAATCGACATTGTGAAGTGTGGCTCGACTGACTGTTGTTCCTGCTAGCTGAACAGGGGTTAGATTAGCAGTCGGTGTGACCACACCTGTTCTACCAACAGTCCAGTCAACAGAGAGAATTTTGGCTTCTTTTTCTTCAGCTGGGAATTTATAAGCAATCGCCCAGCGAGGAGCTTTCACAGTATAACCAAGTGCTTCTTGAATATCTAATTCATTGACCTTAATCACAATACCATCAATATCATAGGGTAAATCATTTCTTTTACCAGCAATCTCACTAATAAAATTCCAAATAGTTGTCATTGAAGAACTCTTGAGATATTTTTTGTTAACTGAAAAACCTAACTGTGATAAATGAGATAAGATTTCTTCTTGACTTCCTTTTGTGGAAGGACCAGCTTCTTGATATAAAAAAGTGGCTAATTTTCTTTTTGCTACAACACTGGTATCTAATTGACGAAGTGTTCCTGCTGCTGCATTTCTTGGATTGGCAAATTCTTGCAAACCACTTTCTTGACGTTCTTGGTTAATCTGATTAAAAGAAGCTTTTGGTAAATAAGCTTCCCCACGCACTGTCACACTTTCTTTACTTGCAATCGTTAAAGGGATATCTTTAATACGTTTTAAATTCTCGGTGATGTTTTCGCCAATCTGACCATCTCCTCTTGTTGCTCCAACTTCTAAGACACCATTGGTGTAGGTAAGAGAAATCGATAAGCCATCAATCTTTAATTCAGCAACATAGCTTGCTTTTGGAAATTTTTCTTTAATCCGCTCATCAAAAGCGTCTAATTCTTCACGCGAAAAAGCATCCTGTAAAGAAAATAAAGGATAGCGATGTTCGTATTTTTCAAAAGCCTCTAATAAGACCCCACCGACTCTATGGGTAGGGCTATCTGGTAAAACGAATTCCGGATGTTTCTTTTCTAGGTCAACTAACTGACGATAAAGCTTATCATACTCGGCATCAGAAACACTTGGTGAGTCATTAGTATAGTATTCTTTTGCATAGTGATTTAGTTGCTCAACTAATTGTTTCATTTGATTTTTCATAATATTATTTTATCATATTCAGATTAAAAACGCTCTCGGTGAGAGCGTTTATTTGGTAAAGTCAATAGTTTTAGATATTTTTTCAATAATAACAGCGCCAACTAGTAAAGACAATAATTCTCCAACACCAGTTGTGAACCATGTGAGCCAAAATGGTGCCCCAAATAAATAGTGAAGCTCCAAAGCAATAGTTATCATACTAGTTGCAAAAAAGACAGAAAAATAAAGAAAACCCTTCGATATTATGCCATTTAGCAAGTAGTCATTTTGATATTTTTTAAATAGTTTGATGCCAAGTGTGACAAAGATTAAGGTTGATAAACCACCTACAAAGACATCTATCACACCAAAACTGTATAGATTTGAAATCATACAACCAATCGTTACTGCGATAATGTATTTTTTATTGTAGAAGCCTAGAAAGTTTAGCATTTCTGAAACTCTAAACTGATAAGCGCCAAAACTAATAGCATTTAGAGGTGGTAAAATGGTTAGAACAATGTAAATAGCAGCGACTACTGAAATGTGTAGGTAATCTTTAGTTGTTAATGATTTCATTTTTTCTCCTTTAGTGGCTAAACCACGTGTAATATGCTTGGTGAAAGGGAAATAAGCACCAAGGGTTGATAAACAACTTCACCATTGTAACATGTTTATTAGGAAAAATAAAGACAATGACAAATGATTTTTTGATAACTCTTTCTTTTCTTTTTAAATATAAGACTAAAACGATATTTAATTTTCTAATCTTTTGGTAAAATAATAGTATGATATCACAACTAGTTACTTTTATAAAAAAACTCTGGGCAACAGAGCTAATCAAATATCTCTTTTTTGGCGTCCTAACAACACTTGTTTATTTTGTCAGTCGAACCCTTTTATTTCTACAAATAAATCAAGCTCTTATCTCAGCCGTCATAGCCAACATTATCGCTATTTTATTTGCTTTTTTTGTTAATGATCGCTATGTTTTTTTGCAAGTACAAAAAGGACGATTGAAACGCTTAATCCAATTCTTTTTTGCTAGAATTTCAACACTAGTATTGGATGGCTTTTTAGCCTTACTTTTTGTTGATAACTATCCCAATCTCATCGGACAATTTGTTAAGAATGACTTGAAAATGGTTAATCTGATTGAGACCATTTTTTCACAAGTTGCTATTTTAGTATTAAACTACCTTTTAAGTAAATTTTTCATTTTTAAAGACAAAAAAAACTAAACTACTTTTGGTTTAGTTTTTTAGAAACCCTCGTCAAAGAATTTTGACTTGGAAATGTAATGTTTATCATATTTTTCGGCTAAAGTTTTAATCAATTGTTCTAATTCTTTTTGATAATAAAAAGCATTTTCAATGTAGGTTTTGTAGGATGTCTTTTCAGTCACTGTCGCTTCCTTTTTAAAATAGCCCCACATATGTTGATAAGCAGTTGTTAGCGTCTCTTTCGTTGGTGCTATTTTTTTTGCTTCATCAAGATAAGTCAAAAAAGACTTTTCTTTTTCAGTTGACCAGTCATTACCTTTAAACAAGAGACGTATCTGATTATAGTGATATTGAGAATGTCCCATTACCCAATATTTGTGATAGGCCCACTCTTTTTGAGCTTTTTTTAAATGATAGCTTGTCATTAATACTCCTCTCATTTATGAAGAATTATAGCCAGCCATTTTCACGCGCTATTTGGACAGCTTGGGTGCGGTTATTGGCAGATAATTTGTTGAAAATACACGTCAAATAATTTCTGACAGTACCATTTGAAAGAAATAAGGATTGAGCAATTTCCTCGTTCGAGCAGCCCTTAGCGACTAATTCTAAAATAGCTATTTCTCTTTGACTTAGGGGATTTGAGGTAAAAGCCATACCTTCCACTAATTCTGGAGAGTATTCTTTTTTTCCGGCTAAAACCGTATAAATCGTTACCATTAATTCACTAGCAGAGCGGTCTTTTAAAACGAAGGCATCAACCTGAGCTTCTAATGCTCTTTTAAAGTAGCCTGTTCGTTTAAAAGTTGTCAGAATAATCACTTTTAAATCAATATGACTTCTCACCCACTCTAAAACATCAAGTCCTGTTTTATAAGGCATTTCTATATCTAAAATAGCGACGTCTACACTTTCTTTTGATAAGATATCAATGGCTTCTTGACCATTTGAAGCTTGCAAAATAAGATCGACATCATCTTCCATTAATAGTAATTGGCAAAGGGCATCTCTTAACATGGCTTGGTCTTCTGCAACTAATAATTTCATGATTTGATTCCTTCTTTAAGAGCAATTTGAATGCGTGTAGGCTGGCGTAATGAAACAATATCAAGACTACCGTTAACTAATTTTAAACGGTCTTTAACAGAAGCTAATTCGTTACCTTTCAAGCTTGAAAAGCCAACACCATCATCTTCAACAACTAAGATAATGCTATCTTTTCTATACAAATGGATACAGCTAGACTTTGCTTTACTGTGTTTAATGATATTGTTTGCCAATTCTCTTATAAGCATTGTTAGAGTTGATTGGATAACAGGTGATAAATTGTCTAGGTTAATTTGATTGTCAATAGTTAACTTGATATTGGCTAACTCAAAGAGATTTTCAATCGTTTCAAGTTCCTCTATAACTGTTCTAAATTTGAGATTATTGATAATGCTTCTCACCTCACTCATTGACTCTTTACTCATTTGGTGAAGTTCTTTTAGTTCTTTTTCAACAAGCACCGTCTCACCTTTTTCTAATTGTTTGAGTGCTAATTCAGATTTAATGGTCATCATGGCAAAGACATGACCCAAAGTGTCATGCAAATCACGCCCAATACGATTTCGTTCATTTTCAGCCATCAAGACATTAATATAAGCATTTTTTTGTTCAATCACTGCCTTTTGCTTTTCTTCATTTTGAATTCTTAAACTAATAAAGTAAAAACTGAGAATAAAGAGACTAACAAAAATGGTGAATATAGTTTCATCAGACGTGCTACCAAACAGTAATTGATAGATTACTAAAAAACCAATGGCTAGTATAAAACTAATCGGACGATAGTGTTTGATAGGATCTCGAAAACGATAAATCAATAAATTACTTGAATAGAAAAAATACCAAATGATGCCAATGTTAAAAGCATAACACATAAAAACGGTATAACCTAGCATGTAAAACCAAGTCAAAACATGATATCTTTCTGAGCCTTTAATAACTAGATATAGGTAGGATAAAACAAATAATATCATTAAACCCAAGTGCCAAATTGGCAAGTAGCCACTAACAATTGCAATGATTGGATAAATAAGAAAAATCAAAGAAACATAATAGAACAAATGATAACTATTTTTGATAGAATTCAATTAATTAACCTCAACTTTTTTCTTAACAAAGATACTAATAACTATTATTACTATAGCATAAAAAAGTAAAATGATAAGAGATTCCGTTGAAAAATTCTTTTCGAAATAGCTAATCAGCAAATTGTTATAGTGATATGTTGGTGTAAACTTAGCAATAGTTTGTAACCAGCTTGGGAAAGTTTCTACTGGCATCCATAAGCCACCCAAAATAGCTAATCCCATGTATAAGATATTACCTAAAACACTTAGAGTTTCTGATGATTTGATAAAACTCAACAAAATACCTAAAGGCATAAAGCAAATGGCACCAAAAAATAATAATAAGCCTGAATTTAACCAATCATTAATTGGCATTGAGACATCTTGCACAAAACGCCCACTAAGAAAAACGAAAATAATAGCAAGTAAAAAGCTGACAAGAATCCGTATGATTTTGGCCAAAAAATATTGCCAGATGGAAACTGGAGAGTGACTCAAATGTTTGACGTAGTGACTATTACGATCTTCTTGAATCGAAAAAGGGAAGGTAAAAAGAGCAAAGCTAATGCTTGAAAAAGCTGTCATAGACATCATGTATTGTCGAATGACCAAAGGTTGAATGTCTTTTGGTAATTCTCCCATCCAAATTGATGAGAAGATGAGAAAGAAAGCTATGGGCATGCCAATGCCTAAAATAAAACTAGAAATCGTTCTTTTTGCTTGCAAATATTCTTTTTTTAAAAGTGCCTTAAATATGGTCATGATAAGCATCCTTTCTACTATCAAAAATGCTGTCTAGTAAGGTTCTATTAGTCATTTCAATATCTTCAATCGGACAATTAGTCTCTTCTAGTAATTGCCAAATGACAGATGGTTTTTTAGTCATAAATGAAATGGTATCCGTTTTGATCAACAATTCACTAATAATGGTCTGATCAATGCTATCAAGATATTTTTTAGGAAGAACAAAGTGCTTGCTTTTTTCTTCGCTTCTTAACAAATAAGGTGTTGTGTCTTTAAGTAATTTGCCTTCATGCAAAACCAAGATGCGATCTGCTGTGTGTTCTACTTCTTCAATATAATGAGAAGAGTAAATAATTGTTTTTCCTGAAGTTTTTAAGTGATTGATAATTTCCCAAAAACGTTTTCTAGTTGATGTGTCCATTGCGGTAGTTGGTTCATCAAGAAAAATAATATCAGGTTGACCAATCAAGGTTAAGACAAAATCTAAGAGTCGTCTTTGTCCACCAGATAGTTTATTTGCAAACTGCTGTTTTTGTTTTGGTTTAAAAGCCAGTAAATCGTCTATTTCTTTTTCGTTTAAAGGGTTAGGATAGAGAGCTCTTTGAAAATCAATTAATTCTTGAACGGTCATCTTATCTTGGATAAGATTGTCTTGAAATAAGATGCCAACTCTCTTTTTAAGACGATGATCACTTGGTGAGTAACCTAAAACGTCTATGTCCCCTGCACTTGCTTTATAGTCCCCTAAAAGACAAGTCATTAAAACTGTTTTTCCAGCACCATTTGGGCCAATTAAAGCTAGACAATCACCTTCAAATATCTCGAAAGAAAGATCATTTAAAACGACTTTTTCCTTGAATTGTTTTTTCAGATGATTAACGGTTAATACAGGTTTTTTATTCATAATTATCATCCTTTCTATAAGTCTATCTTATCAATTGATAATGATTTTAATAAGTTCTAAAAAGCATGACTTGATATGACATTTGTCATAAAAAAAAGACTCCTTAGAGTCATTTTTTATTTTTTGAAAAATGTGATTGAATGAAAGAGAGAATGGTTCCTCGTCTTGCCTCAAAGGTTTTGACCTGCTGTTTTTGATAAATAGCATTGATAATGCCACCAATAATAAGAATTTTGGAAAAAAAGATGAACCAAAACATGATAGCAAAAAGAGCCACTGAACCTAAAATCCGAAGATTTTCCATGTTTTGAATAGTATTTCCAATATAATTTCCAATGAGATTAGTAAAAAATACAAAAACAAGACTGGTAAAGACTGTTCCTGGAATCACGTAGCGAATTTTTTGAATTCTGACATTAGGCAAAATATAATATAAAAAAGCTAAAGTAATAAAAGACAAAAGTCCTGTTATTGGTTGGATTAAACTATCTAACAGTTGGTATAAATTTTGACCAAATTGTAGTTGTTGGTATAACAATGCCAATAAACTACTGCCAAAAGTCGAAATAATGATCGCCATAATTAAAAAGATAATTAAAACAAGGCTAGAAAATATACCAACAAGTCGGCTAACAATAAAATCACGATGGTCTTGCATATCATAAGCTTTGTTCATGGCTTTTTGAAGAAAGACTAAACTTTTTGAAATCGTCCAAAAAGCAGCTAATAAGGATAACCAAACAAGACCTGATGAAGGTCGCTCAAAAATACTTTTTATGATGGTTGCAACACTATCATACAACTGTGTTGGCAAATAATCCTTTAAAAATTCTAATAACGATGAGGTATCAATATTAAAATAAGGAAAAATATTAGCCAATAAAACAAGAAATGGAAAAACTGTTAACATCATATAATAGGCAACAGCAATACTTGATAAATCCATATCTGAATTTTTATAATGGACTAAAAATGATTGAATAATCTCATTATTTTGCCATTTGCTGATTAATTTTTTCACTTTTTCTCCCATTTGCTTAGTAGGTTCTCTCTTCTCCTTGACTAGTTAAAATACGTGGACCATCCTTAGTGATGACAAATTGGTGCTCATATTGACAAGAAAGACCTCCATCAATCGTTTTATGGGCCCAACCGGTTTTGAGATCTGTATCAATTTCCCAAGTACCAGTATTAATCATAGGTTCAACTGTTAGAACCATCCCTTCTTTGAGACGAAGCCCACGACCAGCAACACCATAATTAGGAACCATAGGTTCTTCATGCATAGTTGGTCCAACGCCATGACCCACCAAATCTCTCACAACACCATAACCAAAGCTTTCAGCATATTCTTGAACAGCTGCACCAATATCACCGATACGGTTGCCGATAACAGCTTTTTCAATGCCTCGATACATAGCTTCTTTAGTCACTGCCATCAGTTGTTCAACTTCTTTTGAAACCTTACCAACTGCATAACCCCAACAAGAATCAGCCAAACCACCACGATAAGAATCGGTGTGTTTTTTCATTTCAGAAACATTATCAAAATCTAACTTAGACACATCAAGAACAGCTTTATCAAGTGGTTCACTCAGTACCATATCAACATTTAATAAGTCACCTTCTTTTAAGATATAGTGTCTTGGGAAGGAATGGGCTACTTCATCATTTAAAGCACAACAAGTGGCATAAGGATAGTCCATGACTTGACCATCAACACCAATTTGAAGTGGAAGAACGTTACTTTCTTTGCAACGTCTTCTCACATATTCTTCTACTTCCCACATATCAACACCTGGTTTAATAATATCTCTTAAACCAATGTGAATACTGGCTAAAAAGTCACCAGCACGATCCATAGCATCTATTTCTCTTTGTGATTTTAATGTAATCATTCTTTGTTTTTCTCTTTTCTAAATCATTTTTGTACTAACAATAGCTTTGGCAACACTCCGATTTTGTAGTTGAACTTCAAAATCTAGAACACTACCACGACGACCTTCTGTAATAATTCTTGGAACAATTTTTAATTTGTCTTCCACTTGAACAGCTTGAAGAAAATAAATCATTATTTGTTCAATGATAATATTCCTACTTTTTCTTTCTTTTAGGATTCGTAGTGTAATCTCTTTAATGATCTCGACTAACACACCATGTGATAAATTGCCTGTTACATCTATCATGACAGGTTCAACCATGAAACTAAAAAAATTACCATCTTTTTTTAGGTTGGAAAGTATTTGTTCACTATAAGTGTAGAGTTGACCTTGTTTGTCATCTTGAATACTCTCCATTACCTTTCGTCTCGTCACAACCCCAAGTAAGCTCCTATCATCTGAGACAACTGGTAACATATCATAATCTTCAAATATCATTTGCTGACTGATATGTGCCAAACTGACATTAGGTTTTGTAAGTACCGGATTTTTAGTCATGACTTTTTCAACACCAATACTGCCTTTTTTACCAGTGATGTCACGCATGCTAACAACTCCTACAACCAATCCTTTATCATCAATGACTGGAAAACGTAGATAATTGTGCTTTTTGACTAAATTAATGTAGTCTTTGATAGTGTCACTCAGTTTCAAAAAACCATAATCACTCTTGAAGTGATAGATTTGATCAACTGTTTTTACATCTGTCTTGATGCGAGCATTGGCTAGAGCTTTATTAATCATCGTTGCAACACTAAAGGTATCAAAAGGCGTTACCATAACTGGGATGCCCAACTGATTTGAGGTGTCAATAACCTCTTCAGCAACAGGAAAACCTCCCGTAACCAAAATAGCATTGTTGTTTTCAAGCGCTAATAATTGGATATCCTTACGATCACCAACAATTAGTAGGCCCCCTTTAACCAGATATTTTGTAATATTTTCCCGCGTCATTGCCCCAATAGAAAACTTGCTAAATTCGTGACCCAAGCCAGAATGACCAGCTAGGATTTCAGAATCACTGATTCTTGCAATTTCAGCATAGGTTAATTTATTTAGTAGTTGGTTGGGCTTAGAGCCAATTCTAACAGTGCCGCTTCTTGGTTTAGTTTCTACCAAACCTCTATTTTCAGCTTCTTTAATAGCCCGATAAGCGGTTCCGTCACTGACTTTTAACCGGTTAGAGATACTTCTAACACTAACTTTTTTTCCAACTGGCAAATTCTCTAAATACTTTAAAATGTCTAGATGTTTACTCATAATAATAACCACTTTTTCTTAATGCAAAAAGGAGATACTCTCTAGTTTGATGTGTATAGCGATCACTTCCTCGATACTGTTTGACCTTTTTAAAGCCAGCTTTTTGAGCGACTTTTTGACTAGCCGTGTTTTCTAAGTGTGTTATAATCACTAAACGTTTGAAGCGAAGATCATTAATCGCAAGAGCGACAATAGATTTTAAGGCGTTTGTTGCATATCCTTGTGACCAAAAGTCTTTATGAATAAAATAAGAAATTTCAACCTCTTTATTATAAAAATCAATTTTTTCAAAACGAATAGCACCAATTAAAGTTTGACTCTTTTTTTCTTCAATTGCCCAGTTGCCAAGAGGAGCTTTCATAAAGGAGTGAACCATTAGATAATCGCTTTCCTCTTTCGTTTTAATACTAGGTGAATCAAAAGAGAGATTACCACTAACTCTAGCAATAGCAAAAAATGCCTGACTATCACTAAAACGAAAAGGTCTAAGCAGTAATTGACTAGTGTCAATATAAGAATATCGTCCCAAATTTGTCCAAATATCCATAAGGTTATCATACAGTTTTTTTACATACTAGTCAACGATGAAATATAGGCACTGTAAGGAATTCCTTGTTTTTATGACACCTTTCAACAAAATAAAAACATCATAATAGAAAATTCCCACCACTGAGAAGCGATGGGAATTAAGAAAATGAAATGAACTTAATTAGGATTAGCTATGCCAAATCTCATCATTATATTGTTGAATCGTTCTATCTGAAGAGAAGAATCCAGCTTTAGCAATGTTGTGAATCACTTTTTTAAGCCAGCTATCTTGATTTTCATAGTCTAAGAAAACTTTTTCTTTGATAGCAATATATTCTTTTAAATCAATTAAGGTCATAAACCAATCTTTAGTGATAAGTTCATGATGAAGTCTTTCTAAGCGCTCTTTATTACCAAAAGAAAGTAACGCTTCACTAACAATAAAATCAACAGCTTCTTTAATGACATCATCTTGATAGTACTCATGAGCATGATAGCCAGAAGTAGCATAAAGGTCGATAATAGTGTCGCTATCTTTACCAAAGGTATAAATATTATCCATTCCAGCTAATTCAGCAATTTCAACATTAGCGCCATCCATTGTTCCAAGGGTTAAGGCACCGTTTAGCATGAATTTCATGTTACCAGTACCTGAAGCCTCCTTAGAAGCTAGTGAAATTTGTTCAGAAATATCCGAAGCTGGAATTAATTTTTCAGCAACCGTCACATTATAGTTTTCTACTAAATGAATATTAAGGTATAGATTTACTTCTGGATCATTATTGATTAGTTCAGACAAACTGAGAATTAAGTGAATAATGTCTTGTGCTATGGTGTAAGCTGGAGCAGCTTTACCTCCAAAAATAATTGTAATCTTACGTTTTGGTAGGTTACCTTTTTTAATATCTAGATATTTATGAATAACATATAAAGCATTCATTTGTTGACGTTTGTATTCATGGAATCGTTTGATTTGAGTATCAATAATGGAGTTTTCGTCTAAATCAATGCCCTTATTATCTTTAAGATAGTTTTTCAAAGCCAATTTATTATTAAATTTAATCTCAGCTAATTTTTGATGAACGTTGATATCATCAGCAAAATCCAATAATTTTTCAAGTTGAGTAGCATCCTCTAGATAGCCATCGCCAATTAATTCTTTAAGATAATCAGCTAAATCTTGGTTAGCAAATTCTAACCAGCGTCTAAAGGTAATTCCATTAGTTTTATTGTTGAATTTCTCAGGATATAACTCATAGAAATCTTTTAATTCACTGTTTTTCAAGATTTCTGTGTGGAGTGCTGCAACCCCATTAACACTGTTTGAGTAGTGAATATCCATATGTGCCATATGAACACGTCCTGAGTCATCAATAATGTGAACAGAAGGGTTTGAGTAGTCTCTTTTAACAAGCTCATCCAACTGACGAATGATAGTAACAAGATGTGGTACCACTTCTTCTAGATAATCAAGCGGCCATTTTTCCAAGGCTTCTGCTAAGATGGTGTGGTTGGTATAACCCATCATGTTTTTAACGATAGCAACCGACTCTTCAAATGAAAGACCATGTTTTTCTGTTAATAAGCGAATCAATTCAGGAATAACAAGTGATGGATGTGTGTCATTGATTTGAACATAAGCATAGTCCGCCAAATCATGAAGATTACTTCCTCTTTCAATGGCTTCATCAATTAAAAGTTGAGCGGCATTAGAAACCATGAAATACTGTTGATAAATACGAAGTAATTCACCTGTTTTATCTGAATCATCAGGATAAAGAAAGAGAGTTAAGTTCTTTTTAATATCACTTTTATCAAAGGAAATCCCTTCTTTGATTAAACCATAATCAACTGATTCAATATCAAATAAATTGAGATAATTTTTGGTCTCTTTTTGATAACCTAAAACGTCAATACGATCTAGTTTTGATTTAAGGGTAAACTTTTTAAATGGAACTTCATAACTAATATCCGTTGGTTGCAACCAACTATCATTTTCAATCCAAAAATTAGGTTCAGCTTCTTGTTGGTTATCTCTAAACACCTGTCTAAAGAGACCACAATGGTAATTTAGACCAACACCCTCACCATTTAAAGATAATGTTGACATAGAGTCAACAAAACATGAGGCAAGTCTTCCTAAGCCACCATTTCCAAGTGATGGTTCTGGTTCAACATCTTCAATTTGACTAATGGATTTACCAGCAAGTGCCAACTCTTCTTTAATATCTTTATAAATTCCTAAGTTAATTAAATTATTTGACAATAATTTTCCAATCAGAAACTCAGCAGAAATATAATAAACTTTGCGTTTTGATTGATTTTTCTCTTTTTTTGCTGCTTCTTCTTTGACATAGTCGAGTAATTGAACATAGATTTCTTCATTAGTTAACTCTTTTAATGGCTTTTTCGTTTTTTCTAAAACATAGTTAGTTAAATAAGTCATTTTTTTCATTCCCTCTTTGATATAATGTTGTGATTTTAATTAAAAAGTCTTTCTTATCTTGCGTTAAATCTTCCTTTTTCATACGCCATTGCCAATTTCCTCCAACAGTTGACGGCATATTCATCCGAGATTCTGCATCTTTATCTAAAATATCTTGCATGGTAGCTATAACAGTATTGCTTGAAGTTGCAAAAAGGACTCGAAGCATAGCCTGACTAACTGGCTCAATTGGTTTACGATTACTATAGGCATCAAAATAATCTTTTTGCTCAGAGCTAAGATTATCGTACCAACCATTGATAACCTCATTATCATGGGTTCCTGTATAAGCGACACTATTTGGAATACAACGATGAGGACTATCAATACTTTTTCCTTCAATATCATAAAAACCAAATTCTAAGACCTTCATTCCTGGAAAATTAGCTTCTTGTAATAATTGTCTAGCCTTCTCATCTATATTACCCAAATCTTCTGCGATAATTGGTAATTCACCTAGAGCCTCTTTAACTGCTTTAAATAAATCAATCCCTGGTCCAGGTTGCCAACTACCATATCTTGCGATAGCTGCTTTACCATCAATTTCCCAATAATCAGAAAAACCTTTAAAGTGGTCAATTCTTAGAAAATCATATAGTTTAAAACTTTCTCTAATCCGCTCAATCCACCAAGCATAGCCTGTTTTAGCATGATTTTCCCAAGCATAAATGGGATTACCCCAAAGTTGACCTTCTGAGCTGAAATCATCCGCTGGAACACCTGCAACAAAAAGAGGATTTCTATTATCATCTAATTTAAAGAGCTCTGGCATGGTCCATACTTCAACACTATCAGCGGAAACATATATTGGCATATCACCAATAATAGAAATATTTCTTTGATTAGCATAAGCTTTTAATTTCTGCCATTGACTAAAGAAAAAGTATTGACATACCTTGTGGTAATGAATTTCTTTAGCAAGGAGTTGACGATAGTGAGCTAAAGTTTCTTCATCGCGTTCGATGGCTTTTTGATCATCCCATAAAGGAAGAGCTTTATTATCAAAATGCTCTTTAAGAGCCATAAATTCAGCAAAATTTGTTAACCAAGAATGATTATCTGACTCAAAACGAGCATAGTCTTGTGTCAAGTCATAAATGGTTAAAAACTGTTCAACTGCCTTTTCAAGAATTGGTCGTCTTGTAGCAAATAAAAGATTATAATCAACAGCTTCTTCATTATTTGAAAAAACAACAGATTCATAATCTTTTTTTTGCAAAATACCATCTTGTTCCAACAAAGCAAAGTCAATAAGATGAGTATTACCAGCCATGGCAGAAAAAGATTGATAAGGAGAATCACCAAAACTCGTTGTAGTCAAAGGCAAAATTTGCCAATAGGTTTGTTTTGTTTCAACTAAAAAATCGACAAAGTCATACGCTTCTTTGCCAAAAGTACCAATTCCAAATTGACCTGGTAAAGATGTAATGTGCATTAAAACACCACTTGCTCGTTTATCCATAGCTTTTACCTCGATTTTATTTATTGCTAATGAGATTATAACGCAAACGGTTGCATAGGTCAAGCTTTTTCAAAAATTTTCAAAAAAAAGAAGAAAGAATAAGTCTTTCTTACAATTTATAGAGATTTCGCACACTTTCTCTTTCTTTTAAGTAAAAAGGAACTGTCTCTTTTTGATAACTAGTTTTATGATGATGCAATTTATCTAAAAGTCCTAATAGACTTGATTTCCCAAGTTGTTTAATATTGATATCAAAGGTGGTTAAATAAGGATGGATAATTTTAGAGTAAGCAGAATTGTTAAAAGAAATAATGGAGATTTGATCTGGTACTTTAATATTGTAAAAAGATAAAAATTGAATAACACGTACTGACAACATATCATCTATAACAATTAAGGCTGTAATATTTTCATCTTTTATTTTGGCAATAACATTATCTAGTGACAAGGGATTGTGGCGATCGAATAAAATACTGCCATAATTTTTTATTTTTAAAGATTTTGTTCTTAAAGTATAGCCAAGATAGCGCTCAGAATTAACCTTTGCTTTTTCATCATCCGTAATAAACAAAATATTTTTATGACCTTTTTCATAAAGATAATCAACTGCCGTTTTTGCCATTAATTGATTATCATTATCAATATAAGTCACTGCGTTTTCTGTTGATTCTTGTGAGCCAATAATAACAAAGGGAATATTATTTTGATTGAGATAAAGTGTGACCGGATCATTCTTTTCGGAATACAAAACAATAAAACCGTCTACTCTTTTTTGACGATACATTAATGTGGCTTGATCTCTTAAACTTTCAAATGAGTCACCTGTTGCAATTGAAACTGTAAAATCTTTCTTTTTTGCTTCATCATTGATAGTTGTTAAAATTTCCATGAAAAAAGGTTGACTAATGCGATCAGAGCTCGTTAAAGGTGGTAAAATAACACCAACACACTGTGTAAGACCACTTGCTAACATTTGGGCAGCAAAATTAGGAACATAGCCTAAGTCATCCATTGCTTTTTTAACTTTTTCTTTGGTTTTTAGTGATATCGATTGACTATTTTTTAAAACACGACTCACTGTCGATGGATTGACACCCGCTTTTTTGGCAACATCTTTTATAGTAACCATCTGTTGCCACCTCCCTTGCAAATAATATATTAATAATATTTTCTATTCTACAACACATTTCTATTTAAAACAAGCTAACACTTGTTATGAAAAAAGATTTAGATTATTAAATTTTTAATAATAATATTAACTTTTTCTAATAAAAATTATATAAGAAAAAAATTTTTAAAAAAATGAGCAAAAACACTTGACAATTTCTGCAAACGGTTGCATAATAAGGTTGTAATTAAATTTATTTCATGTTCCAGGGAGGAAACACGCTATGAAAAAATGGCAAAAATTATTAATTAGTGGTGCAAGTTTAACACTTGCTAGTACTTTATTAGTCGCTTGCGGATCTAATGATAAAAAAGAAGAAGCGGCTTCATCATCAGATGACAAAACGATTAAACTATGGGTACCAACTGACTCAAAAGACTCTTATAAAGATATTGTTGCTCAGTTTGAAAAAGATTCAGGCTATAAAGTTCAAGTCATCGAATCAGAAGATCCTAAAGCACAAGAAAAAATCAAAAAAGATGCAAGTACTGCTGCTGATGTCTTCTCACTTCCTCATGACCAACTAGGTCAATTAGTTGAATCTGGTGTTATCCAAGAAATTCCTTCAGAGTACGCTGATGAAATTGCAGCTACTGCAACTGATCAAGCCATTGCTGGTGCACAATATAATGGTAAAACATATGCCTTCCCATTTGGTATTGAATCTCAAGTACTTTTCTACAACAAAG
Organism: Streptococcus sp. CSL10205-OR2; assembly: GCF_025660655.1. GTDB lineage: Bacteria > Bacillota > Bacilli > Lactobacillales > Streptococcaceae > Streptococcus. The sequence continues at coordinate 53,245 of NZ_JAOTIN010000008.1, forward strand.
AAAAATTATCTGAAGAAGATGTTAAGTCATATGAAACCATTACTTCAAAAGCAACATTTGGTGAAACCTTTAAACAAATGAATGCTTATGCAACCGCTCCATTGTTTATGTCAGTCGGTGATACTTTATTCGGTGAAAATGGTGAGGATGTTGCCGGAACTAACTGGGGAAATGAAGCTGGTGTTTCTGTTCTTAAATGGATTGCTGATCAAAACAATAATTCTGGATTTGTAAACTTAGATGCAAGTAACGTCATGTCATCATTTGGTGAAGGTACTGTTGCAGCTATTGAAACTGGTCCTTGGAACTACCAAGCAGCACAAGATGCTATTGGTGCTGATAATCTAGGTATTGCTGTTTATCCAAAAATTAATATTGGTGGACAAGAAGTTCAACAAAAAGCATTCTTGGGTGTTAAGCTTTATGCTGTAAACCAAGCACCAGCTAAAGGTGATGCTAAACGTATTGCTGCAAGCTACCAATTAGCTTCATACTTAACTAATGCCGAAAGCCAAGCAAATCAATTTGAAACTCGTACTATTATCCCAGCAAATAAAGAAGTTCAAGCTTCTGATGTTGTTCAAAATCATGATCTAGCACAAGCTGTTATCACAATGGGCTCATCAACTGATTACACAGTTGTTATGCCTAAGTTGAGCCAAATGGGTACCTTCTGGACTGAAAGTGCTGCTATTCTTAGTGATACATATAATGGTAAAATCCCAGAAAGTGACTACTTATCAAAACTTCAACAATTTGATAAAGATCTTGCTGCTACAGAATAATTCATGACACGTAACAAGTGAGGAGAAAACTTCTCCTCACTTCTTTTGTTTAGAAAGAACCTCTGCTAATTAAGCTTTTCAATAGGCAAGTTTAACTAGCAGAGTTTCTGATTATTATTATAAAGGAGTCTTTCTATGGCTAAAGCTATCACATATGAGAACGTTTCTGTCCCTCAAGCATTTAAAGAAGGCGGCATTGACATTAAACTCTCTTTTTTGATTATGGGATTTGCCAACCTTGCTAATAAACAGTTTATCAAAGGATTGCTATTTTTACTGAGTGAAATTTTATTTTTCATTGCTTTTTTTGTTCAAGTTATTCCTGCTTTAAGTGGTTTAATCACACTGGGAACACAGACACAAGGCATGACGACTCAAGAAGTCGATGGTATTACTCTGCAAGTAGCCGTTGACGGTGATAATTCCATGTTAATGCTAATTTTTGGTTTAGCATCACTTATCTTTTGTCTCTTTTTTGCCTATATTTATTGGTCAAATCTAAAAAGTGCCAGAAATATCTATCTTTTGAAAAAGAATGGTCAAAAGATTCCTTCTTTTAAAGAAGATTTTGCAACACTAGCTAATGGTCGTTTCCACATGACTTTGATGGCGGTACCATTAATAGGTGTTTTACTTTTTACAATCTTACCACTTATTTATATGATTACGATTGCTTTTACCAATTTCGATCACAACCATTTACCACCAAAATCACTCTTTGACTGGGTAGGTTTTACCAACTTCGGTAATGTCTTTAGTGGTCGAATGGCTGGTACTTTCTTCCCTGTTCTTTCTTGGACACTGATTTGGGCTGTTTTTGCCACTGCTACTAACTTTTTCTTTGGAGTGGTTTTAGCATTATTAATCAGTACTAAAGGATTAAAATTAAAGAAGATGTGGCGGACTATTTTTGTTATAACAATTGCTGTCCCACAATTTATCTCTCTTTTAATCATGAGAAACTTACTAAACGATGTTGGTCCTCTAAATTCTTTATTGAAAAATTTGGGATTGATTCGTGAAGGACTTCCTTTCTTATCAGATCCACTTTGGGCTAAGTTTTCAATTATCTTTGTTAATATGTGGGTAGGGATTCCCTTTACCATGTTAATTGCAACTGGAATCATCATGAATCTGCCTAGTGAACAAATTGAAGCAGCAGAGATTGATGGCGCAAGTAAGTTTCAAGTCTTTAAATCAATTACTTTCCCACAAATTTTGTTAATTATGACACCAACGCTCATTCAACAATTTGTTGGTAATATTAATAACTTTAATGTTATCTACCTACTTACAGGTGGTGGTCCAACTAATTCACAGTTCTATCAAGCAGGAAGTACAGATCTCTTGGTAACCTGGCTATATAAATTAACTGTCACAGCTGCTGATTATAACTTAGCATCTGTTGTAGGGATTTTAATCTTTACAATATCAGCTATTTTTAGCTTATTAGCTTACACAAGAACAGCATCTTACAAGGAAGGAGTGGCTAAATAATGAAAAATAAAAAACAACTCCGTCTAACCATGGTGTATATCACACTAATTATTCTATCAATTATTTGGTTGTTTCCGATTATCTGGGTTGTTCTCACTAGTTTTCGTGGTGAAGGGACTGCCTATGTCACCTACTTCATTCCAAAAACTTTTACTCTAGATAATTACATCAAACTATTTACAAATAGTTCCTTCCCATTTGGACGTTGGTTCTTAAATACCTTGTTTGTTGCTTCTGCAACCTGTGTTCTTTCAACCTTTATCACAGTAGCCATGGCATACTCACTTAGTCGAATTAAATTCAAATTTAGAAATAACTTTTTAAAACTGGCTCTTATTCTTAATATGTTCCCAGGTTTTATGAGTATGATTGCTGTCTACTATATTTTAAAGGCCCTTGGTTTAACACAAACCTTAACATCATTAATTCTGGTTTACTCAGCTGGAGCAGCTCTTACATTCTACATTGCCAAAGGATTTTTTGATACTATCCCATATTCTCTTGATGAGTCTGCTATGATTGATGGGGCAACAAGAATGGATATTTTCTTTAAAATTACCCTTCCCCTATCAAAACCAATTATCGTTTATACTGCACTACTAGCATTTATGGGGCCTTGGATTGACTTTATCTTTGCACAAGTTATCTTAGGCGATGCAACAAGTAAATATACCGTTGCTATTGGTCTGTTTTCAATGTTACAACCAGATACCATTAATGAATGGTTCATGGCCTTTACAGCTGGTTCTGTTCTTATAGCCATTCCAATAACCCTTCTCTTCATGTTTATGCAAAAATACTATGTTGAAGGTATAACTGGTGGTTCTGTTAAGTAAGAAGCTAAATAAAATAGTGAGGAAAAAATTGTTATGACAACAGTAAAATTAAATAATATCTACAAAAAATATCCCAATAGTAAGCACTATTCTGTTGAGAATTTCAATCTCGATATTAAAGATAAGGAATTTATCGTCTTTGTCGGTCCTTCAGGATGTGGAAAATCAACAACTCTTCGTATGATTGCTGGTTTAGAAGACATTACAAAGGGCGAGCTTTATATTGATGATGAACTCATGAATGATGCCGCTCCTAAAGATCGTGATATTGCTATGGTTTTTCAAAACTATGCTTTGTACCCCCATATGACAGTCTATGAAAATATGGCTTTTGGTCTTAAACTGCGCAAATACAAAAAAGATGATATTGACAAACGTGTGCGTGAAGCAGCTGAAGCAATCGGTTTAACCGAATTTCTTGACCGTAAACCAGCAGATCTTTCTGGGGGACAACGTCAACGCGTTGCTATGGGGCGTGCCATTGTTCGTGACGCTAAAGTTTTCTTAATGGATGAACCTCTTTCTAACCTAGATGCTAAATTACGTGTTTCTATGCGTGCTGAAATTGCAAAAATTCACAGACGTATTGGCGCAACAACTATCTATGTCACCCATGACCAAACAGAAGCAATGACACTTGCTGATCGCATTGTTATTATGAGTGCCACTAAAAATCCTGATGGGACTGGAACAATTGGACGTGTGGAACAAATCGGTACACCTCAAGAACTCTACAGCTACCCTGCCAATCAGTTTGTTGCTGGCTTTATTGGTAGCCCTTCAATGAATTTCTTTAATGTTAAAATTGAAGGTGAAGAACTTGTTGATTCTGAAGGAGTTCGAGTAGCCATTCCTGAGGGACAAAGAAAAGCCCTAGAAGCAAAAGGATACCTTAATAAACCACTTATTTTTGGAATTCGTCCTGAAGATATTTCAAGCAATCAAATTGTTCATGAAACTTATCCAAATGCCAATGTGACAGCTGAAGTTTTAGTCTCAGAATTATTAGGTAGTGAAACCATGCTCTATGTCAAACTTGGACAAACCGAGTTTGCAGCACGTGTAGATGCTAGAGATTTCCATCAACCTGGTGAAAATGTTAATCTTACATTTAACGTGGCTAAAGGTCATTTCTTTGATATGGAATCAAAAGAACGTATACAACTCAATTAAAAAAAAGCTATTTAGGAAATCCTAAATAGCTTTTTAAAATAGTCTCATTAATGATCAACAAGAACAATATCAGCACCTAAGTACTTTAATTTTGCAACAATATTGGAATAACCACGCAGAATAAATTCGACATTAGTGATTTCAGTCTCACCATCAGCCATCAAGCCAGCAATAATCAAGGCAGCTCCAGCTCTTAAATCAGTGGCTTTAACTTTGGCACCAGATAGTGAAGATGGTCCATTATAAATAATTTTACCTCCAACTACTGAAATATCAGCATTCATTCTTGCTAATTCTGGCACATGATTAATACGTTTTTCATAGATGGTGTCAATAATAACGCCTCTTCCTTTTGAACGAAGTAATAAGGGAGTGATTGGTTGTTGTAAATCCGTTGCAAATCCTGGATATGGTGAGGTTTTAATCGTGATAGCTCTTAAATGATCTTGTTTTTCAACAAAAACACTATCTTCTTCAACGGTCATTTTTACACCCATCTCTTCAAGTTTTGAAATAAAACCTTCTAAGTGTTCATAAAGAACGTTATTAACTCTAATTCCCTCTCCTACTGACGCAGCAAGAGCAATATAAGTCCCTGCTTCTATACGATCTGGAATAACCTGATGACGGGTACTTCCTAATTGTGAAACACCTTCAATTGTAATAACATCTGTTCCCGCACCACGAATGTGTGCCCCCATATTATTTAGAAAGGTAGCAACATCAATAATTTCAGGTTCTCTAGCAGCATTTTCAATAATAGTTTTTCCTTTTGCTTTTGTTGCAGCTAGAATCGTATTGATTGTAGCACCAACGCTAACTGTATCCATATAAATATGAGTACCCATTAGAGGTTTTCCATGGGTTGTTAGCTTCATATAATCGCCTTCAAAAGAGGAATTAGCCCCCATAGCTTCAAATGCTTTTAAATGTAAATCAATTGGTCGAGGACCAAGATCACAACCACCAGGTAAGCCTACAACAGCCTCACCAAATCGTCCTAAAAGACTTCCATAAAAATAGTAGGAAGCTCTTAAACTATTTATTTTACCATAAGGCATAGGCTTATTTTGAATACCTCTTGAGTCGATTTCTAAAGAATCCTCGTCTCTTTTAACCGAAGCACCCATTGCGATTAAAATGTCAATAAGACTATCAACATCACTAATATCTGGAACACCGTCCAGTCTGACAATTTCATCTGATAATATGGCGGCTGGAATTAAAGCAACAACACTATTTTTTGCACCAGATACTGTTACTTCTCCTTTTAATTTTTTACCACCATTAATTATAATTTTTTTCATTTCAATATCTTTCCTATACTAGACTTCAACCTTTTTATTTTACCATATTATAGCTTATTTTGACAAATTTTATGAAAATCAACAAAAAAAGAGAGGGGTAACCTCTCTTTTTATTGGGTTAAAATAGTTTTTAAGGCTTCAACTTTATCTAATCTCTCCCAAGGCAAGTCAAGATCAGTACGTCCCATATGACCATAAGCAGCTGTTTGTCTGTAGATAGGACGTTTTAAGTCCAACATTTTTATAATACCTGCTGGACGCAAATCAAAAATCTGACGGACAGCTTTTTCCAATTGTTGTTCGCATACTTGACTAGTACCAAAAGTATCAATACGAATAGATACTGGATGAGCGACACCAATAGCATAAGCTAATTGCACTTCAACCTTATTAGCAAAACCAGCTGCCACTATATTTTTAGCAATATATCTAGCGGCATAGCTTGCCGAGCGATCAACTTTTGTGGCATCTTTTCCAGAAAAGGCACCTCCACCATGACGAGAATAACCACCATAGGTGTCAACAATAATTTTTCGTCCAGTTAACCCTGAGTCTCCTTGAGGTCCACCAATCACAAAACGTCCTGTAGGATTGATAAAAAATTTAGTTTCTGAATCCAAATACTCTTTTGGAATAACAGATTTTATCACTCGTTCAATCATATCCTGTCTAATTTGTTCTTGGCTAACTTCAGGATTGTGTTGTGTTGAAATAACGACTGTATCAACGCGAAGAGGCTTATCATTTTCATCATATTCAACAGTTACTTGACTTTTCGCATCTGGACGTAGGTAAGAAAGCACTTCTTTTTTTCGAAGATCAGCTAATTTTCTAACGAGTTGATGAGCTAACGAAATAGGTAGTGGCATCAATTCAGGTGTCTCATTGACAGCAAAACCAAACATTAAACCTTGGTCACCAGCACCAATAAGACTAAGTGCATCGTCATCACCTGATCGATTTTCCAAGGCCTTATTAACACCTTGTGCGATATCGGGTGATTGTTCAACAAGAGAAGGATGAACACCTACTGTTTCTGCTGAAAAGCCATATTCAGTGTTAGTGTAGCCAATATCTGCTATAGTATCTCTAACAACTCGATTGATATCAACATAAGCCGACGTTGTGATTTCTCCAAAAACATGAACGGAACCTGTATAAACAACGGTTTCTGCTGCTACATGAGCATTAGGATCTTGTTCCAGTATGGCATCTAAAATAGCATCTGAAATCTGATCAGCAATCTTATCTGGATGACCCTCTGATACTGACTCAGAAGTGAATAATTTACGTTCTGACATATTTTTATGTCCCCCTTTTAATTAATAGTGTTAAAAAGTTACAAAGTACTAGCAAGGCTATCTTTTCGGGACTTATTAACTTTGTTATTATATCATGTTTTCTAAAATAATTCATTCGAGAATAATGTCTTTTATTAACTTGTCTGAACTGTTGAAGATTCTTTTTTAGTGATTTTGATTGAAAAATATCAAAAAACGTCCTAATCATAGGACGTTTTAGAGGTAACTTTTATTTATTGTCGTTGTCATGATCATCATGATCTTCATCATGATCATCGTGTCCTTCATGATCTTCATCGTGGTCATCACCTTCAGTTAAAGCCATCGCTTCTGCTTTAGTGAGGATGGTATCAGTATTTTCTCTATCTTTTGGATAATAGTAAAATTTTTCGTTGACTTTGATAATATAGCCTTCAGCAACTTCATATAAAACATCACTATCATTCAATTTATAACTGTCTTCTGGTAAAGTAGTGTCCAAGAATTTAGCATTACTTGGTACTTTTCCTTCTTCAAAATGATCATGGTCACCGTGAACATAAGCATAGCCATCTGACATAATTTCAGAAACAATGATAAGGTCATCGTGGTCATCATGATCAGCATGATCATCTTTATCATCATGATCAGTTGTTACTTGGGTAGTCACCATATCATCATCTTTTTGATTATCAGTTGTTGATGCTTGACAAGCAGTCAATAGAAAGTAACCTGCTAGAACAACACCCATCATTTTTATTATTTTTAGATTTTTAAGCATTTTTTTGCCTCCTTTTTATTAACCAGTTAAGTATATCATGAATAATTGTTTTTTTCAAGGATTAATATCATTTAAAATGATTTTTCAAGTCTTTTGTATTATACTAGAAACATGAAAACATACGAAAAAATTTTTTGCAGACTTTCTGAAACCAAAGGCTTTGTCACTGGAGAAGAACTTGCTGTCCATTGTCAGGTGTCAAGAACTGCTATTTGGAAAGCTATTCAAAAATTAGAACAATATGATATTAAGATTCAATCTCAAAAAAAGCGAGGGTATCGATTACTATCAGGTGATTTACTAATTCCAGATCTCATTGAAAAACAAATTGGTATTCCTGTTCTTCTTAACCATAACAGTCTATCAACGCAATTAGATGCTAAAATTGGCATTCAAGAGGGACAAAATGCACCAAGACTGTATCTTGCTAGTAATCAAAAAGAAGCTAAAGGACGATTTGGGAGGTCTTTTCATGCTTCTTCTGGTGGTATTTACATGTCCTTACATATTCAACCTCATATTGCTACTGATAAACAACCTGCTTATACTATGATGATTGCAAGTGCTATTGTTAAAGCCATTTCTCGCTTAACAGGTATTGACACAAAAATTAAATGGGTCAATGATATCTACCTAGGACAAAAAAAAATAGCTGGTATTTTAACCGAAGCCATTAGTTCTGTTGAAACAGGCATGATAACTGATGTGATTATAGGTATTGGTGTCAATTTTAATATCAAAGAAATGCCTAAAGAGCTTGAAAATAAAGCCATATCACTTTTTTCAGAAGAGCCTAGCATTACAAGAAATCAACTCATCGTAGAAATTTTAAAGTTGTTTTTGACCACTCCTGAAACAGATCTCATAAAAGTCTACAAAGATAAATCTTTCATTCTAGACAAACAAATTACCTTCAAAGAAGATGGAAAAACCTATCAGGGTGTTGCAGAAGATATTACAGATAACGGCGCTTTAGTCGTCCAACTAGATAATGGAAAAACAAAAACACTCTTAGGAGGAGACATTAGTCTTTCTTCTTGGGAGATGAGTTAAAATAACGGGTCCACTTACTAATAATATAGGCTTTTCGAAGATTTTGAAGCAGAAAAATGGCCCAAAACCCAACTAACCAATAAGTGTGATTAAAAAAGGCATCTGCTAGAAAATATGTTTCTACACTACACATGGCAGCCAGAATAAAAAATTGTTTTAGTGTCATAAAAATATTCTATCAAAAAAACTGCTAAAAAGCAGTTTTTTTGATGCCATCATAATAATAATCTAATACGGCTTTGATAAAATAGTAGATTTTACATAAAAGTGTTAAAATCTTCCTCATCTCGATTGAAATGAGGAAGATAAAATATCATGCCAAGAATTTTATTTTGCAAAAGGATCTTTGTCACCATATTTATCAAAATGAAGTGTCTCTGATTTCAGGTAATCAATGATCCATTTTGGAATATTGATGCCATTTTCTTTATTTTTTTGGTAAGTTAGAATATTTGGCTCACCAGGATAGTAAACTTGTTCAAATCCTTTAGCTGGTTTCACCTCATGCAATTCATTAATACTTTGTTCAACATAATTTTTAAAGACGTCAAGATTAATAAATCGAGAAGGATCAATCACAATAAAGAGATGACCTAGGTCTCTTCCTTTTGTCAAATCTGCATACATGGATGAGACATGTTTTCCAAATGGTAAACCAAGCATAACACCACTAAGCATATCAACCATCATCATTAGACCATATCCTTTAGGTCCTGATAAAGGGAGTAGACCAGCAACAGCCATCGGATCAGTCGTTGGTACACCGTGACTATCCACCGCCCAAGTTTCAGGAATGGCTTTACCTTTAGATCTAGCGTCTAAAATTTTACCCCATGCTTGAACAGTTGTTGCCATGTCAAAAACGACTGGTCGACCTGTTTTTCTTGGTGCTCCAAAACCAATTGGGTTGGTACCATAATAAACCTCAGAACCTCCAAAAGGAACAACCATTGGGTCGGATTGACAAATAGAGATAGCTACTAAATCTTCGTTGGCTAATTTTTCTAAATAGTATGACATTGTCCCAGTATGACTAACTTTTGAAAGTCCAACAATGGCAACTCCCGTTTCTTTGGCCATTTCAATAATTGGTTCAAGTGCTAAATTGGCAACATAGTGACCTTGAGCATTATCACCATGATAAATACCAGTGCTAGCACCAGTTTTTTCAAATTTTAAGTTAGGGTGACGTGTCACACCACCTTTATCTATACGTTCAGCATAGTAGTCAACACGCACAGCACCGTGAGAATGTATCCCAGACAAATCAGCAAAAACAAGATGATTAGCCACTTCTTTTGCTTGTTCTTCTGGAAGACCAGCTCTGTGTAATTTATCAAAAATCAATTGATGTAATTCAGAATCTTTTATTCTAATTAATTGTTCATCCACTATAGAATCCTCCTATAAGATAATAGAGTTGTTGAAGGTTGGCTTACTTTTTCAATTCACCCACACTTTTTGCCACTAACATGGCTGTAAATACATCAGAATCAACATTTAAAATTGTTCTTATCATTCCAACAAAATAATCAACACCTGCAAATAATGCCACCGCTTCTATTGGAATACCCATTTGTGGAAAGATAATCGCTAAAGACACGATACTTGATCCTGGTGCAACTGAATTAGCCAGAGAAACTAAGGAGGCTAACACACCCAAATAAATCAATTTATCAATTCCCAGATTAAATGAATACATTTGAGCAACTGTCACAACAGTAATAGCCATGTGCATGGCTGCACCATTACTGTTTAAAGAAACACCCAACGGTAACACTAGATTAGTGATATAATCATCAATTTTTAAATATTTTTTGGCACCTTCAATGGCTGTTGACAATGTAATGGCAGAAGATCCCGTTGTAAGAGCAACTATAGACATTTCTTTAACACCCTTAACAAGAAAAGATACCGATTTTTTACAATAAAGACTAACAACAGCAATCCAAATGCCTAAAAATAGCAAGGTTGCAAATGCATAGACCAACAAATATTTTAAAAGTGGTAAAATAACTGACAAACCTGCTTCACTAGCAGTATCAGCTACTAGACTAAATATCCCAATCGGTGCTACAACCATAACGATTCTAATCACAACCATTACAATATCATTTAATTCTTCTAAAATCTTTAAAACAACATTATTGGTATGATTTTGAACATAGATATTGATGGCTGTTCCAAAAATCAGAGAAAAGACAATAATTTGAATAATTGAGCCGCTAGATAGAGAGGCAAAAATATTAGATGGGAAAAAGTCAGCAAATGTTTCAGACAAATTCAATTCTTGTGCTGCTATCGCTTCCTCAGACGCTAAAGATATGGAGACGCCTTGTCCAGGTTTAAAAAGAGAACCAAAGAGAATTCCCCAAAATGCAGCAATTAAAGTGGACACTGCAAATATGGCAATGGTAAGACCACCAATCTTAGAAATATCCTTTTTTTCAATGCTACCTAGGGCATAGACAATCTGTCCAAATATTAAAATAGGGATTGACATTTGCATCAATTTCAGAAATATTTGTCCAAAAATGCTGAAATAGGCTGTCAAATCAGGAAACCAAAGTCCAAATGCAATCCCTACAATAACAGCTAGCACAATTTGGGAAATAAAAGATATTTTTTTCATTGCTAGCATCCTTTCACCTTTTGAAATTTCAACAATCTATCCATCAAACATTAAGCTTTTTGTGTGTCTTGAGCCATCATTCCAAATAGGACTAAAGCAACCATCAACATTGCCGCTGCCAGATAAAATCCAATTTGCATAGAGCCAGCATTATCTGAGATAAAACCTGTCACATAAGGAGCAAGGATAGAACCTGACATTCCAATAAAGTTATAAGCACTTAGAGTTGTTGATAATCTGCCTTTTGGCGCATGAGTATTAACATATGAGATTAAAATAGGATCAAGCGCTAATTTACCTGTTAATCCATAAAGAATTAAAACAGCAATCAGTAAACCTTGGTTCTCAACAAAAGCGATGAGAGAGACTGATAGGGCTGCTAGTGGTACTAGGAAATAAGCTAATTTTTTAGTACTACCGATTTTATCTTTCATTCTTGCAAAGAATAATGCACCAGGAATAGATGCCCAAGGAACTAGTGAAGAGATAAAACCAACGCTAGATCCTTCAAAACCACGCTCACTAATTAAAAATTGTGGTAACCATGTGATAATAACGAAGTTAGCATAGATACTTCCAAATAGTAAAATGAAGGCAAAGACAAGATTTTTGTTTCCGAAAATTTGTTTGAAGACATTGCCCTTGTTAACAACTTCTTGCTCAACTGTTTCTGGTTCAATAGCTTCATTTTCTTGAACAACTTTCTCTTTTAGCATGGTATAAAATAAGATACCAACAATAGCTGTTGGTACAGCCATGATAAAGAATGGTTGACTCCAATCTTGTCCTCCTTCTAAAACAAGTGCACTAGAGAGTAGGTAACCACCTGAGGTACCAAAAGCCATCCCACTATTGATGATGGCATTTCCTAGCGTCACTTTGTCTTTGGGAATTGACTCAGAAGATAAAGCATACTGAGGACCATAGTATGCCCCTTGAGCAATCCCAGCGACAGCACGAATAAGTAAGAACATGGCAAACGTTCCAGCTAAACCACTAAGAAAGGTTGAAATGGCTAGCCCTAAGAAACCAATAGTAATGACTAATTTTCTACCATATTTATCCCCGATTGCTCCAAATGGAATCTGAGCCACAGCATAAGTAAGGAAGAAAATACTATTGGCTAGCCCTAATTCTGTGTTTGAGAGATTAAACTCTTCACCAACAACTCCCATGATGGGATTAAAGATGGTACGGGTAGCATACATCAATATCCACCCAGCAAAGAATAATCCAACAACCCTCATCCAGTAAGTATTATTGACTTTTTCTACTTTATGATTGTTCATTTCAAACTCCTCGAATGCGTCTGTAGTACAAATGAAATTCCTAGAAATAATCCTAAAAGCATATCACTTCCAGAAGTATGTCCAATTCTTTGTATGTTAGAGACACATCTTTCCAATTTATTTTTTTCACAATGATGATGATTTTTTAACCAAAGATATAAGTCATAAAGCGGTGTACTCACTGCTTGATTGAGACACGCCTTTAAATAAGAAGTACTAATTAAAGTTGTTTTATCCAAATAGTTTTCAATACAAGATGATACTCGTTTTCTTTGATTATCATGACAGATAATCATCATAAAAAGATAAGTGACCAAAATATCATCGCCACTAGGTGTTAAACCTTGCCCTCGACCAATTAATTGTTTAACTGATTGGTCTAATTCAAGTAGGCTTGCCTTAACATCTGTTAGTGTTGTAAGAGCTTTTTGCGCACCATCTCCTAACCCATTTTTGACAGATAAATGGCTCTTATGCTCCAAATAATTTTTTAAGGCATTTAATTTTTTATCAAATTGTTTCGTAAAGTCTATTTTATCTATCCTTAAATCGGTCACAATTTCTTTATAGGATGTTTGATATATTCCATTAAAACTATAAATCATTAATGTATCAGCAGTTAGTTTGACTAAATTACCAACTTGAAGATAAGGTCTAATCAGTTGATAGTCAAGTTTTGATATCCGAATACCAAAACTTGACATAAAATCTTCATGACTACTAACATGAACCAACTGATGATTTATTAAAAAATTAAAAGATGAGTTAAAGACACTGTGAACATGGCCCATACGACCTAATTTTTCTAAAGGATAGACATAGTGACTAACTTCTATGTTAATCAACTGTTATTCCTCTTGCTTTAGCATAAGCTTCTAGTGCCTTTTCAAAACAGCCAAGAGGAGCACGAACCGTACCAGCACCAACTTGCCCTACCCCAGCTTTTTTGTGGGCAATACCTGTATTGATTAGCGGTGTAATACCAGTTTCAACAACTTTACGAATATCAATGCCTAAAAGTGAGCCTTGGAAATCCCAAGTTGGAATTGACCAGTTTGGATTATGAGCAACCGTTATTTTTTCCATTTCATTAGAAATATCCAGAGCATCTTGGAAGCCACCAGCACCAACGAAACGAGTAACACCAGGTGCTGAAATCATAGCCATAGCTCCAACACCAACTGTTTCAGTAATCGCACTATCGCCAATATCTGGGTTGCCATCTTCTTCTGTAAATCCTGTGAAGTATAAGCCAATTGGTGTGTTAACCGGTGCTGTATACCAGTCATCAATCGTTTCAGCGATTCTAATACCAAAGTCAACACCATTTCTCGTCATAGTGGTGACAATTGTTCCTCTGCTACCTGAACGTGCACTATCAACAATTACCTTACCTGTAGCCATCATAATATTTAAGAAGAATTGGTCAGTATCTGATAAGAACTTAATCACATCATATTTAGTTTTTTGATCAACATCTTCTAGAGATGTAATCAGTGGTGACATTTCTTTTAAGAAGTTTAGTGAGGCTGCAATATTACGTTGATGGAATTCATCACCCATAGTAATGGCACGCGCAATCAAAACATTGAGATTGACACCTTCTTTAGAAGCTTTTAATGCTTTAGCAATAACTGGTCCAAGCACATCACGCATCCAGATGAGACGATCAACAACTTCTTGAGAATAGGCACCAAATCTAAGAACTTTTCCGATACCTTCGTTTAAAGTACAGTAACCACGAACACCATCAACTTTATTTTCAACAATCAAAACTGGCATATTGGCTGAGGTAATACCCCCCATTGGTCCAACAGCCTTAACATGATGACATGGTATAAAGCGAACAGCTCCTGAACTCAACAATTGAACGGCTTCTTCTTCTGTACTAGCCCATTCTTCAAATAAAGCAGCGCCAATACATGACCCTTTCATCGGTCCGGTCATGACATCCCAAGTGATTGGTGGCCCAGCATGTAGTAGTGTTTTATGGTTGTCATCATTTAATTCAGGAATCACTGTCTTAGCCGGTTGAACATCAATTAAGAACGGTTGTGCTTCCTTCATCTTGGTAATCACTTTGTTGTTTTCTTCATCAATTTCATCAGCCATATCTTCAAGAGCTGATAAAATTTTAATCATTTTTTTGTTACCGCTAGCTCTTGGACGCCAGTTGAATTGCTCAGACACACCACCATAATCTTGAACAGATTTATTAAAGCTTTGAAGACCAATATTAATCACACGAGGTTTTGTGGTAATGAGTGCCATCACAGCTTCACTAGGTTGCGACAATTCTAAATAGTCACCAGCATAAGGTTTTAAGTCTTTAACAGTTTCTTTGAAATCATAACCTTTTAATTGTAATGCCAATCGAACGGCCTTAGCATTACTATCTTCAATAAGAACACCAGCTTCTTCTAATCGTTTTACAGTATCTTCATAACCTTGAGGGTCTTGATTGGTACCAACGACTGTAGCAACAAAATGTAATTTGCGATGATCAGCTTTAGCTTTTTCTAATTCTTCACTAATAGCTGGTAATAAGGCTGAAGCCATATCATCATGAGCACCATAACCCAAAACAAAGTCTAAGAGAATGACACCAGTATTTTTATCTTGAGCAAATTCATGAATTTTTTGGATACGTGTTTCTGGATCAATCATTGGGTGTGGTTTACCTTGAGTATAAACATCATCACCTAGGTCGATTATCTCATAGCCTTCTGCTCTTAAAACATAGCCTTCACTTTTAGTCGCACTTATTAAATCAAGTGTTTCTTTAATCATCATTGCTGCTTCTGAGGCTAATGTTCCTCCTGAATATAATCCTTTAACCACTTTGTCTTCTGATAAGCTAGCTAAATCATGATGTTTTAAATCATCTAGGTAATTTTCTTTAATCACATTGCCCTTAGCTAAATCAACAGCAATTTTTGCAGTTTCTTCTAAAGTATGTGCCAAGTAAACCTTACCAACATGACTCTCAGGATTTTCACCAAGGAAGATGGCAACAACAGGTTTTTTCACACTCTGCAACACACGAAAAACATCATCACGAACCTCTTTAGCTGGTGGTTTAGAAATGACACATAAAACATCTGTTTCTTTATGATTTTCTAGAGCAATAATGGCATCCTTAACCGTAATCGCACCAACTTCTGAGCTTAAATCTCTTCCACCAGTTCCTATGGCATGAACAACACCACCTCCTAGACGATCAATAATGGTAGTCACTTCTTGAATACCTGTTCCTGAAGCACCAACAATACCAATATTTCCTGGTTTAACAACGTTGGTAAAAGCTATCGGGATACTTGAAATAATACCAGTTCCACAATCAGGTCCCATCATCAATAAACCTTTATCATGTGCCAATTTTTTTAATCTCACTTCATCTTCGATAGGTATATTATCGGTAAATGAGAAAACATGAAGATTATGGCGTAGAGCAGTTTCAATTTCTGGTGCTCCATATTCTCCTGGAATACTAAAGACTGCTAAGTTAGCATCAGGTAAGTGTTCTACTGCCTCATTCCAGCTAGTTGAAACCGTTGTTTTACTGTCTTTTGATTTCACAGATAAGTCATCTAAGAAATTCGTAACCTCCTCTAATACGACCTCAAGAATATCTGATCGTTCACTATTTACCACAATCATCAAGTCATTGGGGGATGCTTCTTTAGCCTCATCGGTTAATAACCCAGTGTTGGCCAAAATATCTTTGTTGGCATCTGTTCCCATCATCACTTGACTCATGACGACATCATCAAGCGCATTAACTTTATCTGTTAATAACATTAAGTTAATGGAATCTTGATAGTTATTCTTCAAAATTTCCGTAAACAACATTTCTTCACCCTCCTTATGTTGCTATTAATCTTTCATTAACTATTATACATGGTTATGTTTGCGCTTTCATTTGCCATTATTCTAATTTTTTGATATAATTTTTATCCAATATGGATAAATTTTCTATAATAAGGAGCTAGCGATGCAAATAAAAGAATTACTGCAATTAAATCCTTTCAAAGACTGTTCTGTCAGAACTGGTTACATCGGTTTAGATAATGACATTGAATCGGCTATGGTTCTTGAAGCCATTGATATTGAAAAATGGGGTAGAAAAAATCAACTCATTTTAAGCTCCTTTTTTGCTTTGAAAGATTTAGACCAAGAAACACTTGAAAATTTCTTTGCCACTATTCATGAAATAGGCATTAGTGGTATTATTTTAAAATTAAATCGCTTAATTGAATCAACCCCTGAAAACATGATTAATCTCTGTTATCGTTACCAAATTCCTTTGATTGAGATAAAAGGAGACGTTAACTATGAGAGAGTTTTAACAGCTATTTATGAACCTTTATTAAATAAACAAACAGCCTTACTAAGAACTTATTATGATGCTAATAAAGTCTTTTCAACCTTAAAGAATGCTTCTGCTACCTATAAAGAAATTATTGATCGATTAGTACATATGATCTCAAAAAGTTGTCAACTAACTATTCCTAGAGAAAACATTGTCATTAAAAATGGTCATGCTATCGTTACCGATTGGGACTGTATACAAACTGAAACCTTATCCACCGAATATACTGATAATACCTATCATATTTCAACACTAAAACACCCTGCAAAAGAGCTACTAATTTATAAAATCACAGTTCAATACACTTCTCAGTCCTTGATTCCTTTTACCATTGATATCTACCAAACTGAGCCTGAGTTTGAACATAGTCATATCATGATTGTTGAAAATGCTATGGAGGCGATTCAGCATAAACTTCAGATTGATTTATCCATCAAACACGAATATTTTAATATCTACAATAACATCGCAGCCTCCATTTTCTTTGGCACGACACCAAATGATAAAGAAAAAAATGATTTACTTGAAGAAACCAATCTACTAGCTTACCCTTATTATCAGGCAGTAGGCATTGGTAAACACATTCCACATGACAATGAAACCCTAAGATTATTGAGAAAAACATTAGAGAATCTCTTTCCCAATAATCTCTACTATGAAAATAGAAAATATATTATCATTCTTTTTAATATTCCAAATAAAAAGGATGAATTAACAATTGAGAAGCTTTCAAAAAAAATTCCAACTCTTTCACAATTCAACCTTGTTATTAGTAGTTTTAGTGGAAAAGAAAACATCCATAATCTTTTTAATGAATGTTTAGATATGATTTATTTCAATAGAGAGTATCACATCTTCAACCTCATGACGATTACCGACCTTGGAATATTTAGACACTTTCTAGATGCCAAAAATGATTTTTTCAATACTGATTTAGCTAAAAATTTAGAGAAATTAAAAGAAGAAAAACCAGAACTATTTGATACCTTCCTTAATTTTATTCTCTGTAAAGAAAACTATCAGTTAACGGCGCAACAAATGTTTCTTCATCCTAAAACAGTGAGATATCGTATCAACAACATTCAAAAAGTGCTTGATTTTGATATTAGAAATCCAATTCAAAATCTCAACTATTCAATGGCAACCATTATTATCAACTTTAACTCAAAATAAAAAAACTGCCTTAGGCAGTTTTTATTTGTTTAATCCTTTGATAAGTCATCAACCGTTTCAATTTTATCTGCTAAAAAAGAGAAATTATCAGGAATCACTTGCTTATCATCTTTTTTTGCTATTTCTTTATCGTCTGTATTGTTATTCTTGAGTTTGCTAGCAAATTCTGTTCGAATTACTTCAAAATCACGTTTTGAAATGGCTAAAATATTAGGTGAAAAACCGGCTACTTTACTCATGATATTCCCAAAAACAGTATTCAAGTCAGAACGTCTCATTGCTTGCTCAGCATTAAAGGCCGCTTCAAACGCTAAGATAGCATTCTCACTATTAGCAAGAACCGGTTCAGAACCAAGCAACAAAGCTCTATCTTGTGGTGAAATACTATCTAGAATTTCATTCCAGGCTGACTTTAAAGCCTCCAAATATTCTCTTGATTTTTGACTATCTTGAACTGTTTCTTCCATAATAGTCAAAACTTTGCTTTTATCAATCTTTAAAGCAACTGTTCTTGTTGTCTTAATCGTTTTTGTTGTTATTTGATTTGATGACGATTGTGATAGAGAAGATAATTGCGCTTTTAAAGAATTGATTTCCTCTTTTAGGGTTTGTAATTCCTGTAAGAGACCCTCGTCTACATTGTGAGCGACTTCTTTAAATTCTGACAATCTCACTGTCATGGTTTCAGCATAAATTTTAGGATGTCCACCTGTTTTAATTTCAGACAAACTAGCTGTCACAATACTAATCAAATCAAGAATATAGTCTTGAGATAACTGCTGATTATCGTTAAAATAAGAGCTATCATACGTGCTTGAACCACCACTTTTAACAATTAAAAGCTCTCTTAGATAATTAAGTAAATCAATAGCAAAACGGCTCATGTTTTTACCACTAGAGAAAATAGTATTTAAACTATCAAGAGCTTCTAGGGTTTGATGGTTAATCACATGATGTACATAATTATCTAACGCTGATAAGGCGATGCTACCTGTGATATCTTCAACAATGCCAACAGAAATATGATTATCACCACTAAGACTTCTTGCTTGATCAAGAATGGACAAAGCATCACGCATCCCACCTTCTGCACGATTGGCAATAATGGTTAAGGCCTCATCGTCATATGTCATTTCTTCTTTCTTTAAAACAAAAGCCAAATGCTCTTTAATAGCGACTAAACTAATCGCTCTAAATTCGAAGCGTTGGACACGTGATAAAATGGTCGCAGGAATTTTGTGTAATTCAGTTGTTGCCAGAATAAAAACAACATTTTCAGTTGGCTCTTCTAACGTCTTTAATAAAGCATTAAAAGCACCTGTTGATAACATATGCACTTCATCAATGATATAAACCTTATAAGTTGCTCTACTAGGAGCATAGGTTGATTTATCACGGATATCACGGATATCATCAACGCCATTATTTGATGCTGCATCAATTTCAATCACATCTTCTAGCTGACCAGCTGTAATATCTTTACAAATATCACAGTGATTACAAGGTTCACCATCCACCTGATTAGGACAATTAATCGCCTTTGCAAATATTTTAGCAGCACTCGTTTTTCCAGTTCCACGAGGGCCTGAAAAAAGATAGGCATGACTAATCTTCTTAGTTGCCACCGCTTGTTTAAGGGTTTTTGAAATTATCTCCTGGCCAACCATTTCAGAAAATGTTTGACTGCGATATTTACGATAAAGGGCTTGATACATTACTTATCCACTCCAAACATTTCAAAATTAAATTCTGTTTTCTCAAGTAAGATGGCAATAAATTTCTCCAAATATTCCCTATCAATAGCATCATAGTCAGCTACCAAAGAAGAGTCCAAATCTAAAACACCAATTAATTTGTTATTTATGACCATGGGTAAAACAATTTCACTTTTAGCTGCCACATCACAAGAAATATAGTTGGCATGCTTTGTCACATCATCAACAATAAGAGTTTCTCTTTTTTGTGCTGATTCACCACAAACCCCTTTACCTAAAGCAATACGAACACAGGAAACGCCACCTTGAAAGGGACCCAAAATAAGTTCTTCGCCATTATATAAATAAAAGCCAGAAAAAACAGTGTTAGGTAAGGTTTGATTGATTAAAGCACTAGCATTTGAAAGATTAGCTAGTGCATTGTTTTCATTTTCAAATAGAGCCTTTGCTTGCTCTAGCATGATACGATAATGATTTCTTTTATCAGTCATTATGAGGTACTACTTTCTCCATTTACGTTTCGTTTATTAATAGTTATCTATTTCTCTACCCTAAGATAATTTTTGACCAAGAATGCTGGCAATTTTGGTGTTAATTAAATCAAGAGCGACAAGATTTGAAGCACCTTCAGGAATAACAATGTCAGCATAGCGCTTTGTTGGTTCGATAAATTGATGATACATCGGTTTAACCACAGAAGTGTATTGGTCGATAATGCTATTTAAACTACGACCACGTTCTTCCATATCTCTTTTAATCCGTCGAATGATTCTAATATCATCATCTGTATCAACAAATAATTTGATATCCATCAAGTCACGAAGTCTTTTATCTTCAAGAACTAAAATCCCCTCTACAATAAATACTTCTTGAGGTTCCTGACGATAAGTCTTCTCACTTCGTGTGTGCTTAGTATAATCATAGATAGGAATATCTACTGGACGACCAGAAATCAACTCATTCATATGTTCAATCATCAAATCCGTGTCAAAAGCCAAGGGATGGTCATAGTTGGTAGAAATTCTCTCCTCAAAAGTGAGGTGACTTTGATCTTTATAATATGAATCATGTTCAATCATTGAAATATCAGCATCTTCAAATTTTGATAAAATCGCTCGAGAAACACTTGTTTTTCCACTACCTGAACCACCAGTAACGCCAATAATGATTGGTTTTTTACACATTAATTAATTTCTCCTAACTTGGTCTTTCTATCTATTTTACACTAAAAAATGGTATAATGAAAGAAAATAATAACAAAAGCAACCCTTCCTTCTCATGCCGATGAAGGATAATCTATTAGAAAATAAGGTATTCCATGATTGAACAACTTCCTATTGTCTGGCAAGATAAACTTAAAGCACTTTCTTTTGAAACCTTAACTCCTATTCAAGAAGCTATCTTTGAACCGATAAAAAATGGTAAAAATATTTTAGCGATAAGCCCTACAGGAACTGGAAAAACGCTAGCTTATCTTTTACCAACTTTATTAAATGTGAAACCCCAAAAAGGACAGCAACTGCTGATTCTTGCACCAAACACTGAACTCAGTGGTCAACTGTTTGACGTCGCTAAAAACTGGGCAGAACCCTTAGGACTA
Organism: Streptococcus sp. CSL10205-OR2; assembly: GCF_025660655.1. Lineage (GTDB taxonomy): Bacteria > Bacillota > Bacilli > Lactobacillales > Streptococcaceae > Streptococcus. Next base: position 74,738 of record NZ_JAOTIN010000008.1, read on the forward strand.
ACAGCGCAACTTTTTATTTCTGGAACTAGTCAAAAAAGACAGATAGAACGTCTTAAAAAAGGTCCTGAAATCTTAATTGGAACTCCTGGACGAATTTTTGAATTGATAAAACATAAAAAAATCAAAATGATGGCTATCGATACTATTGTTCTTGATGAATTTGATGATCTTTTAAGTGATTCTCAATACCATTTTGTTAATCGTATCACTCACCATGTTCCGAAAACTCATCAAATGATTTATGTCAGTGCCACCAATAGTGTCGATAAAAATGTGTTAGAAAAAGATACTGATATTATTGATCTATCTCAAAACGTATTAAACACTATCACACACTATTATTTATTCCTTGAGAAAAGAGAACGACTTGAGGTGCTAAGAAAATTAGCAAATATTCCTGAATTTCGTGGTCTAGTTTTTTTTAACAAACTATCAGATTTAGGCGCTAGTGAGGAAAAATTGCAATTTAATCATGTCAGAGCCATTTCACTAGCAAGCGATGTCAATACTAGATTTCGGAGAGTGATTCTAGAAAAATTTAAGAGCAATGAGATTTCTTTACTTCTTGGAACAGATCTTTTAGCAAGAGGACTCGATATTGATGATTTAGCATATGTGATTAATTATGATTTGCCTAGTAGCAAAGAAAGTTATATTCACCGTTCAGGCAGAACAGGGCGCATGGGTAAATCAGGAATAGTCATTACCTTAATCACTCACAAAGAAGAACTTAAGCAATTAAAAAAATGGGCTGATGTGTCTGAAGTAATACTAAAAAATCAAAAATTACAACTTATCCAAGCAAATCCTAAAAATAAAAAATCTGTCAGTCCCTAACTAGGGCTGACAGATTTTTATGATTAATAACCGTAAAGTTCACTAACCGTCACAAATTCATAACCTTGAGAAATTAAGTAATCAATGACGGTGGGTAAAGCGTCAACTGACGTTTGATGAATATCATGCATCAAAATAACGCCACCACTTCCTAAAGTTGCTTTCAGATTGGTTAAAATGGATGGTGTGTTTCGCTCTGCCCAGTCTCTAGTATCAACTGTCCAAAAAACAAGAGGTAAACCAACATCTTGTGCTACCTTAGGATTAGAGTCGCCATAAGGTGGTCTAACAGTTTTTGGAGACACACCTGTCGCTTTCATAATAGCATCATTGGTTGATTGAATCTGCCACTTCACTTGTTCCGAGGTTAGACCTGTTAAAGCTGGGTGATCCCAAGAATGATTCCCCAATTCATGCCCAGAAGCAACCATTCGTTGTAAAATACCTTCATTTCCCGCAACATGAGAACCAAGAACATAGAAAGTTGCTCTGATGTTATATTTTGCTAAAATATCAAGAACTTGTGGTGTTGTCTTGGCACTAGGCCCATCATCAAAGGTTAAAGCAACTACTTTTCGACCTTGATTGGCAATTTTTTTGCGATTTTCTTCGGCTTGTTTGGCTTTTTCAGCCGCAATTTTGGCCTCTTCTTCTTCTTTTTTCTTTATTTGATAATTTTGGTAGTTTGTTAATTCTTCACCCGATAGATAAGTCACATCAATATTATCATAAAAGACAGACAAAGGAATTTCGGCATCATTACCTAATTTAAGATAACCTTTTTTAAAAGAAAAATAATTACTTGCCTCTCCTTTTTTCTTAAATTCAGAAACAAGATCCAATTGTTTTATTTTACCTAATATTTTTTCTTGATTATCAATTTGATGTTCTTTTAAATAATTTGAAATCGTACTAACTAATTGATTTTCATCACCTTTTACCAACTCTTTTAAATAAAATAATTGGCCATTGTCATGAATATAAAAATCTCTCAAGGCTTTCTCAGTGACTTTTTCAATATTCAACCATTTTGATTGATAAACTGTCCTATAAATCGTTAGTTTTTTAATTCCTTCTAACGGAGATTCTTCCATTTTAGCATTTAAAAAAATGAGTTGATTTTTTTTATGTGGGGAAATTTTTTCTGCTTCTTTATGCCATCGCTCAAGTTCAGTCTCGATATCTTTAGAGTCTGTCAATGGCACCATAAAAATAGTAGAATTATTTTTATCATTTTTAATAGCAATCTCACTTGATGAAAACAAGGTTTCTGCTTTTTTCTTTTCAGCTTTAATAATCTCTTTCTCTTGAGTTTCCATATGCCATTGTCTTACAAAAAATGCACCTACAATAAGACTTATCATAATACCTATGGCTATAATATATTTTTTCATTTCTCTCTCATCTCTTTACTAAATCTAAACGGTTTTAAAAATAACACGTTTTATTATACATGAGATAACTTATCTTTTCAATGAAAAGAAGTCTTTTTTAAAAATTTTAGTAAGCCAATTTAATAGAAGAAAGCATCGGATAAAGTAAAAAAGCAGAGTAAACTCTGCTTTTTTTAGTCAACATCAAGATATTCTTTTTGTAATTCTAGAACTTCTTCTGCTGTTGAGCATTCTGTTAACGCACGTTGTGCATATTCTTTCATTTTTTCAGTATCTAAACGTTTCATTAAACTTCTAGTTCTTAAAATAGAAGTCGCACTCATTGAAAACTCATCAAGTCCCATTCCCATAAGTAATGGTACAGCTCTTTGATCACCAGCCATCTCTCCACACATACCAGTCCATTTTCCTTCTGCATGAGATGCTTTAATCACGTTATTGATTAAACGTAATAATGAAGGGTTGTATGGTTGGTACAAGTAAGAAACTTGTTCATTCATACGGTCAGCTGCCATTGTGTATTGGATAAGATCGTTTGTTCCAATTGAGAAGAAATCAACTTCTTTAGCAAATTGGTCAGCAAGCATTGCTGCTGCAGGGATTTCAATCATAATACCAACTTGGATATTGTCTGCTACAGGAACACCTTCTGCTTTTAATTTAGCTTTTTCTTCTTCATAAACAGCTTTTGCTTTACGGAATTCTGTTAAAAGAGCAACCATTGGGAACATGATACGTAATTGACCATGAACAGATGCACGAAGTAAAGCACGAAGTTGTGTACGGAACATTTGATCGCCAGTTTCAGAAATAGAAATACGAAGCGCTCTAAAGCCTAAGAATGGGTTCATTTCATCTGGTAAATCGAAATATGGTAATTCCTTATCACCACCTATATCCATTGTACGAACCACAACAGGTTTACCATTCATTCCTTCAAGAACTGATTTATAAGCTTCATATTGCTCTTCTTCAGTTGGGAAGTCTTGAGAATCCATATATAAGAATTCTGTACGGTATAAACCAACAGCTTCAGCACCGTTATCATTAACACCTTCAATATCTTTAGGTGTTCCGATATTAGCTGCCAATTCAAAATGTTTGCCATCAGCAGTCACTGTCTCAGCATCTTTTAATAATGCCCACTCAGCTTTAAGGTCAGCATATTCTTGACCTGCTTTTTTAAATGCAGCAATTTCTTCTTCACTTGGGTTAATAATAACTTCCCCAGAAATACCGTTAACTGCGATAATATCATCATTTTTTACTAATTCAGTGATATTGTTAGTCCCTAATACAGCTGCAATTTCTAAAGTACGTGCCATAATAGCTGAGTGACTTGTACGTCCACCAATGTTGGTGACAAATGCTTTAACGTATTTAGCATCTAGTTGAGCAGTATCAGATGGTGTTAAGTCATGAGCAATCACAATAGATTCTTCATCAATAGTTGCCGGATTTGGCAATTTAACACCTAATAAATGCGCTAACACACGTTTAGCCACATCACGAATATCTGCAGCACGTTCTTGCATGTATGGATTATCATCCATGTTTTCAAACAAGGTAACAAACATATCAGTGACTTCTTTCAAACCACTTTCTGCATTAACTTGTTTTGCACGAATCGTTTCTTTAATTTGACCAATCATTTCTGGGTCAGAAAGAACCATTAGATGAGCATCGAACACAGCTGCCGCTTCTTCACCAAGACTATCTACTGCTTTTTCACGGATAATAGAAAGCTCGTCTTGTGATGCTGTTAAAGCAGCATCTAAACGAGCTTCTTCTGAACTTGTATCTTCAACAGTTACAGTTTCAAATGACAAATCCGGTTGAGTGAGTAAATATGCCTTAGCAACAGCAACACCATCAGATGCTGCAATTCCTTTTAGCATTTTTGTCATAATTAAGCCAATCCTTCTTTTGTCATAGTTTCAACGATAGCAGCAAGTGCTTCGTCAGCATCAGCACCTTCAGTTGTAATAGTTACATCTGCCCCTTGGCCAACACCAAGACTCATAACACCCATAATTGATTTGAGGTTAACTGCTTTTCCTTTGTAATCTAATGTAATGTCAGATGCAAACTTACTAGCTGTTTGAACTAATAATGTCGCTGGACGTGCATGAATACCTGTTTCTGCAACGATGTGAAAATCTTTTGAAGCCATATGATGGTTCTCCTTTATTTATTATCTTTTTAGTTGCCTATGGCAACCCTTACATTTTTTTATTATAGCACATCACCTATATCTTTTCAACAATAAAATGATAAGCAGAAAAATTTTCACATCTTCTTTCTTTAATTTTCAATAAAACGCTTTTCCCCTATTATGAAAAACTACTAATCAATTGGATAAAAATGTGATTTATCAATATTCTTAGCCATTTTCATCATCTAACCAGAAAACCTGAACGTTCGTAAAACACCATATATAGTGACCACCTAAAAAACATGACACAATATTTAGTATTTTTTCGATTTTTGCACTTGCCTTTTTTTATCTTTTGAGGTATCCTATAAAAGTATTGATTTTTAAAAATAAGGAGATAAAAAATGGCAAAAATTACTATTTTTTCAAAAAATAATTGTATCCAATGTAAAATGACTAAAAAGTTTTTAGCTGAAAATAAAGCGGAGTTTGAAGAAATTAACCTTGATGAAAACCCTGATAAAATTAGCTATGTTAAAAACTTAGGCTTTACAGCTGCACCTGTTATTGAAGCTGGCGAAATTTCTTTTTCTGGCTTCCAACCAAGTCGTTTAAAAGAAATAATCTAAGCAATGATAACAATAGTTTTTTATTCTCTAACTGGCCAAACCAGAAGATTTATGAAAAAGTTATCCTATAATAACACACTCGAATTAAAAAGAAATAAAGAAAATCCTGATATTGATAATGATTTCATCTTAATTGTTCCGACATATGAGGATGGACTTGGTTTTATCGATGACTTTCTTGATAGAAACCGCCACTATTTTAAGGGTGTTATTGGTTCTGGAAATCGCAATTTTGGACCAGAATTTTGTCATGTCGCAAGACGCTTATCAAAAACTTACCAAGTTCCTGTTCTCTATGAATATGAATTTAATGGTACAGATGAAGATGTAGAAAAAGTTAAAGGAATTATAAAAAATGAGTCTTAAAAACCTTGGCGAAGTTTCTTACTTTCGCTTAAATAATGCTATTAACCGACCAGTTAATGGTAAAATCCCGCTCAATAAGGATAAAGAAGCTTTGGAAGCTTTCTTTAAAGAAAATGTTATTCCAAATACCATGACCTTTGCTTCGATTTCTGAAAAAATCGATTATCTCATTGAAAATGACTATCTTGAAGAAGCCTTTCTCAGAAAATATAGCGTGTCATTTATTGAAGAATTAGTTGCTCTTATTAAAGCACAAGATTTCCACTTCAAGTCATTCATGGCTGCCTATAAATTCTATCAACAGTATGCCCTAAAAACTAATGATGGAGAGTATTACTTAGAAAGCATGGAAGATCGCGTTCTTTATAATGCCCTCTATTTTGCAGATGGCGATGAAGAGTTGGCCAAATCAATGGCTCTTGAAATGATTAACCAACGTTACCAACCTGCAACACCTAGCTTTTTAAATGCTGGGCGTAGCCGCCGTGGTGAATTGGTGTCGTGTTTCTTAATTCAAGCAACAGATGATATGAACTCTATTGGTCGTTCCATCAACTCAGCCCTTCAGTTATCACGTATTGGCGGTGGTGTTGGGATTTCACTAAGTAACTTACGTGAAGCTGGAGCACCTATTAAAGGGTATGAAGGTGCCGCAAGTGGTGTTGTTCCTGTGATGAAACTTTTTGAGGATAGTTTTTCATACTCTAACCAATTGGGTCAACGTCAAGGTGCTGGAGTGGTTTATCTTGATGTCTTCCATCCAGATATCTTAGCATTCTTATCTACTAAAAAAGAAAATGCGGATGAAAAAATTCGTGTTAAAACATTATCACTTGGTGTTACAGTCCCTGATAAATTTTATGAATTAGTAAGAAAAAATGAAGACATGTACCTCTTTAGCCCATATTCCATTGAAAAGGAATATGGTGTCCCATTCAATTATATTAATATCACAGAAAAATATGATGAACTGGTCAGCAATCCTAATATTACTAAAACAAAAATCAAAGCACGTGATTTAGAAACAGAAATTTCTAAACTACAACAAGAATCTGGTTATCCTTATATCGTCAATATTGATACTGCTAATAATAGTAGTGCTATTGATGGGCGTATTATTATGAGTAACCTTTGTTCAGAAATTTTACAGGTTCAAGAACCAAGTACTATTAATGATTCGCAAGAATACCTTAAAATGGGAACAGACATCTCTTGTAATCTTGGTTCAACCAACATTGTTAATATGATGGCATCACCAGATTTTGGAAAATCAATTAGAACAATGACTCGTGCCTTAACATTTGTTACCGATAATTCAAGCATTGAAGCTGTTCCAACCATTAAAAATGGTAATAATAAAGCACATACTATCGGTCTTGGTGCTATGGGATTACACAGCTATTTGGCTAAAAAACATATTCAATATGGTAGTCCTGAATCAATCGAATTTACTGATATCTACTTTATGTTGATGAATTATTGGACACTGGTTGAGTCTAATAATCTAGCACGTGAAAGAAAAACAAGCTTTGCTAATTTTGAAAATTCAAAATATGCTGACGGCTCTTACTTTGAAAAATACATTTCAGGTGATTTCCAACCAAAATCAGAATTAGTCAAAGAATTGTTTAAAGATCATTTCATCCCATCAAAAGAAGATTGGCAAGCTCTTTCTGAAGCCATTCAAAAAGATGGCCTTTACCATCAAAATCGTTTAGCAGTTGCTCCAAATGGTTCTATTAGCTACATCAATGACGTTTCAGCAAGTATTCATCCAATCACACAACGCATTGAAGAACGCCAAGAAAAGAAAATTGGTAAAATATACTACCCTGCATCAGGTTTAGCAACTGATACCATTCCTTATTATACTTCTGCTTATGATATGGATATGAGAAAAGTGATTGATGTTTATGCTGCCGCAACACAACACATCGACCAAGGGCTATCCTTAACACTATTTATGCGTAGTGATATTCCTTTTGGACTTTATGAATGGAAAAAAGAAAGAAAACAAACCACTCGTGATTTGTCAATTCTTCGTAATTATGCCTTCCATAAAGGGATCAAGTCAATTTACTACATCCGTACATTTACTGATGACGGTGAAGAAGTTGGCTCAAATCAATGCGAAAGCTGTGTCATCTAGGAGAGGAAATTATGACTTATTATAACGCGATAAATTGGAATGAAATTGAAGATGCTGTTGACAAATCAACCTGGGAAAAGTTAACAGAGCAATTTTGGCTCGATACACGTATTCCCTTGTCAAACGACCTTGATGATTGGCGTAAACTTTCAGAAGTTGAAAAGGACTTAGTAGGTAAAGTTTTCGGTGGTCTTACACTACTTGATACGGTTCAATCTGAAAGTGGCATGTATCAACTTAAAAAAGATGTCAGAACACCACATGAAGAGGCTGTTTTCAATAATATTGAATTCATGGAATCTGTTCATGCCAAATCTTACTCTTCAATCTTTTCAACCCTAAATACCAAATCTGAAATTGAAGAGATTTTCAAATGGGTTTCTGAAAATCCTTATCTGCAAAAAAAAGCTGAAATGATTAATGAAATCTATATCAAGGGAGACCCTCTAGAGAAAAAAATTGCCAGTGTATTTCTAGAAACCTTTCTCTTTTATTCAGGTTTCTTTACACCACTCTACTATCTTGGTAACAACAAACTGGCTAATGTGGCAGAAATCATCAAATTGATTATTCGTGATGAATCTGTTCACGGAACCTATATCGGTTACAAATTCCAATTGGGATTTAACGAACTTTCTGATGCTGAACAAGATAAACTAAGAGACTGGATGTATGAGCTACTTTATCGTCTCTATGAAAATGAAGAAAAATATACGAAATACCTTTATGATCCACTTGGATGGACAGATGAGGTAATGGTTTTCCTCAGATATAATGCCAATAAAGCTCTTATGAATCTTGGTCAAGACCCACTTTTCCCTGATACCGCAGATGATGTTAACCCTATCATTATGAATGGTATCTCAACAGGAACAAGTAATCATGACTTCTTCAGTCAAGTTGGTAATGGTTACTTGCTTGGAACTGTTGAAGCAATGACTGATGATGACTATCTCATCGGACTAGACTAAAACTAAAAAAGTTTCCTTATGTGATGTAAGGAAACTTTTTTGTGGTTTATTTATAATAATCACGAACAGACTTAAACTGCATCAGTATAATAAATAAATGGATGATGGTGACAATGATGAGTCCTAAAAAAGGAATGAACCTTGTTAATACACTATAAATAAAGAGCAGGATTTCTATTGCTGGTAAAACATACCCTGAGAGACTCATAACAATCAGAAAGCTTGACTTATATTCATTTAGTAATTCTGCTTCATCTTGTTGAAGAATATTATTGGTCACCTCTTTCACTGTTGGAAAAAGAGGTATGTCTATCTGACGTACGTCAGAATAGAATTTCATTAATCTGCCTTGTAAAAAAATCACGATAAAAGTTATGACGAGATCAAACAGGAACAATAAAATAGTTACAAATTTAAAATCTGCCAAATGATTTGCAGTTAAAATGATACAAAAGAAACATAAAATAGAGGTCAGACTATTAAATATCAAACTAAAAGCACTTTTTTTATTAATAGTAATATAGAGCTCTTCTGAGCTATCATCTTTTTGATAATCTTGATATAATCTTTTGGCATCTCTAAATAAGAAAAGAGCAATTAGAAATAGAATAATATAGATAAGTCTGATGGTAAAGGCAAGCATATCAATAATATTAGTAATGTTAAAAGTAATCGAAATAAATTTATCAGAATAAAGCCCACTAACAAAACCAACAATACCACCAAGCAATAAAACAATTAATAAGCGACTAACACGTTTTCTATCACTATCTTTCTTTTTGTTAACGTTCATCTTCTCCTCCTTCTAAGCGAAAAACATTATCCACCGGTTCATTAAAAATGTGAGCAATTTTTAAAGCAATTAAAATAGAAGGTAGATATTCGCCTCGTTCAATTAAACTGATGGTTTGTCTTGACACTTTAGCCAGTTGGGCTAATTGACTTTGATTTAAACCATCTCTTGCCCGTAATTCCTTCAATCGATTTTTGACAATCATTTGATCACCTCATTTTCATCATTATTGTAACATATCCTTTTCTTTTTGACAACTATCATTGTCATTTTTGATATCTTAATTGTCAAATGTAATTTTAAACATAAAAAAACACCCCATTCGTTAGATTTTTTGTGGCTCTATAATATCTGTAGTGGGTAACTCCATCACAGAAGTTATAGGGCTTTTTCAATGCAGACAAAAAGTCCCATATGACTTATAATGAAAAGCGACAAAACCACTCATTAGAAAGAATCATATGGAACATCTTAAGAATACCACAAATTTATTAGGA
>NZ_JAOTIN010000009.1 GCF_025660655.1 Streptococcus sp. CSL10205-OR2
TTACTTTCATAACCCTGCACGTTTGGTTTCTTGTCTTGTTCAGTTTTCAAAGGTCATGCTCTTTCGAGACAACTATTATATTCTAGCACCTCAGCTAAGCTTTGTCAATACATTTTGTCGCTTTTTTTATAAAAAATTCTCACCAAGTATCCTTGGTGAGAAGATTTTTGAAATTATGCTTTGTTCATATTAGTCAATATTTCTAGGGTTTCTAATAAGTTTGATTCGCTCACTTCTATAGTATCACCACTTGATTTCATTTTGACTTCTATAATACCTTCTGAAGCTTTTTTTCCTACTGTAATTCTAATGGGTAAACCAATTAAATCACTGTCTGAAAATTTTGATCCTGCTCTTTCGTTACGATCATCTGTTAAAACACTATAGTTAGCATCCATTAATAGCATTTCAATTTTATTGGTTAGTGCAACCGCATTATCATCTTTAACATTGACAGTAATAAGGTGAATATCATAAGGTGCTAATTCTTTAGGAAAATTAACTCCCCAAGAATAGCGATAATCTCCTTTTGGTGTTTTTGTTACAAAAATCCGAGCATGTTGTTCCATGACAGCTGACAAAATTCGGCTCACACCTATGCCGTAAGAACCCATGATAATAGGTTGGCTACTTCCTTTTTCATTTAGAATGGTAGCTCCCATGCTTTCAGAATACCTTGTTCCTAGTTTGAAGATATGTCCAATTTCAATCCCCTTGGCAAATTTTAAGGTCCCAAGACCATCAGGTGATGCTTCACCTTCTTTTACTTCTCTTATGTCAGCGTATTCTGCGTCAAAATCTCTAGTGGGATTAACATTTTTAAAGTGATAACCATCTTCATTAGCACCAGAAATAGCATTTGTACTGTTTTTAATGTTGAGATCGGCAATAATTTTAATATTATTTGGCAAATCAACTGGACCAAGAGAACCAAACGAAACATTTAACAAGGCTTTACTGTCATTTTCTGAAGCAGGCTCTAAGAAATCAGCACCTAGATAATTTTTTAATTTGACTTCATTAACTTGATCATCGCCGACCAAAAGAACAGCAATTGGTTCTTTGTCAGCTAAATAAAGAAGTGTTTTAATGGTTTCTTTGGTATCGACATTAAAAAATGAAGCCACTTCTTCAATTGTTTTACTATCAGGTGTCTCAACTTTTTCGAGATTTTGCATAGCTATTACTTTTGAACTTGGTTTAAATTGACTACTTGCCATTTCAAGATTTGCTGCATAACCTGATTCTGTTGAATAAGCAATGGTATCTTCACCAGAGATTAACCAAGAAGTGAGTTCTTGTTTAATGGCTTCTAAAACATCTTCAGGAATATCGTCAATTTTAGCTATCGTCTTATCGAGAATTAACCATCTTTTAAGATCTGTTCTATCTGGAGTAATAGCCATAAATTCTTGGCTATCTTTACCTCCCATAGCACCACCATCACCAATGATTGCCTTAAAGTCTAATTCAATACGTTTAAAAATTCTTTCATAAGCTTTTTTATAATCATCATATGTCACATCTAAACTATCATAGTCAGCATGAAAACTATAAGCATCTTTCATAATAAACTCGCGTGTTCTTAATAAACCATTTCTTGGTCGTTTTTCATCACGATATTTAGATTGAATTTGATAAACAGTTAAAGGTAATTGTTTATAGGACTTAATAGAATCTCTCATTAAGGCAGTAAAGGTTTCTTCGTGTGTTGGTCCTAAAATAAACTCTGATTGCTCTCTATTTTTTAATTGGTATAAATCCGGACCATAAGTTTCAAAACGTCCTGATTCTTTCCATAAATCAGCAGTAAGTAAAGCTGGTGCTAGCATTTCAACCGCACCAATTTTTTCAAATTCTTCACGCATGATATTTTTTAATTTTTCAATTAAACGGTTAGCAAGCGGTAAATAAGAATATATTCCAGATGATATTTGTCGAACATAGCCAGCTCTGAGCATCAAGGCGTGACTAATGACTTGAGCATCACTTGGCATTTCCCTAAGTGTTGGGATCAACATTTTACTTTGTTTCATTATTTATCTCCATCTATCGTTTCATTTTAAAAGAATGTTCGCAAGATATCATTCCATGTCACTGAAATCATCAAAATTACCATGACAACAACACCTGCTAAGGTAATATACATTTCTGTTTCTTGTTTGAGTGGTTTTCTTCTGATGGCTTCAATGATATTCATCACTATTTTACCACCATCTAGTGCAGGAATTGGCACAAGATTTAAGATACCTAGATTCATTGATAGCATAGCCATTAAATAAAGGACATCCGAAAATCCTGAGGCTGCTGCTTGGTTACTTAATTGATAAATAGCAACCGGCCCACCTAGTTTATTAATATCTGGATGGAAGATGAGGTTTTTAAGACCATTTAAAATGGCAAAGGCGGATGTATAAGCCATTTCAAAACCACCAAATAATTTATCTGTAAAACTAGTTTTTAAACTTCTCGTTACACCAATAAGATAGGTGTTGTTTTGTTTTTCTGGGACCACAGAAACTGTTTTTTCTTCACCATCATTTTGGACAACCAAACTAATAGCTTCGCCTTCTTTTAAGTCTTTGGTAGCGTCAGCAACACCTTGTGTCAATTCTTGCCAATTGGAAATTGTTTTTCCTTCAATAGATAAAATTTGACTATTTTCAACAACTCCTGCTTGAGCTAGTGGTCCATTAGGCATCACTTGTACACGATTGGTGGTCTCATCTGGCACCCCACCTTGAACAAAGGCTAAGATGATGAAAACAACAATTCCAAGAATAAAATTATTCATTGGACCGGCAAAATTCGTCATCATCCGACCAAGTATACTAGCATTTTGATATTGAACATCTTTAGGTGCTATTAAAACTTCTGTGCCATCTTCTTCAATGATTGTTGCGTTGTGATTAACCTTAAATGTTTTTGTCTCTTCAAGAACTAATCCAGTGACTTCCAGTTTATCTTCTAAATCATAGGATACTATATTCATAGGAAGACTGGTCGAAGAGACGGCACGCTTAGAAAGATTAATTTGTGTTACCTCGGATAAATCATTAAATTCTAAACTGGCTAAAGTACCTGTTTTGATATCAGTTTTATCATCTCCCCAACCTGCCATACGAACGTAGCCTCCAAGGGGTAAAAGGCGAATAGTATAAGTTGTCCCATCTTTACCTCGATGAGCAAAAATTTTTGGACCCATACCAATAGAAAATTCTCTTACAAGGATGCCTGATTTTTTGGCAAAGTAAAGGTGACCATATTCATGGATCACAACAATGACACCAAAAATAAAAATAAATGTTAAAATACCAGTCATTTTATTTTCTCCATTTTAAAATAAACCTACAAAGTGCATCAACGGCAGTACAATCAACATGCTATCAAATCGATCTAAAACACCACCGTGACCTGGAATGAATTTACCAGAATCTTTAACACCAAAATAACGTTTGATGGCACTTTCAATTAAATCTCCAAACTGGCCAGCTATACTAAATAAAGCAACCAAAAGCATCATCACAGGAAAAGAATAAGGCGCATAGACAGAAGTATCAAAAAACATAAATAAACTTGCTATAACTAGTGCAAAAAAGACACCTCCTAAGCTCCCTTCAATAGTTTTAGAAGGTGAGACTGGAGTAGGCAGTTTTCTACGACCATAGCGAACACCGATTAAATAAGCTCCTGAATCTGTTGCCCAGATTATTAGTAGAGCTAACATGACCTTATTAAAGCCAGATTGTTGAGCAATAACAAGATTTTGAAAACCAATACCAACGTATAAACTAGAAGCTATTGGAAAGACAACATCATCAAAAGTATAGTCTGGATAATTAAAAACAATTCCTGCTAGTAGTAGAAAAACAACAATGCTAAATGCTGAAAAATTAGCATCTAAGGGTAGAAAGTTGAGATAATTACCAATAGGAACTGTCAAAACAAAAGCTCCTAACATGGCTAAAACACCTTCAAATGAAAAAACTTCCAATCGTTTCATTCTAAGAAGTTCTGAAACAGCAAGCATTGATAAAAAGCCAACAAATAATTGGAAAGTTATTCCTCCTAAAAATAGTAATGGCATAAAAATAGCTAAGGCTATTAAACCAAAAATAATTCTTTTTTGCATACTTTTCCTTTCTTACACTTTTCCAAATCGTCTTTGGCGGTGACTATATTCTTCTAGTGCCTTAGTAAATTCTTCCTGATTAAAATCGGGCCAAAAAACGGGTGTGAAATAAAATTCACTATAAGCTGATTGCCATGGTAAAAAGTTACTAAGTCTTATTTCACCACTTGTTCTAATAATAAGATCAGGATTTTGATATAAATCAGGTAAGTCTGACGTCATTAGATGATTGGCAATCACTTCTTCAGTGATTTCTTCAGGCTTTATTTCACCTTGACTAACTTTTTTTGAAATTTCTCTTATTGCTAAGGTTAACTCGGCACGGCCACCATAATTAAGAGCAAAATTAAGAATTAATCCTGTGTTGTTTTTAGTCAATTGACAGGCATCATCTAAAGCTTTTAATGTGTCTTCTGGGAGACGATTTCTTTCTCCCATCATTTGAATTTTGACATTATTCTCATGTAATTTTGGAACATATTTGTCAAAAAAATCCACGGGCAACTTCATGATAAAGGAGACTTCGTCTTCAGGTCGTGACCAGTTTTCTGTTGAGAATGCATAAACAGTCAATACTTTAACACCTATTTCAGATGACATTAATGTAATGTCTTGAAGGGCATCCATACCTGCTTTGTGCCCAAACACACGAGGTTGCATTCTTTTTTTAGCCCATCTACCATTACCATCCATGATAATGCCAATGTGCTTTGGAATTGTTTCTAGTGCTGTTGGTTTACTATTTTTTAAAAAATCAAACATTATTTTATCCTAATCATTGAAATACTATTGCTATTTTACCATATTTTTCAGTTTTATAGCAGTTTCTAATAATTTCTAGTTGGTAAAAAATAAAAATTTCCTTTTGAGGAGGAAATTTTTACTCTTTTATTCTTCAATAGCTGATTCCACAACACTTTCCTTAGCGTCTTCAACAGAAACCACCGGCTCATTTGCTCTAGAAACAATTCGCTTAATTGATGTTAATTCATAAGTAAGGTAGACACCTTCAGCATCAAGAACAACTTTATTGTGATCTTTATCCACTTCATCAACAAGGGCAAACATACCACCGATTGTCACAATTTCATCACCTTTTGACATGGTTTTGAGTTCATCTAAACGTTTTTGCATTTGCTTTTTTTGTTGACGTTGCATAAAAAAGGTAATACCAACAAATATAGCAAACATACCAAGCATTGTAAGATTAAAATTCATAATTTCCTCCATACTATTAAATTCATTCTTACTATATCAGAATAAGAACAAATAGGCAAGGCAATACCATTAATTTCAAAGGTAAACATTATTTTTATTTGAATTACAAGCCTTCTACATTGTGATAAACTTTTTGGACATCATCATCTGATTCTAAAACATCAATTAGTTTTTCAACAATTTCTAAATCTTCTTCAGATAGACTCACTTCTGATTGCGGAATCATCTCAAGCTCTGTTACTTGGAATTCTGTGATGCCTTCTTTTTGAAGAGCTTCCATTCCTTTATGTAAATCTGTAGGAGCTGTATAAACAGTAATACTACCGTCTTCTGCTTCAACATCTTCAACATCAACATCAGCTTCTAATAACACTTCAAAAATATGTTCAGCGTCTGTTCCTTCAAAAACAATAACACCTTTTTTGTCAAACATGTAAGAAACAGCACCACTAGCTCCCATATTCCCACCATTTTTACCAAAGGCAGTTCTAATGTTGGCAGCTGTACGATTAACATTTGATGTTAAAGTATCAACAATAATCATTGAACCATTTGGTCCAAAACCTTCATAACGACCTTCAACAAAGGTTTCATCTGTATTTCCTTTTGCCTTATCAATAGCTTTGTCAATAACATGTTTTGGTACTTGCGCTTGTTTGGCACGTTCTAAAACAAATTTTAGTGCTGAATTTGATTCTGGGTCTGGCTCTCCTTGTTTGGCTGCTACATAGATTTCTACACCAAATTTAGCATATATTTTTGAATTAGCGCCATCTTTTGCTGTTTTTTTTGCAACAATATTAGCCCATTTACGTCCCATTAGTAATCTCCTTTTATTTTTTTGCTTTATTATTATATCACAAAACTTCTCATGATAAAAAGACTTCATGATTTATTGTACTTTTCATTATATAAATGTTTAGTCCATTATTTTCCCATGAAAGGAATTCGACCATAGGTTTGTTGAGTGATTTTTTTATTGCCCATTTGATAAATAGTATCTGCTTTTTGAGTCATGAAATCCCAAGGTTCTTTGCCAATTCTCGTCATAAGTATTTCTTTGTTTTTAAGTTGAGATAAATAACACTGACCCTTTTGACTAAAACTAAGAACATGGATTTTCTCAGGTAGCGGACTATCTTTTGCATTGACTAAAATATAGGTTAATAACCTTCTGACACGCGCTTTAGTATAGCGTTTAGTTACCACTTGGTTAACCAATTCCTCTATATTATCAACTTTTGTTATTACAGTTTTAATCCGACTAGCCATTTCTTCATTGACTTGATAAATCTCAGTCAAATCCTGATGAGATAAAATATGATATTTGAGTAGATGAAAATAATCATCCCATGACACATGTGGCTCTTTTAGTATGTTTTGCCAAGCCGGTGTTGATTGTTTTAAAAACTCTTTATCTTTTATATGATGTCTGATGGCTGTTGCTGACACTATCGAGGCAGTTTTATCAAGAGAGTGAAAATCTGCACCCACTCTTTTAACAGGTCTTATCTTAATGTCATAAGGCGCAATTGCCTTAACATAAGACAGCGCCAAAATATGATTAGGGGTTTGTCCAGAAAATGTTATGCCTGAAAAATGTTGCCACATTTTTTGAGCTTTTTCAGGATAAGATGTTAAGTGTGATTGACTCTTTAAAAAGTCTTCCATCTCCTCTTGTTTATTACGATAATCTTCTAGTAACTGTTGATAATGACCATTTTCTTCCGTTCCAAAGGCAAGTTCCTCAATCCCTAACGCGTTTAAAATAGAAAGAGCGCCTTTTGCAAAATAATCGGCGGATTGAACACTCACTAAAAAGGGCAATTCAACAACGATATCTGCTCCGTTTTCAATAGCCATTTGTGCTCTTGACCACTTATCAACAATAGCAGGCTCTCCTCTTTGCATAAAATTACCAGACATGGCAACAATTTTCAAACCAGAGATTTGTTCTAATAAGTAGCGATGACCGTAATGAAAAGGATTAAATTCGGCAACAATACCTGTAATCGTCATTTTCTTGCCACAAAAAACCAGCGTTTTGAAGTTTCTTCTGGTTTTTTATCCTCAAAATCAGCATAAACCTCGACATTTTTAAACCCAGCCTGCTCTAGTAAAATATCATAGGTTAGTATCTCATAGGTTCTTTCTTCATGAATTTCATCAAAACGTTTGAAGTCACCTGTTTTATCCTTAACAAAAAAAGTGAGTTCATGAACAACAGAATGAGGTGCCTCATCAGCGTAGGTATCCCAAAGAAAAGCAAAGTCTTCAGCATTTTCATGATAACTGTAACCTGGAAAAACTTGGTCTGTTTGAAAAGTGGAGTGAACATCGAAAATAAAAACACCGTCATGTTCTAATATGTTATAAACCTCTTTAAAAACATCGCCAACGTCTACCTCATCTTGTAAATAACAAATCGAGTCTGAGTAACAAGTGACCATATTAAATTTTGGCAGCTGAGATAAGTCTCTCATATCCCCTTTAATAAAAGTAATATCAAGATTTTTTGAATCGCGTCTCTTTTTGGCAATATCTAGCATTTCAGCACTTAAATCTAGCCCAGTCACATCAAAACCAGCTTCAACAAAGTAAATCGATTGAAGACCTGTTCCACAAGCCAGTTCTAATAACTTTTTTTGATCTTTAGCACTGGGTAAGTGGCGAAGGCTAAAATCAGTCCATTTTTGATAGAGAGAGTCATCCATGACACTATCATAAATCCTCGCAAACATTTCATAATTAATCATTTTTTTCATCTTTCTTTTAATTCGGTCTATCACTACCATCAGAAAAAACCTGTTCCTAAGAACAAGGTTAATTAGTTTATAATGTCTTCTAAGGCTATTAGTGGTGCTTCATGCCATAATTTTTCTAAATTATAGTGAGCACGTTCTTCTTCTGAAAAGATATGGACGATGACACTGTTTAAATCAAGTAACACCCAACCAGCTTTAGCATCGCCTTCAATATGACTACTGTCTTGTCCAGAAAGTTTCACTTTTTCACGAATATTGTCTGAAATAGCTTCTAATTGTCTACTATTAGTGGCACTCATAATAACAAAGTAATCAGTCATACTTGTTAATTCTTGTAGGTTTAAAACCATGATATCTTCAGCTCTTTTTTCATCAGCTGCTGATAGGATTGTTTGTAGTAATTCTTTTTCTAACACGTTTGTTCCTCTTTTTCTAGATTGTCATCATCACACAACAAAGTCATCAGTCTTCGTTTAAATGATGAATATAGGCATTGTAGGTTTGAATCGTTCGGGGATGAATAGGAATTCTTTTTTTAACAAGGTAACTAATCGTTTGAGCCGTTTCATAAGCAACTGCTTTATCCAAGGAGCTCTCTGCTAATTTTCTTGCTTCATCAACACCTGGGAAATCACGATTGGGTTCGATATAATCGGCAACATAAACGATTTTATCAAGAAGAGACATCTGACTAGAACCTGTTGTATGGTATTTAATCGCTTGAAGAATCTCTTTATCGGTCAAACCCAAGTCTTCTTGAATTTTGTAGGTGCCAACCAAGCCATGCCAAATATTATTGTTCCATTGTTTCAAGCTCTCATCTAATTGATACTTATCAATGAGATGGATAAATTCAGAATCAGGCAAGTTCTTTGCATAATCATGAAGAAGACCAGCTAAACCTGCTTTTTCAGCGTCATAATGATTTAGACGTGCTAAACGGATGCTGGTTTCTTCTACACCTATCATATGTTTTAAACGCTCTTTTGTTACTACTTGCTCAAGTTTTTTTATGAGTTGGTCACGACTCATATTAAGATAGTTACGATAAGTCATGATATAATCCTTCTTTTTTAATATAATCTAACACTGCTTTAGGTAATAGAAAATTAGGATCTCTCTCTTTTTTGATAAAGTCACGAATCATGCTAGATGAAATATCCATTAATGGGACATCAACCCAGATGACTGGATAACTAGTTCCTGATTTATACTTAGGACGTTGAACACCAACAAATTGAACCATCTGAATCAAGTCATCAATTTTATGCCACTTTGGCAGATAATCCACCATATCAGCACCAATAATAAAATAATAGTCTACCTCTGGATTTTTTTTTATCAATTCTACCATTGTGTCATAAGTGTAGCTGATACCTTTTCTTTCAAGTTCAATGGTTTCAATCGCTAACCCCTTAACACCTTCAATCGCTAACTCAAGCATTTTAAGACGGTGCTTCTCGTCAATAGTAGTTTTTGTATCAACATGTGGGGGTTTATATTCAGGCATTAGTAAAACTTGGTCAAGACCAAGTTGCTGGCGAACTTGATCAGCAACAATCAAGTGGGCATTGTGGACGGGATTAAAATTACCTCCTAAAATACCAATTTGTGGCCGATTGTTGGTCTTTGTTTCTACGTCTAATTCTACTTTTGTAAATGGTGTTAATAGTTCAATAGCCATTTATGCCTCCGAACAATATTAAAGTGTTTTGACTTTTTCAGAAATTTTGCGATTCTCTTTTCGAGTTGACTCTTTATATAAAATCAAGATACGGCCGATTTTTAAAACAGTCTCTACACCGATTTCATCTTCTAATATTTCTGCTACCTCATGAATGTCCTCATCGGTATTTTGTAGCAGAGTTACTTTGATTAATTCACGCGCGTCTAGTGCATTTCGAACACTTGTTTTAATTGGGTTATTTAAGCCATTTTTCCCAATTTGAATAATGGGTTTTAAAGAATGTGCTTGGCTTTTTAAAAATGCACGTTGTTTACTTGTTAATGTCATATTTTCCTCTTATACTATTGCTCGACGTAAAACAACTGAGACACCTTCTGGTGCCCATGCTGCCACTCTAGCTTTTTCTTTAATACGAATCCAACCAAGACCTGAAAAGACTAAATCCATTTTCTCTGTAATGACAAACTCATGTTTGACTAACTTTGGGAATGTCTTTATTTGGTCATGTTTTGGAGGACTTAATAGTTGTCCAAGATGTTTTTGATAAAAACCATCAGCACCTTCTAACTTTGTTCGATGAAGAGGCAGATTGTTATCAACAAAAATGGTAAAGCCTTGTTTATCCCCTTCTAAAAAATCAAATCTGGCTAAGCCAGCCATGAAAATAGTTTGCTCTTGATTAAGTTGGTAAGTTTTAGGTTTAATTTCCTTTTTAGGACTCACGTATTTCAAATCTTTTTTGGATAAATAATGAGCCATTTGATGACGATGGATAATTCCAGGAGTGTCAAAAAGGTAATGCCCATCTTCTAAAGGAATTTCAATTTTATCTAAAGTCGTTCCAGGAAAACGCGAAGTGGTAATCACATTTTGGCTACCGGTAAGTTCTTGAATAATGGCATTGATTAAGGTTGATTTTCCAACATTAGTGACACCAACAACATAAACATCTCTACCTTTTCTTAATTGATCAATTTTCTGAATTAATTCTTTGATAGCTTGACGATTTTGGGCGCTGGTTAAAACAACATCTTTTGGTCGTAGACCTTCTTCATGAGCTCTTTCCATCAACCACTGAGTCACTTTAGCATCTTTGACAGATTTTGGTAAGATATCTTTTTTATTGCCAACTAGTAAAATATCGTTATTAGCGACAAATCTTGATAAACCAGGGATAACAGAGCCATTAAAATCAAAAATATCAACCACATTGACAATTAAGGCGTTACTGTCACCCACTTCATGAAGTAGTTTCAAAAAATCATCATCAGACAATTGAACATCTTGAATATCATTATAGTGCCTGAGTCGAAAACACCTCTGGCAATAAATATCACCCGTTTCTTGATTTTTTTCTAGTGTTGACAATGGGGTATACCCTATTTTGTCTTTATCAGTGGTTTGGATTTTGGCACCACAACCAATACAGTACAAATCTTTCACTTAAATTCCTTTTTTATAGTCAATTTTGCCATATTTCTTTTCAATTTTTGCAAGTACACGACGTTCTCTCATACGATTAATTTTTGTGTTCCAGGCATCTGAGGTAACAAGTGGTTTCACCAAAATCGATCTGATACCAGCTCTGTGAGCAGCTCTAATGTCAGTCATTAACTGATCACCTACCATAACAACTTCATCGCGATCAAAACCATACCTTTCAATAGCAATATTAATTCCTCTGGCAAAAGGTTTCATGGCGCGACTAACAAAGTCAACACCAAATTTATCAACAGCACGCTCAACTCGGTCATATTTATTGTTAGAAACAACCACTACCGGAATATCAGCAATAGTCATTTCATCTAACCAAGCACGTAATTCTGCAGTACCATCAGGATTATTCCAAGCAATCAAGGTATTATCCAAGTCAACTAAAACAGCACGAATCCCCTGATCTCTCAGATTATCAGGTCTTAAATCATAGACAGCTTCGACCGCAAAGGTCGGTATATAATCTTCTATACTCACATCTCTCTCCACAAATATATAGTACTCTTATTCTAACATAATTTAGTTAAAAAAACACCCTCTTAGTATGAGTATCAGCCTAAATGACACTTTTATTTCCCAAGCAAAGTAAACTCATTTGTTTTCTTCAAATCATAAACTAACCAGATGATGACAGCTAGTTGAACAAGGAGACTAAAGACACTGCCCTCTACACCAAAATCACCACCTGTTAACCAATCAGGTCCATGAACACTTACCTTGACAAAAGCTTGTGACGTCTGACTACCACTGACATTAAAATTAAAAAAACTACCTTGAAAACAATTCCACGCAGCATGAATCCCACTAACGCCCCAAATATCATTTGTTTTTAACATGTATAAAGCAGCAAGCACACCAAATAAAAATAAGTCAAGAATGGGAATGACTGATAAATGATCATTTCCTAGATGCAAAATAGTGAAAAATAACGATGAGACAATTAATCCCATAAAGACAGGATATCTAGTGGATATTGAACTAAACAACCATCCTCTAGCCAAAATTTCTTCTGCACTACCTTGTACCGTCCAGGCAATCATCAAAATCAAAAACTGAACGATAAGAGTTGGAGATAATTGATACCCAGTGAAGGTGAGACCACCAAAAAGAAACATTAAAAAGACACAAATAAACATCATTAAGGTTCCGATTCCCCACCCAGAAAGAAAAGATTGAAAGGCTTTTGTTTTTGTAAATCCAATACCTTGCCAGGGACTTTTTTCAATGACTCTAGCCCAGAAAACAACCGTTAATGAAATAAAAATAAAGCCAAACAACTGTATTTCTAAAGGTGGTATTTGGTACATAAAAAAGGGCACAATTACCATAAAACTAATGGTTTCAGCTAATGTTAATAAAATAAAACCAACCAAAGGTCCAAGAAGCCAACCTAAATTAAATTTTGATTCTTGTTTTGCTGCAATAAATGTCTTTTTCATTTTAAAAATCCTTTTTAATTATCATAAAATTACTATATAAAAAGTTTACACTAAATTGTTTTAAAAATCTATTTTTTCGAAATGAGCATCTGTTAGAGGAAAGTAAAAACACCACCACGGACTGATGGCGTGGTGATGTTTATTTATTAAGCTGCTGTTGCAATTAATGCTTCTAGTTTTTTATACTGTTCCTCTGTTAAAAATTGGCGATAAAACTCTAATTCTTCCATTAGATCTTCTTTAGAATAAAAAGAGAGATTATCTTTGACTTGATTATATAGTTCTTGAAATTCTTCATCTGTTAACTCTGCTTGATAGACTTCTGATGATATCATTTGTAATTCATCGGGACTAATGATTTTTGATTTACTAGGCACTTTAGGAGCAATATAGTTAACTTTTTTAGAAATCATTTCAATAGTGATAGACTCTATACCATCATCCAATCCAGGAGCCATTTTAAGATCAATAGTCACATTAGCACTACCGTCTTTTTCTAAACGATATGTGACCAAACTACTCTCATCAAGGTAAGCATTCATCATATTAAGATAGGTACTAGCTGTTGCATCCTCTGACACATCTTTGACCATATCTAATAATTCTGACATTTCAATAGTTAAGACAACTGCATCTCCATCTTCTTTAAATTTTTCAGCATCAATCTCTTTAAAACTATCGGCCCAACCTGTTGAATCTTCTGCTTCATCAAAAACAGAATCATAGTCCTCACTAAAGTCAGCGACATTGATATAACGACCTTTAATTTTATCACTTTCTATACCAGAAAACATTCCCCAAAGTTCAGCATTAACATAAAAATCATCATTAGTACCAACGATATCTAACATCGGAAAAGAAGACTTGAATTCAGATAAGTCAGAAGAAATTGAAAAGATTTTATCTTTTGTTGATTGAGAAACATCAAAGATGAATGCTTTGTTTTTTAAGTCTTTCAACTCAGACATCTCTGTACTATTATTTGCCAATTTAATATCCTTAATTTTAACACTAAAGACAAAACTTGTTTCTTCTTGTTTTAGATTATTATTATAACGTGTGATAAATTCATCTTGAGGATTTTTCGAACAAGCCACAATAATAATGAGTAGTGGTAACAATAACAAAAATTTTAATTTTTTCATTTCCTTTATCCTTTCTGTATCTTATTACTATTATATCGATTATAAAACGGTTTCACAAGTAAAAATTTGAGTTTTTAAAAAGATTGAAAGCCAATATTGACTTTCAATCTTTTTTTATCGTTAAAGGTTAGCTAATTCTTCATTTAGCAATTGTTGTGCCACTTGAGGATTGGCCTGTCCTTTCGTTGCTTTCATTAATTGTCCAATTAATGACTTGGCAGCATTTTTATTACCTGCTTTATAGTCATTAATGGCTTTTTCATTATTAGCGAAAACGTCTTTAATGATTGGAATAAGTTGCTCAGGACTTGAAATTTGGACAAGTCCAGCTGATTCAACATACTCTCTAGCACTACCACCATTTTTAGCAAGATGGACAAAGACTTTCTTTGCAATTTTAGAAGAAATGGTACCATCAGCGATTAAGCTAAGCATCTCCACAAGATTTTCTGGTGTTAAAGAAATATCGTTAATCGTCTGACTAGCAGTATTTAGATATTGCGCCACTTCACCTTGGAGCCAGTTGGAAACAAGCTTGGCATCGCCTCCGATAGAAACAGCTTTTTCAAAAAAGTCTGAAACGGCTTTTGTTGCCGTTAATTGCATGGCATCATAGGCTGATAAACCAAACTGTGTTGTGTATTTTTCGCGACGCTGTTTTGGAAATTCTGGTAAGCTAGAACGAACCGCTTCAATCCAGCTGTCTTCAATTTCAAAAATGGGAAGATCTGGTTCTGGAAAATAACGATAGTCACTTGAACCTTCTTTCACGCGCATTAAAATGGTTTCACCAGTTGATTCATCATAACGACGAGTTTCTTGTTGAATTTGACCACCTGAGCGAAGAATTTTTGCTTGGCGTTCCACTTCGTATTGAAGACCACGACGTACAAAGTTAAAGGAGTTTAAATTCTTGAGCTCAGTCTTCGTTCCAAAGGCTTCTTGACCATAAGGACGCAAAGAAATATTAGCATCCACACGCATTGATCCTTCTTCCATTTTGACGTCAGAAATACCAGTGTATTGAATAATTTCTTTCAATGCAGTCAAATAAGCGTAAGCTTCTTCAGGACTTCTCATATCTGCTTCTGAAACAATCTCAATCAAAGGCACACCTTGGCGATTGATGTCCACATATGAATAGCCACCACTGCCATGGGTATTTTTACCTGCATCTTCTTCTAGGTGAGCACGTTCAATGCGAATCGTTTTTTTCGTACCATCTTCAAGTACAATCTCAATAGAGCCATTGTAGCCTATGGGTTCATCAAATTGAGAAATTTGGTAGGCTTTTGGATTATCTGGGTAAAAATAATTTTTACGGTCAAAATGCATCCTTTGATGGATGTCCATATTCAGCGCAAGAGCCGCTTTAATCCCATAATCAATCACACCCTTATTCATGACTGGAAGAACACCAGGAAATGCCCAATCGACAATATTAGTATTGGTATTTGGATCTTCACCAAAATGAGCTGGAGCAGGTGAGAAAATTTTTGAATTTGTTTTTAATTCCACATGGACTTCAAGTCCAATAACTGTTTCAAAATTCATTATTTGTCACCTCCAAAAATAATCGGTTGTTGTTTATGGTAATCGGTTGTTGCTTCAAAGGCTTGAGCCACTTGATAGATTACTTCTTCACTGTATTTTGGTCCTATTAGTTGTAAACCAACAGGCAAGCCTTCAACAAAACCTGATGGAATAGAAATAGCAGGAAGGCCAGCAAGGTTAACTGGAATGGTCAACAAATCAGCCAAATACATAGCAACAGGGTTATGACTTTGTGTCCCAAGACCATAAGCCACATCTGGAGCAGTTGGACCAAGAATTAAATCATAATCAGCAAAGACTTGATTAAAATCATTGATAATTAAGGTCCTTACTTGACCAGCTTTTTTAAAGTAGGCATCATAATAACCTGATGATAAGCTAAAGGTTCCTAGCATAATACGGCGTTTCACCTCGTCACCAAAGCCTTCACTTCTGGTATTGATATAAACATCTTCAAGGTTATTATAGTTTTCTGTTCTAAAACCATAACGAATGCCATCAAAACGTTGCAGATTTGAAGAAGCTTCTGAAGAAGCAATGATATAATAAACAGCCACACCATACTTACTATGTGGCAAACTCACTTCTTCAATGATAGCTCCTAGGCTCTCTAAGTGTTTTGCTGCTTTTAAAATATTGTCTTTAACAGCAGGGTTAATGCCTTCTCCCATATATTCTTTAGGAAGAGCAATCTTCATTCCTTTAATACTTTGACCCATTTTACTGGTAAAATCTGTCACTTCTTTTTTAGCTGAGGTTGAATCTTTTTCATCAAAACCTGAAATGACATTTAATAACTGTGCATTTTCCTTAACAGTTTGTGAAAAAGGACCAATTTGATCAAGTGAACTACCAAAGGCAATCAATCCAAAACGAGACACACGGCCATACGTTGGTTTCATACCAACAATACCATTAAATGAAGCAGGTTGACGGATAGAACCACCAGTATCAGATCCTAAGGATAGGCGCACTTGTCCTGAGGCAACTGCAGTTGCAGAGCCACCTGATGAACCACCAGGCACTTTCGTTGTGTCCCAAGCATTTTTAGTAGTCTTGAAGTAAGAATTTTCAGTAGAACCTCCCATGGCAAATTCATCCATATTGGTTTTACCAATAATCACCATATCATTGTGATAAAGTTTTTCAACACTTGTGGCATCAAAGATAGGGGTATAATTATAAAGCATTTTTGATGCTGCTGTTGTTAGAATACCTTTTGTTGAAATATTATCTTTAACCGCTAAAGGAATACCACTCATGACATTATGGGGATCAATCCCCTTTTCATCAATAGCTTTAGCTTGTTTTAGAGCATCTTCTTCAGAAATGGTGATAAAGCTACCGATCTTTTCTTCACGTTCTGAGATATCTTTAAGGGTTTCTTTTGTTAACTCAAGAGCTGAGATGTCTTTTGACACAAGAAGGTCATGTAATTCATCGATTGTTTTATGATTTAAAGACATTAAGCATTTCCTCCTTCATCAATAATGGC
Source organism: Streptococcus sp. CSL10205-OR2 (assembly GCF_025660655.1). Classification (GTDB taxonomy): domain Bacteria; phylum Bacillota; class Bacilli; order Lactobacillales; family Streptococcaceae; genus Streptococcus. The sequence goes on from NZ_JAOTIN010000009.1 coordinate 16,930, forward strand.
AGGTACTTTTATCAAACCATTTTCAGTTTCTGGTACATTTTTAAAGAGTTCCTCTCGATTCCAACCCTTGATAGCAACATCTTCACGCATAACATTGACTGTATCAGCCATAGTCGTTGTAATAGCAACACCTGTTGTATCGACTTCATTTAACAGTTCTACCATATCAACAATTTTTGAAAGTGTGGTTGCAAATTCTTTTGTGTCTTCATCACTAAAGGCTAATTTTGATAGTTTAGCCACGTGACGCACTTCTTCTTCAGAAATTTTCATTCGTTACTTATCCTCCATTTAGTCTATCGTTAAAATTATACCATATTTTCTAACGCTTCGTCTTTTGTTTCCTCATTAAATTCTTTTTGAAAATAACTTCATACTTATCAGACGTTCACCTGTTAATTAAGTAATAAAAGAACACCTCATCACACAGGATTAAGGTGTTCTTTTTTCAAAATATTTTAATCAACCATTTTAGCACCTAAAACATTCTCGAAATGATTTAAAGCCCATCCATGACTGTTCACATCAATACTAGCCACACAAGATTTTGGAATTTCAATCTTATAACCTAGGTTATAAGCATCGATAGCGGTATGTAGAACACAAATATCAGTTAAGACACCTGTCAATACAACAGTATCAACTTTTCTTTCACGAAGTCGAATGTCAAGATCTGTGCCAGAAAAAGCAGAGTAATGACGCTTATCCATCCAAAAAACTTTAGGTGACCCTTTAATATCTTCGTAAACATCATTTAGTTTGCCGTATAAAAATCGACCTGATGTTCCTTTAATATTATGCGGTGGAAATAGCTTCATTTCTGGATGAAAATCATCATCGGTTGTATGACAATCAATAGTAAAGAAAATATAATCACCATTATCATACGCTTCTTTTGTCTTTTGAACAATACTCGCTTCAATAGCTTGCGCTGGTTTTCCTGCTGTTAATTTTCCATCATCAGCAACAAAATCATAGGTATAATCAATTGATACAAGTGCTTTTGTCATTTTATTCATAATCCTTTATCTTTTGAAAAATACCGTCATTAATCACTTTAAGATAGGTCCCCTTCATCCCAAGAGAGCGACTCTCGATAATGCCGGCACTCTCTAACTTACGAAGGGCATTAACAATCACACTTCTAGTGATACCGATACGATCTGCAATAACAGAAGCTGTTAAGCGTCCTTCAAGACCGTCTAATTCACTTAGAATAGCTTTTATCGCTTTCATTTCGGAATAAGATAAGGTGTTGATTGCCATATTAATAGCAGTCTGTTTTCTAACGGTTTCTTCTAAGTTTTCATTTTGTAAATTCAATAATTGAACACCTACCACAGTTGATGCGATTTCACTTAAAACGAGAGCATCATCTTCAAAAGGTTTGTCGTTTCTCCAGATAATGAGAGTTCCAAGTCTCATCCCACCACCATATATTGGGGTTAGTGTGGTTAAGCCATCAGGATAAATATCTTTTGATTCCACTGGATAAACAGTTAACGGACTACTGATTGGTAAATTAGCCTCCGTGTCAAAAATGCGATTAACTGCTTCAACATATGAATCTGGAAATTGATGTGCTTCAAAAATTTCTTCTACTCGGTCATTGTTAGTACTATATTTCATCGCATAACCAAGCATATGACCAGTTGCATTCATAATACAAGCATTGCAGTCAATAATATCAGCCAACTGAGCTGCAGTGGTGTTATACGGTAATTCTTCTTGCAGTTGATCAATAGCTTTTTGCAAGATTGAGGTCATTCTTCTTGTTTTTGTAAGTAAGTTAGCCATAATCCACTCTTTCTATAGTAATCATGACTATTATATCAAAGTGGTATTTTATTTGCAAACAATTGTCAGAAAATTTTTTATTATTTCAATATTTAAAGTTGTCAATGTCATTTTAACGACGATATTGATGAAGAAAACGTGTCATTTTTTCTTGTAATTCTGCTAATTCTTCTACTCTTGGTAGATAAACAATTCTAAAATGATCAGCATCTTTCCAGTTGAAGCCTCGACCATGCACCAAGAGTACTTTTTCTTGTTTCAAAAATTCTAAAACAAAATTTTCATCATCTTTAATGTCATACATGTTTTGGTCTATTTTAGGGAAAATATAAAGACCAGCTTTAGGTTTTACTGCCGATAGACCAGGAATGTCATTAATCGCTTTTGTGATAAAATTACGCTGTTCAAAAATGCGACCACCTGGTAGTAAAAGTTCATCAACGGATTGATAACCACCTAGAGATGTTTGAACAACTTGCTGTGCTAAAACATTTGAACAAAGTCTCATGTTAGACAACATATTCAAACCTTCTATATACCCTTTAACATGATCTTTTCTTCCTGATAGAACCATCCATCCTACTCGAAAACCAGCAATACGATGTGACTTTGATAAGCCATTCATAGTCACAACAAACACATCTGGCGCAAGACTAGCAATCGGAATATGTTTAAGTCCATCCATCACCATTCGATCATAGATTTCATCAGAAAAAATGATGAGTTCATGCTGACGAGCCAATTCAACAATTGCCTCTAAAATATCTTTTGGATAAAGGGCTCCTGTTGGATTATTGGGATTGATAAGAACAATAGCTTTGGTGTTTGACGTGATTTTCGACTTCATATCTTCTATATCTGGATACCATTCTGATTGCTCATCACAGATATAATGAACAGCACGACCACCAGACAAGCTAACAGCTGCTGTCCATAACGGATAATCAGGCATGGGCACTAAAACTTCATCACCATCATCAAGTAGACCTTGCATAGACATGGTAATCAATTCACTAACACCATTTCCAATAAAAATATCATCAATATCAATATTAGGGAAATTCTTGGTTTGACAGTATTGCATAATCGCTTTTCTGGCACTAAAAATACCCTTACTATTTGAATAGCCTTCACTATCTCTTGCATTCATGATAAGGTCTCTAATCACCTCATCTGGCGCTGTAAAACCAAATTCTGCTGGATTACCAGTATTTAGCCTCAAAATTTTCTTACCATCAGCTATCATGCGATTAGCTTCATCAAGAACAGGTCCTCTGATATCATAGGCAACATGTTCTAATTTAGATGATTTTTCATATCGTTTCATAGTTTTTACCTCGTGTTAAGTATTATAGAACTAATTTTAAAAAAAGTAAAATAGCAATAGTGATAAATTTTTACCTTTTTAGAGAACTCTTCTCAAACTATTATTATTTTTTTACTAAAAGTTGTATAATAAAGATAGAAATAAGGGAGGTGTTTACTATGACTTACCAATATAAACGTATTTTAGTTGGTATTGATGGCTCACCACAAGCTGAGATTGCTTTAAAAAAAGGCATTCAAATTGCAATCAACGATAACGCAGAACTAATTCTAGCACACGTCATTGACACACGCGCGACACAAAGCGTTGCTACCTTAGATGGTTTTGTCTTTGAACAATTAGAAAATGAAGCTAGTCGTACCCTGGAAAAATATAAGGACATGGCTAAAAAAAGAGGACTGCAAAAAATAAAAACTCTGATTGAGTTTGGAAATCCAAAGACTCTTTTAGCAACAGACATCCCTGAAAAAGAAAATATTGATTTAATTATGCTTGGTGCAACAGGTCTTAGCACCTTTGAAAGATTGCTGATTGGTTCATCTTCTGAGTATATTATGCGCCACGCTGCTGTTGATATTCTCATTGTTAGAAAATAATAAAAATAGAGATTTCTATTCAGAAATCTCTATTTTAGTTCTTAATGCCTTTTGAATTTGGCGATCAAGTTCTCGTTTGATAGCTGGTTCTGGTGCAAATCGTTCTTCCCAATTATCAGGTTTTAAAATCTTATGAGTGACAGGATCAAAATGAGCCTTCCCATCTGGGAAAATTTTTCCCATGTTAGCGCCATGAACTGTATCAAAAAATGGTTTAGGATCAACACCCATGAGAACGAAACTACCATAGGTGAAATAAAGTAGATCTGTCAAGGCGTCAACTTGGCCAACAATACTTTCTCCCTCATAAGGTTTTCGGGCGACTTTTTTTGTGGCATCATCTATCGCAGTGTGTAAATCTACCACTGCTTTTTTAAAGTCCTGATTATTACCTTGGCTTGTTGCATAAAGAAATTCGACAATTTCTTCCACTTTAAAGCCTGATCGATAGCTCGCCTGTTCTAAACTATAGGCTTTGGGGACTTGACGCGTTTCCCCGTCCATCAGCTGGTGGAAATCCTTGACTTTATTGAAATTTTCATCCTTACTCTTAAAGGTCTGACTAGGATATAAATGAACAAGACCATAGTGATCAAGAGCTTTAGAAATACCATCGTTATTATTAGTATCCGTAATATAGTGAGCTATTTTTTTAACTGATTCCTTAGCATTACCCATAGCAACGCCAACACCAACTCCTGATAGCATTTCGATGTCATTATCAGAGTCTCCAAAAGCCATCACTTCTGAAATATCAAATCCAAAAAAATCACCAACAAGTGAAATACCCTTTAACTTAGACTGATTTTTGGAGATGAGGTCAGCAGAATAAGGGCTACTTCTTGTCACTGTTAATTGAGGGAAACGGTCTTCTATTTTTCTGGTTTCTTGCTGACTAGCTACTAGCACCACTTGAAAAATAGGTTGACGCATCATGGTTAGTAAAGTAGCTCTATTTTGAGGTTTAAACCGTCGAATCAAATGTTTAAAACTTTTTTCAACCGTTTTAGCCATCTTTTTAGGAATGAGACGACTGACAATTTGACCAAAACGACTCGTTCCCATATTGATAATTTGTGAACCAACTAACCCTGAGACCGTTCCTAGAGAAATCTCTTTTTTTTGATCAGAAGCGTACTTAATCACCTTGTAAACCACTGATTTTGGCAGGGTATTTTGGTATAAAATGCGATCTCTCGTAAAAATATATTGCCCATTATAAGTAATGGCAAAATCAAGCCCTAGATTATCCATAAAAGGGTCAACAAAACCAGGACCACGCCCAGTAGCTAGTCCTACAACAATTCCTTGTTTTTTCATTTCTTTTATTGCTTGATGGGTTGATTTTTGGACTGATTTAATATCGTTTAAAAGTGTCCCATCAATATCAAAACAAACTGCTTTTATTGCCAATTAAAATCCCTCTGTTCAGTTTTTATGCTAAAATAAGTATAGCATATTTTTTAGAAAGCTGAGATTCTTATGAAAAAAATTCTTGTGCTCCACACAGGCGGAACTATTGCTATGCATAGTGATCGTTCAGGTCACATTGTCACAAATGATAATAATCCTATGGCGAGTGTTGAGGTCAATCTTGATAATATTGAACTGACGGTTAAAAATATTTTAAATGTTCCTAGTCCTCATATCACTGTTGATCACATGCTTCTTTTATTTCGTCACATTAAAGAAGCTGATAAAAAGTTTGATGGTGTTGTTATTACTCACGGAACAGATACTCTTGAAGAAACGGCTTATTTCCTTGATACCATGGCAATTCCAAACATCCCCATTGTCTTAACTGGCGCCATGAGAAGTTCTAATGCGCTTGGTAGTGACGGTATTTATAATTACCTTTGTGCGTTAAGAGTTGCTGCCCATCCTAAAGCTTATGACAAAGGTGTTTTAGTGGTGATGAATGAAGAAATTCATGCCGCCAAATATGTCACTAAAACGCATACTACTAATGTTTCAACCTTTCAAACACCAACACATGGTCCACTTGGTATTATGATGAAAGACGATATTCTTTTCTTTAAAACAGCTGACCCGCGTGTCCGTTTTGATTTACATCATATCTCTGGTGTTGTTCCAATCATTAAAGCCTATGCAGGAATGGAAGATGATTTGATTAATCTCTTACAACCTGATGGTATTGATGGTGTTGTCGTAGAAGCATTTGGTGCTGGAAATATGCCACCCAAAGCTGCAATTGCTTTAGAGAATTTGATAAAAGGTGGAACGCCTGTTGTCCTTGTTTCTCGTTGTTTTAATGGGATTGCTGAAGCTATCTATGATTATGAAGGTGGCGGTATTCAATTATCCCAAGCAGGTGTTATGTTTGTCAAAGAATTAAATGCTCAAAAAGCCAGACTAAAATTATTAATTGCTCTTAATGCCGGCTTAACGGGAGAAGCCTTGAAAGAATACATTGAAGGTTAATATAAAATAATAAAGTAATATTAAAGCAGTAAGTGAATGACTTACTGCTTTTGTGTTGTTAATCGTTTTAATCAAATGTTTCTTGTGGTTTGAGATTAATAGCTAAAAGAGACCAGTCTGGATTTTCTTCCCAGTTGTCTTTTGACACAATTGTTTGTGCGACTTGTCTGGCTTCTTCTAAGATATGATAATCTTCTACAATATCTGCTGTTTTAAATTCTGGAAGTCCAGATTGTCTTGTACCAAAAATTTCACCTGCTCCTCTCATTTTTAAATCTTCCTCAGCAAGAACGAAACCATCTGTTGTCTCTGTCATTATTGTCATGCGTTGTTTACCATATTGAGTTTTAGGATTTGCAACCAAAATGGCATAGGATTGCTTTTCCCCACGACCAACACGACCTCTTAGCTGATGGAGTTGACTAAGCCCAAAACGATCGGCATCCATAATTATCATGATGGTGGCATTTGGAACATTGACCCCAACTTCGATAACTGTTGTTGATACCAAAATATCAATTTGATGCTTTTTAAACCCTTGCATAATGGCATCTTTTTCAGCAGTTTTCATCCTACCGTGTAAAAGAGCAACTCTTGCTTTACCAGTAAAATGATGGTCCAATTCCTCATACAAACTGACAGCATTTTTTAAATCAAGCGCTTCTGATTCTTCAATCAAGGGTGAAATAACATAGACTTGTGCTTGTTTAGCCATTTCTTTTTCCAGCCAAGTTAAAACGGTTGGTAATTGTTCGTGTTTGACCCAACGGGTAATAATTTTTTTTCTACCAGCAGGTAGTTCATCGATAATAGAAACATCCATCTCCCCAAAGGCAGTAATCGCCAAAGTTCTTGGAATAGGCGTTGCTGTCATCATTAAAACATCAGGATTATTTCCTTTTTCACGAAAAAGACGACGTTGTTTAACACCAAAACGGTGCTGTTCATCTGTTATCACAAGTCCTAATTTATGATAATTGACCGCTTCTTGAATCAAGGCATGCGTCCCAACAATCATCTCAACACTTCCATCAGCAATGGCTTTAAGCGATGCTTTTTTAGCAGCGACAGTCATTCCCGATGTTAACAGGGCAATAGTGTTTTCTGGGAACAGTTGTGATAAACTTTGAAAATGTTGTTCAGCCAGTATTTCTGTAGGTACCATCATTGCTGACTGAAAACCAGCTGTAAAAGCCGCGTACATTGCTAATCCGGCAACGACTGTTTTACCAGACCCCACATCTCCTTGCAAAAGGCGATTCATGTGTGCGCCTGAGGTCATATCAGTTAAAATGTCCGTTAATGAGTTTTCTTGAGCTTTTGTTAATTGAAAAGAGAGTTCTTTAATTTTTTGATTAACTTTTTCTTGGTTAATGGGTAAACTCAAGCCATTTGTTTCTAATTTATTTTCTTTTTTCAATACCTGTAACTGCATCTGAAAATAAAGTAATTCTTCAAATTTAATACGTCTTAAGGCTTGTCTATATTCCTCAATGTCTTTAGGAAAATGCATAGCCATAACGGCTCTTTGTCGTCCTAAAAGGCGATAACGATTGAGTAAAACATCAGGCAAATTTTCTTTAATCAAGTCTCCATAGCCTGACTCAAAGGCTATTTTTATGATTTTAATAAGCTGATATTGAGAAATCCCTTTTGCCACATGATAAACAGGTTGAAGGTCATCATCAACTTGAGCCAATAATTTCATACCAGTTAAAGAGGATTTTAACTGGTCCCACTTACCAAAAACAGCGGTTGCTTTTCCAACAGTTATTTTGTCTTGTAAATAAGGTTGATTAAAAAAATTAACGCCAATAACAGCTTCGCCTTGTCTTAGTTTAAAATGCAATCTATTTTTTTTGAAACCATAGTACTGCACATTTGGTGGGGCAACAACTGTTCCGGTAATGACTGCCTTTTCCCCATCTACCAATTCTTCTACCAAGCGACTTTTAAAATTTTCATACCTAAAAGGAAAGTATAATAAAAGGTCTTCCATGGAAAAAATACCAAGGGCATTAAATTTTTCAGCGGATTTAGGTCCCAACCCTTTAAGCACGGTAATGTTATCATTTAAGTCCACGGCTTTCCTCCATCTTCTTTCTTATTAGTAAAACAAAACTCTTGTAAATCTATTATACAAGAGTTTTTCTTTATTTTCACTCATATTCTCTAGGAATTCGCTCACTAAGTAGACATAAAACTTCATAATTAATTGTTTTTCTTTGTTGAGCTACTTGAGTTGCTGTAATGGTTTGGTCACCATCTCTACCAATTAAAGTGACTTTTGTTCCCAGTGGGTAATAGTTAGGTAAACGAATCGTCATCTGGTCCATTGACACACGTCCAACAATCTCACAAAATTCTCCGTCAACTAGAACCGAAAAACCTTGCATATCTCTAGTCCAACCATCCGCATAACCGATAGGAACCGTTCCTATCCATTCTGTTTTTTGAGCCTGATAAGTAGCACCGTAACCAACCAAGTCGCCACTATTAATCTCTTTCACATTGACCAAAGCAGATTCTAGATGAAGGGCTGGTTTTAATGGATAAGGAAGGTCTAAATCAACACCACTTGGGTTAAGACCATAAAGTGCGATTCCTATCCTGACAGCAGTCATGATACTATCTGTATGCCATAGACTGGCTGCTGAGTTAGAGGTGTGAATAATTGCTGGTTTGTCTTCTAATTGGTTGATTAATTCTTTAAAGAAAGTTAGTTGTTGCTGATACTGACTGTCATCTGTTTCATCTGCTGTTGCAAAATGAGTAAAAATACCTTCAATTCTTGCACCATATTCTTTGAGTCCTTTAATCAGTTGATTGGTTTGTTGAAGACTTCTGACACCAATTCTCCCCATCCCTGAGTCTACTTTAATATGAACGGATAGCTGAGATAAAGACAGTCCTTCTTTTTTTACCATTTCAAGCCATTCTATACTTGCAATGGTCACGACCAGATCATACTGAATAGCAACTTTTATTTCATCAGGAAGTATTGCACCTAACACTAAAATAGGTTTTTTCACTCCAGATTGACGCAGTTCTAAACCTTCATCAATATTAGAAACACAAAAGGTATCTACTTGATTTTCAATTGATTTGGCAACATTAACGGCACCATGACCATAAGCATTGGCTTTTACCACAGCAAAAAATTGTGTTTTTTGAGGGAGATGACTTTTAATAGTCTCAATATTATCACTAATTGCTTGCAAATTAATCTTAGCCCTCGTTGGCCGATGTATACTAGAAACCATCTTAATCCTCCAAAATCACACTAGCCTGCACAAAGTGACCGCTATGAGAAATACTAATAAATATCTTACCATCAAAAGGAGCTTTAGAAACATAGGGAGCTCCTTTAGCATTATTTAATACTTCAATATCTTGAAAGGTTATCTTACCTATACCTGTTCCCAACGCTTTAGCAAAAGCTTCTTTTGCTGCCCAACGTCCAGCCAAATATTCTATTTGACGCTTGCCTTTCAATTGCTGAAAAACAGCTTCCTCTTGATTGGTTAAGATCCGATTTAAAAAAGAATTATTTTTAGCATACACTTTTTGAATGGCTGATACATCTTGTAAATCAATACCGTGCCCAATAATCATAGTAACCTTCTACATTCTAACCATCATTAGAACCTTTAATCAGCTAATGTCTGGTAAATTTCTTTGACTAATTTCTCAGTTTTTTCCCAACCCAAACAAGGGTCTGTTATCGATTTGCCAAATACTTCTGGTCTATCTTGACGACCATCTTCTAGATAGGATTCAATCATAAAACCTCTAACGAATTGCTTAATCATTTCATTCCAATCACGATTTATCAGTGTTTGGCGGACAATTCTAATTTGTTCTAAATAGTCTTTTCCTGAATTATCGTGATTGGTATCAATAATTACAAAAGGGTTACTTAAATGCATCTCTTTATAGTGAGCAATCGTTTTTAACAAGCAATCATAGTAATAGTTTGGAATGTGTTCACCATGTTCATTCATTGCTCCTCTTAAAATCGCATGAACAAAAGGATTGCCATCTGTTTCAACTTCTGCATCATGATAAATAAAATTTTGTTTGTTTTGAGCAGCATAAATGCCGTTGAACATGACGTTAAGATTGCCAGAAGTCGGATTTTTCATTCCTACTGGTGTATCAATACCAGAAGCAAGAAACCTATGCTCTTGATCTTCAACAGATCTAGCACCAACAGCATGATAGGAAACAAGATCATCAATTAATTGATAGTTAGAAGTGTAGACCATTTCATCAGCAGTGGTTAATCCTGTCTCTGTAATCACACGGTAATGGAGTCTTCTAACCATTTTGATACCATTGATTAAATCTGGTAATTCTCGAAAATTGGGTTGATGAACCAAACCTTTATAGCCAGTGCCATTAGTTCTTGGTTTTGCTGTGTAGACTCGCATGACCATAAATAATTTATCTTTAACTTCTTCTTGCAGTTTTGATAAACGCTTGGCATATTCTAACACAGCCTCTTCATTATCTGATGAACAAGGTCCTATCAGTAATAATAGACGTTGGTCTTCACCTTTAATGATACTTGCTAATTCATTATCTCTTATTTGTTTTTTTCTTAAAAACGGCCCTGTCAGTGTTGTCGTTTTTTTTAATGCTTTAATATCTATTTTGCCACTTTTTTGGTGGATTCCCATATTTTTCTCCAACACATTAATTGATGTTTTTTCTGAACAAAATGTTTTTTAATGTGAGCCAACAACTTTTTAATGAAAAAGAGTCGCACCCATCAGTAGAGATGGGTTGCGAATCTTTGTCATCTTTGAAGTAACGTTAGAAAATTAACGGTTACGCTTTTTGACGTCCGTGACAATTTTTAAATTTCTTACCTGAGCCACACGGACATTTATCATTTCGTCCAACATTAGAGAAATCATATTGAGAAAGATCTTCTTTTTCTTCTGAAGTCTTAGCAGAAATATTAGCGACTGCTGTTGTTCGTGATTGGATTGGTGCTTTTTCACGCTCTTGTTCATGAATTTGTGCTTTCATCATTGTTCTTGTCACATCAAATTCAATAGCTCCAATCATTTCTTGGAACATTTTAAATCCTTCTGATTGATACTCAACAATTGGATTGTTTTGAGCGTAACCCCTCAAGCCAACAGCACTTCGTAATTGATCTAAGGCATCAATATGATCCGTCCACTTGTTATCAACAACCATTAGTAACAGTACTTTTTGGAATTCAATAACAGCTTCTTCGTCACGTAATTTCGAAATTTGTTGCTCATAAACTTTCTCAGCTCTCTCAAATAATTCTTTTTTAATATCAGCATCACTGAGGTTTTCAATATCTGACAAGGCAATCGAATCCTCAGGTAACAGACTTGTTTGAGCAAAGTTTAAGATAGCTTCTAAGGCTTGTTTTCTCTCACTTCTGCTATGACCGTCAACTGTACGCTCAATTGTCCGCTTAATCATTGCCTTGATTTCTGGCCCAAGGTCACGATTAGCTGTGATGACATCATAGCGTTGTGCATAAATAATTTCTCTTTGCTCACGCATAACATCATCGTATTGTAAGACTTGTTTACGAGTATCGTAGTTGTTTCCTTCAACACGTTTTTGAGCTGATTCCACTTGATTAGTTAACATACGAGATTTAATCACAGTGTCTTCTTCATCAAGATTCATTCGCTCAAAGAAGGCTTTAATTCTTTCTGAGCCGAAACGACGCATTAAATCATCTTCAAGAGAAAGATAAAATTGTGATTCCCCTGGATCTCCTTGACGTCCAGAACGCCCACGTAACTGATTATCGATACGACGACTTTCATGACGTTCTGTACCAATAACACAAAGACCGCCACGTTCTCTAACACCATCACCAAGCTTAATATCGGTACCACGACCAGCCATGTTGGTAGCAATTGTCACCGCTCCTCTTTGTCCAGCATTCATGATTATTTGAGCTTCTTTAGCATGGTTTTTAGCATTTAAAACTTCATGCGGAACACCTGCTTCAACAAGCATTTTTGAAAGCAAATCACTGGTTTCAACAGCAACGGTACCAACAAGAACGGGTTGCTCATTTTCATAGCGTTGTTTAACATCAGCTACTACTGCTCTAAATTTAGAACTTAGCGTTGGATAGAGTAAGTCAGAATGGTCAATACGAGCAATCGGACGGTTGGTTGGAATAGGAATAACACGCATATTGTAGATTTCGCGGAATTCATCTTCCTCAGTTTTACCGGTACCAGTCATACCAGCCAATTTTCTATACATACGAAAGAAATTTTGGTAGGTAATTGAAGCACTTGTTTTTGATTCATCTTGGATAGGCACACCTTCTTTAGCTTCAATCGCTTGGTGTAAGCCATCTGAGAAACGACGACCCTCCATGGTACGACCTGTAAATTGGTCAACAATAAGAATCTCTTCTTTTTCACTAACCACATAATCAATATCAAGTGTCATGATAAAGTTGGCACGAAGAGCATTGTCCAAGAAATGGGTTAAGGCCACGTTTTCAATGTTATAAAGATTTTCTAACTTGAAATATTCCTCTGCCTTATCAATCCCTGAATCTGATAATCCAATGGTTTTTGTTGGCACATCAATGATATAATCATCTTTTGTCAAAGTTTTGACAAAACGATCTGTCCAATCATATAATTTGTTTGTTTCAGCACTCTCAGCACCGGAAATGATGAGTGGCGTTCGTGCTTCGTCAATTAAAACTGAGTCAACCTCGTCGACTAAAGCATAATTTAGTGGACGTTGAACCATGGCTTCTTTACGGACAACCATGTTATCTCTGAGGTAGTCAAAACCAAACTCTGAGTTGGTTGAGTAGGTAATATCACAAAGATAGGCTTCACGTTTTTCAGCTGGCGACTTAGCTGCCAAGTTGATTCCAACAGATAGTCCTAACCAGCTATATAATTCACCCATTTCTGTCGCATCACGCACAGAAAGGTATTCGTTGACTGTAACAACATGCACGCCTTCTCCAGAAAGAGCATTTAAATAAACAGGCATAGTCGCTGTCAAGGTTTTACCTTCACCGGTTCTCATCTCAGCCACATCACCGTGATGTAGGACAATCCCACCCATGATTTGCACATGATATGGAAATAGACCTAAAACACGTTTTGAAGCTTCACGAACAACCGCAAAAGCTTCTGGAAGTAATTCATCAAGTGTTTCTCCCTTTTGATAGCGTTCCTTAAATTCTTCTGTTTTAGCTTTTAAGGCATCATCAGAAAGTGCTGCCATTTCATTTTCATAGTTTTCAACTTTTTTTGCAATTCTATCTAATTTTTTTAATTCACCGTTATCATTTTCAATGATTTTACGTATAATATTTGCCATTATCTTTCCTTTCGATACACTTATCGGTTTATTTTATCATATTAATCACTCTATTTCAAGAATTGAAGGTAATGAAAAGACTTATTTTAATTCAAGAGATTTTTGAGAATAGCATTTAAAAAACGAAGCCACTAGAGCTCCGTTTTTTTATTAGTTTTTTCAGAATAAAAAGCATAAAAATCATCAATTAAACGTTTAAATTCCTTCTGAAAAAATAATTCATTCTCCTCATCAAAAAAGAGGGTCTTAATAGGATTCGTTTCATAGTCAACATAAGAGATAAAATCTACTTTTGTGCCATCGTAACTAAATTTCAGCATGGGATGAGGTGTGTTTTCACCACAAAATCCTGGCACTGAAATCGTTAAACTATAGATATTATCACCGTGTGATTTTAGGCGATAATAGCTACCCTGATGGTAATGGCGTTCATCACTACAATAGTTTAAAATAGTATCAAGCTTTTTCACTAGGCAAATCCTCTTCATTACTATAGCTAGCAATGATTTCTAATTGTTCTCCACTAAATGTCCATTCTTTAACCGGATAAGGCAAAATAAAATGATCACCTTTTTGAATAGGGTAAGTGTCTCCATCAATTATAAGGTTACCCTTACCTGATAGTACACTAAGCAGATAATAAGGTGCTACTTGCTTAAAAGTCACAGAACCATCAATTTCCCATTTATAAACAGTAAAGAATTTATCATCCACCAAAAGTATTGATGTTAATTGATCAGTCTTTAAAGTGATAGGATGACTATTTTTAGGCTCTCCAATGGTTAAAACATCAATTGATTGTTTTAAATGCAGTTCTCTTTTTTGACCATTGTTATCTTTGCGGTCAAAATCATAAACACGATAAGTCGTATCACTTGATTGTTGTGTTTCTAAAATCATGATACCTTTACCAATCGCATGCATAGTCCCACTTGGAACATGAAAAAAGTCTCCTGCTTTAACAGGTATTTTAGTCAACAAATCATTCCATTTTTTATCAGCAATCATTTGAGCTAGTTCTTCTTTACTCTTGGCATTGTGACCATAGATAATTTCTGCTCCTTCATCTGCTGAAATGATATACCAACATTCTGTTTTACCTAATTCTCCCTCATGAGCCATACCATACTCATTATCTGGATGGACCTGAACACTTAACCAATCATTAGCATCAAGAATTTTAGTTAGTAAGGGAAAAACAGGACTTTTGGGTTGACCAAATAAATCAGGTTCATTTTGATATAAATTGTCAAGTCTTTGACCTGCATAGCGACCATTTTTGACGATTGAAACACCATTAGGATGAGCTGAAATTGCCCAATACTCTCCTGTTTGGTCACTAGGAATATTATAGCCAAAGATATCTCTTAACTTAGAACCACCCCATATTTTTTCTTGCATAACGGATTCTAAAAATAACGGTTCTGCCATAGTCTCTCCTTCTTTCTCTTTTTTTACGATTTTAACACAAAATAGCAAAAATAAAAAGAAGAGACAGTAGTGTCACTTCTTTTTCAAGAAGAAAATGGCAAATACTTCATAGTATAAACCATTTTTAGTTCTTATTTGTCGTCTGTCATAAATTGATTTAAAAGACCATTAATAAATTTACTTGATGTGACATCAGAATACTTTTTTGCCAGTTCAATAGCTTCATTGATAGCTACTCTATCAGGAGTATCTTCAAAAAAACGAATTTCATACAAACCCAGACGTAGGATAATTTTATCCGTTTTTGTCAGACGAGAGAGAGTCCAGCCAGTTTTTAGTTTTTCTTCAATCATCTGATCAAGTTGTGATTGTTTATCAACCACTCCCTTAACAAGAGAAATAAGATAGCTTGGAATTTCTTGTTGGCCGTCATCTGTTTCTTGTTCTTTATCATAGGTGTAAGTAAACGAAATGGCGTCATCAATATTATCACCATATTCTAAGCTAAAAAGAGCTTGGAAGGCACGTTCTCGTAAATCTCTTCTAGAATCTTTAATACTATTAGTCATCTAAGAAATCCTCATCAAACAAGGACTTCATATCAGGCTTAGGTGTTTTTTCAGTCACTATACCAACAATATGCACGTTAACTTGAGAGATTGTGATTTCTGCCATATCATATATCGCATCTTTAACTGCTTTTTGTATAGCCATAGCCACTGATGGGGCATTGACACCATACTGCAGGTAGACAAAAAGATCAGCAATCACATCACCATTTTCTTCTGTTTTAAGGTAGACACCACGTCCTCTGTGCGCTTTGTTAAATGTGTCTGCTACTTTTTTATTGTGAAGGGAGTGAACACCATCAACTTTTGTAGCAGCAATACCTGTAATCACTTCAAGCACGCGCGGAGAAATAACGATTTCCCCAATTGATTCATTTGTCATAGATTTGTCCTTTCAAATATCTGTCACTTCTCTTTGCCTAATAGGATTAAGCACGAGATACGTATGACCCTTCGGCAGTGTTGATGATTAATTTTTGACCCACTTCAATAAAGTCAGGAACGTTAACCACTAAACCTGTTTCTAATGTTGCTGGTTTTCCAGAACCAGTTACTGTTGCACCTTTAATCGATGGTTGTGTCTCAGTAACTGTTAACTCAACTGTTGTTGGAACTGTCACACCAATCACTTCTGTTCCATAAAATTGGATTTTCACTTCAGCATTTTCAAGAATATATTTCAATTCGTCTTCAACATTTGCCACTGGTATTTCATACTGATCGTAGCTGTCTGTATCCATAAAGTAAGCTGTGCCATCCATTTGATAGAGATATTGTGCTGGGTGTGTTTCAATAATGGCTTGTTCGAATTTTTCTTCTGGACGATAGCTAGTATCAAAAGTTGAGCCAGTACGAACGTCACGCAATTTCATACGCATAATGGTATTGCCTTTTCCTGGTTTATGGTGACTAGCTTCTAATACTTTAATCAATTTTCCATCAGCTGTTTCAAATGTCATTCCTGCTTTAAGCTTACTTGCTTCAATCATTTTTTTACCTCTTATTAATTATATTTATCATCTCATTTTATCATAAAATCGCCTTTGTCTCAAATTTTTACGGCAATATTTTATTAGCAATCATTTTGACTTGTTTTATTTTGCTATTTTTCTTTAGTATCATCCCCCAAAGTTAATTTGGGCACACCATGTTCTACATACTCCACACCTTTTTGCGCCATTAATTCTTTAGCAAAAGCATGTGGATTGTAAGGCGTTTTATAGGTGATTTTTTTAATACCTGCTTGTAAAAGAGCCTTTGTGCAATTGATACAAGGGAAATGAGTGACGTAGATTTCTGTATTATCAGTTGAAATACCTTCTTTAGCACACTGAATTAAAGCATTCATTTCAGCATGAACAGTCCTGATACAATGGCCGTCTTCCATTTGATGACCGACCTCACTACAATTTGATGTTTCTGAGACGCCACCATTGTAGCCAGTTGCAATAATACGATTGTTTTTTACCAAAACAGCTCCAACATAAGCTCTATCACAAGTAGAGCGTTTTGAGATGAGTTCAGCATTGGCCATAAAGTAATCTTGCCAAGTTAAACGATTTTCTGCCATCACTTTTCCTCCTACAAAACAATTAATTCTTTGGGAGCATTTGTTAGCACTTCGCACCCTGTTTCAGTAATCAATAAATCATCTTCAATACGAACACCATATTTCCCTTCAAGGTATATGCCTGGCTCATCAGTAATGACCATACCAGCTTTTAATGTCTTGTCACTTTTACCAAAGAAAGGCAGTTCATGCACATCTAAGCCCATGCCATGACCAATACCATGGGTAAAGTATGGTCCATAGCCTGCTTTTGTAATCACATCTCTTGCAATGCCATCATAATCTTGATAGCTAAGACCTGCCTTTGCTTTTTTAATCAATTGTTGATTGCTTTGGTAAACCACGTCATAAATGGCACGTTCTTCATCACTCACCTGACCAATATGAATGGTTCTTGTCATATCACTAACATAGTGCTGATAAATACAACCAAAGTCAAGGGTTAAGGTTTCGCCGTTTTCAATCACCTTTTGACTAGCAACACCGTGTGGCATAGAGGAGCGATAGCCGGAGGCAACAATAGTTTCAAAAGATATCCCAGAAGCCCCCAATTCGCGCATCCGAAAATCAAGAAAGTTAGCAACTTCAAGTTCTGTTTTACCTGGTTTAATAAAATCAAGGGCATCAACAAAGGCTTGATCAGAAATCTGACAAGCTTTTCTAATCAAAGCAATCTCGCTCGCATCCTTGATAATACGTAATTTCTCAATGAAATTAGTTAGAGGCAATAACTCGTAAGCTGAAAAAAGCTCTTTAATCGTTTGATAAAAGGCGAAAGAAACTTGCTTATCAAACCCAATTTGCTTGATGTTGCTACCTTCAATCATTTTTACGATTTCTGTTAGTGCCGAGCGTGTTTCAATAATCTCAAAGCCTTTAATCGTTTGCTTAGCAATCAAAGCATATCTAGCATCCGTCAAAAAGAGACGATGATTTTGACTGATAAAAACTGTCCCAGCAGATCCCCAAAAACCAGTTAAATAGTAAATGTTTTTTTGACCAGTCACAAGAATAGCATCGACATTAGCTTGTGCTAATTTGGCTTCCAGTTTTTTAACTCTCTCTTCCATATAATTTCTCCTTCAAATAATGGCCTGTATAAGAAGAGGCAACTGTTGCAATTTCCTCTGGAGTACCTGTTGCAATAACGGTACCTCCACCATCACCACCTTCTGGGCCTAAATCAATAATGTGATCAGCTGTTTTAATAACATCAAGATTATGTTCGATGACTAACACAGTGTTTCCTTCTTCAACAAAATGTTCAAGAACTTTTAAGAGTCGTGCGATATCGTCGGTATGAAGGCCAGTCGTTGGTTCATCAAGAATATAAAAACTCTTTCCAGTTGAACGCTTATGTAATTCACTAGCTAGTTTCATCCGTTGTGCTTCACCACCTGATAGAGTGGTTGCTGGCTGTCCTAGGGTAATATAGCCTAGACCTACATCTTGAATAGTTTTCACCTTTCTAGCAATTTTAGGAATATTGGCAAAAAAATCAACCGCATCATCAACCGTCATGTCTAGGACATCAGCAATATTTTTATCCTTGTAGCGAATATCGAGTGTTTCACTGTTGTAACGTTTGCCATGACAGACCTCACACGGCACATAAACATCTGGGAGAAAGTGCATTTCAATCTTAATAATCCCATCACCTGAGCAGGCCTCACAACGACCACCTTTAACGTTAAAGCTGAAACGTCCTTTTTTATAACCTCTGATTTTTGCCTCATTGGTTTTTGCAAATAATTCTCTAATATCGTCAAATACACCAGTATAAGTGGCTGGGTTGGACCTTGGTGTTCTTCCTATCGGGCTTTGATTGATGTCAATCAAGCGCTCGATTTGTGAAATTCCCGAAATGGTCTTGTGTTTTCCTGGTTTATCAGAATGACGATTTAATTTTTGAGCGATAGCTTTTTTGAGAATACTATTGACTAGGGTGGACTTCCCAGAACCAGAAACACCAGTTACGGCAATGAATTTTCCTAACGGAAATCTGACAGAGATATTTTTTAAATTGTTTTCACTGGCACCAGTCACTTCGATGAATTGACCGTTCCCTGAACGTCTCGTTTGAGGAACTGGAATCTTCTTTTTACCTGAAAGGTATTGCCCTGTAATTGATTTTCTCTTTTTGGCGACTTGTTTGGGTGTTCCTGAGGCAACAATTTCACCACCAAATGCGCCAGCACCTGGTCCGACATCAATCAGCCAATCGGCTTGTTTCATCGTGTCTTCATCATGTTCAACCACGATTAAAGTGTTACCCAAATCCCGCATTTTTTTGAGGCTATCAATCAAACGATCGTTATCTCTTTGGTGAAGACCAATAGAAGGCTCATCAAGCACATACAAGACACCACTTAGGTTAGAGCCAATTTGAGTGGCCAGTCGAATCCTTTGACTTTCACCACCCGATAAGGTGCCGGCAGAACGCGACAAGGTCAAGTAATTAAGTCCAACATTATTTAAAAAGGTCAGTCTATCAGTGATTTCTTTGAGAATGGGCTTTGCAATCATCGCCTCATTAGTTTCTAACTGTAGGGTTGGTAGAACGGCCAAATGATTTTCAATTGATAAGTCGGATAACTCACCAATATGATAACCACTTTCTCCCCCAACTCTCACTGACAAGGCTTGGTCATTTAAGCGATAGCCATGACAAACAGAACAAGGCAGTTCATTCATATAAGAACGCATCTGATTTCTCGTGTAATCACTATTGGTTTCATGATAGCGTCGGTTAATATTGGTTAAAATACCTTCAAAAGCAATAGTAATATCACGGACGCCACCAAATTCATTTTCATAGTGAAAATGAAACTCACGACCATTTGACCCATTTAAAATGATATCTTTGTCCTCTTCTGACAAAGCTTCAAATGGTGTATCCATATCGATACCAAACTGAGTCATTGCTTGTTCAAGCATTTGCGGATAATAGTTTGATGAAATCGGGTTCCAAGGAGCAATCGCCCCTTCTCTCAAACTTTTTTGGGGATCTGGAACTACCAAATCCATATCAACGATTAGTTTGTGTCCCAAACCATCACATGTTGAACAAGACCCAAATGGGGCATTAAATGAAAAGAGACGTGGCTCTAATTCTGGTACTGTAAAACCACAAATGGCACAGGCATAGTGCTCTGAAAAGAGCAACTCATTTCCATCCATCGTATCAATAACCACATAACCATCAGAAAAATGAAGCGTTGATTCAACCGAATCAAATAAACGACTTCTGATCCCTTCTTTGTTAACTAAGCGATCGACAACCACTTCAATAGTATGTTTTTTATTTTTAGATAACTCGGGGACATCATCAATATCATGAATTTCGCCATTAACCCTTACTCTCACATAACCGTTTCTTTGAATCTGGTTAAAGACTGTCTTGTGTTGTCCTTTTTTTCCTCTAATCACGGGAGCAAGAATTTGCATGCGCGTCTTTTCAGGTAAGGATAAGACCTTATCAACAATTTCTTCAACAGAAGATGCCTTAATAGGCCCATGCCCATTTTTACAATAAGGTGTTCCAACTCTTGCATAGAGAAGCCTTAAATAATCATTGATTTCTGTGACTGTTCCAACTGTCGATCTTGGATTTTTACTGGTTGTTTTTTGGTCAATCGAAATAGCTGGACTAAGGCCATCAATAGAGTCAACATCAGGTTTATCCATATTACCAAGGAATTGTCTAGCATAGGCAGACAAACTCTCCACGTAACGTCTTTGCCCTTCAGCATAGATGGTATCAAAAGCTAGACTAGATTTACCAGAACCCGAAAGACCAGTCACCACGACAAATTTGTCTCTTGGGATTTCAACATCGATATTCTTTAAGTTATGGGCTCGTGCCCCTCGAATAATTAATTTATTTTGCATGATTTGACTCTCTTTCATCTCACAATGCGTTTAAATCGCATTGTCTTTATTATAACAAAATTTCTATTAATCAGTTACCCACAAAATTGATAATTTGTAGTATAATAGTACAATACACGAAAACATTAAGGAGGGCTACTGATGAAACAAATGTTTCTTTCACGAGCAACACATTTTGAAGAAATTCAAACATTTGAGCCAGGTGCTTGGATTAATTTGGTAAACCCCTCCCAGGAAGAATCTATCAGTTTAGCCGAAACCTTCAACATCGATATTGCCGATTTACGCGCACCTCTTGATGCGGAAGAAACTTCTCGTGTGTCAGTTGAAGACGACTACACCCTTATTTTGGTCGACGTCCCAACCTATGAAGAACGTAATAACAAAACCTACTATGTCACTATTCCTTTGGGTATTATTATTACTAAAACGGCTGTTATCACAACTTGTTTAGAAGAATTAACACTCTTTGATAATTTTTTTAATAAACGTGTCAAAAACTTCAATACCTTTATGAAAACACGTTTTGTTTTCCAGATTTTATATCGCAATGCTGAACTTTATCTATCAGCCTTAAGAACAATTGACCGTCAAACAGACCGTATCGAAGCTAGATTAGAACGTGCCACAAGAAATGAACAATTGATTGACATGATGGAACTTGAAAAATCCATTGTCTATCTGAAAGCGTCTTTAAAATTTAATGAACGAATTGTCAAAAAATTAGCTAGTCATAATAGTAGTTTGAAAAAATATGTTGAAGACGAAGATCTGTTAGAAGATACCTTAATTGAAACACAACAGGCGATTGAGATGGCAGGGATTTATGAAAATGTCCTTAATGCCATGACAGAAACCACAGCTTCAATTATTTCCAACAACCAAAATACAATTATGAAAACTCTTGCCTTGATGACAATGGCACTGGATATTCCAACAGTGGTCTTTTCGGCCTACGGGATGAACTTTAAAGATAATAACCTACCTTTAAATGACATGCCACAAGCTTTTTGGTTAATTGTTTTATTAGCAGCGATTGGTAGTGCTTCCGTTGTTATTTACTTTTTCAGGAAAAAATGGTTCTAATAGACAGATACAGGAGAAAAACACATGCAAATGCTTAATGACCTTACTAAAAAAAATCAAGAATTTATCCATATCGCAACCAATCAATTGATTAAAGATGGTAAAAATGATGAGGAAATCAAAACAATTCTAGAAGACATCATTCCTCAAATATTAGAACAACAAAAAAAAGGGGTTCCTGCCAGAACATTTCTAGGAGCCCCAACAACTTGGGCTAGCCAGTTTAGTGATGAGGCATTACAAAAAGAAAAAGAAACCGCCGCAAAAAATACCAATCCTTGGTTAATGTGGCTAGATACCTCCCTTTTATTTATTGCTATCGTTGCCTTTGTTAATGCTGTTATGAATCTTGTTAACCCTGCAGCTGCAACAACTGGTATTTTATCACTCATCCTCCTTGGATTTGGTGGTGGTGGTGCCATGTATGCCGTCTACCATAATATTTATCGTCATACAGGAAAACCCAAATCACAACGACCTAGCTTTTTAAAAACAATTGGTATTTTAACACTAGCTATGGCACTTTGGCTCTTAGTTTCAGCTTCATCAAGCTTTTTACCAACAAGTATTAACATTCCTCTACCTTTTATGGGACTTTTAATCGTTGCAGCTATTGCTTTTGGTGCCCGTTATTATCTCCAAAAGAAATACAATGTCTTAAATGCGATGACACCTCAACGCTAATAATCTCCTAAGAGTGATTAAAATAGAAGTCTAAAAGGATGACCTAGGTCATCCTTTTTTATGTTATGTTATTTCAATTCAATACCTTATCCGTCATTAGAGTTCAGCAATTTGATACAATTCTAATTCTGCTGCTGTCTCAGTCCCAAACATATTGAGCATGATTTTAACTTTGTTATTTTCAATTTCAACCACACGACCTTCTTGACCCATAAAGGCACCGTCAATAATTTGAACCATATCGCCTTCTTTGATATTGGTATCAATGACATCAACAGATTGTCCCATCGAAATCAAGATGGCTCTAATTTCTTCTTCAAGAAGTGGTGTTGGTTTTGAACGGTTACCATGTGAACCAACAAACCCTGTAACATTTGGTGTGTTACGAACAACAAACCAAGCCTCATCCGTCATAACCATTTCCACTAAAACATAACCTGGAAAACGGTTTTCTTCAATTTCTTTGGTTTGACCATTTTTTTCAACATTAACAGTCTGTGTTGGAATTTCAACACGTAAAATATTTTCAAGCATGTTGTATGTTTGTGCTCGTTGTAATAAATTCTCTTTTACTTTATTTTCATATCCTGAATAAGTTTGTAATACAAACCATCCTTTGTCAAAACTATCTAACATAGTGTTTCCTTTCATAATAAAAAAGCCGAAATCGGCTTTTTGTTTGTTGTTTTTTATTATATCACAAAAGCCTAGAGGGTTGCAAATCTAAAATCGACTTAATAAATCTAATATCCCTAAAGAAAGTAGATGGTCAAAAATAAATATGATTAGTGCAAAAAAGGCTGTGTATTCTAAAATAGAAATAAAATCATGCCAACGTTTTTTTCTATTTGGCCATGTTGTTTCTTTTAGTAATGTGAAAATACCTTTAATAAACGTCACGAGAGTCTCCTTATCTGGTTTCTTTATGTAGTGTGTAACGGCCACAATGTTTACAAAATTTATTAACCTCTAGTCTTGTTGTTTTTGGTGTAGAACTTATTGTTATCGAATAATTCCTTGAACCACAGTCAACACAAGCTAGACTTGCTTTTTTTTGAGTCATAACGCCTCCGTAGATTTCATTTTATCATTATTTCATCATTCGCGCAAGTTATCTGAAGTAATCTACGATATCTTGCCATGTGTCTTGAACACGCTCAATAATACCTGACTCATCAACAGCACTTCTGATATTTTTAGCAGCTTCTTGAACTGATTCTTGCAAGCTATCAATGATACCTTGAGACTGTTCTTCAATTTCTGTATTGGTTACAGCAGAAATACCATTTTCCTCATAGGTACTATTTTCACTAAAGGCTGTTCCTTCAGTATAAGGCAAGATATAGCTGGCCTGCACACTAAAAATAGTCGAGGCGGTTCCTGCACTTGAATCAGTCAGATAATGATTTTCATCAGGTTTATCAAAACCAATCCATTGACTGATGACAACGTCTGGTGTATACCCAATAACCCATTGATCTGTTGCTAAATCAGGATTAAAATCTGCTTCTGTTGTTCCTGTTTTTCCGGCTAACGTATAGCCATAGACATTAGCATTAACACCCGTACCATTTGAAAAGGTTCCAAGCATCATACTGGTCATTTTTTTGGCTTCTGATTGACTTAATACCTTGGTTGAAGTTGGTTTAAACTCTTTTAAAACGGTACCACTAGCTGTTTCGATTCTCGTGATGAGATGAGCTTTTGGCATGACACCGTTATTGGCAAAAGCAGCATAAGCTTGAGCCATTTCTAATGGGTTTGTTGATACACCTGACCCAAGTGCAACCCCTAATTCTTTCTTGGTTTTTGATAAATTCAAGCCAAATTTTTCACCGTAAGAGAAGGCCTTATTAATACCTAATTCTTTAACTGTATAAACAGCAGGAATATTATAGGAATTAGCTAAAGCTTGATACATTGGCACAGACTCTGATTCAAAACCTCCATAATTATGAGGGGTATAGCCATCAAAATCTTGCACCATATTAGGTAATTCCCTTTCAGGTTGCCAACCAGAAGCAATAGCAGGTGAATAAACCACTAAAGGTTTAATAGTTGAAGCTGGGCTTCTTTGTGCTTGTGTGGCATAATTAAAACTTCTAAAAATTGTTTCTTCTGAGCTATTAACACGACCAACAAGTCCACGCACACCACCATCTTTAGGATCAAGAGCAACACTAGCTCCTTGAACACTTGTGCCATCGACGTAAGAAATCGGAAACAAATCATCATTGTTAAAAGTTTCTTGCATCCCAATTTGATAATTTTGATCCAAGGCGGTATAAATTTTATAGCCATTATTAACGATATCTTTCTCACTTAAACCGTATTCTTCAATGGCTTCATTAATAACTGCATCAAAGTAAGACGGATATTTATAATCATCAACTTTACCAGCATAGGTATCGCTGAGACGCTCTTCTATGTTAACAGCCATATACTCATCAGCAACACTTTGTTCTATTTTTCCTGCATCAACCATCGCTTGAAGGACTGTGTTACGACGATTAGTCGCATTTTCAATCGAATAATAAGGATTGTAGATTTCTGGTCCTTTTAACATACCAGCAAGAGTTGCTGCTTCATCAAGACTCAACTGACTGGCTGAGACACCAAAATATTTCTGGCTGGCATCCTCAACACCCCAAACACCATTTCCAAAATAAGAATTGTTAAGATACATGGTTAAAATATCATCTTTACTGTATTTTTTTGTCAATTCAAGTGCTAAGAAAAATTCACGCGCCTTACGTTTAATGGTTTGGTCTTGTGTGAGATAAGCATTTTTTGCCAGTTGCTGAGTGATGGTTGAACCACCTCCTGAACGACCTAGTGTTAAAACAGCAAGAAGTGTTCTTTGGAAATTAATACCATTATTTTCATAAAAACTTCTATCCTCAGTAGCAATGACAGCCATCTCTAAATCATCACTAATGGCATCAAGTTCAACATAACTCCCTTTTTGCCCCGATAGAGTCCCTGCATATTCTCCTTCACGGTCATAGATAACGGTTGTTGCTCTAAGAGCACTTTGAAGGTCAGAAACATTGGCTGTTTTAGCAAGGTAAAACAAGTAGCCACTAATCAGTAAAATCAGAGTTGAAAAAATGATAATCATTATTTTTGTCAGGTTATAGCGACGCCAAAACTTTCTAATCGGATTATTAGGCGACAACTGAAAGCGGTGGAAAAATCCTTTTGGCTTCGACTCTTTATGTGAGACGGGATTGCTACGTTGATAAGAGCTTCTCCTTTCAAAAGACTCGTTTGTTGGGAGCTCCTCGTCTTCGTCAATTATTTTTTCTTCTGTTGTTTCTTCATCCGTTAATACTTGTTCATCGTCTGGAAAAAACTTTTTCTTTAATACATCTAAAATAGTCATACCCACATTATAGCAATTTCTAGGAAAATCGTCATAATAAAATTGTTTCTACTCTTTTTTGATGATAAGAATCATTTTTCAACTAAGCTTACTTATGAAAAATATTTAGAAGATGGTATAATAAAACTATGACTATGAAAATATCATTTAAAAACCACTATGGTAAAGTGACGGTCAAAGAACTGTTAGAAGAAAAATGCTTAATTCCTAGGAAAATTCGTCATTTTTTACGAATGAAAAAACATGTTTTCGTCAATGGTAAATCTGTTCATTGGCAAGAATGGGTTGAAAAAGAAGATCACGTTCTTTTATGGTTTGATGAAGAGGATTATCCTGAAAAAACGATTCCCTTCGGGCAAAAAGAGCTTGTTGATTGTCTTTATGAAGACGAGCATCTTATTATCGTTAATAAACCTGAAGGAATGAAAACTCATGGTAATGAACCTACTGAAATAGCCCTTCTCAATCATGTTTCTGCCTTTGTTGGACAAACGTGTTATGTTGTTCATCGTCTTGATATGGAAACGAGTGGGCTTGTCATGTTTGCTAAAAATCCTTTTATCCTACCAATTTTAAATCGTTTATTAGAACAAAAAAAGATAAAACGAGACTATCTGGCACTTGTTTGCAATCATTTTCCACAAACGACAATGACATTTAAGGATAAGATAGGGCGCCACAGACACGATAGACGAAAACGAGTGGTTGATGAACGAAATGGACGAACAGCTCTAACAACGGTTGAACCTCTTCAATATTTTCCCAAAACAACACTTGTTAGATGTCAATTGGAAACGGGAAGAACCCATCAAATTAGAGTTCACCTCGCCCATCATCACTATCCAATCGTTGGTGATCCCTTGTATCGTCCAAATCAGCCATATTCTCGCTTAATGCTTCATGCTTATCAACTGGATTTTAGACATCCTTTAACCCTTAAGACAATTAGTATCAAAAGTGACTCAGAAACCTTTCAAAAAGGACTTGCCTAGGCAAGTCCTTTTGGTTTCGTCTAATAACTTAGTTAATCTTACTCATCTTAGGACTAATATAACCTTGCGAATAATCAATGGCTTGGTCTTTTGAACCTGACCAAATAACGAGATTAATTTCATTTTCCTTGATGATAATACCATAATCATAGACGATATTAACGCCTCCTAAACCTGGTAAAATCGTGAAGGTGTTAACATCAGTACCAGAAGCATACTTAAAGCGGTAGGTGTTTTCACCCGTCTCAATCAATTCTTCTACCTTGGCTGTTCCAACTTCATCTTTTTTATCTTTATCATTAAAGACGGTTTTCTTTGAAACAGTTCCGTCTTCTGCAAAGGTTAGCGTTGCAGTATAATCTTTATCCTTGACTTGCCATGTTCCGATGAGTTGTTTAGGAAAAACACCTGGTCTTTTCACTTGGTTATTCTCACTTACTAAGGCTAGAGGAATATGACCGCCTTTGGCAAAAAGCATGCCATCTTTGGTTACCTTGATAATGGCTTCACCTGTTAAGCTTTGATAGAGATGTCCTGTTGTGCCATTTTGTGGGTCTGTAGAGACATCATAATAATAATCATAGGTGGTTGAATAGTTAAGAGCATAACTATCAACGCCAACTTGAGTGACACTATTTATCACAATTTCTGGGATTGACAAACTTGAAGCTCTTCTTGGGTCTGTTTGCGTTTTAGCTTTGATGCTGTCTTTCAACAATTTATAGTAATCATTATTAGCACCATTTTCAAAAACGGTGGCAATATCAGCGGCATCTTGACCACTACTGTAGTAAACGAGCAATTTATTAAAGGATTCCACTAAAACCTGACCGGCTTTTTCAACATCAAGAGCCTTGTCGCTATTTAATTCGACAACAGCATTATCAGCAATATCACTCATAGCAACTTTATTTGATATCAAGTCCCCATCTGGAAATTGCTTTTTGACATAAACGTCTACAGAATCAGATGTAGGGTATTCTGAAACATCGAACTCACCTTCTTTGAGACTGCCAATTCGTCTATCACTGAAGTAGAGTTCACCTGCTGTAATGTTGCTTTTTACCTTGAAGGTTTTAAAGCGCACACTCAAATCAATCGTGTTTTCAACACCATCATAGCTCTTACTAATATCAACTTTTTTCCCTTTATAAAACCCGCTGATAGACGCTTTGTAATCTGCCACCGGCAATTTATCTAGCGTCACACTATAGTCGTCACTGTTACTTTGAACAACTTTTTTATCATTTAGTAAAATATCCATCTTATTAACGTTAGTTTTAATGGTCAGAGACATAGGCTTGACAGCTATCTTATAATCGGGAAAAATACCAAACTTACTACCAACACTTTTGACATAGAGATTGGCCGATGCGTCTGCTTCTTGTAATTCTTTTTTTAAAGCTTCTTTTTCTTCTTGGTTTTCTAACTTGGTAAATGTTGTGTATTTGGCATCATTCATTGAGATGATGGTATTATCATCTGCCCAAACGATATAAGGTTTGATGTTTTCAAACACATCACCATCTTTACCCCTAGCAGCAATGTATCTATCAATACTGGCATCTTTGGAATAATAAGAAAATCCAGCTACTCCTAGTATAAAGATGAGGATACCTACGATGAGTAAACTAATTTTAACCTTTTTCTTTTTGAGAAACGTTTTAAGAGTTTCCATTTGCGTCTCCTTTGTTTAGTATAACACTGTTAATGTTATCATACTTATCCCCATTATAACAAATTTAAGCTATAAGAAAAATCCAAGTGATGATATTAGTAAGAAAACTCTTCTTTTTTACCCAAAAATTGAGTTTGGCAACTTAAATCTAGTGTCTTTCATTAGTTTATTCGAAAAAACAACCCCCTTTTTGCCCCTTTTCTCTGAAAAAAGATTTTAAAACAAGCAAAAACCCTTGATAGACAAGGGTTTCTTTTTTATTTTTACATCATGCCACCCATCATTGAGGGATCCATTGCTGGGGCTGGGCTTGCTGGTTCTGGTTGGTTAGCGACAACTGCTTCTGTTGTTAGGATAAGACTTGCCACACTAGCAGCGTTTTGAAGGGCTGAACGTGTTACTTTCACAGGGTCAATAATCCCTGCTTCAATCATGTTAACCCATTCACCATTAGCAGCATTAAAGCCTACACCTACAGGACTGTTTTTCAATTTATCAATCACCACTGAGCCTTCATAGCCAGCATTGTAGGCAATTTGACGAACTGGTTCTTCAAGCGCGCGAAGAACAATGTTGCGTCCAGTGTTTTCATCACCAGTGAGTTCGATAGCAGCGACTTTTTCGATAATGTTAACAAGAGCGGTACCACCACCAGCGACAATACCTTCTTCAACAGCGGCGCGTGTCGCATTGAGAGCATCTTCGATACGTAACTTCATTTCTTTAAGTTCAGTTTCTGTAGCGGCACCGACTTTAACAACAGCGACACCACCAGCTAACTTGGCTAGACGTTCTTGTAATTTTTCACGATCAAACTCTGACGTTGTTGTTTCTAATTGAGATTTAATCATGTTAACACGGTTACTGATAGCGCTTGAGTCACCAGCCCCTTCAACAATGACGGTGCTGTCTTTATCAATAGAGACTTTACTTGCTTGACCAAGAGCTTCCATCGTCGCATCTTTTAATTCAAGACCAAGATCTTCAGTGATGACAGTACCACCTGTTAAAATCGCGATGTCTTCAAGCATGGCTTTTCTTCTATCACCAAAACCAGGTGCCTTAACAGCTACCACGTTAAAGGTTCCACGAATCTTGTTTAAAACAAGGGTTGGAAGAGCTTCACCGTCAACATCATCAGCAATGATAAGAAGTGGACGACTTGTTTTTAGGATTTCTTCAAGAAGAGGTAAGATATCTTGAATGTTTGAAATTTTCTTATCGGTGATTAAAATGAATGGGTTGTCAAGGTCTGCTACCATTTTTTCGTTGTCAGTCACCATGTATTGTGAGAGATAACCGCGGTCAAACTGCATTCCTTCAACCACTTCAAGTTCTGTGGCCATTCCTTTTGATTCTTCAATAGTGATGACACCATCTTTACCAACACGTTCCATCGCTTCACTGATGTATTCACCAACTTTTTCGCTACGAGAT
Organism: Streptococcus sp. CSL10205-OR2; assembly: GCF_025660655.1. GTDB lineage: Bacteria > Bacillota > Bacilli > Lactobacillales > Streptococcaceae > Streptococcus. The sequence continues at coordinate 47,180 of NZ_JAOTIN010000009.1, forward strand.
GACACTGCAGCGACTTGAGCGATAGCTTCTTTATTTTTCACTTCTTGAGAGATGGCTTGTAGTTCTTCTACTGCAACGGCAACAGCTGATTCAATCCCACGACGAATGCCGATTGGGTTAGCACCTGCTGTCACGTTTTTTAACCCTTCACGGACAATCGCTTGGGTTAAAACAGTCGCTGTTGTTGTCCCATCTCCTGCAATATCATTAGTCTTAGAAGCAACTTCTGAAACAAGTTTTGCTCCCATGTTTTCAAAATGATCGTCTAACTCAATTTCTTTAGCGATAGTGACACCATCATTTGTAATGAGTGGTGAACCAAACGCTTTTTCAAGAACAACATTGCGTCCTTTAGGACCAAGCGTTACTTTAACGGTATCTGCTAAAATATCAACCCCACGAACCATGCTAGCACGCGCATCTGCTGAAAATTTAATATCCTTTGCCATGAATTTCTCCTTATTCTACAATTGCTAAAATATCTGATTCACGAATAATCATATAGTCTTGTTCGTCATATTTAACGTCTGTTCCAGAAAAACTATCCATTAAGATGGTTTGACCAACTTGAACACTAGGGGCAACAAGTTCACCGTTTAGTGTTCTCACGCCATCACCAACAGCTACAACTTCTGCTGTCTTTGTTTTTTCTTGACTAGCGCCTGCGATGACAAAGCCACCAACTGTTTTTTCTTTTTCTTCAATTACTTTTACGACCACACGATCGCCTAATGGTTTTAACATATAATGCCTCCGCAAATATTTTGTTAGCACTCTTATCTATCGAGTGCTAATTCCATCTCTTATTGTATCACTTGGTCAAAAATAGTCAAGAAAAAAGCAATCGCAACGATTACTTTTTTTGTGATTTTAAAAAGGGAGTTCTTCTTCATCCAAGACCAGGTCAGCAATGTCACTAGAAATATTGTTTTCACGCATGGCACGTTGGGTTTTACTTTCTAATAATTGGAAAGAAGAACATAAGAGTTCACTAACATAGTGTGTTACCTTGTCTTTATCATACTTTCTTGTTCGCCACTCACCATCAACAGCGATAAGACTGCCTTTAGTACCGTAGCTAACAAGAACTTCTGCTAGTTTCCCCCAGACAACCACTGAAATAAAATCAGTCTCTCTTTCACCATCTTTTCCTTTGAAGCGCCTGCCAACAGCCAAAGTCGCTCTTGTGACACTTTTTTCATTGGGTGTGGTAACCAGTTCAGGTGTGGCTGTTAGCCTACCAATCATAATTGCTTTATTGTACATTTATCGTCCTCCTATCTCTTTATTCGAAATAGAACGAGAAAAATAAGAGACATTTTAGTTCCTACCATTCTTTGAAAAAGAAAAGAGAAGACTTTTTGTCTTCTCTACTTATCTTTTTATACTTTTTTACTGCCAGTGTTTTTTAACATCAAAAGCTTCACCAACGATGGCACTATCATCTAACTCGATAATGCCTCTTTTTTGTGGCGCATTAGGAAGGGCTAATTCTCGTGGTGAGCACATCATCCCAAAGCTATCTTCACCTCTTAGTTTTCCTGAGAAGATAAGACTGCCATTTGGCATCATTGCACCTGGTAGGGCAACAATTGTTTTAAGACCAACGCGAGCATTTGGTGCACCAGCAACAATTTGAATCTCTTTATCTGCAGCAACTTTCACTTGGCAGATATTGAGGTGGTCACTATCAGGATGAGCTGCCATAGCTACAATTTCACCAACAACAAAACTTGGTTCTTGAGGATTTTCTAAAGATTCAGAAAAACCAGCTTTTGCTATTTCTTGATTAAACGCAGCAACTTGATCATCAGAAAGTGTGATGTGGCCACTACCTTCAATCGCTGTCACTTCTGAGGCATCAAAAATATTCCATGCTACTGTTTCCTTAGTATCTTGTAAAAAGACACGCGCTACACGCCCTTTTCTCTCAACAGCTACACGTTTGCCTTCATCATTAGCCACAATAACCATCAAGACATCGCCAACATGCTCTTTATTATAAGTGAAAATCATAGTTCCCCCTTAGCCTAAACTTGCTAAAAATTGATTGATTTCATCTTTGGTTTTACGATCTTTATTAACAAGTCGTCCCAACTCTTTACCATTTTGAGTGACGACAAAACTTGGAATACCAAAAATATCCCATTTTTGAGCTAATGGCATGTATTTGTCACGATCAACCTCTACAAAAACAAACGAGTCATTCTCTGCTTCAATTTCTGGCATTTGAGGATGGATAAAACGGCAATCACCACACCAACCGGCTGTGAAAAAGAGGACCAATTTGTCTGGACCTTCTACTAGTTCTGCTATTTCTTCTAAAGATTTTGGAATAATCATTGTTCACTCTCCTTATAATTAATATCGCCATCTAGATAATGAAAGAAAAAAGTGATCTCATCATCAAAGACAACTCCCCCTTGTGCTTCTTTTTTAGCAGGGTTAAATGAACTGATATAAACCACCTTAATCACGCCAAAAGAAGCAAAAAAAGAGCGCACTTCATCCAAAATCTCAGATTCCGTTTTTTGATTCTTAACTTGTTTTTTATGGCCTAAAAAAGCGGCAATACCTAAAAATGCTGGTGTCCCCAATAATAAGCCTGTGGATAACCAAAATTTCTTTTTATTCATACCTTATATTCTAACATAATTCTCTTATTTTTTAAGCTTAAAATGCTTTTAATTTTTGTTATAATAGAAACTATAGAAATGAGGTATATATGACAGCATTATTTAATAAAATTAAAGAAGTCACAGAATTAGACGGTATTGCAGGCTACGAACACACTGTTCGCGACTTTTTACGCCAAAAAATGACACCATTTGTTGATAGCGTAGAAACAGATGGTCTGGGTGGTATTTTTGGTATCAAAAACAGTCAAGCAACTGATGCGCCACGCATAATGGTGGCTGCTCACATGGATGAAGTTGGTTTTATGGTAAGTGAGATTAAATCAGATGGTACCATACGTGTCGTTCCAATCGGTGGTTGGAATCCCCTTGTGATTAGCTCACAACGCTTCACCCTCTACACAAGAAGTGGACAAGCCATTCCTTTAATTTCTGGCTCAGTGCCTCCACACCTCCTAAGAGGAACAGGCAGTACACCTAGCCTCCCTCAAGTATCAGACATTATCTTTGATGGTGGCTTCACGGATAAAAAAGAAGCAGAAACCTTTGGCATCACACCTGGTGACATTATTGTCCCAGCGTCTGAAACAATCCTTACTGCCAACCAAAAAAACATCATCAGTAAGGCTTGGGACAACCGTTACGGTGTCTTAATGGTGACTGAACTCCTTGAAAACCTAAAAGATACCAAACTGTCAAATACCTTGATTGCTGGTGCTAACGTTCAAGAAGAAGTCGGTCTTCGCGGTGCCCATGTCTCAGCGACTAAGTTTGACCCAGAACTGTTCTTTGCAGTTGACTGCTCACCTGCAGGTGATGTTTATGGTGACCAAGGCAAAGTCGGTGACGGTACTCTCATTCGCTTCTACGATCCAGGACACATCATGCTCAAAGACATGCGTGATTTCCTCCTTGACACGGCTGAGTCTGCTGGTATTAAATATCAGTATTACACAGGAAAAGGAGGGACAGATGCCGGAGCAGCTCACCTTAAAAATGGTGGGATTCCGTCTACAACCATTGGCGTTTGTGCTCGCTATATCCACTCACACCAAACACTCTATGCGATGGATGACTTCCTAGAAGCACAAGCCTACCTCCAAGCAATCATCAAACGCCTTGATCGCTCTACGGTCAATACGATTAAAGGTTACTAAGAAAACAAAAAACATTTGAGACAATCTCAAATGTTTTTTATTGTTGTCGTAGAATGATTAACCCATTTGCGTCATAATTAAGAAAAAAGCAATCAGATTATTGACAAAATGAAGCAAGATGCTGTATTCAATTCTCTTTGTCTTATAAACTACAAAAGTTAGAGCAGTACTCATCAGTCCATAAATAATAAAACTACCAAGATTTGTCGGCATATGAAATAGTGCAAACAAAATACCACCAACGATTAAGCCAAGAGTTGGTCGATTTTTAAAAAGATAGTGCGGTAAGAACTTTCTAAACAAGAGTTCTTCCATGACAGGTGCTGCAAGGACAATCATGACAAACATGATAACCATAGGGACACGACTGATTAAATCAAGGATGATTTGCTGATTATCAGTTGTTGCCTGCCCATCAGCAGATATGAAAAGACTACCTAGTATACTACCAAGCAATATCACTGGATAACCAATAGCAACAACAAGGAGAGTTATGATGGGTGATAGTTTTTCCTTAAGCGAGATAAACTGCTTTTTAATGGCAAAATAAAGAAAAGCAAAAATAGTGGCTAACTGTATCAAAACAGTCACGATAATTTGAAAAAGATCAAAATCACTATTCACTAGTTGATTCATACTGACAAAAAAGCCAATCGGTATCTGTCCTAAAATAAGAACCCCTGTCCAAAGCAACAAAACAAGAATGCCAAAAGCAATTGATTTTAATTTATTCATTTTCTAATAATAACCCCTTAAAGTAATTTTTCTAATAATAATTTGATGAGTAAAAATCCGTAGACATGTATAGCAATGATAACCAAGAGTAGTAACTGAAGTGAAATGGCAAGATGAAAAAAAGACTGTAAAAAAACTAAAACGATAAGTAAGAGCGTTTCAATGACATAAGTGATTTGAGCTGCCAAATTTTGAAGATAGGATTGACGTTCATCAGCAAACTTGACATAAAAAGCATCAAATCTTTTCTTATTGGTAATCAAATACCATTGATAGAGACTGACAACGATAATAGCTAGTGAAAAACCAAACCAAAAATTATGATAAAAATTTGATAGATGCTGGTTGATTGGAAATAAAAGTAAGACAATTCCCAGTAAAATTCCTATCAAAGCCTGCCAAAACATTACCCGTTTCACTTTTTTCCGTGTTTTCTTTTGAAAAAGAAAATAACTGATTAAAAACATTACTAATCCTCGTCTTCCTCAAATAAAAAAATATCCTCAATGGAACGATTAAAAAATTTGGCAATCTTAAAGGCCAATTCTAACGACGCCGTATACCTCCCCCTTTCAAGAGAGATGATCGTCTGGCGCGTGACATCTAAAGACTCCGCTAGTTCTGCTTGACTGAGCTTTTGCGCCTTTCTCAGTTCCTGAATTCTCGTTTTCATCTTTTTTTCTTTCTATCAATACCAAATGTATAGTTCGCTTTACATTATTAGTATAATCGCCAGACGATGTTTTGTCAAGATTTTAAGACTGAAAAAACGGTTAGACAAAAAGTCTAACCGTTAGTTGTTAAAGCTTAAAGTCTTTTAAAAAGTTTTCCAACTCTGTCTGTGCTTCTGGTGTTGTGCCTTTTAGTTGTCCAAGCATGCTCATCAAGTCTTGGCTTTGCTGTTCTATGTTATGGATAAGAAAATAGAGAGACAATCACTTCCTATCTCAATATTTTTTTTGAATTAGTTTGAATTTGGATAATAACATCATCTAACTTACATTGTTTTATTTTTGCTATTTGAATACTAGTGTCTTCTAAGATTTCATAATCATATCTTTTTTTACTCTCTTTTGTAAAAGGAGCATCTGTTTCTAAAACGATTTTGTCTAAAGGAATGCTATCAATTAAGCTAACCCCTTTTTTTGTTGTTACCATGTCTAAATTGACAGATATATAGATGTTTTCATTTTTTTTCATAGCATTTAGTAACCTTTTAAGATCTCCAGTATACCAATGTAAAATATATATATTATTATTGTTAACTAATTCTTCAAATATATAACGTTCAGACTTTCTTGAATGAATTGATATAATTTTACCCTCAGTTTGGTTGCATTCATCCATTATTTTCCTGAATATTTTCAGTTGTTTTTCAAAAGAAATTTTATTGCTTTCAGAATTATCTAACCCAACTTCTCCCACGAATCTTGTTTTACGCAAATTACGTTTAAAATGGTCAAAGCAGTTAGGGTACTCTTCAATCAATTCTGGATGGTAACCTAACGCTAAAAAAGTATTTTCAGAATCTTTATATTTTGGATAATATTTTTCAAACAAAACTGGTAAATTTGTCATAAATACTATTTTATTATCACTTTCTAGAATTTTAAAATTGTTATTGTATAAATCTGGATGACAATGAAAATCAATTAATTTCATTCACGTGAACCTCTTTAAATATTTCATATAATTCTTCTATACTCCTATTATAAATGTCAGCAAACTCAAACAAATTGTTTATTAATGGACCAGATTTTTGTATATCAAAAATTGCTCTGTTGGGATTATGCTTTTCAAGCATTTGTAAAAAAGCATTTTTGTTTAAAATTCCAGCTTCAGATTCGTTTAAGCCATTGTGTCTATACTCTGTTTCATCTTTTCCGTAAGCTGATAATATAGCTGCTTTCCGAACTATACAAGGAATACAATCACCACAATGTTTTGATGTTTTTTCTTTTTTAAATCTACCATTATCTGGGTGTGAACAAGACATAGTATTAACATAATGCTCTTTTAAGAAATTACTATTTTTACAATCCTTCATCATTTCACCTTTAGTTTTAAATTGATAAGGATTGATGATTTCAATGTCTAAATTCATATTGTTTATAAGATCTTGTAGTTTGCTCATATAGTATGGATGTGTTGTTCTAGTGCTACTACTACCAAATCTCGCACCTGATAAAGGTACATTTAGCGAAATATAACCATTTTCTGGAATGAACAACTGTGTTTTTTTCTCGGAGGCTGAAGCATATGCAATAGCATGAGAGAAAAACATAAAAGACCTTGTTCGCGTCGTATCTTCTTTTCCGTTTTTTGCAACAACATAAGACTGAATATGATCTTTTTCATCTAACTTATATTGATTCTTAACAGCACCAAAAATACTATTTTGATAACTTTTTGTGCCTTTTCCTCCGCCATAATGACTCACTAACAATATTGGAGAAGTTATTTCTTCAAGCAAATCTATTGCCCCTATAAAAGAGTCCAAGCCACCTGAGAACATACATATTTTGTCGTAGTACCTTTTATCAAGCTCTTTATATTTTTTAGATGAATAGTATAGTTCTTCTTGGAATACCGTTTTAGTTCTGAATTCAAAATCCCAATTATCTCCACTTAGAAAATTTAACATATTAGTTACCAGGTTTTTTTGAGAATTCCAAAAATCGACATCAGATACTGGAATATTTAAACTAATAGTCCTAGTCCAACCATCATTTTGAATGTTTCTTTTTACTGTTCGGTCACAAACAAATACAAAAATGGACAGATATAGTAAATCAATTGCTAACTTTGAAAACTCTTTTTCTAATTTTATGTAATTATCCCAAAAGTTAAAACCAATATCTTTCTTATTTGTTATATCTAGTTTTTCATCATAGCCTTCAGGAATATTATCAATTGATTCATTCGTGCAATATATTTTCATTTTATTCCTCCATAATCTCTAGACAAGAATTTAAAATCTTATTAAATGAATCTTCTGTAAAATAGTCGTATTGATATGAGTTGAATCCTACCTCAACACAGGCTTGGATATATTCTTTAATCTCTTTTTCTACCTTTATAGCTTCTTCAATGTTGCTTCCTTTTTTTTCAAATGAATGTCCATAATCAACTAACATTACTTGCCAAATTAATTCCCTGATAAAATACTGAAGTAAGTATTTTGCTTCAATTTCAGTTAAAGAATTTTTATCACTTAACAATACACTCATTTCTTCTAGAGTATTTGCTGTAGCACTCCTTATCGCTATATCATCTTTTGATATAGAATTTTCTACTATATAATTTACCAAAAGTGATATGGATTCTACTGTGGTCTTGTTCTTGAATTGATCTCCCAATGAGGCAATTGTAGTAGTAAATCCATCTTTTGTTATACTACTCAATAAATGAAAAAAATTACTTCCTGAGGAACTTATACCTTGCCTAGATGAGAAAGCTTTGGTTCCACCAGTGGCTCCAATATAATTACTAACAACTTTTTTCGAACTTCCAATGTTTCCACCAGAAGATAGGTATTTACTCATGGATGTTTTAGCTGTCGTCCAATTTGGCCTATCTAAATCTTTTTCCTCGTTATTATTATCTTCTGATAAAAAATCATTGGGTAATAATGCATCTCCTTTTTTACCTTTAAAAGAACCTGATGTACCCATTATATCCCTCCATTATTTTTTTCGTCCCATTTTTGTATAACTTTACGCATATTCTCACTAGCTGGTATTGTTAATCCGGTTAAGTTCTCAGCGTATTTTTTCATCGGAGGAGTTATATAGTTTGATGGTAGACCCGATATTTTTTGTACTGCAAAATCAGCACACTCATTTCTTTTAGTACTTAAATCAATCAACCCCTTAAATACACTGAATCTCTTATCCGCAGGCTGTTTAATAAATTCTTCAAAAAACCTTTCAACTATAAGATTAAGCTCAACAGAAGAAATATTTTTAATATTTCCCTCAGTATTGAATATAGCAATACTGCTTCCTGATAAATAAGCCTTTATAATTTGCACTGCTTCGTTAGAGAATACTTTACCAAATGAAACTGACTCCAACCCTTTGTTACGTGATAAGTAAAAGTAGGGTTTAAGATCGTGATTTATAATATCAGGCTCTGTTTTAACCCACTGCTCAAACCATTCATCTTTCCATTTTTTATCACTCTTTTGTTTTTTTATTTGATTACTTTCTTTAGGTTCAGCTTTTTGATCATCAGTTTCTCTTTCATCCTCATTCTCTTGATAGTAACTCAAAACATCATTTAGTTTATTTTCTTGTTGTAATTTCATAAAGTCTGTAAATATTGATGGTTTAACATATTGAAGAACCATAACCTTCACTAAAACTTGATCGTTGATCTCAATTTCTTTTAACTCAGCTGTTCTTTTTCTTAGCTCAAATTCATTTAAGAATCTCTTAAATTGCCTTGGATTACCATTTAATCCAAAATTTAAAAGCTCTGCTATCCTTTTCGCTAAAGTAAAATTTCTTACTATAATTCCATTGTCTTTAATTTTGTCTGGTAAAGATACACTAGATAAATTTTCTCTATATTGATTGATTAATTCACTTTTTAATGATAAAAATTTGTCATCATCTACCCCATCTTCACTTAATAAAAGTGTTATATAAAGCTCTGTTTCAGCAACATTCATTCTAGGTATACGTACTGGATATTGAACAATTTTTTCTAAATATTCTTTACCAATATCTATCTTTGAACCACCATCCAATATATCTTCTGAGTATTTTTGTTTTATGGCATAAGCGATTTGCCTTTCATCTGCTCCATAAATAAAGGCTACTTTTCCAGAAAACATAAATAGTCTCATAGCTTCAAATATTTCTAAAATCGTCTCTGTAGAACATCTATCAATTTCATCTATATAGATTACTACTCTTGAAATATTTGTTTCTTTAATCAATTCCCCAAACTTTTCTCTAAAGTTTGAGATTTCATTTCTGATCTTTTCATCTGATGTTGCTTCAAGATAATTGTCTTTAACAGTATCTATAAATTCCTTAATATTTTCTGACTGCCCAAAAATTAATTCGGGTGTAGTTGAAGAGGGATTAGTGCTGTGGGCGGTTAATGCACTAAAAAATCCTTTAGAGATAATTGGTATTAAGTTCATGTTTAACAAACTTTTTCTTAACCCGTTAAAAGTTTCTTTGGCCTTCCCTTCTATTGTTCTTTTTTCTTCAATTGAATCTAGTAAATAGTTAATAATTGTTGTTTTAATTTCGTCATATCCCTCAAACAACCATGCATTGAAATTTACAATTAAAATTTTATCATCTTTATCTTTCAACTTTTTTTGGCTTATTGACATAATGCTGGATTTTCCGCTACCCCAATCTCCATATACTCCAATACTTGCGGGTAGTAAGCTGTCATCTAAAATTATGTCGTTTACTAATTTTGCTATATATTCAAAATCTATATAATCGATGTGCGATTCGCTATCTTTCCACATACCTTCTCCTTTCTAGCTCTATTTGCCAAATTGGTATATTTACTTAACTTTTGGAAATCCCCTTAATCATCGCTACAATTTCATCATTTTTGAGTTGTTTTTTAAATACAACATTGACCCCTTCTTCTTTCATAGCCTCAAAGAATTTTTGAGCAGAAATAATACGTAAGTCTTCAGCTTTTCTCAAGGATTTTTCATCTTTCATATCCTTGGTTTCAACAATGAAATTTATTTCAGCTTTACCATCTGATGAATTGATGACATACATAAAGTCAGGACTTGTTGTTCCTCCAGTAAATAGAGGAATCTGAATTGACCTACGAGGGATTTTCCCAAAAACTAATACCTCATCAATGTCGCTATCCATTAGAGTCTGTCTCTCCTTCGGACTATCATAGACAACCGTATCATAAATATATTTTTCAGGTACAACCACATTATCATCCCGATAAATTCCTAAAACTCCTTGAGATACTTGATCAATCACCTCGCCCTTGTAATCCGTCAAGCTTGTTTCCCTTGTATCTATATTTAGTGGTTTGTATGAAAATTTTTTAAGTAGCTTTTCATCCAACCATTTATTAAAATGCATAACGATTAAGGAAACCCCTATTGTCGTAAAAATACGCTCATCTATATCTCCCTTATTTTCTTTAAATTTACACAAACTTTCATGAATAATACTTACAGATAATCCTAACTGTCGATTTATTTCTTTAAGAAAATCCCCATAGGAAATCTTATCTTCTACAAGGTAATAATTAGCTATCCTTTCACGTAGAACAATTTCCCCATCCACTGACTCAGTTCTCATAGATTTTACACCCACAGTCGTATCTCTATAAATATCTTCTTCTAAAACATTGTAAAGAACCTCTTTTAACTCCTCTTTAGGAATATCTTCAAATTTCAAATAATATTTTTGATTCACTAGCTTCCATAAATTGCTAATATCTTGAAATTTATCCTTACGCACTTTTACAAAATTTTTCTTCTTAGTGCCATCAATAATCTTATTCGGTTGTAAGTTACTGATTGCCTCAGGATAGTCATTATATAGTTCGTCTAACTTATCTTTTTCAATATTACCTTCATAATCAATATATTGTTTCATAAGCATTTGGGCAAAGATTTCATCTTTACTCTTATTTCTAATTTTGGCAATTTCAGAAAGAATAGCTTTAATATTCATATTTTGGCCTGGTGCATCTTTTTGGATTTCATTCAGTAGATTACTGGCAAATCTTTTTTCTGAATAATCTATTAGATACCTTAAATAAAACTGTTCATCTGCAATTCGTCTTCCTTTTTCATCAACAGGAAGTCTAAGTCCTCTGCCCACTTCTTGAAGTTTACTGATTTCAGAACCTGATGAACGCAGTTTTACAATTTGAAAGACATTAGGATTATCCCAGCCTTCTTTTAGCGTCCATTTAGAGAAAATAAATCTCATGGTATTCCATTGTCCCTTTTCATTATGGAAATTTAAGAGATATTCTTTGTCCCTTAAAATCTTATCTACTTCATTTTTTATATCTTCTTCAGAAGTGGAATTATCCTCACTAAAATACCCACCATTGGTTTTTGATATATCTGCTAGAGAAGCCTCAAGATAAGACTTATATTCAAGTAATCTTGGATTATTTGTTTTTTCCATACTTGCTATCTTATTTCTAAGGCTCTCGGATAACATCTCTTCAAATTTAACCCTTAGATGACCTGAACCACCTTCTTCATCTCGATAAGATCTAACAGAGTCGATAAAATAAAGACTTAATGTTTTTATTTTATTTCCTCTTAGGAAGTTTTCTTTTTCTGTTTCAAGGTGATTTTTAATGGACTGCCTTAACATAAGTTCTTGGTAAGTTTTGGTATAAATACCACCATAGACAATATCTCCCTTGGCTAGGACTTGACCATTAGACAAGGTCACCCCATATTTAATGGCATCATCAGAGGTTAGACCAATTTCCTCTATTGTGATTCCAGAAAATTCTTCTCCAAATATAGATAAACTATCCCCCCTAATTAATTCATGAGTCTCTTTACTTCCTTCATCACGTAGACGACAAACTTTAGGGTTTCTCTTGAAATCCATCAATTTCAACTTGGTTTCATTATCCTTCTCAGCATCAATCATAAAGGTCTCAACGCCCTTAACCAGGTTCTGATTAAAAGCTTGACTTGAACCCAAATTAAATATCAAATTGTTAAAATCTTTGTCCTTACTCCCTTTCTTATCTGGAAAAGTCGCACCAAAACGAATGACACATTGGGGCTTTAACTCTTTTAATATTCGTTTATAGGCCTGATTTTCTTTTTTAAACCTGTGAGGTTCATCAATAATTACAATCGGCCTAGTAGATCTCAAAGTTTCGTAAGGCTGGGTAAAGTTTCCTAAGATGGTTTGGTCATAGTCGTCCTTAGCCATGGTAGCATTGGACAAAAGCATTCCTGAAGTCATAAGAAGGACAGAAAATCTATTTTTTTCTAAACTAGTCCCACGGGCAAATTCAGAAATAGCTGTAGGAAACATTTTTCTTCCCTTAGTCCTTTTCTGGGCTTCTAAGACAGATAAGTCTAAACTTTTATTTGGATATAAATCTTGAAAATGTCTTCTACTATAATCTGCCTCTAAGAAACTCTTGCTTCCTTCTCTTATAGGTGTAGAAGGGACTAGCACTATGAACTTATTAAAGCCATAAAGACTATTTAATTCATACATCATTCGGGTATAACAGTAAGTCTTTCCTGTTCCTGTTTCCATACGGATATCAAGGCCTAAATAGTCATCATCATCTTTTGTTCTCCACTCTCTGGGGGTAGCTTGTAAATCTTCGTATCCATGCCATAATTTCTGTATATTTTCTTTTAATTTGTCATCTTCCAAATCAATAATAGGATTTTGGAATAGTTCCTTAGAGTTCAAAACCCTAACATCTTCAAAGGCCTTTCGCATAGCCTTTAAAAAATCTTCTTGATGGGGAAGTATAGATAATTCAATGGTCATAATTAAAACCTCTCAATCAAGCTTACGTTTTTATTATTTCTAAGTACCTTCAGATTCTTTCTAAGCTCATGAAGCACATTAAACTGGATCGAATGAACATAGATAACTACTCTACTAATATCTAATTCTTCACTTTCTATGCTCTTAATCAAGGTCATTACATCTTCATCTGTAAGACCTTCCTCTATAATATATAGCGATTTTCCGATTAGTTTTGCCAGATATTGATCTAACTTGTAGTCTTCAGTCTCCTTTGTTAATCCATAACCATCTTCACTCAACCAGGTAGATAGGATACTTTCTTTTCCAGAAGCATGAGAGTTATCAAAAATAGAGACCATATCATCTGTGATCAGTTTAATTTCTGGCTCAAAATTCTCCAATTCTACTAAAGTTTTTTCCTCTGGCTTTTCTAAGTAATAGAGCTTATAACCATAGTCAATATCTGCCTTTGTTTCTTTCTTAATCTTTGCGGCAGCTTTTTCAATTCTAGCACGACCGATTTCATCAATGGTTCTGTATTCTGCCTCATAGGCTGGTTTGTTCTTTTCAATCTTTTCAGGCAATTGAACCATGATATATTTTCTCTCTCCACCATCTTCAGCATTTAATTGCATAACAGCATCAGCAGTAGTAGCTGAACCTGAAAAGAAATCAAGAATATTAATATCTTGAGAGAATATAGTATTTATTAAGTATTTTACAAGATTGACCGGCTTTGGATTGTTGAACAGTGCCACGTTATCAAACAAAGCTTTAATCTCGTTTGTTCCTATCTGATTAATAGGATCAAGAATGAGGTTAGAGAAAGCACGACCTCTCTGCTCTCTAGGATTACCTTCATTATCAACTAATTCATATACTTTGTATTTCACTGTAAATTCATTATTCACTTTAATAAAATCTATGAATTCATGCTCTATACCCCAATTAACTTTGTTTTTACTCCATTTCCAAATCCAACCATCATTTTCAAATTTTTTTCTATTATTTGGATATAATTTTCTTCCATCGGGAAGAGTTATGGGAAAATTCATGCTGTCACTATACTGAAGACCGCCTCTGTCAAGCGTATCATAGTAAAAATATCCTCTTTCATTAAAGTATTGATCTTTTTTGCTATACCTTGACATATTTATGGAATTAAGGTCTCTTTTAAATATTTTTTCATTTATAACTAATTCCTTGTTTTTAGAATACAAAAGAATAGATTCTGTAATAACAGCAATATCTTTTGCATCATTCGCACCAGTCTTTTTTCTCCAAGAGAAATCGCATATAAAGTTCTCTTCACCATATATTTCATCACAAATTAATTTCAAATTAGCCTGTTCATTGTCATCAATAGATATAAAAATAACCCCATCATCCGATAACAAATCCCTGGCTAGAACAAGTCTTGTATACATAAAAGTAAGCCAGGCAGAGTGAGTACTCTTACCTGCAAGGTTAAGAATTCTTTGAGCCTCCCCTTCAGTAATTCCTATATTTCTAGACATTTCTTCCGCACTAAACCGAAAGTTGTCAGGATAGACAAAACCATCAGATCCAGTATTATATGGCGGATCGATATAGATACATTTGATTTTCCCAGCATAAGAACCTAGTAAATGTTTTAAGGCATCTATATTATCTCCTACAATATATAAATTCTCACTATTTTTATTTTCTTCCTTTGAGTTATGGTCTATATCTGGAGCAAGATAGGTTTCAGTCTCTAATGAGCTTAGGTACTTAGCATAGGATTTACCTAAAAACTCCAAACCATAGCCCTCTTTTGAAATGTCAATTTCTTCCTCTTTTAAAAATTCCTGAAATTTATCCAACTCAAACTCTCCTTCTTTATTAAAGAATTGCGGAAAGTTTTCTTTTAATTTTATTAATTCCCTAGTGTTAGGTCTTATATCTTTATTATCTTGAATTTTTTTACCTATCATGCTTATCCTCCCTATTACCTATCTCAATAATATCTTTAAAATCTACATTTAGTTTTATACAAATCCTATATAAAACTTGCATGCTGACAAATTCTCCCTTTGTCATCTTGGCTACAGTTGCTGGTGATAGACCTACTTCTTCCATCAATTCCTTTTTGTTCATGTCCTTGTCTATCAAGACTTTCCAAAGTCCATTATAATTAATTTTCATTATCTCCAACCTTTACTCTTAAAATTAAAACTGAATTTTTATTATGCTTTTGCGAACTTTTCATTCATATTATTATATCACAAGTATCTATTATTATAACGATAAGATAGATTTAAACAACAAAAAAAGACAGTACGGTCTGAAGAGCAGACCTCCAATCTTATATTTCTGCTTCTATTTTTTTATCTGATTTACCAGTTTCTTTACCTTTGAGTTTGTTATCTCGTTCATACTTTCTGATTTGATGAAAGGCATCCATGAAAGGATGTTGATGATTTTTCAACTCGATATGAATCATGGGAAGACCATTGATGAGTAGCGTCACATCTTCTCTTTGCACCTGTACCTTGGCGATACCATTTTCACCTGCCAACCATTTAGCCGCTTCATAGTAGTTGGTAAAAGTCAACTGCATCTTGATTTGCTCTTTTTCTTGTTCAGTCAGTAGGTTCTCACCAAGAATAGCAAGATTATTTTGCTCCAGTTTTTGAAAAAAATTCTCCCAAAGAGAATCTTCTGTTCTTAAATCTGGACGATAAGACCACTGACTATCACCAGTGATGAGCTGTTCAATCAAACGCTTTTAAATTTCAAGTTCCTTTGTTGTTTTTGCCATAACATCTTTCCGTATCTTTATGCTTTTTTATATTATACCATATTTAGAGCGTTTTCACTGATGATATTTCAAGATTTGTTTGCTTTTCATTTGAAAAGATTCCATTGTACAATCTAGGTTCAAGAGAAGCGTCCAATAAGTCAATTCTCTCTTTAAACAGTATGATTATCCATAAAATAGCTTTTTAAGCGCGTTTTATACGGGTATTTATGCTTTTTATCGTCATCAAAAAAGCCGTTAGTTTCCTAACGACTTCTTTTTATTTTCTTATTTGCTTTGATTTTTCAAGCGTTCCACATCACGTGTAATCATCAATTCTTCATCAGTTGGTACTGACAAGATAGCCACACGAGAATTCTCGCTAGAAATAATACCTTTATAGCCAAAGACGTTCTTTTCTGGGTCAAGTTCTAAACCAAACCATGAGAGGCCATCAATGATGTCTTGGCGCATTTCTGTACCATTTTCTCCCATACCAGCGGTAAAGACAATGGCATCTGCTCCGTTTAAAACAGCTAGGTATTGACCGATGAATTTCTTAATGCGATCAACAAACATCTCGTATGCAAGAGTAGCTTTTTCATCGCCTTTTTCTTTAGCATTTTCAATGTCACGCATGTCATTTGAAAGGGCAGAAACACCAGCAAGACCTGACTCTTTGTTAAGCATATTAACAACGGCTGCGGCATCTTTTAGTTCTGGCACTTCATTGACCAAGTAAGGAATGATGGCTGGGTCGATATCACCAGAACGTGTTCCCATCATTGGTCCAGCAAGTGGTGTGAAGCCCATTGAAGTATCAACACTCTTACCATATAAGTTAGCGGTGATGGAGACACCGTTTCCGATGTGAGCCGTAATGATTTTCAACTCTTCAACAGGCTTACCTAAAAGTCTTGCTGCTTCTCTTGAAACGTAGAAATGACTTGTTCCGTGTGCTCCGTATTTACGTACTTTGTAGTCTGTGTAGTATTTTTCAGCAATTGGGTAGCGGTAAGCTAGTTCTGGCATGCTTGAGTGATAAGCGGTATCAAAAACGGCTACACTTGTGATGTTTGGCAATAATTTCTTAAATGCTCTCATCCCATCTGCAGCTGCACCATTGTGAAGAGGTGCTAATTTAGCAAGTTCAGCCACTTTTTCAATCGCTGCATCATCTAAAATAACAGAATCGCTAAAGTCTTCTCCACCAGCCACAACACGGTGCCCAACGCCGGTAATTTCTTCAAATTCTTGGATAATGCCATGTTTTTTAAGATCAGCAAGTAGTAATTCAACCGCTGCTGTATGGTCAAGAATTTCAAGAATCTCTTCTTCTTTATTATCTCCATATTTCACTGTAGAGATAGCATCTGATTTACCAATTCTTTCGATAGCCCCTTTTGCCAATACCTCTTCTTCAGGCATTCTATAAAGTTGCCACTTAAGACTTGAACTTCCAGCGTTAATTGCAATAGTTTTTGACATAATTCACCTCAATATAGCCTTTCTTTCTATTGTTCCATTATAGCAAAATTTAGCTTAATTGTAATGGTCTTTAACCCATTTTTTGAAATTTTCCATAAAATCAACAAGATTTTCCTTATTTTGTAAATCTGAGATTGGGTAAACAAATGTTTCAATGCTTTGGTGTGATTTCTTTTTCATGAGAAAGAGTGATTTGGCATTTGCTTTACTGCCAAAAAGATTTTCTGGTAGGGTGATGACCCCTAACAAATCCACCGCATCCACCAACCAATGTTTTAAAGAATCGCTCTGCTCACTCGTCAAAAGATTAACGGGTGCTAAAAAAATAGCAACGCCATCTTCTTTAAGGTATTTAACAGCTTGTTCCATCATCAAATGATGGGCATAGGTATGACCTTCTTTGGCTGCCACTTGATACCTTGAAGCAATAGCATCATTAGGATAATAGCCTACTGGTAAATCACTGATAATCACATCACTTTCTTTTAAGATGTGAGGACGAACGGCATCCGCTTGGAAAAAGCTCACTGATGAATCGATAATTTCAGAGATACTGGCTGCCAAATCGATTAATAAATCATCTAATTCTATTCCCAAGTAAGTGAGTTCTTTCTCACTATTAGTGACAATGGTTTGAGCAAGATTACCTGTCCCACTTCCCATTTCTATCACCGTTAACGGCTTATTAGCTGTCAGTGTTTCCATTAAAAACAAAATCAAAAAACCAATAGCATCTGGTGTAAATTGGTGGTTGGTCTGCAGTTTTTCATATTGATTGATTTTGATAAAGAGGTATTCAAAAGTTTTGCGCCATTCTTCCTTACTTAGAGATAACTGGTGAAGTTTGCTATTATTTTCTTTGATGGCTGGTGTTTCTTCTTTGCCTTCTATGTAATACCCATTTTGCTCAATTAAAGCATCATAAAGACTTGTCTTCAATTGATTTGAAAGCACCTGAGTGTTCTCCCAGATAAGATGAAAGGCTTGTTCAATAGTCTCGAAATTCATATTTTCCTCCTTGTCTAATCATATCAAAAATAAGGACAAAAGAAAAGAAAGCCTTTTGCGGCTTACTTCATTTTTTGATGACTCTCTAAAGAGGGCGCCAAGAAAGTGTAGGAAAAAGTCTGCTGATTCGTTAGTTGCACTTGGATGGAGATGTTCTCTTCTGTCTTTTCATAGCTTGTTTGTCCTTCTTTAAAGATGAGTTGACCCTTATCTTTACTGGCTATTCTAGCTGTCATTTGTGCCATGAGATAGGACTGGCTTTGACTGATTTGGGCTTGGTGTTGTCTTTGACTGGCAACAATTCGTCCTAAGTAAAATTGTAAAAGCATGGCAAAAATTGCCGAGATTAGTAGCGCATAAATGAGAATACCTGCCTTAACTTTTTTCTTTAAAAGCATAGACAAAACTCCTTTCTTGCCCATCATTAAAAGTTAGTCTTAAGGTGACGATTTGTTCTCTTTTTTCAAAAGTCACTTCTTTGACTTGATAAATCATCGGCTGATAGCCACGACCACTCGCGCTTGTCTTTCTAAAATCATCTTTTTTGTACTTTCCAAAGGCTAAGGTTTTCTGATTTTTAGTGAGGTATAATTTATGATTTTCTATCTTGTCAAAATGACTACCCTCCCACTCTTTTCGCAATTGCTGGCAAAATAGTAACCACTCTTCATCATCGTGAGTGGATAAGTGAGTGATATGACTATTAAGGCTTTTTGTGAGTCCTTGATAAATAGTCAAACTCCCTGCAATGACTAAAAGCGAAACAAGACATTCTAACAGTGTAAAAGCTTTTACCTTATTTTTCAGCAACTGACATCACTTCCTCTCCCTCATGAAAGACTCTTATACTATTTGTGCTTTCTTTGACACTAACGGTTACGCCATCAACTGTCAGCTCACTTTGATGGGTTTGAACAGCCATACTTGCCACATTCAAAACTTGTTCTTGTCTAATATTATCTTTGATTCTTTGACTATCTTTACTGAGTTCTCCCAAAATAACAGTTGTCACCATCACCAATAAGGCTAAAGCTATCAAACTTTCAAGGAGAATGTAGGCTTTCAATGTCTTTTTTATATTTTCCACTCCCTATATACAATTGGTATTTAATCATCTGATGGTCTGTTTCAAAGATTATTTTCTTCAAAGATGAATTACCACCAGCTTGATTAAAAGTTATTATCAGATTTTCTTTTAAATGAACACTTTGAGGTATCTTTAAAATAGCTCTATTCGTTGAAACGGTTTGATTATTAAAGGTGATACTTCTCTTTTTTTGTGAGGCTAGGCTAAGCTTTTGCGTGTCTTGATAGAGATATTCAAGATTCAAAAAGAACAATCGTTCCTCCATTTGCGTGAGAATCGTTGATACTGACGCAGATAAACTAAGCACCAAGAAACTAGTTGTTGCAAGTGTCAGTAGACTTTCTAATAATGTAAAAGCTTTAATTCGGTACTTTTTGGGTTTCTTCTGTGTGATTAGCATAATACTCCTTATAGCCTGCTTCTTGTTTTTCTGTGATGCTACCATCAGCCAATAATTTGGAAATACTAGCTGTATCATTTGACCCTAGCTCATAAAGATCTGCTTGACTTTCAACAATTTTAACAATCGCGGCATTCCCTGTCTCTTGAATTTTATCTTTTTGCTTATTCAGATTAGGAACAAAAAGTAGGAGCAAGACCGAAATGACAAATAAGACCATCAACATTTCGATTAATGTAAAAGCTTTGACAGTTTTCTTCTTTAAAGCAATTAATAGTGTTTTTTTCATAAATTAAACCTCCAAGGTTTGATAAATAGGTAAGAGCATAGCAGCATAAATCATCACAATGACGACAGCTACAAAGAGAAAGACAATCGGTTGAATCAGTTGTGTTGCTTTTGTCACCTTGTTAAAAAATAAGCGCCAAAGTTCCTGTGCATAAATCTCTAATTCTAGTCCAAGTTTTGATTTGATTTGGCCATATTCAATGATTAAACTGAGTTCCTTGACAAAAAAAGGATAGCTAGCTATTTTTTCATGAAAAGTCATACCAGACAACAAGGCTTTCTCTAGTTCCTGACCGATTTCTTGAAACAATAGTGATTTTTGTTCTTGCATCAATTTGACAACAACAGAAAGCTCAATGCCTTGACCAATTAGATTTCCCCATTCACGAGCAAAAAGGGCACTTAAGTAGCACTGGATAAAACCACCTAAAAAAGGAATTCGACTAAGAAAGCGATAAAGTTTCATTTTCCCAAGACGATGAGACAGACCATAACCTACAATGATTAATCCTATAAGGATAAGTAAAACAGCAAAGAAAACATTTGGAAACTGCGAAATTATCCTGGTTGCTAGATTACCATTTTCAACATCAAGCAACATATAATTTTTGAGGCCCATCATGATTAACATCATAAATCCCAGTAATACCAGGGGATAAGTGGCCACTTCAATCAGTTTTTTCTTTACGAGAATAATATTTTCAAGATAAGCATCAATCTTACTTAGACTTTTTTGAACGTTGCCATGACTATCAGCTAGTGCTATTTGCGTCACAACATTATCAGAAAAGCCAATCGAAGAAAAAATATGTGATAGGCTTAATCCACTAAGTAAACCTGCTTTCATTTGATGGGTAACCGGCTTTTTTAACATATGGCTTCGCTCCAAGAAAGTAATGGTCTCTGATAGTGTGAAGCCACTCGCGTAGAGGTTGTTAAATAATTGAACAATCTTTTTTTGCTGTTTAAGTGATAATCTCTTCGGCTTCTTTTTGCTCCTTAGTGATATGTCCATCTGTAAAAAGTGTTTTAAGCTGTTTATTCCATTGATTTTGGGAATAGTTTTGGTAGTTTTCTTTGGCAAAATCAATAAGCGCTCCTCCTGCTATTAGCCTTTGATAGGCAACACCATTAAGCGTGTTGGCTAATTCTTTTTTCGTAATCCCCAATTCTAATAAACGATGATAAACCCCAGGAATACTTTTAGCATGCAGGGTTGAAAAAATGATAACACCCGTAAGACTAGCTCTAATAACCGCTCTTGCAGTCTCAGTGTCTCTAATTTCACCAATAATTAACACATCGGGTCTATGCCTTAGTGATAATTTGATGAGACGTTCATAAGTCATCTCAATACTATTATTAATCTGAAGTTGAAGCATGTTTTCTTGTTTCATTTCAACCGGATCTTCAATCGTCATGATTTGTTTATCTGGAAATTTCTCTCTAATCAAATGATACATGAGAGTGGTTTTGCCACTTCCAACTGGGCCTGAAAAAAGATAGAGTCCTCTCACATATTGCTCTTGAAACATTTTTTTATCACCATCAAACCAAAATGCTAAGCTTTCTTGATTGTCAAAAAGGAGCCGTATGACTAAACTCTCAAATCCCTTGTAATCACTCACGCTTGATAACCTTAGTGAAATGGCTTTTTCGTTATCATAAAGGTAATCACAAGCTCCTAGTTGACTACGCCTTTTTTCACCAACATTCATCCCCGAAACAAACTTGAAATGACTAATCAAACCCGCCATTTCTTCATAGGGATAAGAAGCTATCCATTTTCTATCATCTTTTATCCTCATGTATAACTCATACTGGTTACTTTTAGGAATGAGATAGATATCCTGAGCCTGTTTTTCAACAGCTTGTTTAATAATGTTTTTTCCTATTTCTTGTATCATTCTTTTCCCCTTCACTAGACTATTCGGATTATCATCTTAAAATTAAAGATCTTTTTTGAGACAAAAAAATACCGTTATTTTAATAACGGTAGGTATCTTTTATAAGATAAACTATTATAAGGGAAATGATATAAACATCATTTGCTTAAAAATTAAGAGAACATGATGGCGGTGTTGTTACTTGATTACCTAAATTAAATTTTTCATCATGAAGTGCTTCAGGTATTATTTGGTCATCTTTTAATAATAAAAGCGAGTGGTATTGCTGAAGGTCTTCATCACAATCAACACACCAACGCTTTTCATTATCATCCCAAAAAGCTGCCATAAAATCACTTCTACTTTGGAAGCTTGGAAAAGTCCTTTTAAACTCTTCCCACTTTTTTGTATAAAAAGCGAGAGCTTCTTTAAAAGTAGAAAACGTCGTTTCTGATACGATGTCATCTTTCCAATCTTCTAAAAACCACCACGGTTCAAAATCGCCATAAATCTCAATTACTTGATACATAGTTCCACATCCTTATAAAGACATTATATAGTAATATGTCTGATTAACGAAAGGATTTGCTCATAAGGGTAATGAAAAAGACTCGCAAAATGCGAATCTCTCTCATTATTCAGTAACTCCCACTGTTTCTTCATCAGTAATATTTTCTGTTGTTTCCACTTCATTAATAGCTTGAGGTTCAATATGACGATATCTTGCCATACCAGTACCAGCTGGAATAATCTTACCAATAATAACATTTTCTTTAAGTCCAAGAAGATGGTCTTTCTTACCACGGATAGCAGCATCTGTTAAGACACGAGTTGTTTCTTGGAAGGAAGCTGCAGATAAGAAGGAATTGGTTTCTAAGGAAGCTTTGGTAATTCCCATTAAGACTGGACGGCTTGTTGCAGGAATTCCACCAGAAATCACAATCTCTTTATTGGCATCTGTAAAGTCAGAAATATCCATCAAAGTACCTGGTAATAAGTCAGTGTCCCCTGGATCCATAATGCGAACCTTACGAAGCATTTGACGTACCATCACCTCGATATGTTTATCTCCGATTTCAACCCCTTGGCTACGGTATACTTTTTGAACTTCTGCTAAGAGATAGGTCTCAACAGATAAAGTATCACGAACTTCAAGTAAGTGTTTAGGTTGGATAGACCCTTCAGTCAGGGCCTGACCACGAAGGACAGTATCACCGATAGCAACTTTTAGACGAGCTGTAAATGGCACAACATACTCTCCATCACCTGTTTCACCTTTGACAAAGACTTTCTTAGTACGTGTTGAAGCATCTTCTTCGATATCAACAATTTCACCTTTAACTTCAGTGATAACTGCTTCCCCTTTAGGATTACGTGCTTCAAAGATTTCCTGAATACGAGGTAAACCTTGGGTAATATCGGTATTTGAAGCCACACCACCAGTATGGAAGGTACGCATGGTCAACTGAGTACCAGGCTCACCGATTGATTGGGCAGCAATTGTACCAACTGCTTCACCAACTTCAACCGCATCACCAGTTGCTAGGTTAATACCATAACAATGACGACACACACCGTGACGAGTATTACATGTAAAGACTGAACGAATAGTCACTTCTTCAACACCAGCATTAACAATTTTAGCAGCAATGTCTTCTGTAATTAATTGATTTGCACCAATCAAGACTTCACCAGTCTCAGGATGTTTCACAGATTTCTTAGAGTAACGTCCTTGCAAGCGTTCTTCAAGTGTTTCTGTGACTTCTCTATCATCTGTAATGGCTGTGATAATCAAACCACGATCAGTGCCACAGTCATCTTCACGAATGATAACATCTTGAGCAACATCAACAAGACGACGAGTCAAGTATCCAGAGTCGGCAGTCTTAAGCGCCGTATCAGTCATTCCTTTTCTAGCACCGTGTGTTGAGAAGAACATCTCAAGTACTGAGAGACCTTCACGGAAGTTAGATAGGATTGGAAGTTCCATAATACGACCATTAGGTGCCGCCATCAAACCACGCATCCCCGCAAGTTGAGAGAAGTTAGAGATATTACCACGCGCTCCTGAGTCCATCATCATAACGATAGGATTCTTAGGATCTTGTGTTTCAATTAAGCGACGCTCTAAGGCTTCTTTGGCTTCACGCCATGTTGTAGTGACTGCTTCATAACGATCATCATCAGTCATCAAACCACGACGGAAGGCTTTATTAATTGATTCAACTTTAGCATGGGCAACATCAATAATTTCTTGTTTATTATCGATAACAGGAATGTCAGAGATACCTACTGTTAATCCTGCCAAGGTTGAGTGGTAGTAACCTAAGTCTTTTAATCTATCAAGAAATGCAGAGGTTTCTGTTGTTCTAAAACGTTTAAAGGTTTCAGCGATGATATTTCCTAAGTTTTTCTTCTTAAATGGTTCATTTAAAGGAAGTGCTTTAATCGCTTCTTTGACATCCGTACCAAGTTCTAAGAAATACTTATCTGGTGTACCATCTGTTAGATTACTATTGTTAGGTTCTTGTAGGTAAGGCAGATCAGCAGGCATAATTTCATTGAACAAAATTTTACCAACTGTTGTGACCATAATTTTATGTTTTTGGTGATCTTTCCAAGGCTTGTCAGTCATGCTATCAACGGCAATCCCAACACGGCTATGAAGATGAACATAACCATTGTGAAGAGCCATAACAGCCTCATCACGATCTTTAAAGACCATGCCTTCACCTTTTCTTCCCTCATCTTCCATCGTCAAATAATAGTTACCAAGAACCATATCTTGAGATGGGGTAACAACAGGTTTACCATCCTTAGGATTAAGGATGTGTTCTGCTGCAAGCATCAAAAGACGAGCTTCTGCTTGTGCTTCTTCTGATAAAGGCACATGAATCGCCATTTGGTCCCCGTCAAAGTCGGCATTGTAGGCTTCACAAACAAGTGGATGAAGTCTAAGGGCACGTCCATCAATAAGAACAGGTTCAAAGGCTTGAATACCAAGTCTGTGAAGAGTAGGTGCGCGGTTAAGAAGAACAGGATGTTCTTTGATGACTTCTTCTAGAATATCCCAGATGCGTTCATCCCCACGCTCGATTAAGCGTTTAGCTGCTTTAACGTTTTGGACTAAATCACGAGCAACGACTTCTCTCATCACGAATGGTTTGAATAATTCAATCGCCATTTCACGAGGGACACCACATTGATACATTTTAAGTGTTGGACCAACAGCAATAACTGAACGTCCTGAGAAGTCTACACGTTTACCAAGAAGGTTTTGACGGAAACGTCCTTGTTTTCCTTTAAGCATGTGGCTGAGTGATTTCAATGGACGACTACCTGGTCCAGTAATTGGACGACCACGACGACCATTATCAATCAAAGCATCAACAGCTTCTTGGAGCATTCTTTTTTCATTTTGAACAATAATACCAGGGGCATTAAGCTCTAAAAGACGTGCTAAACGGTTGTTACGGTTGATAACACGACGATAGAGGTCATTTAAGTCACTGGCTGCAAAACGACCACCATCCAATTGAACCATTGGACGAAGATCTGGTGGGATGACTGGTAAGATATTTAAAATCATCCATTCAGGTTTATTACCTGATTTATTAAAGGCATCAAGAACATCTAAACGACGAACAGCCTTGATACGCTTTTGACCAGATGCTGTTTTTAATTCTTCTTTTAAGACAGCAATTTCAGCATCAAGATTAACACGTTTCAATAAATCTTGGATAGCTTCAGCACCCATTTTTGCGATAAATGAACCATGTCCATACTCTTGTAATTTTTCACGATATTCACGTTCTGTCAAGAGTGATTTAGGCTCTAATGGTGTCTCTTTTGGATCGATGACAACATAGGCAGCAAAATAAATAATTTCTTCTAAGGAACGTGGGCTCATATCAAGTGTCAAGCCCATACGACTTGGAATACCTTTAAAATACCAAATATGTGATACAGGAGCTTTTAACTCAATGTGCCCCATACGTTCACGGCGCACTTTGGCACGAGTGACCTCAACACCACAGCGGTCACAAACAATCCCTTTGTAACGAATACGTTTGTATTTGCCACAGGCACACTCCCAATCTTTTGTAGGACCAAAGATGACCTCATCAAATAGTCCTTCACGTTCTGGTTTTAAGGTACGGTAATTGATTGTTTCAGGTTTTTTAACTTCACCATAAGACCATGAACGGACTTTGCTTGGTGAGGCTAATGTGATTTGCATACTTTTAAAACGATTTACGTCAACCACTAGTTATTACCTTTCTTTTTTACTTCTCATCATATTAACATTGAATAGTATTCATTGGTTAATAATTGTTTAAGTTAGTGAGGTTTCGTCACTGACTTTCTTTTCTTCGCTAGCAAATTCTGCTGCTTCTTGAGCTTGTTTTTCACGTGCTTTTTCAAGATCATCAACGTGCATCACATCATCATCTTCACCTTCATCAAGATCACGAAGTTCAACTTCTCTGTCATCTTCATCAAGGACTCTCATATCTAATCCAAGAGATTGTAACTCTTTGACTAGGACACGGAATGATTCTGGAACACCTGGTTTTGGAATTGGTTTTCCTTTTGTGATAGCTTCATAAGCTTTCAAACGACCAATCACATCATCAGACTTGTAGGTCAAGATTTCTTGAAGAACGTGTGAAGCACCATAAGCTTCAAGGGCCCAAACTTCCATCTCACCGAAACGTTGTCCACCAAATTGTGCTTTACCACCAAGTGGTTGTTGGGTAACAAGTGAGTATGGTCCAACAGAACGTGCGTGTAATTTATCATCAACCATGTGGTGGAGTTTAATCATGTACATGACACCAACAGAAACACGGTTATCAAAAGGCTCTCCAGTACGTCCATCATAAAGGACTGTCTTAGCATCGCTATCCATACCAGCCTCTTTAACAGTTTCCCACAAATCTTCTGCGGTAGCACCATCAAAGACTGGTGTTGCCATATGAACACCCAGAGTACGAGCGGCCATACCCAAGTGAAGCTCCATAACTTGACCGATATTCATCCGTGAAGGTACCCCAAGAGGATTCAACATGATATCAACCGGTGTACCATCTGGTAAGTATGGCATGTCTTCTACTGGAACAATACGAGAAACAACCCCTTTGTTCCCGTGGCGTCCAGCCATTTTATCTCCGACTTTAACTTTGCGTTTTTGTGCGATATAAACACGAACTAACATATTAACACCAGATTGAAGTTCATCGCCATTAGCGCGTGTGAAGATGCGAACATCACGAACGACACCATCACCACCATGTGGGACACGAAGAGAAGTATCACGAACTTCACGAGATTTGTCACCAAAAATCGCATGTAAGAGACGTTCTTCAGCAGATAAGTCTTTTTCACCTTTTGGTGTGACTTTACCAACAAGGATGTCTCCTTCTTTAACCTCTGCACCAATGCGAATAACACCCATTTCATCAAGATCTTTAAGGGCTTCTTCACCAACGTTTGGAATTTCTCTAGTAATTTCTTCTGCACCAAGTTTAGTGTCGCGCGTTTCACTTTCAAATTCTTCTAAGTGAACTGAGGTATAGACATCGTCTTTAACCAAACGCTCACTCATGATGACCGCATCCTCAAAGTTGTAACCTTCCCAAGTCATGTAGGCAACAATTGGGTTTTGACCTAAAGCCATTTCACCATTTTCCATTGATGGGCCATCAGCAATAAAGTCTCCTTTTTCAACAAGGTCACCAACTTTTACAAGGGTTCTTTGGTTATAAGCAGTTCCTGAGTTAGAACGACGGAATTTAGTGATTTGATAAACATCAAGACCACCATCTTCTCTACGAACTTCTACTTTATCAGCATCAGAGTAGATAACTTTACCATCATTTTGTGCAATAACAGCAGCTCCGGAATCATGAGCGGCTTGATATTCCATTCCTGTTCCAACAAGCGGTGCTTTTGGATCGATCAACGGTACAGCTTGACGTTGCATGTTGGCACCCATCAAGGCACGGTTTGAGTCGTTGTTTTCAAGGAAAGGAATACACGCTGTTGCAACCGCAACTACCTGTTTAGGAGAAACATCTACATAATCAACAGCACTTATTGGGAATTCTTGGTTATTACCTTGATGACGTCCCATAACGATTTCCTCAGCAAAAGTACCATCTTCGTTAAGAATAGAGTTTGCTTGTGCGACAGTGTATTCATCTTCTTCATCAGCTGTCAGCCACTCAATGTCACGAGTAACCACACCTGTTTCTTTGTCAACTTTACGGTATGGTGTTTGGATAAAACCATATTTATTTAAGTGTCCATAAGATGACAAGTTGTTGATCAAACCAATGTTTGGTCCTTCAGGTGTTTCAATCGGACACATACGACCATAGTGAGTATAGTGAACGTCACGGACTTCATAACCGGCACGGTCACGTGTCAAACCACCAGGTCCAAGGGCTGATAGACGACGTTTGTGTGACAATTCAGAAAGTGGATTATGTTGGTCCATGAATTGTGATAACTGAGAAGAACCAAAGAATTCTTTGATTGCCGCTGTAACGGGTCTGATATTAATAATTTGTTGTGGTGTTAGGGTTTCATTATCTTGAACACTCATACGCTCACGCACATTACGTTCCATACGAGCTAAACCGATACGGAACTGGTTGGCTAACAATTCACCAACGGCACGGATACGACGATTACCCAAGTGGTCAATATCATCTACTTTCCCAAGACCCTCTGAAAGGTTTAAGAAATAACTCATTTCAGCGAGAATATCAGCTGGTGTTAGATTTCTAATTTTTTCATCTGGATTAGCATTACCAACGATAGTGACAACTCTATCTGGATCAATTGGTGAGTAAACCTTAAATTTTTGAAGAACAACAGGTTCAACAAGAACAGCATAGTCGTTTGGTGTATAGGCAAATTTGTTTAAATCACCATCAATGTGTTCTGAAATACTATCAATGATTTCACGTGTCATTACAGTACCAGCTTCGACAAGAATTTCTCCTGTTTCAGCATCTACTAAGTTTTCTGCAATGGTTTGATTTAAAAGACGTGTTTTAACATTTAATTTTTTGTTGATTTTATAACGACCAACAGCCGCTAAATCATAACGACGTGAATCAAAGAAACGAGCAATCAAAAGACTACGAGAGCTTTCTGCTGTCTTTGGCTCACCCGGACGAAGACGCTCGTAAATTTCTTTTAAAGCTTCATCAGTTCGTGAGTCGCTTGGATTTTTGTGAATATCTTTTTCAATGGTATTTCTAACAAGGTCACCATCACCAAAAATATCGATGATTTCATCATCACCAGAAAATCCTAAAGCACGAATAAGGGTTGTAAATGGAATTTTACGTGTACGGTCAATTCTAGTATAAGCAATATCTTTTGCATCTGTTTCAAGTTCCAACCATGCCCCACGATTAGGAATAACAGTTGACCCATAGCCCACTTTACCGTTTTTATCCACTTTATCGTTGAAGTAAACACCTGGTGATCTCACCAACTGACTAACGATAATTCTTTCTGCACCATTGATGATAAATGTTCCCATCTCTGTCATTAATGGAAAATCACCAAAGAACACCTCTTGTGTTTTAATCTCACCAGTTTCTTTATTAACTAGGCGAAATGTCACAAAAATAGGTGCTGAATAGTGAGCATCATGAGCACGAGCTTCTTCTAGAGTGTATTTAGGTTCTTTTATTTCATAACCTAAAAATTCTAGTTCCATCGTATCTGTAAAGTTAGATACTGGAAGAACATCCTCAAAAACTTCCTTTAACCCATGATCAAGAAAATCTTGAAATGAATCTGTTTGAATTTCAATCAAATTTGGTAAATCAAGAACTTCTTTGATTCTTGAAAAGCTACGACGTGTACGGTGTTTTCCGTATTGAACTTCATGTCCTGCCAAGTTTTCAACTCCTTTTTTCTAATAGGCTTGTTAAACAAGCAAGTGTCAACAAAATAATAGTCCTTTTTGAATTTTTAGAAAATTTAAGAATAGATTACAATTCATAAAAAATTCTAAAAATGGGCACAAAAAGAGCAGCTAAATCTGACTAATAGTGTGATTTAACTGCTGTAAGTCTTAGTTGGACAATATTTCAACTAAAACAGACGACAAAATTCTTTTACTAGTATACCTTATTTTCTATTAAAAAGCAACTATTTTTAATGATTCTCTTTGTTGTTAATCAAAGGCTTATGGAGTATCATCGTCTTCTTTTTGTGGTTTTTCTTCTTTTGGTTTTGGCGCTGGCGCTGGATTACTGCCAACTATTTTTGCCCAGGCTTGAGCATAATCACTATCTGTTCCTCCGATAGCAAATTTATAAGTTGTTACTCCTGGACCATTTTTAGCCCATAAACTAGTTGTAGTAGAGCCTCCCACATTGATGGTTCTACCATTGATAGAAACAGAACCAGGGCGTAATCCTGTTGAATTTAAAACAGATGCACTAATGACGCTAGGATCCATTGTAAACTTCTCAGATGTTCCTAAAATATTAGGATCTGCATTATTAATAGCTGTCACAAGATGAGCGACATAATTAGCATGATTATTATATCCTGTTAAGGCGGCTAAAGAACTGTTATCATCGTGTCCAGCCCAAGAACCTAGAGAAACCGAAGGTGTTGATAACATTAACCAAACATCAGACGTTTCATTGGTTGTTCCTGTTTTGCCAATCCAGTCAGCTCCTAAAAGATTACCGTTTAATCCACTTAATCTTGAAGCAAAGGTTGTTGTTGCCCCAGAACTAATCGGGCCTCTAAGAAGCGATGTCATAATATTTGCAGTTGCTTTAGAATATACTTGTATTGGTTCAGGCTGATGTTCATAAATCACGTTACCATCTGCATCAGTAATTTTTGAAACAATGTACTCTTTGAGGAAAACCCCATTATTAGCAATGGCTTGATAGGCATTTGTTTGTTGAACAACAGAAGTTTCAATCCCACCACCTAAAGGTAAACTCTCTATATCATAATAAGGAATTGAGTAACCCATCTTTTCCATGTAACCTTTGACGTCAACACCTTCTTTAAGAAGCATTTGATAAGTCCAAAAGGCTGGAATATTCCAAGACGTGTTAAGAGCTTCTTGAAGGGTTACCATGCTCGTTCCCTCATCGACACCATGCATAATTTTTTGACCACTTGAAAAAGTTGTTGGATAATTTGATAAGATACTAGCACTACCCATCAATCCTTGATCAATAGCCGGACCATAGGCAAGGATTGGCTTAATACTTGAACCTGGTGATCTATAGGTATCAAAAGCATGGTTGTTTTGATTGGTATTATAATCACGACCACCAATAAAGCCAATAACAGCACCTGTTCGATTATCCAAGAGGACATTTCCCATTTGAACTTGGCCAGTCCCATCATCTAAAAGCCCACCATAATTTCTCGCAGCATCTTGCATGGCATTGTGAACAGTTTTATTGATAGTTGTTTGGATAGTATAGCCTCCAAGTTGAATGGCTTTTAAAGCTTTTTCTTCATAGGCTTGTTTCGTGTCATCATTTTTTAAGTCCTGTTCAGAAACACCATCTTTTTCCACCAAATAATCATACATAATATCTTTAGCTTCTGCTAATACAGTGTAGTAAAGATAATCATGATTGTCTTCAATAATGGCTTCTGGCTGTTTAAAATCTTGTCTCAAATCATAAGCCTTGTAACTCTCATAATCTGCTTTTGATAGTTGCCCTGTTCGATACATACTGTATAAAACATTTTGAGCTCTTTTAAGACCAATGGCCATATCTTCTTCTGTCTTAAACTCACCCGTTGATGTGTAAGGAGAATAAACAATAGGACTTTGAGGTAAACCAGCTAAGAAAGCTGACTGAGGGATGGTTAAATCTTTGGCAGAAACACCAAAGATACCTTGAGCAGCTTCTTCAATACCTGCAATATTTTGTCCTTTGTTATTGCGACCAAATGGCGACACATTAAGATATTTCGTTAATATTTCATCCTTATCCATATAACGCTCAAGTGACAAGGCATAAATAATTTCTTTTGCTTTACGTTTAAAGGTTGGATCATCACCAAGAACTTGTTGCTTGAGTAATTGTTGTGTTAACGTTGAACCACCACTTGTTTCACCTATTCCTAAAACAGAAGTCAATGTTGCACGAAAAACCGCTTTAGGAACCACACCTTTGTGGGTCATAAAATTTTCATCCTCAGTAGCAATAATGGCATTTTTGATATTTTCTGAAATCGCATCACTACCAACAGGTGTTCTTAATAAATCGGTATTAATGGTAGAAATCAGTGAATCATCTGAAAAAGTCATCTTTGAAATACTGGTCAAGCTACTGACGTCAGCAATTAAAGTTTCTCTATCAGGAATTTCAACATCATCAATTTGACTTGCAAAATAGCCAAAGCCAATCCCCATACCTAAAAAAGCAAAAAGCAAAACGATAACATAGAAAAAATCAGACATTAGCTTCAAAGTTCTAAGAAAAACTGAGCCAATATCCATCATGCTTAATTGAGATGGTTGAGAATTTTTTTTGCCACTCATTTTATTTTTTAAGGATTGTGTTTTTTTAGTAATTATATCTTTTAAATTATCTTTATCTGATCGTTTCATAAAAATACCTCATCCCATATTATAACAAAATTTAACAAGACTTGCATAGAAACCCTTCTTTTTGTTATAATGACCAGTAAGATTATAAATAATGGAGAGTAAGATAATGACTATTTTCAAAGAATTAAAAGAACGTGGTTTGATTTTTCAAACAACTGATGAAGAAGCCTTAGAAAAACAACTAGCTGAAGGATCTCTTGCTCTTTATTCTGGTTATGACCCAACAGCCGATAGCCTTCATTTAGGGCACTTGGTTCCCATTATAGTGATTCGTCATTTGCAATTAGCAGGCCATAAACCTTATGCCTTGGTTGGGGGTGCGACTGGATTGATTGGTGATCCATCATTTAAAGATAGTGAAAGAAGTCTTCAAACCAAAGAAACCGTAGAAAAATGGAGTCAGAGTATTCAAAAACAGCTAGCTCGCTTTCTCGATTTTGAACATGGTAACAATAAAGCTGAAATGGTCAATAACTATGACTGGTTCCAATCTATCAGTTTTATTGATTTTCTTAGAGATATTGGAAAATACTTCACCGTCAACTACATGATGAGTAAAGAATCCGTTAAAAAACGCATTGAAACAGGGATTTCTTACACCGAATTTGCCTACCAAATCATGCAGGGTTATGACTTCTACGAACTGAATCGTACTCACAATGTCACCCTACAAGTTGGAGGGAGTGACCAATGGGGTAACATGACTGCTGGGACAGAACTTTTGAGACGAAAAGCCAACAAACAAGGCCACGTCATTACTGTTCCTTTAATTACCGATTCTTCAGGTAAAAAATTTGGAAAATCAGAAGGCAATGCCATCTGGCTTGATGCGACTAAAACATCACCTTACGAAATGTACCAATACTTTGTCAATACAATGGATGATGATGCTGTTCGTTTCCTTAAAATCTTTACTTTCTTATCTCTTGAAGAAATTGAAGAGATTAGAGTAGCATTTGAACAAGAACCACACAAACGTTTAGCTCAAAAAATCTTAGCTAAGGAAGTAGTAACTCTTGTTCACGGTAAAGAAGCTTTTGACAAAGCGATTAATATTACCGAACAACTCTTTGCAGGGAACATTAAGAACCTATCAGCTAACGAGTTAAAACAAGGTCTAAATAACGTCCCAAACTATCACGTGACAAAAGAAGACAATCTAACTATTGTCGATTTACTTGTAACAGCTAATGTTGTGACCTCAAAACGTCAAGCACGTGAAGACGTGACTAATGGGGCCATTTACATTAATGGTGACAGAATACAAGACGTTAATTACATTCTTTCAGATGTAGATAAAATTGATGGTGAACTAACAGTTATTAGACGCGGTAAGAAAAAATACTTCGTTCTAACCTACTAAAACAAAATAAGAAAACCAGCTTAAGGTTATAGCCTTAAACTGGTTTTTATTTTCATTATTTTCTTATAAGTTTAGCAATGACTCTAACAATACTAACCACTAAAAACATGATGATAAAGATAATGGTAATAGTTGCACTCGCTGGCGTTTTAGCCCAAAATGAAATAAAAATACCAAGTACCATACCAAAGAAACCAATTAAAATCCCGTAAGTAATGACTGCTTTAAAACTCTTACCAATTCTCATAGCAATACTAGCTGGTAAAACCATAATCGTTGAAACTAAGAGGGCTCCAGCAGCTGGAATCATAAGAGAAATAGCCACACCTGTAACCAAATTAAAACAAATTGACATTAATCTAACAGGTAAACCATCAACAAAAGCTGTTTCTTCATTAAACGTCAAAATATACATTGGTCTAATAAATAAAATGGTTAACATTAAAACTACTAAAGCAATGGTAAATAATGCAACAACTTGTTCTGCCGTAATCGTTATGATAGAACCAAATAAATACTGTTCCAAACCAACACCATTAGAATTATTAGCTTTACTAATAATAATCAGTGAAATAGCTAAACCAAAAGACATCAAAATAGCTGTAGAGATTTCCATGTAATGGCGATAAACAGTCCGCAAATATTCTAAAACAATGGCTGCCAAACTAACCACTAAAATAGTTGTCCAGGTTGGTGAAATACCAATGAATACACCTAAGGCAACACCTGCCAAAGAAACATGGCTTAGTGTATCACTCATCAAACTTTGACGACGAAGAATTAAAAAAATACCTAAAATAGGTGAAAAAATACTGATGGCGATAACAGCAAGAAAGGCTCTTTGCATAAAGTCATAGGATAATATCTCAAGCATTTTGTTCTACCCCCTGATTATCACTATGAACGTTAAAACAACGCCAAGGTAAATTTTGATTTCTCACGAGATGAATATTTCTATCCGAATACTTTCTAACTTCTTCAGGATCATGCGTAATCATCAACACCGCTTTACCGTGTTGATGCGAGCTATGGTGCATCAGTTCATAAAAAGTTTCAACTGTACCTATATCCATTCCCGTAGTTGGTTCGTCTAAAATAAAAATATCTGGATCACTAGCAAACATTCTAGCAATCACTGCTCTTTGTTTTTGACCACCACTCAAACTACCTATAGCTTTGTGACGATTTTCCCACATGCCAACTGACTCTAAACTGACTTTAATATGTTCTTCATCATGAGCATTAAGTCTTCTAAACCAACCCTTCCTAGGGTAGCGACCTGATTTGACAAATTCATAAACAGTACTTGGAAAACCAGCATTAAAACTCGCAATTTGTTGAGGTAAATAGGCAATTCTAAGTTTTTTGCCATCTTTATTAACTTTAGAAAGCTCAACTGTACCAATTTTTGGTTTTAAAATACCTAAGGTAGCCTTAATCAATGTTGATTTTGCAGCACCATTTTCACCAGTTAAGGTAACAAATTCCCCACTATCTAAATGATAATTAATATCCTCCAAAACTGGCTCAGCATCATATTGAAAAGCCAAATTCTTAACTGTAATATATCTCATTTTTCTCTTTCTAATGTGTCAGACAACTGATCTAAAAATTTTTCAATCACCAGTTGTTCGTCTTCTGAAAATTCTTCTAACAAATGGTCATAAAAAGATAACGTCTTGTTATGGTGAAGCTGATGTTCAACTGCAATGGGTTTAGCCAACTCAGTTAACTCAAAATAGGTAATTCTTGCATCTTCTTTATTTTTAGAAGAAGCTAACATCCCTTGTTTTACCAAACCTTTAATAGCCTTAGTTACTGCAGCTTGACTAATCTTTAATCTAATAGCTAAATCAGAATTTGTCAATTGTTCATCAGCTAAAAGCATTAAAATAT
Organism: Streptococcus sp. CSL10205-OR2; assembly: GCF_025660655.1. Lineage (GTDB taxonomy): Bacteria > Bacillota > Bacilli > Lactobacillales > Streptococcaceae > Streptococcus. The sequence goes on from NZ_JAOTIN010000009.1 coordinate 83,004, forward strand.
GCTCTTGTGTATTGGTTAATTTAATATCACTTTGACAAGTGCCAAGCAATAACTCGTGTTGATTCTCTGAAAATAATAAAATTTTATTAATGGCTTTATCAATACGTTCTGATAAGTGTTTCATAGAATTCTCCTTTATCCTTAACCAGTTAATTTCATTGCTAACTAATAATATCACAAAAAGCTTAAAGAATCAACTGAGCTAGAAACGAAGGCAATAAAAAAACTAGCCTACGCTAGTTGAGATACTCCGGCAGTAGGACTCGAACCTACGACATCATGATTAACAGTCATGCGCTACTACCAACTGAGCTATGCCGGATGCTAGCTAAGCAACTACCCTATCTCACAGGGGGCAACCCCCAACTACTTCAGGCGTTCTAGGACTTAACTGCTGTGTTCGGCATGGGTACAGGTGTCTCTCCTAGGCTATCGTCACTTAACTATGAATGATCAATCATTCAAAATTGAATATCTATCGCAA